>SZXX01000041.1 GCA_005843825.1 Chlorobium sp.
CAACCCGAATTATGAAATTGTTGCAATCAACGATCTATGCGACCCAAAGACCCTCGCACATCTTCTCAAGTACGATTCCACCCACAAAAAGTTCAAAGGTGAGGTTGGTGTTGATGGAAGTAATCTCGTCGTCAACGACAAGGTTATTACCATTACAGCACAGCGTGACCCTGCATCACTTCCATGGAAAGAACTGGGATGTGATCTTGTTGTTGAGTCAACCGGATTGTTCACTTCCAGAGAAGCTGCAGCCAAGCATATTACTGCAGGCGCAAAAAAAGTTATCATTTCAGCCCCGGCGAAAGATAAAATTGACGCAACCATTGTTCTCGGTGTCAATGGTGACTCAATCACCGGCAAGGAAGAGATTATTTCAAACGCAAGCTGCACCACCAACTGCCTTGCTCCAATGGCAAAAGTACTTGAGGACTGCTTCGGTATTGAAAAGGGATTCATGACAACCGTTCATGCATACACGAACGACCAGAACATCCTCGATCTTCCTCACTCTGATCTCCGCCGTGCACGTTCAGCTGCGTTATCAATCATCCCGACCAGCACCGGTGCAGCCAAAGCCATCGGCGAGGTTATTCCTGAACTGATCGGTAAACTTGACGGCCTTGCCATGAGAGTTCCGGTTCCTGACGGCTCTCTTACTGATCTTACTGTAATTCTTAAACGTCCGGCAACAAAAGCGGAGGTTAACGCAGCAATCAAAACAGCATCAGAAGGACCAATGAAGGGATTTCTCGAATACTGTGAAGATCCTATCGTTTCACAGGACATCGTCGGCAATCCGCACTCCTGTATTTTTGATTCACTGCTTACAATGAGCTCAGGCAACCTGGTCAAGGTTGTTGGCTGGTATGACAACGAGCTTGGATACTCTACAAGAGTAACCGATCTTCTTGACATCTACTCGAAGTTTGTATAAGAAGCTTTTTAATAAAGCCTATGTCAAAAAAAGAGCGCTCTTACAGAGCGCTTTTTTTTTGACTTTTTTACCTTATTTTATCCTTTACACTCCTGTAAATCCAGTCCGCCGTTTCACTGCAACCATTTTTTCTTATGACACATACCTCAGCAAAACCCATGAGAGCGATTATCCTGTTCGACAGTAAAACTGCAGGCGGATCAACCGACAGACTCATCGATTCGATTGGCCTGGAGCTCGCGAAAACCGGAGCTTATGTCGAAAAAGCAAGATGCAAGACCACTGGAGATTACAGCTTCGTCAAGGATTTTGATGTTGTGATCATGGGTGCCCCTATCTACTATCTGCTTGTGTCGTCACAGCTGCTGGGTGCTTTGGTGCAAAGCAACCTTAAACAGTATCTGGCGGGGAAAAAAGTTGCGCTTTTTCTCACCTGCGGCAGTCCTGAACTGATGGCAAACCTGCTCTACCTGCCGCAGCTGAAAATGAACCTGGTCAACAATACAATTCTTGCTGAAAGAATTTTTGCGCCCGACCAGATTTCAGACCCGACGGTAATAGCAAAATATGTTCATGAACTCGATGCTGCCTATAAAAAATGAGATGACATAACACGATACCGGCCATGCATCAACGAACAATGCATGGCTGTTTTTTTTCAAAAAGTATTATTTGAAAGTATTTTGATCGTACCTAGCAATTAAAATATATATTGAATCACTTTTAATCGCATTGTCTCCCTGTAGGCTGCTCTCCGAAATTCCTCATCAGTTTGACAATCTCATTGTATCATAACCAGCTGTTCATAATAGTATGGACTTAAAATAATTATATGAATTATTCAAAGCAATCAATTGAATTACATCAGAAAGCGCGTGGTAAAATTGAAATCAGATCCAAAGTCAGCATAAAAACTGCTCTCGATTTATCTTTGGCTTATACCCCGGGCGTTGCAGCCGTATGCACTGAAATCGGTCTGGATAAACAAAAATCTTATACGCTAACCAATCGAGCCAATCAGGTAGCTATTGTTACTGATGGAACTGCCATTCTGGGCCTCGGTGATCTTGGCCCGGAAGCTGCGATGCCGGTAATGGAAGGCAAGTCAATAATCTTCAAGGAGTTTGCCGGCATTGACGCTATTCCACTGTGCATCAACTCTACCGACGTCGAGGATATTATTACATTCTGCAAGCTTATTGAACCAAGTTTTGCAGGCATTAATCTCGAAGATATTTCAGCTCCAAGATGTTTTGAAATTTTCGAACGGCTTGAAAACGAGCTCTCAATCCCTGTTTTTCATGATGACCAGGATGGAACCGCTATTGTTACCCTGGCAGCAATCATCAATGCATGCAGAATAACCGGACGGGATATCACAGATCTGCATGTGGTCATTAACGGTGCGGGTGCGGCAGGCATTGCTATTGCGAAACTGTTAATTCAGGCTCATGTGAAAGAAGTTGTGCTGGTTGATACTCAGGGAGCTATTTATGATGGTCGCCCAGGCATGAATTCGATGAAACAAAAGATTGCTGAAATGAGCAATAAAACAAAGCATAGCGGTGATTTGCAGAGTACAATGGCCGGGGCAGATGTCTTTGTCGGTGTCTCAATAGGAAATATCGTCACTCAGGAGATGATTAAAGGGATGAACAGCGCACCGTTTATCTTTGCCATGGCCAATCCGCAGCCGGAAATCATGCCTGATCTTGCTTATGAAGCCGGAGCCAGCGTTGTCGGCACAGGTAGATCAGATCTCCCCAATCAGGTTAATAATGCCCTGGTATTCCCTGGCTTGTTCAAGGGGTTGTTTACAGCTGGAGTTAGAAAAGTTACACCTGAAATCAAATTGGCAGTAGCTGCTTCAATAGCACACTCCATCGAGCCGACTCGTGACAACTTGATGCCGACTGTGTTCAACAAAGATGTTGTAGTTAATATTGTGGACGTGATTTCAAAAATTCAGGCAGAGTTAAACCCTACTGATAGTGAAGACGAAGAAGAAGAGGTAAAGCTGGTTGCAAACTGGTAACAAGCTTGACTCGACAGTGGGTTGCAGAAATAGCAAAAGAAAAGGCCGGTTATAAAACCGGCCTTTTCTTTTGTATAAAAACATTTTTAAACGCCTTATGAAAAAATATCCCGGGCTTTTTCAAAAAAGCCCTTGGCATCTTTATCATTATGCGCCGTTGGGGAAATCCCGGAGGATTTCTTGAGATCCTTCAGAAGTTCCTTGTCCTGATGCGAAAGATCTTTAGGGACATAGACATTGACTTTCACATACTGGTCGCCTCTTGACGATCCACGCAGATGGCCGATCCCGTGACCTGCAATACGGAGCATTGTTTCCGGCTGGGTTGATGGCGGGATAGTCAGCTTGACTGCTCCGTCAAGTGTAGGCACTTCAACTTTTGTACCAAGCACAAGGTCAGGAAAACTTACAGCAAGTGAATAAACCACATCGTCACCATGACGTGAAAAAAGCTCGTGAGGGATTTCCTCAATCACGACAAGCAGATCTCCGGCAACTCCACCCCTCGGGCCGGAATTACCCTGACCGCGCAAGGTGAGATAATTTCCATCCTCAACGCCCGAAGGAACGGTAACTTTCACGGTCACCTCACCAAGTTTAATCCCTTCACCATAGCATGAGGTGCAACGATCCTTGATTATCCTGCCTTCACCTCCGCACGTCGGACATGCTGCAATATTGACAAACTGGCCGAACATCGTTTTTGAGGCCTGACGTACCTCCCCGCTTCCATGACAGGTCTGACAGTTTTCTGTAGCTCCTGATTTAGAGCCACTGCCGTTACACTCCGGGCATGTAACCTGCTTTTTAATCTTCAATGTTTTTTCAACCCCTTTAGCAATCTCTTCAAGGGTTAACTTGAGACGAATTTTCAGATCTGTTCCTGGAATGCCGCTTGATGCACGCCCTCTTCTGCCTCCGCCTCCAAAAGCCTCTTCGAAGCCGAAAGGAGAGCCGCCTCCGCGGGATTTACCCCCGCTGAACATATCGTTGAATGCACTGAAAATATCGTTTAAATCAGAAGCACCGCCTCCATACTGACCGCCTCCACCGGAAGCAGCCGAAGAACCGACACCAGCATGTCCGAACTGATCGTACCGACGACGTTTATCATCATTACTGAGCACTTCGTAAGCTTCGTTCACCTCTTTGAAATGCTCTTCAGCATCCTTGTTATCAGGATTTTTATCGGGATGAAACTGCAGAGCCAGCTTCCTGTATGCCTTTTTTATTTCGTCCTTGGTGGCCGTACGGCTGACACCAAGAACCTCGTAATATTCTTTCTTCATAATACCACCAACAAATTTGCTTGTCTATTGTTCACTATTAAAAAACGTACTGCGCTATTTCGCCACGATAACCTTCGCATGCCGGATAACCTTATCTCCAAGCAGGTACCCTGTCTGGTACTCATCAATGATAGTATCCGGTTCGGCATCGGGCTGATCGATCTGGGAAATGGCTTCATGGAAATTCACATCCAGCTTCATTCCTTTTGATTCTATGGCTTTAACCCCTTTATGATCAAGCCATTTCTCAAGACTTTTTTTCACAAGCTCAACCCCCTCGATATAGGGGCGGGCTTCAGCTGATGTTTCAGCATTAAGCGGAGCATGCTGCAGAACCCTTTTGACATCATCAACAACAGGAAGCAGTTCCCTGATAATATTCTCAAGAGCCCTGGAAGAGGCCATCATTGACTCGCGTTCCTTCTGTTTCCTGAAATTCTCAAAATCCGCAGCTTTTCGAAGTAACTCATCACGATACTTGTCGCTCTGCTCTTTATGCTTCAGCACTTCAATTTCAAGCTCAGCTATTTTCGATTGAGAAGACTCAGCTCCCTGCAATGAATCTTCCTGCACTGCTGAGGGTTCCTGAACATCCTTTTTCTCTCTATCCTCTAAATGTTCTGCACCACGCTCCTTTCCATCCAATACTTTCTTTGTCATAACTTACATTATCTGTTTAGTTAACATCCGACAGCGTCGCTGAAAGGCTGTCAGCCATATAGTTGAGAACGCGGACTGCGTACTCGTAATCCATTCTTTTCGGTCCAAAAATTCCAATTTTTCCAACCATATTTCCAACATAATAGGGTGTGGATACAATAGTCAGATCCTCCGCCTGCCTCTCACTGTTCTCTTTGCCGATATTGATTGTAATATCCCGGACAGCGGAGCGAACGGTCTGGTCAGAGGATGACGCGCTATGCCCGACAAGCTTTGCCATACTGAACTTATCTTCAATCATGGTGATAAGATCACGAACCTTGTCCGGCTGCTTAAACTCAGGCTGGTCAACAATGTACTCGGTACCGGAAATATAGAGGCGTTCAAAAATAGGCGACTCATCAAAAAGATTTCCGGCAGAACGCACAATAAGATTTTTAAGCGCATTATCACACATGCTGTCAGAAAGACGCCGGCTTATGGTACGGCGTATCTCTGAGAGTGTCAATCCTGAAAGTCGCTGATTGAGAACATCAACAACCTCATCAACTGTCTGACGGGAAACCTCAATATCAAGCTCCATAACAATAGTTTTGACAAACAACGACTGTATGGAGAGAATAACCATCATCCGTGTCGAGCTTAACAGAACCATGTCGAGCTTTTCAAAAATCGCATTCGATAGTGTCGGCGACAACACAACACTCAACTGCCGTGATATAGTCCCTAAAACTTTTGCTGCTGAAAGCAGGACATCAGATGATGTTCCTTTACGATCTATACTGATTTGACCAATATTCGCCTCAATCCTCTTTTTCTCTTTATCATCGAGAGACTGGAAGGTCATAATAAGATCGACATAATAACGGTAGCCCTTATCGGTCGGAGTTCTTCCTGCTGAAGTGTGCGGCTGGTTGATATAACCTTCATCTTCCAGTACGGCCATGACATTGCGGATCGTGGCGTCAGAAAGGCCAAGATTATAATTTTTGGCGATATACCTTGAGCCTACCGGTGCGGCTGTCACAACATAAGACTGGATAATAATACCCAGTACCTGCCGTTCTCTCAAAGTCAGATCACGAGAATCCATCAACGTACACCCCTTCGATTGCACTAAATTACAGGAGGAAGCAAACAGGTGAATTTAAAAAAACTAATCTTTTTCGCACCCTCTGTTATGTTAATTATAACAAGAGCGGTGTAATATAGCTCCGCAATGACGTTTTACGAAAAAAACAGCCCTGCCTTCTTAACAACAAAACTGAACGCAAGTTAATTTCCAATCGGAAAAACTCCGGAAATAACCCTGTCAAGTCCGGAATAATCCTTATAGACTGTTATTGCGGAAAACCCCTCAGCGGCCATAAGTTCCGAGACCGAAGTGCCGGCATCTGCATGCAGTTCAAAACAAAGCTTTCCGCCCGGAACAAGAAGTTTTTTGGCTTTTGTGACAATTGCAACATAGCACTCACTTCCCTGAGGGCTCGTCAGCGCAATCCTTGGCTCATACTGCTTGACCTCGCGCTGAAGACCCTCCCACTCCGAATCCTGGATATAAGGCGGATTTGAGACAATCAGATCAAAGGTATTCGCCGGTAATAACGATGCAAACGACTCATCGAACATATTGGCCGAAAGGAATTCTATCCGGGACTCAACATCATTGTTTGCAGCATTCGCGCGTGCAACATCAAGAGCATCAAGTGAGCAATCGACAGCGGTAACCCTCAGCGACGGACAAAGCTTTGCCATGGTAACGGCAATGCACCCGCTTCCTGTACCAATATCAAGAATATTTGCTTCACTGGATCCACCACGGCCAGTCATGCCCAGTGATTCAAAGGCATGCTCGACCAAAAGTTCGGTTTCGGGGCGGGGAATAAGAACCCGCTCATCAACCGTGAACTGCAATCCGTAAAAGTACTGTTCTCCAATAATGTACTGAACAGGACGGCCATCAACCCTTTGGCGGCAAAACCCTCTGAAACGGTCAAGCTCTTCCTGAAAAACCGGCCTGTTGTGATGCAGATAGAGCTGCAGGCGGCTCTCGCCGAGGACATGTCCAAGAAGAAGTTCCGAGCTGATTCGCGGCTCGTCAACAGCTTTTGCCTCAAAATAACCGGTAGTAGTCTTCAGCAGTTCAACAACCTGCCACTGTTTCACTTCCTGCATTTATTTCTGTTAAAACAAACGTTCACTTCGCACACCATTACAAGGGATGGTGATATTAAAAAAATTCCTTCACGCAACTTTACAAATAGTACATTAAAATTCTTTGAGTATAAACGATTTGAACCAAACCGACCATATTCCCTGATGTCATGAGCAATGCCACGATGAAACAAGTTCTGCTATCGCTTTGTATGCTTCTTCTTTCAGTTACCGGAAACACTGCATCAGCAGCTTCGAAATTTACCGGCATTATGGCGATGATCATGAAAATGCCGAACGGCTCTGCTGAAATTACCTACTACTTTGGAAACGATGTTCAACGCATGGATATGGCCATGCAGATGGATAAAATCCCAGAGGTTTTAAAAACAAGCGTCATCACAAAAGCCTCGCAGCCGGACCAGGCTTACGTTATCAACCATCAGGCTAAAAATTACACCGTTCTCAATCTTAAAACTGCTGCTGAACAGGCAATGCTGCTCAATTTCGACAGCAACTACAAGCTTACAAAAATCGGTAAACAAACTATTAAAGGCTACAACTGTGAACACATCAGCCTGACCAGCAGCACCGAAAAACTTGAGCTCTGGGTCACTCGCGATCTTGGTAATTTTTCAACATTCAGGATCCTTCAGACGCAAAACCCCCGGCTCTCAAACACGTCACTTTCAAAAACGCTCAACAATGCGGGCATTGAAGGATTTCCTGTAAAACTTGTTCAATATAACGATAACGGCAAGTACGACATGGAAATCATGCAAATCCGGCCAAAAGCACTTTCTCCATCAGTTTTCAATATTCCGGATGGATATCAGAAAGTAACCAACAATCAGAAACCACTTGGAAACAAGGAGAAAGAACACCTGAAAACCTTAATGGAAAAAATGAAAAAGTTCGAAAAGTAGGTTGTATATTTTGCCAACCTGATCTTATTTAATAACAGTTATTTACACCAAAATCGTGGCAGATAAAATCACTTCAAGAAAAGAGGACTATTCCCAGTGGTATATTGACCTTGTACGCTCCGCAAAACTTGCTGATTATGCCGATGTACGGGGATGCATGGTTATACGCCCTAACGGTTATGCGATATGGGAAAAAATGCAGGCCGCCCTTGACAGGATGTTCAAGGAGACGGGGCATGTCAATGCCTACTTCCCGCTCTTCATTCCCGCAAGCTTTATTGCAAAGGAAGCGGAACATATTGAAGGGTTTGCCCCTGAATGTGCTGTGGTCACACACGGCGGAGGCGAGGAACTCGCTGAAAAACTCTATGTCCGACCTACCTCTGAAACCATCATCTGGTCTTCCTATAAAAAGTGGATACAGTCATACCGTGACCTGCCGATTCTGATCAACCAGTGGGCTAACGTCGTACGCTGGGAGATGCGCACCCGCCTCTTTTTAAGAACCACCGAGTTTTTATGGCAGGAAGGTCATACCGCCCATGAAACTCCTGAAGAGTCGCAGGAAGAGGTGCTTCGCATGATCAATGTCTATAAGACATTTGCTGAAGAGTATATGGCCCTGCCGGTTATTATGGGCAGAAAAACCGACAGTGAAAAATTTGCAGGTGCAGTGGAAACATACTGCATTGAAGCGATGATGCAGGATACCAAAGCACTCCAGTCAGGCACATCCCATAATCTCGGCCAGAACTTCGCAAAGGCATTTGACTGTCAATTTCAGACAAAAGAGGGAAAACTCGACTATGTCTGGGCGACAAGCTGGGGCGTTTCTACAAGACTGATCGGAGCCTTGATCATGGCTCATTCGGACGACCGCGGTCTGGTTCTTCCGCCAAAACTTGCCTCACGTCAGGTAGTCATTATACCGATCCTCAGGGGTGACAAAGCCGCTGTTATTGCCCGGGCAGATGCAATTGCCGACTCTCTGAAAAAAAGCGGAATACCGGCTTTTGTGGACAGCAGCGAACAGAACTCGCCAGGTTGGAAATTTGCAGAATATGAGCTGCAGGGCATCCCGATCCGCATTGAACTGGGACCAAGAGATATCGAGAACAACATCTGTATTGCAGCACGGAGAGATACACTCGAAAAAACCGAACTGACGCTTGACGAGACGCTTCCAGTCACTGTTCAGGAAATCCTGAACTCCATTCAGCAGAGCATGTTCGACAAAGCATTGCAGTTCCGCAATGAGAACACCTTTGAAGTCAAGAGTTATGAGGAGTTCAAGAGTGCTGTTGAAAAGGGATTTGTGATCGCCCACTGGGACGGCACAGCAGAAACAGAGGCAAAAATCAAGGAAGAAACAAAAGCCACCATCAGGGTATTGCCTGAAGAAGCCGAGTATATTGCCCGTTACGGAATCGATGTACCCGGTACCTGTATCTATTCAGGAAAAGCCGCCGCGAGAAAAGCGGTTTTTGCGAAAGCCTACTGAACTTCAATAAAAAAATCCCCCGCTTTTCACGAAAAAACGGGGGATTTTTGATCAGAATAACAAGAACAAGATCTTAATTTTCCTTGAAAAACTCTTTCAGGCCCTCATCAGTCGGCTTCATTGTCTTATCGCCCTTGTTCCAGTTTGCAGGGCAGACTTCACCGAACTGCTCGGTAAACTGAAGAGCATCAACAAGCCGGAGCACCTCATCCACATTGCGGCCAAGCGGAAGATCATTGACCACCTGATGGCGGACAACTCCCTCTTTATCTATCAGGAACAAACCTCTCAGTGCAATACCAGCACCCTCAAGAAGCACATCATAATCAGCTGAAACAGTTTTGTTAATATCAGAAAGAAGCGTATATGTAACGCCCTCTATGCCACCGCGGTTTCTCGGAGTGGTGAGCCATGCAAAATGAGAAAATTTGGAATCGACCGAACAGCCAAGCAGCTCAACATTCCTTTTACTGAACTCCGCAAGCTTATCCTGAAATGCATGCAGCTCTGTCGGGCAGACAAAGGTAAAATCAAGAGGATAAAAAAACAGCACAACATACTTGCCCTTAAAATCAGACAGTTTTACTGAATCAACAAACTGTGATCCTTTAACTACTGCTGCCACATCAAAATCCGGTGCCTTCCGGCCAACTAGAACACTCATTGTAATTTCTCCCTAATGTAATTGTTTAAAAGATTGATATAGGATTTATTTAGTCCAATATAAACGAATGATCTGTTTCTCACAATAAAATAATTACGACGGCACCAAAAGGCCTATATCAAAACACTCTTCGCCAAAGCATAGAACTTCTTGCGCTCTTCCATGCCATTATAGCCGCCATTGATTGTGATGCTGATAAACTCAACAGGTGAGACGTTGATAATGTTCCCTTTGTATTTTTTCTTCAGGATATCGCCGTCAGCATGATTAGCGGCATCGTTGAGACCACGGGTTTTCCAGTACTCGCAAGCGCTCCAGACCGCATATTCAGGCTGCTCAAGAAGCTCTGGAGTTTTGATAAACAGATCCATGCGCCCCTTCTTGATTCCGAGCTGCAGGTAGTTGCTTCGTCCTGTTGTCTGGAAAATCCCACGACCTTTGAACTTGACTCCATCACCCGGATTGGTGTTACCCAGATCAGCTCTGTTCTCGTATCCCTTACCAGAGGCGTATTCACGCAACGTCTTGAAATGATCGGTTTCATGACAGGCCTGTGCAAGAAAATGAGCGTACTCATGCGGTGTATCGATATCATAGAGCGGGCAGGTTTTGTTCATCCACTCCGCAAGACCCGGGAACAACGGGGTTGATTTGCCGGCAATAGCAGTGAGGTGTTCAACAGTAATGATATAGGCCATATTTTCCTCCCTTGAAATGTATTGAGTTGCTTATAACAACAATGCTCTTATTTCCATCAATGCATTGGCTGACGGACTATGGTTTTCCATTTTGAAGGGTGAGCTCTACGAATATCACTCATATAAATTTCATGATGCTTTCCTCTTCGATGGCTTACGGTGTCAATAAACTGATGCACCTTCAGGATTGTGGGGCCCTCTTCAGAGAATGGACCTATATGCATAATCTGTGCGCACCTGCCCTCAGAAAAGGTTTCAAAACGCACGCTGGAAAGAGATGACGGATTTTTTTTCTTTTTCACTTCCACGATAGCATCCTCAATAATTTCGCGAGTTACAAATGAGGGCTGCATGATCATTACTGTCCATTTCCAGTTGGACTTGTCTTCCTGAGAGAATTTCGTCATATCGTCAGCCCACCAGAGGCCTTCCAATGGCATAACTCCATAGTCAATTGCCAAAGCCCCCTTTTTGATCATGAACTTCACCGTATAAGCTACAGAAAACAACGCCTCGATTGCATCGGGGAACGGCTGTGAAGCATTCGGATCGCCCTGGCCATCGACCATAAGAAAATTCATAGCCGGTACATCGACCACAACAACCTCTTTTGCTGATGGCTGATAAAGGGGTTTCAACTCCTTCTTGAGATCAACTGCCTCCATTGCATGATCCTTTTGATGAATGACTTGAAACGTTTTTCAAATGACAGGAAAATAACGAATAAGTTACTTCAATAAAATAAGAGCGCTCAAAAGAGACTCCTTACGGCTGGTTGATCCATCCATCCTCAACCTTTTAGCATTTACGCCTCCCCGAATTCACTCTTTATGATTATCTTGTTTCAGAGGAGCCTGTTACCACAACATGTGAACGCTATGCAATCCTACTTTAACTTTGAGAAGCACGGCACCAGTTATCGGCAGGAAACACTTGCCGGCATAACTACATTTTTTACGCTTTCATACATCATCATAGTCAATCCTGCCATTCTTGCAGCGGCAGGCATTCCTAAAGATGCCTCAATGACGGCGACCATTCTCACTTCGATCTTCGGGACACTCCTGATGGGAGTCTATGCCAAACGACCTTTCGCCGTTGCTCCCTACATGGGCGAAAATGCATTTATTGCCTATACGGTTGTTCACACGCTCGGATATTCATGGCAGACGGCCATGGCGGCCATATTTATCAGCGGCGTTCTTTTCACCATTATTACTCTTGGAGGGCTTCGTCAATGGCTGGCCAAAGCAATTCCAGGAACACTTAAGCATAGCTTTTCGGTTGGAATCGGGCTTTTTCTCGCTTTTCTCGGCCTCAACGACATGGGACTTATCACTCTCGGTGTTCCAGGAGCACCCGTCCAACTTGCCAATATTGCAAAACTTCCGGTTCTCCTGAGCCTCGGTGGACTTCTCATAACCGCCGTACTTCTCATCCAGAGGGTTACAGGCGCTATTCTGGCGGGTATGGCCGTCACAACGGCCGCCTTTCTTATGACAGGCCTCGTTCCGCTTCCTGCAACGGTATTCAGTATGCCGCCGTCCATTGAACCGATTTTTATGAAAATCAATGTTCAGGGAGCATTGACCTGGGGATTTGCCGGCGTCATAACCAGTGTGCTGGTGATGGATTTTGTTGATACCATGGGGACTCTATTTGGTTTATCGTCACGGGCTAATCTGCTTGATGATGAGGACAACCTGCCGGAAATAGAAAAGCCGATGCTGGTCGATGCGCTTTCAACCATTGTCGCATCTCTGTTCGGAACCACTACGGCCGGCGTCTATATTGAGTCGGCAGCCGGTATTGAACAAGGTGGAAAAACAGGATTTACAGCGCTTGTTGTTGCTGCCTTTTTTGCTCTCGCCCTGTTTTTTGCCCCGATTCTTACCATTGTTCCTCCCTATGCCTACGGACCGGCACTGGTTGTTGTAGGCATGTTCATGATGCAGTCGGTAACTAAATTCAATTTCGATGATTACAGCGAACTTTTGCCGGCTTTTCTTACTATTGTTCTCATGATCTTCACCTTTAATATAGGGGTCGGTATCACCGCGGGATTTATTGCCTATGTTGTTCTTAAACTCTTCACCGGAAGAGTGAGAGAGGTTCGCTCCGGAATGTGGATTCTTGCCTTTCTTTCATGTACCTTCTATCTTTTCTATCCCTATCATTAAAACAGAAAAAGGATGCTGACCGCGAAACTGCGTATTGCCCAGATCGATTGCACTCTTGCCAATTTCGATGAAAATCTTGCACAGCACTGCACCCTTATCGAGAAGGCTATCAAGGAGGGCGCTGATGCCATAGCTTTCCCTGAACTCTCCCTGACCGGATACAATGTTCAGGATGCAGCACAGGATATTGCCATGCATATCGAAGACTCCAGGCTTGATCCACTCCGGGAGCTCAGCCGGAAAATCTGCATTATCTGCGGGGGCATTGAATTGAGCAACGATTACGGTGTCTATAACGCAGCATTCATGTTTGAAGAAGGGATCGGGCGCAGTATCCATCGTAAAATCTACCTGCCGACCTACGGTATGTTTGAAGAGCTGCGATATTTTTCAGCCGGTCAGCAGATCAAGGCCGTAAATTCAAAAAAGCTTGGCCGTATCGGTGTGGCAATCTGTGAGGATTTCTGGCATGTATCAGTTCCTTACCTGCTGGCACATCAGGGAGCGAAACTGCTCTTCGTGCTCATGTCGAGCCCTCTGCGCATGTCGCCCGGACAGGGAAATCCGGCAATTGTAACCCAGTGGCAGACGATTGCCACCACGTATGCATTTTTGTTCAGCAGTTATGTCGCCTGTGTAAACCGTGTGGGCAATGAAGACAGTTTCACCTACTGGGGCAACTCATCACTTACCGGACCTGATGGCGCACTTCTTGCTGCTGCCCCGCTTTTCAAGCCGCAAACAATGGATTCAGTCCTTAATTTCAGCGAAGTCAAACGTGCCCGTCTGCACTCCTCCCATTTTCTCGACGAAGATCTCCGCCTCATCGGGGCAGAACTGAACGACATCATCAAACAGCCCAATAACCAGCAATAACTATTTCAGATGCCGACTCTAAGCCCCAGCAGAAATGAGTTGCTGGTGGGGGTATAGGTAATTGCGTTTCCTTCAGTAATTGACGGCATGCCAAAATAACGGTAACGGGCATCAATCAGGACAGACTTGCTGATTGGAACGGCAACACCAGCACCCAACTGATAGGCTAATTTTACAAGACGTCCGCTATACTTCGTCCCTGCAACGATTATATCATTGGTTTGCCAACCAAGACCAATTCCGGCAGAAAGATATGGCTGAATGCCTTCTGTGGTGAAATCATAATAGCCGTTAGCAAGAAAAGAAGCTATATGTACATTGCTCTTAGCTACACCGTCTATATCCCTCGGGTTATAAGCCACTTCTCCTTCAAGCCTGAAATTATCAAATCTGGAACCAAGAGCTCCCTCAATATTAATACCTGTTTTGAGGGATTGTTTTGCTATTGTGCTGCCATTGGAATCCTTGATGTTGAGATCATTTGACAGTGCCCATCCAACATTGCCGCTTATATATAGATTATCTGCATGTGCGGGAGTTGTCAACAGTCCCAACGAAAGAACAACGCCTGAAAGAAGTGAAAGATGCTTTTTCATTCGTTCAATGTGCTTAATGGTGGCTGAAATAATTCTACTAGTTATAAGGCTTACTAATAATATACTTATTTCATATAAAAAAATGACCTCACAGTACAATATGAGGTCATTTTGTTTACATACAGCATTGCATCTGGCACGTGCTAAGCCATTGCCGTGTATTGTTCCATCGAAAAACCCGGAGGTGTCAGGCTCACTCTGTACGCCTGGGGCAGAAGCTTCATTGCAGCTGCCGCCTCATCCTCCCTCTCAAACAGTCCGAAAACGGCAGAACCGCTGCCGGAAAGAGAGGCAAAAAGAGAGCCTGCATCAAGGAGGGTCGACTTGACCTGGCGAACAGCAGGAAACTGATCGAAAACAGCGGGTTCAAAGTCATTCTCAAAAACCGGTAATACATCTTTATGTCCGGAAAGACAAAGCGCTGAGACGCTTGCTTTCAGATCAGGAAGTTGACGATCAAAGCGCCGATAAAAATTTTTGTACGCCCATACCGTTGAGATGTGTTCTTCAGGAAAAACCGTGATTACATAATATGGAAGAGTAAAACCAAGATCATCAAGATCATCGCCGATACCTTTTGCATAAGCCAGACCCTTTATTTCAAGAAAATAGGGAACATCTGCGCCAAGGGCCACAGCAAGTGCATGCAGATCGGATGAAGAAGCATTGACCTGCCAGAGATCATTGAGAACCCTGAGAACCGTTGCCGCATCACTGCTTCCGCCACCAAGCCCTGCTCCGAAAGGGACCTGTTTATGGAGCTTCATAGTAACCCCCCGGCTGATTCCGGCAAACTGCTGCAAAGCTTTAGCCGCCCTGATGCAGAGATTGTTGTCGTCAATCGGCAGGGTTACATTGGAACAGCTCATCGAAATAACCCCGGAGTCGGAAAATTCGATTACATCATACCAGTTGATTGGAGCAAAAATTGTCTCAAGAGTATGGTAGCCATCTTCCCGCTTACCGGTGATAAGAAGTCCGAGATTGATCTTTGCAAAAGATTTAACTGACAAAGGAGGCATAGAATGCAATTAATTTTATAGAGATAATTTTGGCATACCCACAAACGAAAAAGGGAGAAAAAGCATGAACTTGAAATCAAGAATGGAAGATACGACTTTACGTCTGATTTTCAGGGAGGGACTAACTAACTCTTATGGCAACATGTTTTCAGTATAAAAAAAAGAGGCATGTCTTCTCACCGGGGAAAAAAATTTCCAGGGATTGAAAACATGCCTCTTCCACACAACACAACACAACCAAAAATCTGAAAGCAAAATCCGTTAGAAGGTGACCTGTTCGAAGAGATGTTCACAACTCCAGGTCCGTCCGATTAACAATTATTATTTTAGCACATCAAAGCTTAAGCGAAAACTAATTAAAACTTAAAAAAAGCTTAAAAACGAAATTAATGCAGTGACTACCCATCACCGCCGGAAAAATGATTTGCACTTAATCAGGATACAACGCGCTATTATTAAAAACTCAATGGACAATAGTGACGGAAGTCTTAAAAGCATATCGTATTTTGATGGCAGCTTCTTTTTTTATAAGTAGTTTGGCTCAAATGACCATAACCCGAGATAATTAACATTCACCGCAAGCCCATGCTTTCTGACAAGACGCTCTTCTTTATTCGCAGAAACAGCACACTGCTCTCTGCGGCGCTTTCCATCGGGCTTCTTTGCCCTCAGGTTCTCCATGCTGCCGAAGAACACTCCTATGCTCAAGAGATACAACAGGATGTCGCTGACGATAAGGTTTATCTGTTAGAGAGTATCCGGCAGAAAGTTACCATTCCTTCTGAAAAAACAATTCTGGAAGCTCTGCTCTGTGAAGACGGCCCTCAGGCAGTTATGCTTTTCCAGAAACAGTTGAGGGAATATCCTGATCCAGCGCTGGATAAACTCAGCACATCACGAATAGCCGCCTACAATCTTGTTCTTAACGGTACATCAGCGATACAGAATGGTTCCATTCCGTTATCGTCAATAAAACCTCAACGGATAGTTATCAAGGCGGACACATCGCAACAGTCCATCAATACCCAATTGAATGCTCCACCGGCTTCAGCTCAGCAGCAACCCTCCTTTGTGACTGATGATTCTACGAAACATTCGACCAGGCCTCGCTCGACTATACAGCATCATTCTGCGCTGAAAGAGGACACAACGAAGCATTCGTCAAAACCACAAACGACTACTCCTGCTGCATCGAAAGAGCAGAAAGTCATTGCAGGGCCAACAACGTCAACACTGCAGTTCGGAAGTTTTGAAAGCCGCCAGAATGCCGAAGTTCTTGCAAAAAAAATCTCCCGGTCCGCTTCTGTAGAAATCGTCCAAAAAGGCCAGATGTATAAAGTGCTGCTGAAAACGCACTTTGCGTCAAAAGAGGAGGCTTCGGCTGCAGCAAAAGAACTGCCGGTCAGGGCAATTGTAGTTCCATCCATATAACTGCTGAAAGCTTTGAATGTTAGGCAGAAAAACCTGATGAAACGAGAGACTAAAATAATTGGACAATCCGTCCTGATATCCCAGCTCAAACAACTGGCTCTCCAGGTGGCAGAAACCGATATTACTGTCCTGATTATTGGAGAAACAGGATCCGGCAAGGAAGTGCTGGCTCGATACATCCATGCCAACAGCCTTCGGGCTGATAAAAGCTTTATCCCTGTCAATTGTGGAGCCATTCCTGCCGGCATTCTGGAATCAGAACTTTTCGGCCATGAAAAAGGGGCCTTTACGGGAGCTGTTCAAAGCAGAAAAGGGTACTTTGAATCTGCAGACAGAGGGACGATTTTTCTTGATGAGATCGGTGAAATGCCTCTTGAAACCCAGGTAAAATTTCTCAGGGTTATTGAAACCGGAGAGTTTCAGCGGGTTGGATCATCGGAAACCATCTACTCCGACGCGCGCATTATTGCCGCTACAAACAAAAATATGTATCAGGCTGTCGCTGAAAAAAATTTCAGGGAAGACCTCTTTTATCGCCTTCGGAGTGTTGAGCTGCAGATTCCCCCACTCAGGGAAAGAGGCCAGGACATTCTCCTGCTTGCTGAAAATTTTGTTCACGAGTTTGAGCGCAAGCATAAAATCGTCTTTGAAGGTTTCAGCCCCGAAGCTGGCGAAATGCTTATGCGCTATGCGTGGCCGGGAAATGTCAGAGAACTGAGAAATCTTATAGAATCACTTCTGGTCCTTGAAAAAGGAAAATACATCACCCCGGAGATTCTTGAAAAACATCTGGTTCAGCGAAACCGCTATAAAAGCCTTGTTCATGATCCTTCAAAATCAGAGAAAAACGAACTCCAGATCATATACAGCAATATCATTCAGCTTCGTCAGGAAGTAAGTGATATCCGCCAGCTTCTGCAGCATCTCATTCAAACAAGGCCTCACCTCCCGCTTCTTCTGCCTGATACCTCAGTAATCTCCGGGCCAGTCAATACAGGGTTGAGCCGTGTATCAGAAGAAAAGAACCTTTCAAATGAGGCCGAGGTTCTCCTCTCCCTGGATGACATAGAGAAAAAATCCATTGCAGATGCACTTGAAATTTGTGAAGGAAACAAACGAAAAACCGCCAAGGCGCTTGGCATTACTGAA
>SZXX01000025.1 GCA_005843825.1 Chlorobium sp.
ACAGAGTGGGGTCCACTTCAAACTGCATACCGTATTTAAGGTATTTTTAATAATCGGTTTGGTTTTATGTTAATAATTTGGTTTTATAAGCAGCAAATAATATCAAAATTAAGCCTTCACTTTTAAATCAAGTATTATGTTAAATATCTGCTGTTGTTGTCGATGTAAAAAATATTCTGATATAAATGTTTTGGTGCCTATGTAGTACTTGATCAAATGAGCAAGTTTATTATTAAGCCAATTCTTTTTCTCGGAGAGTTGGCTTTTTTTGTGTCCATAATTCAAAATCATAAAATATATACAATGAGTAAAATAAAATTGATAATACTTGTTCTTGGAGGCTTGTTAATTGGAAATGCTAATGTACACGCAGCCAAGGGGCCAAATACGGAGCCGCAGAATACTCAACCCGGAAGTAGTACGGTAGGAGAGGAAAATCCAGTGTCTTCAGAAACTCTTGAACCCGCTCGGCCTGTAACAAGGGAAGAATTAGAAGGCGTCAGGTCAGAATTGGCAGTTGTTAATGATAAGTTGAATTATCAGCTTACAAACAATATTCCCAGTACAACCCGGTCACTACAAATTAACGGTATTTTTCAGAATCGTTACAATGATGTGACATATAGTTCCAACCAGAATACTCTTCCTTATTCAAACGGTTTTGTATTCAATCAAGTGGTTCTTTCGTTCAGGGGGAATTTGAAGAGGGATTATGAGGAAGGTAGAAACGTAGATTACGTCGTAAGTTTTGCAGCCTCAGGTGCAACATCATACAATTTACAGGCAACGGATGTTTATCTGCAGTACTCTATTCTTCAGTCTCTCGATATTGAAAAAGCTTATATGTATGTCCAGTTTGGGCAACAAAAAATCCCCTTCGGCCTTGAACCGCAAGTGCTCGAGGCTTTTACACCAACGGTAAATTTAGCGACGTTTGCCGGCCCGGGCGGATTTAACCTTGCAGCCAGGGATATCGGTATTCAGTTACGAGGAGATCTTTTCCCTTCTGTAGACGTAGGATATAATTATCGTAATCCATTTATCCAATACGCGTTTGGAGTTTTTAACGGTAGTGGTCAGAATGCGCTGGATAGCAACTCGGAAAAGGATGTTGTAGGCAGGATAGTTCTTAATGCTCCCGTCGACTATAACTCTATCTGGCGAGGTCTATCCCTGGGGACTTCAATATACTCGGGAGAACCGACTCTTGCCTCCCCAACCACAGGCGGAGTTACTCAAGTGGGTTCCAAAAAGCGGTACGGGGTTGATTTAGCGTATGTGCCTGTAAGTAATCCAATCGGGATTACGGCGGAATATGTTTCTGGCAAGAGCGACAGTATTCTCTCCGGGAATACACTTGCTAATGAAGTTATAAAGACAACATATAGTTCAGGATCAACTGTAACACTCTTTTATAATTTCGGTGAGCAGTTCCTGAAGAATTACGATAACCAGTCTCGGCACGATGATTGGTGGCCTACGACCTATCAGCCATTTGTTCGCTTTGATCATTATAACTCAGACACATCTGGCGCAGGAACTAAAACCTCTGTGGTCACTTATGGCTTCAACTGGTTCTTTGCACCAACGACCAAATTCCAGCTTAACTACAATGTGAGCGATATAAAAACAGCCAGTACCAGTTCTAAAAACAATCAGCTGCAGCTGCAATTTCAATACGGATTCTAACTACAAAAATTAAAAGGAGATATAAAATGAAGAAATGGCTCACTGTTTTACCTGTCGCAGCACTGCTGTTTACAGGTCTAATTGCTCACGCAGAAGAAAAACCAAAAGTTATTCGTTATGGGTCTGTTGGTAATGCTTTTGGAAAACCATACGCAGCAGGTACTGATGGTGTCGTTGACGTTCAGGCGTTATTAGTAAATGAATTCAGAAATGATGGCGTACGTATAGAGAGAACCTATTACACGGCTACAGGGCCGGGCTTGAATGAAGCTTTTGCTGCTGGTTTACTCGATTTTGGGGATTACGGTGATCTTCCGATTGTTGTAGGAAAAGCTGGCGGATTGAAAACCAAATACATTCTTCCTACGAACAAAGGCAGCAATATTTACATCATTGCGACTCCACAGTCGAAGATCAGTTCTGTCAAAGATCTTAAAGGGAAAAAAATAGCAGTGACGAAAGGCACTTATCTTCATCTCACTCTTAATAGGGTACTTGAAGCTAATGGGTTGACTGAGAAGGATGTAAAACTGGTCAATCTAAGTACTTCAGATGCACAAAATGCAATTGCTGCCGGTAGCGTTGATGCATTTGCAGGCCTGCCTGATCGCCCCCTTGTAGACCAGGGATTAGCCAAATTGATTTACGATACACGGAAAGATCCTCAGAAATGGCGTGGTCGGAGTGGCCTGCTTGTGTCAGAAGATTTTGCCAGAAAGTATCCTGAATTCACAAAAAGAGTTGTTAAGGCTAAAATCAAAGCAGCTCATTGGGCTTCACAGGAAAAGAATAGAGAGGCTTTAATCCAGCTCGCACTCAAAACAGGTAGTGGATATAAAGTTACCAAAGAGGATTTTGCCGGTCAGGATTTGACGGCTAAGTATTCCCCATTGGCAGATCAATCGACAGTGAACCAATACAAGGAAATAGTTGATTTTGCATTTTCACGTGGGTTGATCAGAAAAAAATTCGATGTAGATACATGGATTGACAAGAGTTTCGCAGAGGCGGCATTGAAAGAACTTGGCCTTCAGAACTATTGGACACCATTAAGTAAAGAGTAAAAGAAGTGACGGATTTCAGGGTCGCATAAAAAGGAGCGAACCAATATGTTACGCTCTTTTTTATCCACTGGATTAATCATGGTAAAGTTTCAATAACATAAGAATTGGAGAATTTAATGTCGTTAAACAAAAATTTTTTTGCGGGTGTTGATGTGGGTTCGCTTGCCGCGAAATCAGTGATTCTGCAGGATGGGGAGATCTTTGCTACTGGATTGGTACCGAGCGGGGTTAACTCTGTAGAAAGCGGATTGAATGCCTTGAACCTGGCACTTGAGACTGCCGGACTGAAAAAGGAAGATCTAACCTATATCGTTGGAACTGGTTATGGTCGCGTTTCTGCACCTTATGCAAATAAGGCAGTAACTGAAATTACCTGCCACGCAAAAGGCACAAATTACCTGCATCCTACTGTTCGGACGATCATTGACATGGGTGGCCAGGATTGTAAAGCAATCAGGATTGACAAGGATGGAGCCGTAATCGATTTCGCTATGAATGATAAATGTGCTGCAGGTACTGGTCGTTTTCTGGAAGTAATGGCCGGTGTCTTTAAAGTTAGACTTGAAGATCTTGGTGCTATAGCTCTGGCTGCTACGGACACTGTCCCGATGAGTAGTACCTGTACGGTTTTTGCCGAGTCGGAGACGATATCCCTTGTCGCAAGAGGGGAGAAACCTGAAAATATTCTGAGTGGTATTCATCACTCGATTGCAAATCGCATTGCCGGACTTTTCTCAAGAGTGGGTATTGAAAGCGATGTCTTTTTTTCCGGTGGAGTTGCAAAAAATATTGGTATGAAAAATGCAATCGAAGAAGCTCTAAAAGTCACTATTGTCAAGCCTGAAATTGATCCTCAGCTTATCGGAGCTTTAGGCGCCGCAGTTCTTGCGCGCAGCTTTTCCAAAAAGGAGGGATTATGGGCTTAAAGACGCTTGAAAAAATAACCGCGGCTCTCACAAGTCGTCCTGCAGAACTTGAGCAACTGCGCAAACAAGGGAAAAAAATAGTCGGTTGGCTTGCCTATAACATACCGGAAGAGATTATCTATGCACTTGGATTGATACCAATCCGGGTGGGACAGGGTGGTGACGGAAGATTAGTGGAGGTCGGCGCACGCCACATATCGACCAAAAATTGCGTATTTGTTCGTCAGGTTCTTGGCCAATTTGCAGAGAAAACTGATCCGTACATCAAGCAACTGGATCTTGTGGCGATTGATGCAACATGCATTCAGCTCTATCGCCTGGAAGAACTTATTAATTTCTATTTCGACTATAAAACGGTTGTCCTGGGAGTTCCGCGCAATTTTGCAACAAAAGAAGGTCACGAGTATTTCAGGAAGGAAGTAGAGCACTTTACAAAAAAACTTGAACTGTTTGCCGGTGTTAGTCTGGAACAGTCAAAGCTTCAGGAAGCGATCAATATCTATGACGGGATCAGGGAAGCTATCAAGACACTCTACAGCTATCAAAGCAAGGATAATGCACCCTTAAGCTGGCGGGACGTGTCCGCTGTAATCAATGCTGGTTATAATCTGGACCGGTTGAGATATCTGGAACTTTTGCAGGAACTGATAAAGGAAGTTGAAGAGAAAACCTCAGAGCCTCAAGAAAATCAGGCGATAGAAGCAAGGGTATTCCTTTCAGGAAGCCTTATTCCACCCGGCGATACTAAGCTCATTGATATTATCGAGCAATTGGGCGGGCGCATAGTTGGTGATGACTTGTGGTCCGGGCTCAATTTTTTCCTTAATCTTGAAATCAAAGAGCCGACACCTTTTGGTGTTGCTGATGCCTATCTCGACAGGATCCCGCACGCCTCACTGCCATATCTTGATCTTCCCACTGACGGCAGGTTAGCAAATTTGAAGCATCAGATACAGCAGTTCAACGCAGACGGGGTGATCTATCATACTCTGCGCTATTGCGATGCGTTCACTTTTAAAGCAGGGGAAACAAAGGATGTTCTGAAAAATGTGCCTTTTCTGGAAATCCATACAGAATATTCAGGCTCTGATTTTGAAGCAATTCGCACCAGAGTGGAAGCTTTCGTTGAAATGATCAAGAACAAGAAAGAAATCGCTGAACTCGTTTAGTAAATCAAATGGAGACATATAATGCCTAATAGTAAACTGTTTAAATATCCAGAAGAGATTAAGGATAAATTTATATCGACCAAAGGTCTGAAATTCAAGAATGGTACAACGGTGAGTTCAGCCGAGATCTGGGAGTTCATGACTGAAGAGGCTCCAAGGCGGTTTCCGTATGCTTTCGATGCTAATGCAAATAACATCGGCCGATTTTCTGATGACGTTCATTTCTTGTCGGGTATTAAAAGGGCTTACCTGACCCTTACCTTTAAAGACAGGTTATTGAAAGAACATGCTGCAGGTACTCCTACGGTTCTTGTTCAGGGAGGTCAGGCAATGGACGCTTACTACGCTGCAGGAGCGATTCCTGTGCGTCCTGGATTAGTAATGCAATGGGCACAAAGTATGGAAGAGGGGCTTAACCTTCGTCAGTCAGAAACACGAGGTATCAATATTCTGGAATCGGGACGGCGCAAAATCAGTATTGACGCCTGTAATCAGATTTCGGCGCATGCTGCGATCGACAATAAGGTTGTGCCTATAGACCTTATTGCTCCTTTTCTTTGCCTCCGCTGTTCTGATATGGCGTTTCTGGTTGAAACACATCGCAACAGAGAGCACGATATTCCGCGTTATATGGTCGATTATCCTGTCGATCATGAAAACAAGCCGTGGGCAGCAGAATATATCGAAGTTGAACTGAAAGAACTCATTACAAAAATCGCTGCACTTTCCGGCAGAAAGATTACTGATGAAGTAATCTTTGATGAAATAAGACTTGAAAACCGTGGCCGTAAAATCGCTAATGAGATTGCTGAATTATGGTGGAATGCTGAAAACCCGCCGATTAATAGCACTGATTTCTTTGCTATAGCGTTCCTTGCTAACGATTTCTTGGGTGATCCTGTTGCTTCGGTTGACCTGTTGGAGCAAAGCAAACAAGAAATAGAAGAGCGGGTAAAGAATAACGTCAAGGGTTACGGCGTGCCTGATGATGCCAAACGCCTGTACATTTGTGGTTCATGTGTTGGACCGAATGCCCACCATGCGGAAACTGCGGGCGCTGTTTTTGTTGGTCGGGATGACAATTGGAGCTGCATTTCAGTGCTTGTTGAAGAAGAGGGAAATCCGTACCTCAATATTGCCAAATCCATGCTGGAGTATCCTTATGAACAGCGTACAGAGAAGCGGGCTGAATGGACAGCTGAACAGGTAAGGCGTTCCCGTGCCAGCGGCGTTATTTTCATGTACCAATGGGGCTGCAATTATCAGAGTGGCGTGGCTCGTATGATCTCGGATATCATTCGAGAGAAGACTGGGGTACCCACGACATTTGTTGAAGTTGGAGAATTAGGACGATCTGAAGCAACCGAACAGTCGACCAATCGCGTCGAAGCATTCATAGAAATGGTATAACATATCAGGCTAAATCCCCGAAAGACCCTTCTTTGGGTTTTTCGGGAAATGATTGTCATGAACACGATTTTTTCGCTGTATAAAGATTATGAGTAAATCACTATTAAAACGATTTGAATGGAAGGATAAACTTCTTGCATTTATTGTACCTCTTCTTGTGCTGGTTGCCTGGCAGAGTGCAGTATCGCTGCAACTATTTTCCGAAATGATTCTTGTGCCCCCGTTAACCGTAATGAATACACTTGTTGATCTTGCCCGAACGGGTGACCTCACCAACAACATCATATCCAGTTTGAAACGGGTACTTTCTGGTTTTCTGCTCGGAGCTTCCACCGGTTTTTTTCTTGGACTGTTAATGGGGCTTTCATCATTGTTGGATAGATTCGTAGGGCCATTGATAAAAGCATGCAAACAGGTGCCACAGTTTGCTTTGATGCCTTTGATAATATTATGGTTTGGTATAGATGAAGTTTCTAAAGTTGTATTCATATCGATCGGGGCATTTTTCCCCATGGTTTTTAATACCTATCAAGGCGTGAGTGGTGTTCCGAAAAAATATCGAGAATTGGCCCGTGTTTTCAATTACAAAAGCTTTCGTTACCTGACCAAGGTTATCCTTCCCGGTGCTTTACCTTCGATAATAACAGGCGTGCGTCATAGTCTTGGATTATCATGGATGTTTGTGGTTGGAGCTGAGCTTTTCGGTTCTGAATCTGGCGTGGGCTATATGATGGTCTGGGCGCGTCAATTGTTCCAGATCGATATTGTTATGGCTGGGCTGTTTGTCATTGGCATTATTGGTTTTACCATGAACATTATTCTCCAGATAATTGAAAAAAGGGTCTTGCGCTGGCGTGTCTCCTTTGATGGGAGAATGGCGTGACGACGAAAAATATCACCAGCAAAGGAAAAGCAATGCTGGTTAGTATCACACTTCCAGTACTGTTGATCTTGTTTTGGCAATTAATTACATCAACAGGTTATGTTTCACCCCACATTCTGCCCTTACCCAAAAATGTCATTAAGATATTTTTGAGTCTTTTCTCCGAAGAGCGCTTGATGCTTCATATTGTGATCAGCTTAAGAAGGGTAATGAGCGGATTTCTAATTGGTATTGCTGCCGGGTTTTCGTTTGGTTTGCTGATAGGGTTGTCAAGAACAGGCGAAAAAATATTTGCTCCTTTTTTTCATGCCTTACGGCAGGTGCCGATGATAGGTTGGATCCCATTGATCGTCATGTGGTTTGGAATGAGTGAACTGCCTCGCATTCTCGTTATCGCCATAAGTGCTTTTTATCCAATGGCCCTGAATACGTTCACTGGTGTCAGGAATGTGCCCAGTGAGTATATCGAGCTTGCCTCAGTCTATGGGTATAAAAGATTAAAGCTTATAAGACGTGTTATTATACCGGCGGCATTGCCTTCTATCATAACAGGTATTACCCTCAGTCTTGGAATGTCGTGGGTAATTCTGGTGGCAGCAGAACTGCTTATTGAAACACCTGTTGGTATTGGTCGACTGATCTCAAATGGGCGTGAGACATGCAATATGGAACAAGTATTAGTGGGGATTATCACGGTTGCTTTGCTTGGCTTCATTATGACAATGATGATTGAGAAATTAGCGAAAGTAGTGGAACGTGGAAGGAGCATTCACCAGGAACTTTAAATTCAAAGGAAATAAGATGTCAATCGGGAAGGGTATTCTTGAGATCAAAAATTTAAGCAAAAGCTTTATTGTCGATAACAATCCATTACAAGTACTGAATGATATTAACATCACTATTCCTCCAGGAAATTTTGTATCCATTATCGGTTCAAGTGGGTGCGGAAAGACAACGCTGCTGCGCATAGTATTAGGGCTGGAGACCAATTATGAAGGTGATGCGTTGATAGACGGAGAACAAATAGAAGGCCCGGGGATAAACAGGGGAATAGTTTTTCAGGATCACCGCCTACTTCCCTGGCTGACAGTGGGAGAGAATGTAGCATTCGGACTGGATGGGAAAAGTCGGAAGGAGACGGAGGTTATTGTTGATGAACATCTCAAGCTTGTTGGCCTTAACGGCTTTAAGAGTGCTTATCCTTGTCAGTTGTCAGGTGGCATGGCCCAGAGAGCTGCAATTGCCAGAGCCTTGGCGAACAAACCTGAAATACTTCTTCTGGACGAACCTCTTGGTTCTCTGGATGCCATGACCAGAATGCATATGCAAAAAGAGCTTGAGCGTATATGGCTCTTTGAAAAAATCACCATGATTTTGGTCACACATGATGTTGAAGAAGCAATATACCTTGGAGACAAGGTTGTTATTATGTCTTCCCGGCCTGGTGTTATTAAAAAGATAATTGATATACCATTTACAAGACCACGTGACAGGAGTAGTTATGAATTTATGCAGATAAAATCTGAAATATTGGAAGAGTTTCATTTAGGAGTTGAACACCCGTTTATTTACTCCATCTGACATCAGGTCTATAGCTCTCCTGAAACGCCTCTTTATCGCTCAGGTTAAATACCTGAAGCATTATTTCGAAATTCCGATACATAAATAGACAACAAAATCCTCAGCTAAACTTTGGGGCTGTATCAATAAGAAGAGTTCCAAAAATTAAGTCCAGGAGTATATGAGTTGCTTTTTCTTTTCTGAATCTGGCAGAGAGTTATTGTTTAACATCAACCGGGTGATCTTTTCTACGCATTCTTCTTACTGTATGAGCATTGATAAACCTAAGGAGCCTGAGAGGTATGTATAATATTTTCAGGCTTGGCTATTTTCTCAAACCTTATTGGAAACAGTCGTTTATCTCGCTTTTATTATTGATAGCAGTCGTTGCAATGGATTTGAGCATCCCTCGTCTGATTCAGAAAATCATCGATCAGGGTGTTCATAAGCATAATCAGCACATAGTTGTGACAACGGGATGTATTATGCTTGGCATAACATTATTGAGCGTTCTGTTTGCCATCTGGTCACACATTTTATCAGTTAGAGTCGGTGAGTGTGTTGCGCGGGATATTCGTGAAGCCTTGTTTCTAAAAATCCAATCTTTTTCTTTTGGCAATATTGACCGCATGAATACCGGTCAGCTTATGGTTCGTCTATCCAGCGATATTTCAGCGGTTCAGCGTGTTGCCCAGTTTTCCCTGCGAATTGGTACACGCTCTTTTTTGCTGCTGATTGGCAGTCTTATCCTGATGATCAGAACCAGTATCAGCCTTTCACTCTCTATGTTCCCGTTACTTCTTATAACAGCAGTTCTCATCATATTTTTTGTTGTAAAAATGGAGCCGCTGTGGTGTGCTGTTCAACAACAGCTCGACAGGCTCAATACAGTTTTGCAGGAAAATATTGCGGGTATTCGCTTGATCAAGGCATTTGTCAGGGCTGACTTTGAGTTCTTGCGGTTTAACAAGACTAATCAGGCGTTTACAAGAGACTCAATAAGTGTAATGAAATTTATGGCGAGTATGCCACCGATATTGACCATGTGTATTAACACAGGTATGGTTCTTGTTATTTGGGTTGGTGGCCTCAATACTATTCGGGGCGAGCTTACGATAGGACAGGTTGTTGCGTTTACGAATTATCTTCTGACAACCATGGCCCCGATGATCTTTATGGCGAATTTGACGAATGTTTTGGCCGCCGGTATCGCGTCATCGAAGCGCGTTGTCGAAGTCCTTGATATTATCCCGGATATTCAGGACGATGCTGTTGCGAAAGATATGTTTGAGCATACCCGAGGAGGGATTGTTTTCGAGAGTGTTTCTTTCCGTTATAGAAATGCTGGCGGTGGTATGCTCCTTGATGATATCAGTTTTACAGTTGAACCAGGAAAGACTCTTGCCATCCTTGGAGCCACAGGAGCTGGAAAATCAACGCTTGTCAACCTCATCCCCAGGTTTTACGATCTTTCATCAGGCAGAATCCTGATTGATGGGATAGATATCAGAGAGGTAACACAGGACTCACTGCTTCGGAGAATCTCAATTGTTCCTCAGGAAACTATTCTCTTTTCAGGCACTATTCTTGACAATATTCGATATGGTGTACCCACAGCAAGTCATGAAGAAGTAATACAGGCGGCTAAAGTTGCCCAGGCTCATGATTTTATTCTCAGCCTGCAGCATGGGTATGATACAAGGGTTGAAGAGCGTGGTGTTAATCTTTCCGGGGGTCAGAAACAGCGTATTGCCATTGCTCGGGCGATGCTTGCATCCCGTCAGATACTGATTTTTGATGATAGCACAAGCGCGGTTGATATTGACACCGAAACCAGAATACAAGATGCTCTGGCTGCAAAATATACAAACTGCACCATCCTTATTGTTGCTCAGCGCATAAGTTCGGTACTGAATGCCGACAAGATCATAGTACTTGACAAAGGTCGTATTGTTGGAGAAGGTAGCCATGCTCAGCTTATGCAGAGTTGTAAGGTCTACCGCGAAATTTATGATTCACAGCTGGGTTGTGATAAGTCACAAGATAAAGTCAGTACGGTATCGGAGAGAGGGGTGTTGCGATGAGTCGTTACCAGCAGAGTGGGCTAGACAACAACAAACATATAGGGATCGGCAATACCGTTCAACCTGGCAAAATTGAAAAACCGAAGAACTCGGCTACAGCTGTTCATCGATTGCTTGGATATCTCTTGCCCTTCAGGCCTCAATTATTGGCAGTTGCCATTTTGGTAGTACTCTATTCTTTACTTGGGTTGTCCGGGCCTTACCTTATCGGGCTGGCAATAGATCGTTTCATGGTTGAAAAAAATATTGCGGGGCTTGAAAGAATATCGTTGTTGATGCTCTTGGTTTATTTAATCTATAACCTGTTTCAGTTGATATCAGGCTGGATTATGGCTAAGGTCTCTCAAACTGCCCTTAAGCAGTTGAGCGGAGATCTCTTTACGCACATACAGACCTTACCTGTCAGTTATTTTGATCATACTTCGCCAGGGAGTTTGATGAGCAGGCTGACGAACGATACTGACGCAATCAATCAGGCGATCTCCCAGAATGTTACCTCCCTGGTTGCCAGTGTTCTTTCTCTGCTTGGTATCATGGTGGCTATGTTTCTGCTGAACTTATGGCTGGCTTTAAGCGCGCTGCTTGTTATTCCAGTCATGCTCTGGTTTACACAGTTTGTCGCACGTAATACACGCAAAGGGTTCCGGGAGCTTCAAAAACAGCTTGGCGAAATGTATGGTGTCATGGAAGAGTCTATCAGTGGTCTGAAAGTGATCAAGGCATTCCGGCGTAATGAAGAGGTGATTGAGCGGTTTCAGAGTCAGAATGATAAGGTTTTTAAGGCTGCAGTCTATGCAAATAGCTACGCAATGATGCTCATGCCGTTAACTAACGTTCTTGGGAACCTTTTTGTCATTGTTATTGCATTCGTTGGTGGATGGATAGCACTCAAAGGTATGGTTACTGTCGGGGTTATTGCAACATTTATTATCTATGGACAGAATTTTATTCAGCCCCTTCGCCAGCTTGCGAATATGTATAACATCATTCAGGCAGCGCTTGCAGGGAGTGAAAGAATATTTGAAATTCTTGATATTCCATCAGAAGTTGATGCACCGGTTAATACAGAATCATCAACTATCTCCGGAATAATACGTTTCGATCATGTGAGGTTTGGCTATAAGAAAGGTATTTCCGTGGTCAAAGATATGACATTCGATGCCGCACCAGGTAAAACCATTGCTTTGGTAGGTCCTACAGGGGCTGGAAAAACCACAATTATCAATCTTCTGACCCGTTTTTATGAGATAAGCAGTGGCGTCATCACTATAGCAGGAAAGGATATCCGCGATTACAGCAAAGCTGACTTGCGTCGAAAAATTGGACTGGTGCTGCAGGATACCTTTCTATTCTCCGGTACTGTTCTTGAAAATATCCGTTTTGGCCGACTTGATGCAACAGATGCAGAATGTCATCAAGCAGCAAAACTTGCCGAAGCAGATGAGTTTATCCGCCAGCTTCCAGAGGGGTATAATACCATACTGTCGGAACGGGCAGGGAATTTGAGCCAGGGGCAACGGCAGTTGCTTGCCATAACCAGAGTTATTCTTGCAAATCCTGAGATATTGATTCTTGACGAAGCAACAAGCAGTGTCGATACCAGAACCGAGCTTCGTATACAGAAAGCGTTATTGACACTGATGAAGGGACGGACAAGCTTTGTCATTGCCCATCGGCTCAGTACCATTCGCGAAGCTGATCAGGTGCTCGTTATCGACAAAGGAACCATAGCCGAAAAGGGAACACATCAGGAACTTCTTGATCAGGAGGGGGTTTATTATGATCTCTACATGAGCCAGTTCAAAGGGTTGGCAATTTAGGATTCTGTTCTATCCATTTTTCCACTAAGCATCTTAACCTCCTGAAACCATGTGGTGGACCTACGCGTTATTATCGGCTCTCTTTGCTGCCTTTACTGCCATACTTGCAAAAATCGGCATAAAAGGGGTTAACTCCGATCTGGCGACTGCGATACGAACGGTATTTATTTTATGTATTGCATGGGGGATTGTTGTTGCACGCAAAGAGGTAGATGGCATCCATCTCCTTTCAAAAAACAACTGGGTGTTTCTCGGTCTTTCTGGTGTAGCTACCGGTTTGTCCTGGATTTGCTATTTCAAAGCGTTGCAGTTGGGCAAGGTTTCACAGGTTGCCCCTGTCGATAAAATGAGCGTTGCCATTGCAATCATTTTATCAGCGTTGTTCCTGCATGAGGTTCTGACATGGAAAATCCTTATGGGAGCACTCCTGATCATTGGAGGCTCTGTTCTGATTATCTTGTAGTGGATTATTTTGCAAAGGAGGCGAGTTTGATACCAAAGCAGAACGGGACAGTTATTCTGCCCCGTTCTGCTGGTAATGTTTTGGTCCTTCAGGGAGTAGTAATCTGATCGAACACCCCACCGTCACTGAAGTGTATTTTCTGTGCACTGCGCCAGTTCCCGAATACTTCCTTAAGAGTAAACAGCTTGATGTTCGGGAAGTTTGCTGCATATTTTTTCAGTGCGGCAGCATTTCTCGGTCGATAGGAGTTTTTTGCGATAATGTCCTGTGCCTCCGGAGTATAAAGGAAGTTCAGATAGGCTTCAGCGGCCTTACGGGTGCCATGTTTATCAACGTTTTTATCGACAATAGCCACAGGCGGCTCAGCCAGAATGCTGACAGGGGGAAGAACGATTTCATATTGATCCGATCCGAACTCTTTAAGAATCAGGTGAGCCTCATTTTCCCATGCCAGAAGAACATCGCCAATACCCCTTTGCGTAAAGGTAAGGGTTGAACCTCGGGCTCCCGTGTCAAGAACCGGGACATTTTTATATAAAGCCTTGACAAATTTTTTAGCCTGATCAGTTGAGTTTGTCTGTTTTTGTTTGTAGCCCCATGCCGCCAGGTAGACCCAGCGGGCACCTCCTCCGGTTTTCGGGTTTGGTGTTATAACCGATACACCCGACTTTACAACGTCATCCCAGCTCCTGATCTGTTTCGGATTTCCCTTGCGTACAACAAAAACGATTGTAGAGGTATATGGAGTGCTGTTATCGGGCAATCTTTTCTGCCAGTCAGGATCGAGAAGTTTGCTGTCGGCAATGGCATCAATGTCATTGGCAAGAGCAAGAGTGACCACATCGGCTTCAAGTCCGTCAATAATGGCACGTGCCTGTTTACCGGAACCGCCGTGTGACTGGTTGATTGTCACAGTCTGGCCCGTTTTCTGTAACCAGTACTTTGCAAAAGCAGCATTTTCACTCTGATAGAGTTCCCTCGTAGGGTCATACGATACATTCAGCAGAGTAACATTTCCTGCGGCCTCTGCCAGAGTGACCGGAAGTCCGGAGGTGAGAAAAAGCACACCGAACAGCGTAAATTTTTTTATCCAGTCATGACTCACAGCTTTCTCCTTCTCTTATTGTTTAACGATCAACTGGTAATAAAGCTCAATATTGGTAAGGCTTCCAAGCGTATACCATAAAAATACCATAAACAAGGTATGTCGCTTGCGAGCGCGCCAAGGCTACTCTCTTTGCGGTATAAGTATTACCTCATAAACGGGATTTACTTTGAGTTGACCCTGTCGGATATTAAAGAGGTGAAATCCTGAAAGATTTATTTGAGGGATACCTCAATCCACTCACCAATGGAATTTTTTTCCTCTTTAACCTAAAAAGGAAACACATACATGAGCAATTACCTGACATTCTCGATAAACGGGGCCAGCGAGAGCGCTACCAAGTTTGTGGCAAATTCACGAACATTCAGTTTCATCGTTGATGAACCGCCAACGCTGGGGGGGACTGATCATGGCGCAAATCCTGTAGAGTATTTGCTGGCAGGCTTTGCAGGGTGCTTAAATGTTGTGGCGCATTTAGTGGCCAAAGAACAGGGTATTAATCTTAAATCCCTGAAGATCAGTGTTGATGGAGATATCAATCCTGCAAGACTGCTCGGATTGTCAACTGACGACCGTGCAGGTTTTCAGAGTCTTCGGGTACACTTGATTCCCGATACTGATGCTACGCATGTTGAGCTTAAAAAGTGGCTTGAAACAGTGGAGGATAGATGCCCTGTAAGAGATAACCTTGCAAACCATACTCCATTGCATCTTGGCGTACAGCTTGTTCCCGCGTAACCCAAAATCAATAATCGAATTACGGGATATAAAATGCCGTATAAGAGGTATTTCGAAACCGGCTATTATTGATGACTTTTAATTGTGAAAAAGCAGGTTGCTCTATGATTTCCAGATAACTAAACAGAATGAGCTATGGCACAAAGTAAAGTCAAATGGTTCAACGATAAAAAAGGCTATGGTTTTATCGTTAATCCCGAGGGAGGAGAGGACATTTTTGTTCACTATTCCAACATTGATTCACATCATCGTTTCAAGATTCTCAAGCAGGATGCTAAAGTGCATTTTGAACTTGACAATAAAGGGCAACGATTGCAGGCAAAGAAAGTCCGCGAGCTTCCATAAAAAAAGAAGCTATGTCTCAGTGCTGACAATACTGATGCCTTGATGGTTCGGTATATTTCCTGCTATATATTTTGATCTACACCTTTATAATGCTCTCCCCGGGGCATACAGCAGCGCATGCTGGTTCACTATGATGGCCGACGCAGTCGACACAGAGCGCTTCATTGATGATATAGGTATCCTCTCCGGGAGAAATAGCGTTTACAGGGCATTCTGGTTCGCAGGCTCCGCAAAAAATGCAAGTATCAGTAATACGATGTGCCATAAGATCTTCTTTCTGGTATGATTATTAACATTTTGTCGTACCAGTATGGCATTTCTGGACGTCATTTCATAATTCATATCGACATTAACCAAAAAGAGCCATCCCTTATGCGAGATGGCTCTTTTTTCTTCTGGGTATGCAATAATTAATTCCCTGAAAAAAGCTATGGTTACGGTATTTATAATGACCGGAACAAGTTGGATATTGCATCTATTCAGTTTTGAGCTAAATAATAAAAGACTATCTCGATGGCATTAAAGAAACAGCACAAGAATTCAGCAGGCAAGGCACTCAGTTGTTCTGATTGCGGTGTGCCGAATTGTTACAGGGAGGAGAAGAAATATCCTGATTTCTGTCTGACCGAAGCGGTTGAGCCCGCTGAGCTTGATGGTATTACGAGCCAATACCGTGGCGATGATCTCGATGCCCGGATAGCAAGGGCTTCCGCTGAGGTTGAGGGTACCTATTATGGCCAGCTTACCCGCGTCGAGGAAACTATTGCGTTTGCAAATCGAATAGGAGCGAAAAAAATCGGACTGGCAACATGTATAGGTCTTTCAGAAGAAACCAGAATTCTGGTCAAGGTTTTGAAAATTAACGGACTGGAGCCCTACTCGGTCATTTGCAAAATTGGCGCTGTGGACAAGAGCGAAATCGGAATTGAGGATGAGTTTAAAATCCAGAAGGGGAGTCATGAATCCATGTGTAATCCCATCCTGCAGGCCCGACTGCTGAACGAACAAAAAACAGATCTGAATGTTATTATTGGATTATGTGTAGGTCATGATTCGCTCTTTATCAAATATTCAGATGCCCCGGTGACCACACTCATTGCCAAGGACAGGCTGCTTGCCCACAATCCTGCAGCAGCTCTCTACACAAGTGGATTTTATTACAAGCGATTATTCACTGAAGGTCGTAATTTATAAGCCTCCTGAAACACACTCTGTAGCTCAATACTATAACGTTCAACAAGAGAGACGTGCCCCAAACAAGTCAACGCACAAGCCATTTTACAGAATCCATCATACGGAGAATGACCCGTGTGGCAAACTCCTGTGATGCTGTCAATCTGTCACAGGGGTTTCCTGATTTTAATCCTCCTGAAGCACTGCTTGCTGCTGCTGCAAAAGCCGGGAGAGAGGGGCCGCATCAGTATGCGGTGACGTGGGGTGCACCGAATTTTCGGACTGCTTTTTCGCGCAAACAATCACGATTCATGGGTATTCCAATTGACCCTGAAACCAATGTGGTTGTCACCTGCGGCAGCACGGAGGCGATGATGGCTGCCATGATGACTGCATGCAATCCGGGTGACAAGGTTGTGATCTTCTCTCCCTTCTATGAAAATTACACCGCCGATACCATCTTGACCGGAGCCATTCCGGTCTATGTCCCGTTGCGTCCACCCGAGTTTGCCATTGATCCAGATGAACTCCGGCAGGCTTTCGAACAGCATCGTCCAAAAGCATTGATTCTCTGCAATCCTGGCAACCCGACAGGCAAAGTGTTTACAATGAGTGAACTGGAACTCATTGCCGCTCTCGCCTGTGAGTTTGATGCATTTGTCATTACGGACGAGGTCTATGAGCATATTGTGTACGCTCCAAACGTGCATATAAGCATAGCAACGTTGCCCGGTATGTTTGAGCGGACAATAACGTGCAGTTCGCTTTCAAAAACATACTCAATCACTGGATGGCGCCTGGGTACGGTGGTGGCGGCGCCTCTAATTATTGATGCTATCCGTAAGGTGCATGACTTTTTGACAGTCGGAGCAGCAGCCCCACTTCAGCAAGCAGCCGTTACCGCGCTTGAGTTTCCGGATTCCTATTATCGGGATATCCAGGCAAGTTACACCGCCAAAAAGGATATTTTTCTCGGCTGGCTTGACAAGGCCGGACTCTCATATTCGACTCCCCAGGGAGCTTACTATGTGATGGTTGACGTCAGCGAGTTTGGAGTAACCGACGACCTCTCCTTCTGTGAATGGCTGGCACGCAAGGTAGGTGTGGCTGCAGTGCCGGGATCAAGTTTTTTCCGTGAACCCGTTCATAACCTGATAAGGTTTCATTTTGCCAAACAGCCCGAAACCCTCAATGCCGCTGGCGAGCGTTTACTAAAGTTACGCTCTCATGCCAAAAGCCTCAACATTGATTGAGATTAGCCCTCGGACTATCAGAAAAAGCCGCAAACGCTAGCACAATATCAAACACGTTGTGTCTTCTGGGTAATTGGTTTCTTCTTTTGTGATTCCTTTTGGCGAACTAACATGGCTTTTGTACGTTTCTGCCAAAACTCCAGTTGCTCTTGTTGCGTCATGTTCGCGATTAATTTTGCAACATGCTCAGCACCACGTCGCTTCAATATGACACATTCAGGTTCACGAATCATCACTGTCATAATTAATAACCTCCATCGGGGAATATATCCCAATCTGGCCGTAGCCGTTAAGTGTATTTACCGCATTATATTTTGGAATTTTGTCGAAATGGACAATATGCTTGAAATTCCAACTTACAATAAGGTTGCATTGCGTAACAGTAGCAATTGCAACATGCAAAGCATCTTCAGCGGACTTTGGAGTAACAACACCTGAGTTGATATACTGTTGCCGAAGATTAAGCATTTCTTGGGTAATTGTTGCAATTTCTGCGACGGTTTCATAGCGGGTAAAAAAGTCCCTGATTGTCTCGGGCGCAGGTTCTATCTCTGCTTCAACAATAGCAGAGGTGACAATAGAAAATCGACCAGCATCTACTTGCAAAAAAAAATGTTTTGTCGGTTCAGCAAACTCTTTATCAAACACCCCGCCAAAAACCGATGTATCGACATAAATTCTCATTTTTCCTTAATCCTCTTCATATTTTCGTGTGGCGAAAAATCGGGTAATAAATAAAAAGATAGTTAATGGTCGCGACTGTTCTATGACGAAAAAAAGAAGAAAAATAAAGCCATTATTCGGTAATCTCCTTCAACACAATTCCGCTATAGCTTTTTTTTCTTGGCAAGGATCTTCTTTACCTCCTCTTTTCCATACACTTCCCCTGATTCTGCTGCAGCCAAGCCGCGTTCAACCGATTCAGTAAATTGTTTACGGTAAGCCAGGGCATCATATTCAGCAGGCGAAAGAAGCACTCCCGCCGGCCGGCCATTTTGGGTAATGATCAAAGGCTGGCCTGTAGCCTGAACCTTTTTCAAGCAGGAAGAGATTCCTGCCTTAAACTCACCCAGAGGAATGATATCGCTTGAGATATGGATGGTTTTCATAAAAGTAGTCGATTAAGGCCTTAATTTAATCCCTTTTTCAGTACTGAATATAGCTATTCTTTTCTTGAAACTGCCATGAATACCAAGTGAAAACCAGAAAACAAGTTTCCCCCCTGACTGCCAGCCACGTTCCCCCTTTTTTCCCTTGAATTGAGCAGAATACGGTCGTTTTCTATACCATATTCATGGTATTTTTATGGTATATGCTTGTAAATAAACAAGATAAAAGCCTCATTGTTAACAATCGAAATACAAATGACACTCGTATGAATGCTCAAGACTTATTCAATAAAGGACTTTTCAGCACGTCATCATGCTGTTGTTGTCTCTTTGTGGATGCTGATATATCGGATCCCGGATTAATGACATAGATGCCCTGTTGATTGGGGCTGAATATTTCAAAGCCGGCTTTCAATATCAGAGCCGGCTTTTTTTATGAAATTTTTTTCCTGAACACATAACACACTACACAACAACCAATAAAAAGGAGTACAGTAAAATGAAAAAGATGTTTTCACTAGCTGCGATGTTCGCAGTTCTCTCATACGCATCACCGGCTTCGGCTGAAGTAACGCTCAATGGTGAAGTTGGTTTGCGTCTTAGAAACGATTTCGGTAATTCGACAACAACTGCCGGTGCCAGAACAGTGACCGAAGACCAGTATTTCCAGTACCGTGTTCGTCTGAAACCTTCAGCTGATCTTGGCGAAGGCTACTTTGTTAAGGCATTGTTTCAGGACGAAGGTGTTGCTGGAGCCTGGCGTGGTTTAGGGACTACCGGGGCAACTGCTAACAACACGGAACAATATTCGATAACGGCCTCGCAGTTTTACTTTGGACATGGCGATGCATGCAGCCATTGGGTTGCCGGTCGTATTCCGCTCGGTAGTTTTGACAACCCTATTCTGGATCTGACTCTTTATGCAATTCCAGGTACCGGCCCTCAAGGAACAAAACTCTATGCGGTTGATACTCCGATTTCCACAAATCATTTTGACCGTCTATTGGGTTTTAATTATGGCACAAAGATCGGTGACGGTGATTTTAATGCTGTTGTTGTTAATTTTGACAACGTTTCGACAACCACTGCCGATAAAGGGCTTTTAAACGACGGGTACGGTTTCACTGCTAACTATAAGACCAATATTGGTGATGTAACTATTGTTCCACAGGGCTTTATAACCTTGACTCATCTTGCCGATGGTCGTTCTCCTTACTCCTTTGGTACTCAGGCCTTCATTCCTGCAGGGAAATCCAAAGTTTCTCTCAGCGGATTCTATACCGGAGACAGTAATACCATTCCGAAGACGACGACAAAGATTGATTATAGCGGTTATATCTTCAGGGTTAAAGGTGAATCCGGTCCGGTTCTTGCCTGGATAGATTACAACAGAACCAAAGACAATGCAGGCGCTACTACGTACAACAATACCTTTGTCTGGGCGCAGTATCTCATTAAGGTGCAGGACTCAAATAAAGGAACCTTCTCCCTGCAGCCGACAATCAGGTACCGTGCCTCTGGTTCAAAGACCGATGCAGGTCTCTCAACATCGAACGATCTGTTCCGTGGAGAGCTCTACGCAACGGTAAGCTTCTAACGTTTCTCTCCGGCATCCGGGCAGCAGTTGTAAAGTCATGTGGGGGCTTTACGGGTGTGTGTGCATCTTGTTATTAGTGCTGTCCGGATGTTTTTTTATGGCGATATGGGTGAGTGGTCTAAGCCAAGGGTCTCTAAAAACTCTGTATCACAAGTTCGAATCTTGTTATCGCCTCAGTTTTTTCAGTATGCCGAAGTGTTTCTCCGGCATCCGGGCATCTGTTGTGAAGTCATGTGGGGACTTAAGGGTGTGTGTGTGCATCTTATCTTCAGGGCTGCCCGGATGTTTTTTAGGCGATGTGGGTGAGTGGTCTAAGCCAAGGGTCTGCAAAACTCTTTTTCACAAGTTCGAATCTTGTCATCGCCTCAGTATTTTTTGTCCAGTTATCTTCCTCCGCACATCCGGGCTGCCGATAAAAAATGTTGTCGGGTGCATTTTTCTTCAGCGCTGTCCGGATGTTTTTTTTCTCTTTAACGGCTGATCATTGTTTCCAGTATTTTTCGAAGCTCGTTCATTTCAAGTTTGTTGATTTCGGCAATGGATTTCAACGGGGTATCGATTTTTGCTTCTATTCCTTTCTGGTGTAAAGCAAGCTGTAGTGAAGTTGCTGAAACCCCACCCTCATCGGCTATGTCCTGTAATGTTTTTTTCCCGAAACCCTGCCCCTGTAACTTGTGCCCTTCTTTTTTTGCCGGAGCAATAACTTCATAGACTTGTTCAGCAGTCTTTCCATTTGAGGTTGCTATTTCAGCCAGGGTCTGATCAAGAGAGGTAACTTTTAACCCGGCCTTTTCCAGCTTTGCTTTTAATGCGGCAGGATCACCACCAAGACCTGGCTGCTCTGCAAGTTGCGTAAGGGTCATGAGTTCTGCATGTGGAACCGGGGCCTGTTTTTCCTGCCGTTCCCATGAGCCTGAAATTGCATCGCCAAACTTGATGACTGCCAGGAAGGGTTGGATACCATAGTATGTTCCTATTCCAAAAAAAACAGAAAGTAATATGATGGTGAGCAGTTCTCCAGGGCTTTTCAGCCCCTCGCTTGTCTTTGATTTCAGGTAGGAGAAAAATGCTTTCCAGTTGATAACAAAGAGGTGAAACAAAGAAAGGATTAAAAAGGCAAACCCGAAGATTATATGCTGGTGTTGCCACCCCCTTTTTGTCAGACCAATCATCCTCCAGTCAGTCCAGTTTGCCACCCTTCCTGGAGGAGAGATATAAAGAATCACTCCTGAAATCAGCATCATGACTAACGCAATGAAAAGTCCGAAGCTTATAAAAACCCGCCAATTGAATGATTTTTTCATGGTTCAGTGGTTGTTGGCTTCCAATGCCTGGTAGTGTGGCAAGTATAGCAGTTTGCCTTCGACTGGATATGCAGATTGTCATCCGGCTGATCACGTTTATGGCATCGTATGCACTGCGTCGTGGCATTAAGCCTGGTATGGTCAAAGCTTGCGTGCTGTTCAGTGGTTTTGGCTGCAATTGCTGCAGGATTGAACAGCACGGCTATGGTGATAAACAATAATCTTTTCATGGTAGCAAGTGTTATCAAACCCTTACTACTGATTCATTCCCCGACCTCGACCCATGCCCATTCCTTGACCCTGACCCATTCCCATACCTCGTCCCATACCCATATTCGGGTTGTACTGATCCCATACCCATTCAGCTACGGCTCTCAGTTCTGCATCCGGTAGTGGTTGAGCAGGCATAAGGCCAAACCTTGTAATGGCTTGAGGATCAATCGCTTTATCCTTGTTTGGCGATTTCAGGTAGGCGACCAAATGATTAACTCCATCTTTTTTTGTCGAGTATTTCTGATGGTAGTGAGAAGCGAGAGGAGTAATAGGAGGTGCGGTTTTTGGTGGCGGCATAACGGAGTGACAGACACTGCAGTTCTTGTCAAAAATAGCTTTACCATCCAAAGCAACTGTTCCCGCTTGTGCGACAGAATTGAACGAAAACCCCATACCCATTATCAACAATAATCGTTTCATGGCTAAATAGATCATTAAATTAATCTGAACATTTCTTTTCTGTTTCATATATCTATTTAATGTACTGAAATAATCAATTAAGCGCCAAATTATTGATTGGTATGTTTTTATATTTAAATGTAAATAATTTATAAGTTGTTTTGTATTATAGGCTTATATCATCATTGAATATTGCTGACAATGAGATTTTTTTGGTGCAGCTAAGATATTTTTAATAATTTCAAAAGGTGTTATATGCCTATATCAGGTAACAATTGTGAATAATTATGCTGAATCAAATGCCATATTATTCGCAATTGTTAATTAGCTATTTATATAGTTCTGTGATAGTTAAAAATTAAATTCATCGGTAATATAATCCTGTTTTATAGTGCTTAGAATCGTATCGCTGATCAAAAGCATGGGATTACAGGGTGAATTGTTTATCACTGGTTGATGTTGTATTATTGCTTGAATAAATATGTATTTGTTATCCTCAAACATCACTCACCTTTTAAACAAATCGAGCTCATGCAAAAAAATGTAGGGCAAATAGATAAAATAATCCGGATTGTTATCGGAGTAGCCGTTATTGCAGTAGGTGTCATCAATCAATCGTGGTGGGGAGCTGTAGGGCTTGTTCCGCTCTTGACTGCGTTTATAGGTTTTTGTCCACTCTACACTGTGCTGAAGATTTCGACAGGCGAAAATTGTGCCTGCAATGAAAAGCCGGGGAAGAACAGCTCTTGCAAGTTATAATGGGTGAATGATTTTTCCCTCGAAAAGAAGAGATGTACAAAGCAACTTTTGTATGAACTACAGGTTGCATTGTACATTTTCTGAGTCATTTGAATGCTTGACCGGTTACTATACCAACAGCCGTGTGGATTTTGGCAAGCGGGCAGAAGCCGGTAAATACAAGACAATCGATATTCATAATGAAACTGTTAAACCTGTAGTGATACTATCGCTTTGCTGGCGGTAACCAGAAATATCGGATAGGCTGCCGTTTTCCCTGATCTGTTTGTTTTGTTGAAGGTGTAAATAGTCTCAAACGATAGTGGTTGCAATCCTGCCACTTTCAGCATTTCAGCCAGTACCCTACGGTCAAACCCGTGATGAACCTTTTCAAGGGGGTCGTCATGAAACAGGCCGTCTTCAAGGTCGAGATCAGCCAGAGCCAACATGCCTCCAGGTGAAAGAAGCTTGGATATTCTGTTTAAAACCCCCGCAGTATCATCTATATGGTGAAGCGTCATGCTGCTGTAAATCAGCTCAAAGGTTTTATCAGTTCCAACGGTATCAGTTGGTGATGAAAGATCGGCGCAGATAGTTTCAATGGTTGACAATCCTGAGGCTTTGATTTTTTCCAGAAGCACAGAGAGCATTTCTCTGGAGGTATCAATGGCCGAAAGTGTTTTCACCAGTGGTGCGATTTCCATGGTAACCAACCCTGTACCACATCCAAATTCCAGGGCATGCATGCTCTTTTCAGGTTTTATTGCTGCGATGATAGCTTTTGTCACTTCAAGTGCAACTGCTCTGCGTTGAGGATTTTCATCCCATTGAGCAGCTTCCCGGTTAAATTTTTCGGGACTGTTCCATGTGTCAGTCATAGCGTCAAGAGTAAAAAGTTATCATACCTGCAAATGAATAATCAAGGTTGCTGCGGCAGTGTGCAGGCCTGCCGACCCGACTGGTTTTCACAGCCACAGTTTGGATAGTTTATAGTAGTGACCCCAGCTCTTTTTCAGCCAGTGACCGACAACAGGCAACGGGATAAACACCTCCCTGACACTGTTTTTATAGACAAACCCTGCGCCATCACCCATATCCATCACACAGAGTACATTCAAATGAGCCTGATACCCTTTCATTGCACCCTGCCTTCCCAGGTGCTCTATTGCGGCATTGCCGGCAGCATTATTTGCCATTAATTCAGCAATGTGCCCCTGTTTTGCTTTCCATTCAGGACCTTCAAGAGCTGCAGCATCGCCAACAGCATACCATCCTTTGACTCCCTCTATCCGGCAGTAATCGTCAATACAAATAAACCCTGCGCTGTTTTGAGGCAGGTTTGATTTCCTGATTATTTCCTGTCCTTCACCGGCAGGAATAAACATGGTGAGGTCACTCTGAAGCATGCTCTGGTCTTCAAATACAACTCCATCCGCTTCAAAATGGCTGATTTTTTTACCGAAACGGGTTGTAATGCTTTTGGTATGAAACATCGTAGCCATGGCTGCAAGTGCTTTTTTCCCCATTCGCGCACCGGGCTCAGCCATTGGAGCAAAAAAGGTTAACTCAAATTTCTTGCGGATCCCAAGTTTTTTAAGGTGATGATGCAGGTTGAACAGGAGTTCAAATCCCGGTCCGCCACGCACAGCACTTGCATCTTTTGGATTGCCTCCAAATCCTAAAGCAATCTTGCCGCTTCCCCGTGCAACCAGCGCTTCAATCTTTTCCTTTAGCACCAGCGACTCTTCCGGCTTGCCGCAAATGGAAGAGGTATGCTCAATACCTTCATGTTTCATTTTCGAAGCTCCAAGAGCCACAACAACAAGAGCAGGGGAGTCACGAACACCAGCTTTTTCAAGGGTGATTGTTTTGTCGTCGCTATCAAGAGCTACAACCTTGTCGATGGTGAGTGAAAAGCCGTGCTTGCGGGCCAGTTTTGACAGTGGCATTGAAACATCCTTGAATTGCATACTTCCAACCGGTATCCAGATTGCAAGGGGATAGATAAAAAGATAGTCCCGTTCCGAAACAAGCTCTACCTCAAATCCCTGTTTCCGAAAAGCAATTGCCGAAGCAACACCGCCAATGCCTCCACCAAGAATCAATACTTTTTTCATTGATAAAGATGATGGTTACCGTGTGACAGTTGTTACCACAAATTCCGGGGGTGTCTGTATATGCTTTTTTACCGCACACAGATTAGCTGCACTGATAACGGCATCCTTGTATTTTTCAGGGAAATCGTGTGGAAGCTCTATGGCAATCTCGATTTTTCCTATACCTCTGCCAGACTCATTGACTGTATGAGACTGAACAATCCGGATATCATCTGTCGGGATGCCTCTCTGCTGGCAGAAGGACAAGACGAAGATACCTGCACAGGTACCGATTGAGGCAAGAAAAAGGGAAAAAGGCTCAGGGGCAGAACCCTCTCCTCCGGCATATTTTGCCTGGTCAGTATGAATGGTAAACCCGTTAAACTCGGCATTCACCTTCTTGCCGCCTCCAAACGTTACAATCATTTCGCTTTTCATAATAGGACAAGAGTGAAAGTGTTTGCTGTAAAAATAACGATCCACTATTGGCGTATGCTCATAATAAACCAACAGAAACGGAGTGGCCTATTAAAAATTGCGCCAAGAGAATGAGTAAACAACAAAAATCAGTTGGTTTTTTTCTGTGATTTCTTCATTTTATACCCATACGCGGTATAGGTATAAAGTCATTATATAAATCGTCTGCTTAATCTCCAAGCCATAGAGGTCTGATTATGAAACCGTTTCTGTTTTTTTTGATTGTTGGACTTACTTTTCTCGGAGCATGCAGCCCTGAAAAGGCACCTGTCAACAAAGGAGTAACTACCAACAAAGAAGCAACGTTGGGTGAACAAAAAATTGCATTGGGTAAGCAGGTTTATGAGGCTAACTGCGCAGGCTGCCATGATGCCGGTGTGGCAGGAGCGCCTAAACCTGGAGATAAAGCAGCATGGAGTGAAAGAATTGCCCAGGGGGGGATGGATATGATCGTAAAGAAATCTATTGAGGGATATGATGGGAAAGCCGGAATGATGCCTCCAAAAGGTGGCAATGCAACCCTTGAAGACGGAGAGGTCATGAATGCTGTTATTTACATGACCCGGAAACTCTAAATGATCCCGAAGCCCTGGTGCTTGCCTGACTACGATGAACTGAACGATATAACAAGCAAAAATTAAAAGTTACCATGAATACAGCCCACGAAGTCAGTCCCACGAAAGCCCTTGCTATGATTAAAAAAGGCGCACTGCTTGTCGATGTACGTCAACCCAGAGAAGTTGCAAAAAAATCATTTGATGTTTCCGAAATCCTCCTGATTCCAGTACGCGAGTTACAAAAGCGGTTTCATGAAATACCTGTTGACCGTAAGGTGATTATTGCCTGTCATGTTGGAAATCGAGGCTTGATGGCCACCCGTTTTCTTGTGAATCAGGGATACAGCAAAGCTGTCAATATGCAGCAGGGGATTGTTCGCTGGGAAAAGGAAGGGCTTCCAGTCAAAAGTGAGCTGAAAGCAAAATCCGGCTCATGGCTGATGCAGATGTTGAAAAAAATCGGAGGCTAAGTTACAGCGATCCATATGTAGCCATCGCTCAAGCGGTGTTTAGTTTTGATGGATCAGGCATTTTTAATGAGCGCATACATGACACTATCGGTGAACTGACCGTCTTTGAATACACTCCGTTTCATAACTCCTTCTCGAATAAAACCTGCTTTTTCAAGCACACGCATAGAAGAAAAATTCCAGGCGAACACCGGTGCTTCAAGCCTTTCGAACAACGAATCAGAGAGTGCATGAGCGGCCATTGCGCGGGCAGCTGCGGTGGCTATGCCTTTGCCCCAGTGTGCTTCACCGAGCCAGTAACCGAACTGGCCGGTATGGCGAGCGATGCCCTCACCGGCAATAATCCCGATCCCGCCTGCGGCTGAACCGTCAATAGCAATGGCAAGATGAATACTTGGTGCAGCTTTATTCGCAAAGGTTATCCAGAACTCTGCGTCAGCCTGAGTGTAGGGATGCGGAAAAACATCAGTCAGGTTTCGCCAGACATGTCGGTTATTTGCATTGTAAACCAGGGAGGCCTTGTCTTCCTGCTTCCATGAGCGAAGAGTGCATTCAGGGAGATTTGTCTGTATCAGCATGTAAGTTCTGATTCGAGTGATGCCAAGAGTTGCTCCTTTAGTATAACACCATGCAATAAATACCAACACATCTGATAGTTTTTTTTAAGCGTCAAACATACTGAAAATATATACATTGATACTTGATGTCTGATGTATAGGAGCCTGTTAGATTCAGAGTAAATAGTGACCTGCCGGTAAAGAAAATATTGAGTCATTCGTTCTTCAACTCTACAAACTTCCGGGTATTTACATAAACGTGATCTTCACCTTCAGGTATAGATCAGTACACTACAACCCTATTTGGTTTCGATTGTTTTTCTTACGTTAACTCCATGAATCTATTAAAACGTAAAAAAGGAAGTCCCAGCCGGAGGATTCAGGCCTACTTCTACACTATTTTTAAGCGTAGCAGGTATTTCAAAGGGAATGCCAGTCAGATGTATCGCCTGACGCTCGATTATCTTCTTGTTCAGCTCAACCTCAATCAGGACATTCCTTTCCTTTTTGTTGCAGTTATTGTCGGGCTTATGACGGGCTATGTGGCGGTTATATTTCACGATGCCATCAAGATACTTAGCTCTTTCTGTTTTACTGGCCTTCACTCATTTGGAAAAGCCAGGATTATAGACAAATACTGGTCATTTATTCTCCCATTGATTCCTGCTTTGGGAGGTCTGCTTGTTGGGCTCTATAATGCTTTTGTCGTGAAAGCCCGGCCTGGACATGGCTTAGCATCTGTGATCAAGGCTGTTGCACAGAATGATGGGGTTATTGAAAAGAAATTATGGTTCCATAAAAGTTTAACCTCGGTGTTGAGTATCGGCACTGGCGGTGGCGGCGGACGTGAAGCCCCGATTGTCCAGGTTGGTGCTGCAATCGGGTCAACCGTTGCACAATTATTACGATTTTCAGCTACTCGAACAAGAACGTTGCTCGGATGCGGAGCAGCAGCAGGCCTTGCAGCCGTTTTCAATGCCCCAATCGGAGGTGTGATGTTTGCCATTGAGGTTCTCCTGGGGGATTTCAGTGTTAAAACCTTCAGCCCCATTGTGGTTGCTGCTGTTATTGGAACGGTAATGTCCAGAAGTTATCTCGGCAGTTCACCTACCTTTAATGTTCCTGAATACTCACTTGTGTCGAATACCGAGCTGCTTTTCTATTGTATTCTCGGCATTCTTGCCGGTCTTTCAGCTGTCATGTTTATCAAGATGTACTATGCCATAGAAGAGTGGTTCCAGAGGATGGAAAAACGATGGAAGATCCCTGTATGGGCCATGCCGGCTATCGGTGGTTTAATGAGTGGAGTGATCTGCATGTGGCTGCCCGAACTCTATGGATTTTCATACGAGGCAATCAATAATGCTGTGCGCGGCAATGAAGGTTGGCACAATATGATCGGTATCTATTTTTTCAAACCGGTTGTTGCTGCTCTGACTGTTGGTTCTGGTGGATCAGGCGGCATGTTTGCCCCTGCGATGAAAATGGGAGCCATGCTTGGCGGGATGTTCGGAAAAATTGTTCACATGGTTTTTCCAAAAATCACAGCTACCTCTGGTGCATACGCTCTTGTCGGAATGGGCGCTTTGACGGCAGGCATCATGAGAGCCCCTTTGACGGTAATCCTCATTCTGTTCGAAGTTACCGGAAACTATGAGATTGTGCTGCCGATCATGTTTGCAGCTGTAACCTCTTCTCTCATTGCGCGACTTACCTACCGCCACTCAATGGAAACCTATGTTCTGGAAAAAGAAGGAGTCAGAGTTGGCTATGGTATTGCCATTTCGGTAGCAGAGCATATCAGTATCACCGAAGTCATGAAAACAGATTATGTGACATTCAATGTTTCGGAAAGTGCTACAAACATGATCGATACATTTTTCAATACTCCTGAATCAAGTTTTCTGGTTACCGATAATAATGGTCAATTTTCAGGCATCATCAGTCTCGATGAGATGCGAATCCTTCTTAAGGAAAATTCATTGGCTGGTTTAATCGCTGAAGACATCGTTAAAAAGGATGTTCCTGTATTGTATGACACAACAAAACTTGACGAGGCGCTTAAGCTTTTTGAGATTACCGATTTCAATATGCTGCCGGTTCTTGATGATCAAAGCAATATGTTACTCGGCGTTGTCCGCCAGGAAGAGGCTTTTGCCTTTTATCGCAAGCAGCTCAACCTGTATGGCTCTGATCAATATGAGAGTCAAAAAGCTTGAGAAATGAAAATGTCTTGGTTGGTTATTCATTCATCGAAAATCAAATAAACGTAAAATGCATTCTCTTTTTCATGAAAAGGATTAGTGGTGATATGCCAGATGCCAGCGAGAGCATATAGGCGACCAAACCGTTACATTCTGCAATAAAGAATTCCTGGAATCCGTTTTAGGATTGCTGCAATGAATCGCCAGCGCCTTGTTACGTAAACGATTGGCTTTTTACTTCTGATAGCATCAAATATCTGCTTGCTCGCTTTTTCGACAGTTCCAACCCAGAATTGACCATCGCCTTTTGCCATATCAGTTGCCACAAAACCCGGTCTGATGTCGGTTACTATTATGGGTATGTTGAGGAATGTGGCTTTCTGTCTCAGAGCTTCAAGATAATTAATCTGAAAGACCTTTGAGGCATTGTAAGATGGTGCCTGCCTACTGCCGCGAAGGCCACCGACAGAACTGATTGCCACTAAATGACCGGCCTTTTGTTGTTCGAAGTACTTAAACGCCCAGTCAGCGACACACGTAAAACCAAGCACATTGGTGTCGATGGTTCTCTTTTCAATGGCAAAGTCCAAATGCTCATTCAAGTCCCCAGTCCCTGAACTGATAACAAGCAGGTCAAGCCCGCCGAGTTCTGTCGTCAATTCTTCTAACTTTATAACACTCGATGTAGTGTCAGTTATATCAAAAGACTTGGTTACAAACGAATCGGGATTTTTCCGTTTTAATTCATCCAGCAGTTCCGAACGTCTTCCGGTAATGCCAACTTTGTAACCGTTTTCGACCAGCAATGTGGCAAGCCCTTTTCCAATACCTGAAGTCGCACCGATTATTATAGCTTTTTTCATACGCGCCTGTTATGAAGTGGGTTTTATCAACAACCCTTTACAATACTGTATGATAAAAATAAAGTATATTGAGGCGCAAAAGCAAAGCCTATTGTTCAAGGCTTTTAATCATCGCCCTCCCTTTTTCCGCCTTCCTTACTTCCATCGCGATGGCATTTCATGCAGTTCTGATAATTGAATATTCCTTCTTTTTCATGCTTCCGGATAATACGGGCAGCTGAATGTTCATGGCAGTTGTAGCAGGTATATTTTTTATAATTACCGGGCTCAGTATGGCAGGTAACGCAGCTGGCTCTGTGATCGCCGTCAAGCCTGAAATACCTGTTATGATCAAAGGTTGCCGGTTTCCATGCAGTAGTCCTATGGCAAGCAGCACAGTTAGCCTGTGATAGCCGGTGCAGATTGTCTTTCGGTAAATCGGATTTGTGGCAGGTAATACACTGCTTGCCAGATGATGCCGTCAGCTTGCTGTGATTGAAGGTTGCAGGTTTCCATTTTTTTGAACCATGGCACTCAGCACAACTCGCAGTTATGTTCATGTGCAGTTTATCTTTTGGCAGGTCAGCTTTGTGGCAGGTAATGCACTGCTGCGCTGATGATGCCGTCAGCTTGCTGTGATTGAAGGTTGCAGGTTTCCATTTTTTTGAACCATGGCACTCAGCACAACTCGCAGTTATGTTCAGGTGCAGTTTATCCTTTGGCAGGTCAGCTTTGTGGCAGGTAATGCACTGCTGCGCAGATGATGCTGTAAACCTGCTGTGATTGAAGGTTGCGGGCTTCCATTTTTTTGAGCCATGGCACTCAGCACAACTCGCAGTTATGTTCAGGTGCAGTTTATCCTTTGGCAGGTCAGCTTTGTGGCAGGTAATGCACTGCTGCGCAGATGATGCTGTCAACTTGCTGTGATTGAAGGTTGCGGGCTTCCATTTCTTGGAACCATGGCACTCCGCACAACTTGCGGTTACTTTCAGATGCAGATTGTCTTTTGGTTTTTGAGGTGCATGGCAGGTTATGCACTCTTTTTGCCGCAAAAGCGATAGCGACTCATGTTTGAAAGGTTTGAGTGTTTTTTTTGCATCAATACCTCTATGATCAGTATGGCAGTCGATGCAGGAGTTGGCACCGACCCCTCTGTGAAAAAGAACCTTGGTGGTATCTTTTGGAAGCAAACTGCCAGCGACATTTCTGACGCTGATATCACTTTGTTTATGGCAGCTGATACACTGCACTGAAGTAACACCTGCAAAGGGAGTGTGACAACTCAGACACTCTTTTTTCAACGACTGATGCCCTTTCATCAGCGGCCCTGGGTTAAGAAGGACTTCGGGGAAGGCAGCTGCCAGAGCGGCAAGAATTACCGTTGCTCCTATAAAAACAAACTGTAGTACTTTCAAGAGATTACCTCCAGTTCAAAAAGAATGTTATGCTCAGAATATGGATGAGGGTCAATGCCAGCAGTATGGAGACCATAGGCATATGGATGGTTCTCCATTTCTGAAGAGTTTTGACGGTCAAAGTATCCCAGTATTGTTGACGATCAAGGTTAACATCAGTCATTTCAAGACCAAGCTGCTTGATTTTCATCTTCACCTCATCCCGTACTTTTTTCAGCAGATATTGTCCGACATGTCCGCTGCCTGTGACTATCAGCATGAAGGCTGTCGCTGCCCAGGGAAGAACGGCATTGAAATGTATTCCTGAATGAATGAGAATCATCAGGGTTCCGATCCATCCCGCCTTGCAATGAAGCCAGAGAAAAAACTTCAGCGTTCCACTGTTTATCACTTTACTTTTACGGGCAGAATAGGCAAAAGAAAAAACAAGAAAAGCAGTGCCTGCAAATCCCATATACCGCCCTACCCATGCAAGATGTGCAACGTGCAAAAGGTAGTCAAGCGATATAGCGGCAACAATAAGCAGCAGATAGGATACAGTCAGCGGTACGCCACGTTGTATAAGAACAGATTTCCACATAGTTCAGTTTCATTACGTATTCATAGCAATCGGGAATAAGATAACTGACGCTAACTATAGCAACCCTAAGACAACCTTATAAATCGATTAAGATCAATAGTTGTAACTACCAACCGGATGACAGTGAAATGAACTTTGATGCGAGGGGGTTAAAAGGCAAAAAAAAGGCTTCGTTGAAGGGAACAACGAACCCGATGAATAATTGTATTGACGATCTCTCAGAAAACGATTGAAGCGTCGCCTGTTCGCCCCTTATTGCTTGTGTCCATTATCTTTTAACCATGCCTGTGCCTTGGTATCTCCATGAGCTGCAGCTCTTTTATAGTCTGACAAGGCACCTTGGTTATCGCCAAGAGCAGATTTTGCCTGTGCCCTATGATAGTAAGCTGCTGCATCTTTAGGGGTTGGATCAACCTCTATTGATGATTTAAAGTCAACCTTTGCTCCTTCAATATCGCCTGCGGAACGCTTTGCAAACCCTCGGTTAAGAAAAGCTTCAGCATATTTTGGATTAAGGTCCAGAGCCTTTGTGAAGTCCGTAATGGCTCCACTGTAATCCTTTGCTTTGAACTTAGCCTCACCACTTGAGTAAAGGCTTTTGGCATTGGTATCAGCAAATGCTGCATTATTTGCAAGCATCAAACCAAGTATCGCAATAAAAAGAAAGCGAAAAGAGTTTTTCATTAGTTACCTCGTTTTTGTGATTATTGATAAAAAAGAAAACGGCACTTGAATCGCAAAAGCGAAATCAAGATTGATAATTGCTACGATACACATAAGCACCTTAACGGGTCATTAAGATGACCTTAAATGTTGCTTAAAAGGAGACGGCAGTGTAACCGGAAGCCATTAATTGTAAACAGTTTGGTGTCTCAGCAATGCTCTTCAACTGCGAAGCAGCAGAGCGCCGGGCTGATTGAGGTTTTGGGGAGATGTTGGGAGTACGGCGGTATATGGCGTCATCGGCTACGTCTAATTCTCGGGGCGTCTTGAGGAGTTTTCTGGGCAATAAACTCACTGTCTACGTATTTTCCAAGGGCATCCAGTTGGCCAGATTATGAAGGTTATTGATAATCTTGAATTTTTCGAACAGGGCTATCAGGTCAACGCCAAGAAACTTGTCGTGTGCTTTCTGAAACCAGATGGACGCCTCATGCCCGATCTCTTCTTTTCAATATGAATTCATCCCCCGCAGCAGAGCTGCAGGGGAGTTGATGCTGGATTGAAGGAAATCCGACGGGTTAACAGGCTCGGATTTTAGAATGTAAACGTCATTGACATTGCTCCATCGGTTTTGAAGTCTCAACTGGTTTTGATGAGCTCACTTTTGAAACCTCTATAGCGTTAACCCATTTGACATGACGGGGGCCGGTAACCTTGTCTTTTGCACTGAAAACAACAAACCTGCCATCTTTATCAATTGATTTTCCGTTCTCTTCAAAAATAAGCCAGGTGCTGTCTCCTGCTGTCCCGGAATAAATTTCGTTATAAGAAAACAGAACATTGTAATTGTCTGTCGAGCGTACAAGAACAAAGTATTCACCACGCTGATGAGGATCAGCTATCACAACTTTAGCTGAATCAAGAATATCACGCAGGAGGACGCCTTTGTATGTTTTCAAGGTTTTGCGAGTTTCACCGGTACCGCAGACTATCGCAGCATTTTCCCCTTCAGCAATCTTCAACTGTTTTACTGAAGATGTTGTGATAGTAAAAGGGTTTTCAACCAGTCCGGAAACCTTTACTGTTGCAGATCCCTGACTGTCAGGCTTAGCCTCGGCAGCGAACGGAAAAGCCGTTATGGTTGCGGCAATCAATAGCCTCATATAGCCTGATAATCTCTTATTTCTCATGGTAAGTTTATTAAAGTGTTAACAAAGAAAAGGAATGACAGTATTCACCGGAAGAAATCCTGTGGTTCAGGAATGCTTCCGGTATACTTCTCGAATTTTGATTAAAGCGAGTATGCAATTGACAGCACATATTGACGGCCAGGTTCAGGATATCCTTCCAGCACCGCATAGTTCCGGTCAAAGATATTTTCAACTGAGGCCTGAAGCGACAAAGAACTGATCAGGGTGGTACTTGCCCTCAAATTGAGCAGACCATAACCTCCTGCGGTATACTTCCCGTCGCTTGTGCTGTAGCGCTTGGAATTGTATTCAGTTTCAAGCATTGCCCATGTACTTTTATTCAGGACAAACTGGAGATATCCTGAAATTTTGTTTTTCGGTACATCGGTGAAATAAAGCGTTGGATCACTATCGTTTTTCCGGTCGATATAGCTGTACCCGGCAAAAGCTTTAAGCCATGAAGCAGGCTTCCAGTCTGCAGAACATTCAAAACCGGTGAATGTTGCCTTGCCGGTATTCTGCTCCTGATAAACCAAGATGTTGTTGACATAGGCAATGTTATTGACCTGCTGGATAACATCAACAAGCTTGCTCTGGTAAACTGATGCCTGAATTTTCAGTTGCTCATAGGGTTTTATGGAATAGTCTAATCCATAATTGCAGCTATGTTCAGGTTTCAATTCCGGATTTGGAAGAGCATTGCCAAGCTTATAGGAGTAGCGGTCTTTCAGGGTTGGAAACCTTGTCGTTTTGGCTATATATGCCGTCACCTCCTGATACTTGTCCAGATGATCGACTACAGCGAGCTGGTAGTTTGTTGCGGAATTATCATCAAGTGGAAATGAAGAGATCTTGTTGTTCTGCAGATCCTCAGCTTTTATGGTATTGCGGAAATCCTGCCGTACACCTGCAATCACATTGATATTATCCGCCGCTGCCCAGGTATTCTCTGCAGCAAAAGAAAGGGTGTTGTCTTCAAACTCCTTTGGTGTCTGGCCGACATTGAATTCCCTGTGCATATCGTGCTTGTCATGAATGGCAAGTTTCAGGGTATTGTGTTTTATCAGCTCTGTACCGTATTCAACCGATCCGCCAAACGTCTTGTCATTGTAGACACTGGTAAACGCCTTTTTGGAGGTTTGTGTTGTATAGGTGGCGTTATCATAACTGTCGATAACATTGAAGTAGTTATCATAATAGGCCTTGGTTTTAAGATAACTGGTGCTGCTGAGTGCTTCCTTGCCGATAAAGTAAAGGCTTGATTTATCCCAGTCGGTATATTTCCAGTATCTGACAGCACTTGTTGGATTCGATCCTGCATAAACCGGAACTCCTTTGTTGGAATGCTGGCCGATGGCTGTAATGGAGTATTCGTCAGTGCTGTTCGGTGTATACCCGATTTTAACTGATCCCTTTAAATCTTTGGCGGCTGAATTATCCCGTTCAACCCCATTTTCATTCGAATTTGGCACATATGAACCTGACAGCGGCCAGAATTTGCTGTCGAGAAGGGAAAGAGCGCTCTCGACATACCATGTACCCTGGTTGGAGCCAAGATTCAGTGAGGATAATTTTGAGGCAATCTGGCCATTACCCAACGTAATTCCCTCCTTCAAGGTCCCCTCGAATGTACCTTCCGGTTTGCGGCTCACCATATTTATAGCTCCGCCCAATGTATTCGGTCCAAACAACACGGAGGAATACCCTTTTGAAACCATGATTTCCGACAGATCAAATGTTGTAAACCTGTTAGGATCGATATAACCGTCGTAGGGGACATAGAGTGGTATGCCATCCACATAGAGAGGAACCTGGCGCATGTCAAATCCCCTGACATAGATCATACCCTCATTCCTTGCACCGGCATTACCCAGATTGACACCAGGAAGGACATTAACCGCCTGGGCAATATTTTTCTTGTCAAGTTTCTCCATATCGTCGGCAGAAACAGTATTCTTTGCACTGTCTTTTTCTCCGGTTACAGTTATCTCTCCCGCTGTAAACACTTTTTTTCCAATGGGTGGGGAATCTAATGGAACATCAGCACCAAACGCTGTTTCAGACATGGCAAGCAAAAAAGCAAGAAGAACTACTTTTTTCATAAGGATTTCAAAGGTTTCGTTATATTAATTTAGATATAACGATGGTTAAAAAAATTACAGTTCAGAACATTCCGAGAGAAACATTCAAGAAGAATTTTTATCAGATCGTAATGCTCTTCGCGTAAAGGTCGTTATATACTAAATAGCATAGCGATCGAGAAAAAAAAGCGCATATAATGCAACTGCAAGATACCAAAAAAAATGTAACAACAATGGAAAACATTTTTTTATACGAAAAAATTAATAGATATGGTCTTTTTATGGTTAATATTTTATGTTAATAGTAAATAAATCCTTATTTAATAAGGCAAAGCTCTTTTGTTTCAGGGTATAGCCTGACCCTTACATCGGGAGTGGAGGAAAGGCTGCCTGGTAACGATTAAAATACAAAGAGTTATGGGATTTATAGAGGAAGGGATTGGCGGGATAAGTTGAGAAAAGAGATCCCTAACTGCGTGTCGGGATGACGGAGGGTGGGTTGTGAGAATGCAAGTGGCTTAGTCGTTGCCTTGTTCATTATTCTTAAAAAAATGTCTTGGTTTTTTCTATCGATATGTATTTTATTACATAACGAATCCGGAATAAAATCAAAAAACGCTTTTGCTAATACATAGCAAAGCAATACAACACAATAACAACCATGCACACAACAATGACTCAAGCAATGAAGAAGATCACCGCGTTATGTTTCGCTTTCCTTTTGATGGCCACGACCGCTATGGCCAGCGAGCTGAACCTTTCAGTGGCTGCAAGCCTTAAAGAAGTTATCAATGAGCTGACTGCGAGCTATACGGCAAAGCATCCTGGTACAGTTTTTCTGAAAAACTTTGGCCCTTCTGGTACACTTGCCGGTCAGATTGAAAATGGTGGCCCCGCCGACCTGATTATTTCAGCTAACACTGAATGGGTGGATTATCTGAACAACAAAAAACTCGTCGATGCGTCAAGCATAAAGACCTTTACCTACAACTCGCTTGTTTTTGCAGGTACTACAACTAAAAAAGTAACCTCGATTAAGGAGCTCACAAAACTGGATAAGATTGCCATCGGAAGCCCGAAAAGCGTTCCTGCAGGAGAATATGCAATGGCAGCAATGACAAAATCGGGTGTCGCGTCTCAGCTTACAAGCAAGCTTGTCATGGCAAAAGATGTCCGTGAGTGCCTTATGTATGCTGAACTGGGTGAAGTTGATGGTGCGTTTGTCTACAAAACCGATGCGATGCAGGCTCAAAAATCAAAGTTGCTCTTTACGGTACCTCAGGAACTCTACCCAAGAGTGGTTTACCCTATGGCTATCACCATCAAAGGAACAAAGAGCGATGAGGTAAAAGCTTTCCATGTGTTCCTGCAGTCCGATGAGGCGAAATCAGTTCTCACCAAATTCGGGTTTGCTCTCAAGTAGGCTGGCTTATAGAAGAACAACATCCCCCTGAAAACATCTATCCACTCTGGCTGTCGTTGAAAGTTCAGCTTTCTCCGGCAGCCCTTGGCTGGATGATCTGCAAATCAATTTTTTCATTCCACATTTCATCTTTGCCTTTGCTGCATAAAATCATTCCCATATACCATATTTATGGTATTTCTGATCGATTGGTTTGGAGATGTGGCTTGTATAAGGTTTTATTAAAAAACATGAATCTTTCCGTTTTCTTGCTGTCATCGGGGAAAAGAGAGAAGAGATGTGGGTGAGTGGTTTTGTAGCATCCTGCTGGCAGTCTCATCGTTATTGAACATTCATTATTTTTGAAAAACATTTGAATACCTGAAAGCATGGCTGAACATGAGCTTGATTTGGCAGCATTGAGCAGAGTAGGAATGATGCGCCAGAAGCAGCCTGGCTATTACGTTATGCGTCTTAAGGCTGTTGCAGGCGACCTGAAAGCATCGGAGCTTGCATGCATAGCATCAGTTGCCGAAAAATATGGAAGGGGGTTTGTTCATCTTTCTACCCGCCAGGGGGTTGAAATCCATTACGTTCATAGTGATAATCTTGAAAAAGCACGGCTTGAGCTTCAAGAGGCGGGGATTGAGATGGGAGCCTGCGGTCCTCGCGTTCGGGTGATTGTTGCCTGTCCGGGAGATGACTCCTGTCGCTGGGGAAATATTGATACAAAGAAGATTGCAAGGGAACTTGATTCCCTGTATTTCAAGCAGGAGACTCCATCTAAATTTAAATTTGCAGTCACAGGCTGCTCGAATAACTGCACCAAGGCAAACGAAAACGATATCGGCGTCAGGGGCGCCATAGAGCCGCTATGGGTTCAAGATGTGTGTACCGATTGCGGGTTGTGTATTCCGCTCTGTCCGGTCAATGCAATTGAGCGTAAGGAAAATGACGAGGGATACAGTTATACCACCGATCAGGAAAAATGCATCAACTGCAGCATCTGTACCTCTCTATGCACAACCAACGCATGGGTAGCCGGCAGGAAAGGATTTACTCTCTATATCGGTGGCACCATGGGCAGAATACCTCGCTTTGCCTCTGTGCTGAAAAAAATAGTAGAAACTGAAGATGAATTGTATCAGCTGATCGACAAGGCAGTGACTTTCTATAAAGAGAATGGACGGAAAAAAGAGCGATTCGGGCACATGATCGACCGGATCGGGCTTGAAAACGTTAAGGAGGCTCTTCTTGGCAAACCATGACATTGCTTATACCCTTGATGTTCAGGGGATTTCATGTCCGGCAAATGCTGTCCGCGTCAAGGCTGCAGTTGGAGAGTTGAAAGATGGTGAACTGCTTGAAGTGCTTGTTGATGAAGGAGAGGCTGTTCTCCGTGTAGCAAGGACCCTTAAGGATTCCGGATATAGAATCGTAAAGGTTGAGCCTCGAGAGCAAGGATTGAGCGTCATTGTCAGTAAAAAATAATGCCATAGATAACGGGAACAGGTTTACCAATAAAGAATTAGAAATAGTATGAGCAGGGAAACGGTTGAAAACCTGAGTTTGGAACTCTCCGGTAAAACCCCGGAAGAGATCATTCGCCGGGCGGTTGAGTTTTTTGGAGCATCATCCACTGCACTTGCTTCCAGTTTTGGCGCCGAAGATCAGGTCATTACAGATATCCTGCACCACGAAAAGCTCCAGGTGCCTGTTTTTACGCTCGATACAGGACGATTGCCCCAGGAAACCTATGATGTTCTGGATGCAACGAGAAAGCGTTACGGCTTGCAGATCGAGGTGCTTTTTCCTGAAACCTCTGCGGTTGAGGCAATGGTGACCAGCCATGGGGCAAACCTGTTTTACGAAAGTGTTGAACTTCGCAAGGAGTGCTGCCGCATTCGAAAGGTGCAGCCGCTTACCAATAAACTTTCAACATTGAAAGCCTGGATATGTGGACTTCGCCGCGAGCAGTCTGTCACCAGAACTGCAGTTGCACCCGTTGAGTGGGATGCGGCGTTCGGGCTCTACAAAATTAACCCTTTGGCAGAAGTCTCTGAAGCCTGGGTGTGGGACTATATCAAAACCAAGTCAGTTCCGTATAATGCACTCCATGACAGCGGTTATCCAAGCATAGGTTGTGCACCTTGCTCCAGGGCCGTCAAACCGGGAGAGGATATCCGGGCAGGACGCTGGTGGTGGGAAATTGCCGAACATCGCGAGTGCGGCCTGCACCGTGAACATAAGTAACCTTATTTAGAAAGAATGGATCATCTCGACAAACTCGAAGCCCAAAGCGTCTATATCCTCAGGGAAGCCTATCGCGAATTTAAAAGCCTTTGCATGCTCTGGTCCATCGGCAAAGACAGCACCGTCATGCTCTGGCTCGCCCGTAAAGCCTTTTTCGGACATGTCCCTATCCCGCTTGTGCACATCGATACGCACTACAAGATCCCGGAAATGATTACGTATCGCGACCGCATTGCGCTTGAGTGGAACCTGAACATGATTTATGGTGAAAACCGCGAAGCGCTTGAGAGCAAGCTCACATTTCCTGACGGAAATACCGATCGCATTACCTGCTGCAAATATTTGAAAAGCGAGGCGCTGAAACACACTCTTTCAGGCGAGTGGCCCAGGTATCGCATGGACCACGAGCTTAAGCGATATGTGCCCGATGAGGGGAAAGAGCCCTATACCGGCGTTATAGTAGGCGTCAGGGCAGACGAGGAAGGTAGCCGCTCAAAGGAGAGGTATTTTTCCCCCCGTGACAAGGATAACGTCTGGGATGTCGGCGACCAGCCCCCCGAGTTCTGGAACCAGTTCAAGACCGATTTTGCTCCGGGAACCCATGTACGCATTCACCCTCTGCTCGACTGGACAGAGCTGAACATCTGGGAGTATATCGAGAGAGAAAAGATCCCTGTGGTGTCGCTCTATTTTAATCAGGGCAAAGGTACACGGTACCGATCACTCGGCTGTTATCCATGCACCAATCCTGTTGATTCGGCGTCGCAAACCGTCCCTGAGATCATCGACGAACTAAAAAGCGGCAGGCTTTCCAATATCGCCGAGCGCTCCGGACGTGCCCAGGACAGTGAAGATGGTGGTCTTGAAACCCTGCGTCGCGACGGCTATATGTAACATGGACATGTAGGTTGGGGTGATTCCTGAACCCCAACAAAACACTGCAGAATCAGTAAATTATTATTTCCCATTGGTATGATGAATGGACGAGCGCAAATGAATATAGTTATTGTCGGTCACGTTGATCACGGTAAAAGCACCGTGATCGGCCGGCTTCTGGCAGATACAGGAACACTGCCGAAGGGCAAGCTTGAATCAGTAAAAGAGAACTGTCGGAAGAACTCAAAGCCATTCGAGTATGCCTTTCTCCTCGATGCGCTCAAGGATGAGCAGTCACAGGGCATCACCATTGATATGGCAAGGTGTTTCTTTAAAACCGCCGCACGCGACTACATCATTATCGATGCTCCCGGTCACATTGAGTTTCTGAAAAATATGATCACCGGCGCATCCAGGGCAGAATCGGCCCTGCTTGTTATTGACGTGGATGAAGGCATCAAGGAAAACTCAAAGCGTCATGGTCAGATGGTCTCCATGCTCGGAGTGAAACAGGTTACCGTGCTGGTGAACAAAATGGACCTTGTCGATTTCAGCGAAGAGGTGTTTGAAAAGCTCAAAGCCGACTATTCAGAGTTTCTTGCCCAGATCAAGGTGAAGCCTGTCAGCTTTATTCCCGTCAGTGCCCGTGAAGGCGACAATATCGCAACTCTTTCTGAACGCATGCCCTGGTACAGGGGTGCGACTGTTCTTCAGCAGCTCGATGGCTTCACAAGCGATAAGCAGCTCCAGGACAAGCCGTTCCGTTTCCCTGTGCAGGATATCTACAAGTTTACCCGCCAGAATGATGACCGTCGAATTGTAGCAGGCACTGTTGCCGCCGGTTCGGTGAGTGTTGGAGACGAGGTGCTTTTTCTGCCCTCAGGCAAGCAGTCCGCTATAAAGACAGTTGAATCGTTCAATACCACTCCGAAACAAAGTGCCTTAACAGGAGATGCTCTGGGGTTTACCCTCACCACCCAGATCTATATACGTCCCGGTGAACTCATGGTCAAACCCTCTGAACCATTGCCCGAAGTCGGCACTCGTTTCAGGGTGAATATATTCTGGGTAGGCAGAGCGCCTATGATCATGCAGAAGGAGTACAAGCTTAAAATTGGATCAGCACGCGCATCAGTCAAACTCGCTGAAATCTGCAATACGCTCGATGCATCAGATCTTAGCTACAGCAAAAACAAGCATCAGCTCGACTGCCGCGATGTAGGAGAGTGCATTCTCGAAACCTCCCGTCCTATTGCCTTCGATCCTGCAGCTGCAAGTGAGGCTACCGGACGGTTTGTTATCGTCGATAATTATGAAATTGCCGGAGGCGGTATAGTTATCGAAAACCTTTCCGCGGATGAAACCCTGCTTCAGCGCCATATTCGTGAGCGCGAAAACAACTGGGAAAAAGGACTCATCAAAGCTGAAGAGAGGGAACATGCCAACCATCATCGAGCCAAATTCATTGTCTTTACCGGAGTTCCAGGTACAGGAAAACGCTCTATAGCCAAAGCTCTTGAACAGGGATTGTTCGGCAACCGGTTGAACGCCTATTACCTTGGTGTTGCCAGTATTGATCGCGGTCTGGATGCTGATTTAGGCTACAATGCCGATAACGCAGGCGAAAGGCTCAGAAGAATCGGTGAACTGGCCCGTATACTCACTGATGCCGGGCTTATTTTCATCACCACTATTGATGATGCTGACGATTACGATATTGAAACTCTGAAGCAGTTGAACGAACCCAGTGATATTCTTGTCGTCAATCTTGGTGAAAACGGCTTTTCCCGCTACCATCCGGATCTTCAGATTCCTGCCATAAGCAGTTTGGCTGACGCTGTGCAAGCTGTGGTTGAGCTTCTAAAAACAAAGGAAATTATCATCGAGTACCAGATATGAACTATCTGCCGGTAAGCCTGAACGTTAACAAGAAGCATGTGCTGATTGCCGGTGGCGGAAAAGCTGCCCTTGAAAAGTTGCAGATGCTTCGGAAGTTTAACTGTCAGGTTACTGTTGTCGGTGAAGAGCTATCTTCTGAGATCCATCTTGAGATAAAAAAAGAGATCACTCAATCTGGCTGTTCTCATCACTTACGGGAGTTTTGTCGGGATGATCTGGAGGGAGTATTTCTTGTCTATGCCTGCAATAGTGACAGGGAGATCAACCGCTTTATAAAGAGGGAAGCCAATGCCTTGGGTATTCTGGTCAATACGCCGGACGACCCTGAACTCTGTGATTTTCTTACCCCGGCTCTTTTCAGTGAAGGCCCGATGATGGTGGCTGTATCGTCCGGCGGAACTGATGTGCGCAAGACCATTCTGTGGCGCAACAGGATTAAACAACTCTTCTCTGATAATGGCATCAAACCCTGATCCCGTTCACATCGTTATCGGGTATTCCAAACACCATCTCCACGACAGGGCTCTCTTTTCTTTTCCTTGCGTATTGATGTTGCTTGAAGGTGATCCCTTTCAGGCTCTTCTTGATGGCAAGGTCGATGCTCTTGTCATTCCAGCTGCCGATCTCCCTGATCGCTTACCCGCAAGCCTGGAAGTTGCTGCGTTGATAACCCAAACCATCATTCAATATGTGGATGCAAGCCATCCGCTTTACGATAAGAATGTGATTGTCGTCAAGAATGATCGAGCTGACCTCAAAGTGCTCTTTGCTCTGTTGGACATCCGCCAGACCTACGGAAAGGTCTATTTGACAGGCGCCGGAGCAGGGGGGCGTGATTACCTGACGATTCGAGCGGATTCGCTCTTGCGCAATGCCGACGTCATTTTTTACGACGACCTCATCGACACAGGATTGCTGGACTTTTATACGGCGGAAAAGATATTTGTAGGAAAACGCAAAGGTCGCCACCATGCGGATCAGGATGCCATAAACCAGCAGCTTTACCATGCGGCCCTGAAGAAACAGGTGGTTGTCCGCCTCAAGGGTGGAGACCCGCTAATTTTCGGCAGGGGAGGAGAGGAAATGGCCTATCTGCAAGAACGCCATATTGATGTGGAAATTGTCGCAGGAGTTTCCGCAGTGCAGAGTGCGGCAGCCTCAGCCGGAATTCCTCTCACCCTGAGAGCGGTCAGTGGGGGAGTCACACTGCTCAGCGCCCACAATGCCCTCGCCGGATCCACTGATCCCACTCTTGTATACTATATGTGTGCCAGTCGACTGAACGAACTCCAACGTACGCTCAAAGCGGAAGGAATCGATCCTCAAATACCGGTTGCCCTGGTCTACAAGGCCGGTTTTGTCGATGAATCTGTCACCTTGACCACTATCGACTCCATGCACCTGCAGGAGCAAGCCTCCCCATTGCTCGCCATTATCGGCAGGACAGCTTCCCTTTACAGAAGGCGTCCAAAAATCCTCTATACCGGCACTGAGCCATGCAGATGCCTTCTGCCGGGAAAGATAGTCTCCCTGATCTCCCTGAAAAACCAGGCGAACAGTTATAACGACATCGATCTCTCGCTCTTTTCAGGAATCGCATTCACAACCCCCGAACAGGTTGACTCTTTTCTTGAAATATTCGGCCAAATATCCTCCCGCCTCGTCCTCTACGCCTACGGCAAAGCAACAGCAGAAAAGCTCCGCGAAAAGGGCTACAACGCCACCACCCAAGAACTCATGCCGTAACCCCTCTAAAAAAAAACACTAAACAACTCAGCACTCGCTCCTCAGCACTCAGCACTATTTTTTATTCATAATGAGTCCAGAGGCGGATGATTTTGACAATGCGCTCTCTCTCATAGACCTGATAGACTATACGATGTTGGATATTCAATCTTCTGGAGTAGGCACCCAAGAGATCACCGACAAGTTTCTCATAAGGCGGGGGATTCGGGAAAGGATTGTTTTGCAGCATCTCAAGCAGTTCCAATGCCTTAGGCTTCAAACCGGCAGATGCAAGTTTTTTGGCATCCTTTTGAGCCTGCTTGGTGAAGACAAGCTGCCAAGTCACCAGTCAAGCTCTTGCGAACACTCAGAGATATCTTCCTTAAGCCCCTCTTGAATTGATTCGCGCATGCCCGGAAGGGAAACAAGATGTAATGTTTCTGAAATTGCATTCCAGTCACTTTCCGACAAAAGAACCGCATTGCCTCTTTTTCCTTTTATGACGACCGGTTTATGCGAACTGACTGTTTCATCAATAAGCTTGTAAAGCGTAGCCCGAGCTCCCGTTACAGTGATAGTAGTTGTAGTCATAGCGTTTCCTTCCTTTTCCGTAACGTACGTCTTTTCGTACGCATAATCAAATCTCACCAAATCTATAGCATCCTTGTTGCATCAGGTTATACCCAGCAAAAACTATAAGTCGCATAAGCCCTCGCCCCATTCCCTCGCTTGAAAAGAAACAGAAAAGTTTGCATAGGAATAGTTTTCCCTTGAAATGTATATACAAATTGTGTAGACTTTATAAATGTCTGGACATGGCGAGAAGAAAATCGCAGAATTATATCATTCAGGAGGGCACGACATGGAGAGGAAAGGGCGTATCGTCTCATACACGGATAAGGAATTACGCGAAATGCGGGAACGCGGCGAGAGCAAAAGCGACTGGGCGAAAGCTGCAGCAATGACCTATGAGGAGATTGAAGCGGCCATAGCTTCCGATCCAGACGAAGCGGGCATGGTGATTGATTGGTCGACAGCCTCGGCAGAATTACCGAAGCCGAAGGCAGTCCTCAACATGCGCGTCGACCATGATGTTCTGGAATTTTTCCGTAATGAGGGCAAAGGCTATCAGACAAAAATCAACGCTGTCTTGCGCTCGTATGTCGATCAACGAATGCACCACGAGCTGAAAGCCAAATCTAGGGCATCCAAATTACAGTAGGTCAGAACCTGCGAGCGCTATAAGTCCTATAGGCCATATGGGTCCTATAGGACTTATTCTTTCTTCAACCCCTAAATCTCGTAATCCCCGGTAAACACCCTGACCCGATTAATGGCAACAAAAACCTGCACACCTTTGGCAAGCTGAAGATTGTTGAAGAGCTCTCTCGGAACTTCCGCTTCAATGGGGCACTCAATCCCTTGGCACTCTATGTTCAGCCCGATCTGTCCACCCTGAAGACGTACCTCCCGGATAGTTCCTTCAAGGTCGTTGTTGTTACTGCGTATTCTGCTTATACCGATTTCATGAGGTCGTACAAAGGTCTGACTTGTTTTTTCTTCGACGTTTTTTAAATCATCCGGGGCATCGACAGTGTGAGCTCCCAGGCTTACCTTTCCGTTGTGGATACGCCCATGGAAGACGTTGACATTTCCCAGAAAGTTGTAGACAAAGGCATTTGCAGGGTGATCATACACCTCCTGCGGGGTTCCCTGTTGTTCAATCCGGCCTTTGTTGATCACTACAATTTTATCAGCAAGTTCGAGAGCCTCTTCCTGGTCGTGGGTAACAAAAATACTGGTCACGTGGATTTCATCGTGCAGTTTCCTGAGCCAGCGACGCAGCTCCTGTCGCACCTTGGCATCCAGTGCTGAAAAAGGCTCATCAAGGAGCAGTACTCTTGGATTTACAGCTAAAGCTCTTGCCAACGCAACACGCTGACGCTGTCCGCCTGAAAGCTGTGACGGAAAGCGGTCCAGCGCCCAATCCATTTGAACCAGTGTCAAAAGATGTTCCACCCGTTCACGAATTTCTTTGCGTGCAGGGCGTTCCTTAAAAGGGAGAACTTTAAGACCGAATGCTACATTTTCAAAAACCGTAAGACGCCGGAACAGTGCATAATGCTGAAAAACAAAACCAACATTTTTTTCCCTTGGAGGAAGGTTTGTGGTATCCTTGTTTTCCAGAATTATCTTTCCCGAATCGGCCAGCTCCAAACCGGCAATAATGCGCAACAGAGTGGTCTTTCCGCATCCCGAAGGACCCAGAAGAGCAATCAGATCTCCTGAGGGAATATTCAGGCTGAGATTGTCAATCGCCTTGTAGTCGCCAAATGTTTTGTTGATGTTCTGCAGTTCGATACCCATGTCAGATCCTAAAGATGAAAGCTGTTTTTCTGAAAGTGTTTTTCCATGCCACTCTTGATAACTACCGTAAGCAGAGCCAGAAAGACAAGAAGTGATGCAACGGCAAAGGATGCCGTAAAATTATATTCGCTGTAAAGAATTTCAACATGCAGAGGAATCGTGTTGGTCTGGCCTCGGATATGACCCGAAACTACAGAAACAGCGCCAAACTCTCCAATGGAACGAGCTCCGCAAAGGATCATTCCATATAAGAGTCCCCATCTGATGTTTGGAAGGGTGATTTTTGAGAAAATCTGCCATCCTTTGGCGCCTAGAGTCAAAGCAGCTTCCTCTTCATCTCTTCCCTGTGCTTCCATCAAAGGGATCAGTTCACGGGCAATAAATGGAAAGGTTACAAAGATAGTGGCGATGATGATACCGGGGGTAGAAAAAATAATTTTGATACCATGTTCCCCAAGCCATGAACCAAAAGGTGTACGGCTGCCGACAAGGAGTACAAAGATGAGTCCGGCAATAACCGGTGAGACTGCAAAAGGGAGGTCTAGCAGGCTCTTGAGAGTACTCTTTCCCCGGAAGTTGAATTTCGTGATTGCCCATGCCGCTGTAACGCCGAAAACAGCATTTACCGGCACAACAATAGCGACCGTGAGAAGCGTTAGCTTTACCGCTTCGATCGCGTATGGTTCCCGGATTGCTTCAAGATAGAAGCTCCATCCTTTCCCGAAAGCCTGTGAAAAAACGAGGCCAAGCGGAAGAAAGATGAACCCGATAAAAAAAAGATAGGTGAGACCGATCAGTAAAATTTGAATTGATCGAGGATCCGAAATCCTTTTCTTTACAACAGGTGGGTGATCCTGTGAAATTTCTGGTTCTGGCATAGCTTATGAACGATATTCTTTCTGTTGCCACTCCTGCACTGCATTCAGCAGCAGAAGCATTGAAAAGGAGATGCAGAGAAGCACAAGCGCAACCGCCGATGCCCCGGCATAGTCAAACTGATCAAGCTTTGACATGATCATCAATGGGGCAATCTCAGTTTTCATCGGCAGATTACCTGCGATGAAGATCACAGATCCGTACTCCCCAATGCCACGAGCAAAAGCAAGCGTGACTCCGGTAAGCAAAGCAGGAAAAAGATGAGGCAGCAGAATTTTCGTGAAGGTCTGCCAGCGTGTTGCTCCAAGGCAATGTGCGGCTTCCTCAATTTCCTGTTCCATCTCTTCAAGTACAGGCTGAATTGTCCGGACAACAAACGGAAACCCGATAAATATAAGTGCGATAATAATTCCTGTCGGAGTATTGATAATTTGCAGGTTCAATGGTGCAAGCAGCTGTCCTAGCCAACCTATCGGAGAATAGAGAGTTGCAAAACAGATACCGGCAACTGCAGTCGGCAGTGCAAATGGAAGATCGACAAGGGCATCAAGAAATTGTTTACCTGGAAAACGGTAACGTACGAGTACCCATGCGGTCAGAAGGCCGGCAAAGGCATCGAAAAGTGCAGCAAAAAAAGCAGTGGAAAAACTCAGTTTGTAGGACGCAAGAACACGAGGGGCAGTTACAGAATGCACAAAAGGCTCCCATCCCATTGGAATGGTATTGAAGAATACCATGCTCAGTGGCACAATGACAATTGCTGAAAGGTAGAATACTGTGTATCCCATCGACAGTCCGAAGCCGGGCAGAATGTTGCGTCTTTTTCTCTGAAACAATGCCATTTATTATGTTGTTAGTGCGAACTGCAAAGGAAAACAGGATAGGAGGTATTATCCTGTTTTCCAAAATATTCGTTAGCAGTTCAGTGGTAAAGACCCAGCATCAGGGAGTATAGATCTGATCGAAAACGCCGCCGTCGTTAAAATGGGTTTTCTGTGCAGTGCGCCAGTTACCAAATACTTCACCAAGAGTAAAGAGCTTGATTTTTGGGAAGTTTGCAGCATATTTTTTCAATGCAGCAGGGTTGCGTGGACGGTAAAAGTTCTGCGCAATGATATCCTGAGCCTGTGGTGTGTAGAGGAAGTTCAGGTAAGCTTCTGCAAGTTTCCGTGTACCATGCTTCTCGACATTTTTATCCACAACTGCAACAGGCGGTTCAGCCAGAATACTTACAGAAGGAGAGACGATTTCATACTTGTCAGAACCGAACTCTTTAAGAATCAGGTGAGCTTCATTTTCCCATGCAATAAGCACATCGCCGAGTCCGCGCTGAGCAAAGCTGAGTGTTGAGCCACGGGCACCGGTATCAAGCACAGGAACATTCTTGTACAATGCCTTGACAAAAGTTTTTGCCTGTTCAGCAGAACCGGTCTGCTTTTGCTTGTAACCCCATGCCGCCAGGTAGTTCCAGCGTGCCCCCCCTGATGTTTTAGGGTTTGGTGTAATGACTGACAAACCTGGCTTTACAAGATCATCCCAGTTTTTGATCTGCTTTGGATTTCCCTTTCTGACAACAAAGACGATAGTCGAGGTGTATGGTGTGCTGTTGTTTGCCAGTTTTTTCTGCCAGTTGATATCGAGAAGTTTGCTGTCGGCGATCGCATCGATATCATAGGCAAGAGCCAGTGTTACTACATCTGCTTCGAGTCCGTCAATGACTGCACGAGCCTGCTTTCCTGATCCACCGTGTGACTGGTTGATCACGACGGTCTGACCGCTTTTCTTTTGCCAGTACTGTGTAAATGCAATGTTTTCGCTCTGATAGAGTTCCCTCGTAGGGTCATAGGAAACGTTAAGAAGTGTTGCGTTTCCTGCAGCCTCAGCAAATGTGCCCGGTATGCCCGATGCCAGGATTAATGTTGCCGCAAAAGTAAGTTTTTTTATTCCTTGAAGATTCATGCTCTTCTCCTTGTAATTTGAAGTTTGTTGAAAAAATATTGAGGAAAAATAAAGGCAAAAAAAAAAGCCGGTTCACTGTATCGTCAGGAACCGGCCGTGGCAAAAGTGCACTGGTACACCATCAACACGAACCGGATTTTCCTATGGCTGCATACTCCATTATTTGACAGCAGCAAGAGCAACGGCAACGCTCTGTTCTTTCAGTTATAGTGTCCATAGTCTTAATGTTTGATTCACGATTGTTAATAAAACCCAATCTTTTCAACCTCTCCAAGCATATACCATAAAAATACCATAAATATGGTATGCCTCTTCACAGGGCGCGAGTGCTGAGTTTTGAGTTCTGAGAAGAGATTTTGGTAGTATGAGAGTGCCGATTACAATCGGTAGAAAGGAGAGAATGCAAAAGAGTCTTAAACGCCGTGATACTATAATTCGGTTTCAGTAATACCTGCTACGTTCATAAAATGACGAAGAAGTCCAAGTTTTAAATCCTTGTTTCCGTGCATAGGAACGGATATTCTGACAGGGTTGCCAGGTTTCATGTAAATATGGTGACTGCCACTTGTCCGTACCAAAAACCAGCCCTTATTTTCGAGCAGCTTGGCAAAACGTTTTCCTGAAATAGATTTCACAGAACAAGTTCTGAAATCCTGTCATTTTCGGAGATCTCAATGTTTTCAAGATCCACAGATAGGCAGGCTTCAGCAGCATCGTGCAGGTTTGTCAGCAGTTCTTCCATAGTGTCACCTTGGGTAGCACACCCTAGAATTGCTGGAATTTCTGCCCAAAAGCCACCCTCTTCTGCTTGATGTATAATAACTTTCAGTTTCATTGTAATGTCCTGATGGTTCTGGTGAGATCCTTTTTTTTTAATCAACATACGGACCTTGCTTTTATTCTACAATTAAAATGCATCACCAACAAGTATTATATATGGGAGAAACATTGCGGTGGCATATAAAGCCATGAACCGATTCTTCTGGCAGCAGTGAAACTGCTCCACGCAAGAGCTGAAATCAGAATGTCGTCACCGGGGAAGTACTCTGAAAACGCTCTAACTACTGCTTCATCAACCTTGTAGGGTGCAAATGCAGTAAGGAATGCAAGCCTCCCTGCAGCCTTGTCCGCTCCCTGAAGGTGCGCAATGTCGTCTTCATACCATCCATCATTCATGGCAGGGCTACTGCCGTCCCAGTTCAGAGCTGATTTGCTGACAGCTGCCCGCACATCTTCCGGGAGAGAACCTACACCAGCATGTTCTATTGCGTTCGCAAATCGGGCAAATGCACCAGCTATCGGCAGAGAAGCTTTTGCCCACGAAAGATCGTCCGGCAGTGGAGCTTCCTGAAGCAGCTCAAGCGACGTTCCCTGTGGTTTCCGAAGTCGGATAGCACCTCCGAAAAACCATGCAGCCATGCGCATGGAAACCTGTTTTGGAATGCCACTCGAAAAGGGCAGCGGGGAGGTTCCAAGCAGTATGGTGACCATGCGGTTGATGTAGTGAAAAAAAACAGCGGTGCCGATAAATGCATGGGCTTCGGTGTCGGAAAAGGGAGGTGAATGCAGAATCGCTGAGCCGGGTTTGAGAGTTGATGATGCCCATTCGGCAATCCTGCCAAGGTAGGTGTCAGCAAGGGCTTCAGGGTAATCATATCCTGACGATTCCAGCAGCATGATGCTGTGCGCATCGACACAGTAAGGGCAGCGGTTGATGGTTGAAACAGCAGCAGCAACAAGCTCTTTAGCATCACGACTGCCTTCACCGGCAAGAAGCGTCTCCCTGCATGCCATCCATGCTCCGGCGAGGAGTTCTGGTACAGGCCGGTGCAACGCGAATGGTTCGACCTCAGCTCCAAACTCACGCCGCACCTGCGAGAGGACTTTTTCCGATAAACGGTCTCCAGCTATAGAACCAGGATGTTTGATATACCGTATGCTCATAACCCAACTATTGAACCGTGCAGCTCAAAAGCATCACTATCAGTTATTTTAGCAAAATAGAATGAACCGACATTGATGGATGTATCGCCAATCGTAAGGATACAGTCATTATCAACCTCCGGAGCATCGTATTCCGTTCGTCCGAAAGCGGTATCGCCTTCAATTTGATCAATCAGCACCTTTACCACCGTTCCTTCGAATACCCGGTTTTTATCTTCCGAAACCTCTTCCTGCAGTTCCATGATCTCTGCAACACGTTCCTGTTTTTCTTCAGTGCTGAGCGTCTCCTTCAAGGCATAAGCCGGTGCGTGTTCCTCATGGAAGTATGGGAAGCAGCCAAGCCTGTCAAATCGGCTCGTTTCCACGAACTCTAAAAGCTCCTCAAACTCTTCAAGCGTTTCACCTGGATAACCGGCGATCAGGGTAGTCCGCAGCCGGATATCCGGATTCTTCTCGCGGATGCTTTCAAGCAGTTGGATCGTTTGAGTTTTATCGATACCCCGGTTCATTGATTTGAGAATGCGGCTATTGCAATGCTGCAACGGAATGTCGAGGTAGTTGCAGATATTTTCCCGCTTGCGCATGGTATCAATCACTTCAAGTGGAAAGTTTACCGGATAGGCATAGAGCAGCCTGATCCAGTCAAACCCAATATCAGACAGACGCAACACAAGATCGTTAAGCAATGTTTTCCCAGCCAGGTCATAGCCATAAAGGCTTATATCCTGAGCAATGACATTCAGTTCCTTGACGCCCGAGGCCTTCAACAGAGTAGCTTCTCTCAGCAACTGTTCCGGCGGCTGGCTTTTGTATCGGCCCCTTATTATCGGGATCGAGCAGAACGAACAGGCACGGTTGCATCCTTCAGCAATCTTGAGATACGAATAATGAGGCGGTGTAAGCAGTGAGCGGCGGTCATAAAGCTCTTCACGATACTCAGCACCTATAGCGGCAAGCACTTCGAAAAGTTCTCGAGTGCCGAAAAATCCATCCACTTCCGGCATCTCTTCTTGAAGCTCCTTTCTATGAAGTTCCGTGAGGCATCCCATCACATAAACACGCTTGATGGAGCCCTCGGCTTTTTTATCGATTGCCGCCAGAGTTTCGTTAATGGACTCCTGTTTAGCGTCGGCAATGAAGCCGCAGGTATTGATGAGAATAGTTTCAGCATCATCAACCTTCTCGGTAAAGACTATGCCCGAAGCTTCAGCCTGAGCCATCAGACGTTCAGAATCAACCGTGTTTTTAGAGCACCCAAGGCTCAGGAGAAATACTTTATGCTGTATCATTGCTATTGAATCGTTCGAGAAAATCTGCTTTCCACTCTATGAAAGAACCATTCTGTATTTGCGTTCGAGCCGTCGCAGTCAGCCACATGAAAAAAGAAATGTTCTGCAGTGTACAAAGTTTAAGACCAAGAATTTCACCGACATTCAGAAGGTGGCGGATATAAGCGCGCGAGAAGTTCCGGCAGACATGATTGTCAAACCCTTCATCGATTGATGAAAAGTCAGCAGCATACTTCGCTGAGCGCAGATTCATCTTTCCATGGCGGGTATAGACCCGGCCATTTCGCCCTTCACGGGTAGGGATAACGCAATCAAACATATCAACCCCGCGTTCAATAGCGTTCAGAATATTCTCCGGAGTTCCAACCCCCATAAGGTATCGCGGCTTCTTTTCTGGAAGCAGCGTATGTGAAAGTTCAAGGATACGATACATTTCCACAGCCGGCTCTCCCACAGCCATGCCGCCTATGGAATAGCCGTCAAAATCAAGCTCTGTCAGAGCGTCTATCGAAATTTTGCGCAGATCTTCATGGATCCCGCCTTGTGTGATACCGAACAGGTATTGCTCGTGACCGTAAAGGGGAGAGGTTGCAGCGAAATGTTTTTTTGCCCGTTCGGCCCAGCGTATGGTCAGTTCTCCTGACTTCCGGATGTACTCCTTTTCGGCTGTCGAGGGCGGGCATTCATCGAGAGGCATCATAATGTCGCTGCCGATAATGCGCTGGGTATCTACAACATTTTCAGGTGTGAAGTGCTGTTTCGAACCGTCAAGGTGCGATTTGAACATGACACCTTCCTCCGTAATCTTGCGCAGATCAGAAAGTGAGTAGACCTGGTAACCACCGCTATCAGTGAGCAGGGGTCCATCCCAGTTCATGAACCTGTGTACCCCGCCGGCTTTAAAAAGAATTTCGTTTCCCGGCTTCAGGTAGAGGTGGTAGGTATTGGCCAGAATAATATGAACGTTGATCTCTTTCAGTTCCCGGGGTTCAACCGATTTCACGCTCGCGCGCGTGCCTACAGGCATAAAGACCGGAGTTGGTATGCTCCCATGGGCGGTTTCAAGAACTCCACATCGGGCTGAAGAGTGAGGATCGGTGGTAATGATGCTGAATTTCATAGTGTCAAGGTAGCCAATGACCCGCACATAAAAAAGCATGGAAAAATGCTATCGTCTCGCTTTTAGGGAGGTGAAATGCTTTTGATATAAGTGCATAAAAATAAGGGGTTTCTAAAAGAAAAACAGGAAATTACGCGAATTCCCTCACACTTGTCTTTGTTTAAATTCTATATTGAAAGGGTTAAGACCGCCTTACACTGTTTTAAGCAGCCGATAACTTGCCTCTAAACCTGATATTCCGCACGCCACCTATTTTGGACTAGAGCTGCACGGGACCTTGATTGTATTCTTTTGTTTCAAGGATTTGGATTTTTAGAATTTAACCCCCTACCCATGCAGAAAACCAGGTGCAGTAAAAAAAATGGCATGCTTCCCCGCAATCAGAACCATTTCGGAGAGCATGAACATATGTCAGGTAATGCCATTTCGGAGGTTTTCCTGCACTCCTTCTTTGTTATCGATTCCAAGGGAAATTTTGTTGGCTGGAATGACTCTTTCCAGCAGGAAGCAGCCCTCAAACCCTCGCGTCGCAAAGAGAGTATTAATGTCATTGATAAGCTCATTTATCCAGCCGATCAACCGCTTATAAAAGCAAAACTTCTCAGTGTCCTGAAGAAAGGTTTTGAAGAAACCGCAGAAGCAAGGGTTCTTATTAAGGGAGAGCATGAGTTGCGCTGGTTCATGATGACGGGCCGAAAGATAATAATAAGGGATAAGCCTTTCGTTATTTGCATGATACTTGATATCACTGCCCGTAAGCGGGAGGAAGATAGCCTCGTTCAAACGGCAAACAAGTTTCGTTTTATTACTGAGCATATGGATGGTGTGGTTTTTACTGCGGGTACCAACACCATATTGGACTACGTCTCACCTTCCGCTGAAAACATGTTTGGGTATATGCCCAATGAAATGACAGGGAAGTCGTATGCAGGATTTCTTAAAGAAGAAAACGAAATTCCAGGAGCTATTGCCGCCATAGATAAAACCACTCTCAATCAACTTCCACCACAGATTATTGAATTACACTTTCGCAGAAAAAATGGTTCCCTTTTTTGGGGGGAGGTACATTTACAATATTCTTCAGTTAATGGAAATCCCTGTATAGTAGGGCGGCTTCAGGATATCACTCTCCGGAAAAACCGTGAATCTCATACTCTCTTTCGCACGCGTCTGATTGAGAAAGCCGATACCTGTTCCATTGAAGAACTGCTTCAGGCTGCGCTGGATGAAGTCAAACGCCTTACAGGGAGCTCTATCGGGTTTTGCTACTTTTTAAGGGGTGATAAGAGAGAACCTCTCCTTCAGGTATGGTCAACCAATGCAGACACCTTCAGTTCGTTAAACCCGACCGGTCTTTTTGTTGAGGCATTAAGGGCTCAGAAAACAGTTATTCATAATGAATGCAATACCGCAGACAGAGAGAGTGACCGGCATGGTAACCATTCAGAATCCGTCCGTACGTTGGTTGTGCCCATAATGAACGGCGAGATGGTTACGGCGATTATCGGGGTTGGGGGCAAATCTTCATTGTACGACGGGGATGATGAGCGGGTGGTAAAAGGTTTCGCAGATCTGGCTGGTGATCTTGTTCTCCGAAAACGAGCGGAGCAGTCTGAAAAGAATGATCAGCTATCTTTGATTCAGGCTCAGAAAATGGAATTTGCGGGCAGTGTTATCCATAAAATAGCTGTGGATTACAGTCAGATGCTGTCGATGATACTTGAGCTCATCAGTTTGATGATGGAAGAGGATGCGATAAGGAAATCGCAGGGGAAAAACATGATCGATGTTATGGACTTTGTTGGAAGTTCAAAAGATATGATGAGTCAGCTCCTTATTTTTGCGCGAACCAGCAGCATTATGCCAATTGTTCTCGAGTTGAATATGATCGTAGAAGAAAGGCTCGGTGTGCTCAGAAAGCTCACCGGCGAAAATATTCCTCTTTCCTGGATACCCGACAGTCAAAACACTCTGGTAAAGGTAGATCCCTCGCAAATTGATAAGCTTCTTGATATCCTCTGTCTCAATGCCCGTGATGCAATAGACGGTAAAGGCCGGATCACTATCGAATCCAGTCGGTTGTTTATTGATCAGGATGAATGTGACGTCGGTCATCCCTGCAAGGTCCCCGGCTGCTATGCGGTGCTTTCAGTGACCGATAATGGTGCAGGGATCGAAGCAAAGGATCTTCCCTGCATATTTGAGCCGTTTTTTACCACAAGAGAGGAAGGAAAAGCTATGGGACTTGGCTTGTCAATAGCTTATGGCATATCGAAACAGAACCATGGAAGTATCGATTGTCTGAGTGAATTGGGCAAGGGAAGCACCTTTACCGTCTATTTGCCCCGGTACACGGGAAAGTACTATTTTTCTCAAAATGAAGATCCGTCTGAAAGCGATGATTTGAAAAGAACAGTATTGCTGGTTGAAGAAGAACCGGATATCCTGAGTTCTTACAAGCGCATGCTTGAAAAAACAGACTACTCTGTCTATGCAGTTGACACAATGGATAAAGCGATCAGTGTCGCGACTGAACACCAGAGTGATATTGATCTCCTCCTGACCAATGTAGTGTTACGTGAAGTGAATGGATGCGATCTTTCACAAAAGCTTTTGACAATATGTCCTAAGCTGAAAACCCTTTTAATGTCAGGTGATCATAACGATATGACTGCACGCTTCGGGGGGTTGGATGACGGTGTCGGTTTTATCCAGAAGCCTTTTTCAATGAATGAGCTGGCAACTAAGATCAATGAACTTCTGAATGCTGTTGAGGTTGTTTCTTAAGGATTGACCGCTCTCTCAACCCCGACATTATAGCGTGATGTCGGGGCAGGGAAGTCCATGCAGCCTGGATTTCATTCCATGGAGCTTACTTTGACCGATACGCTCAGCTTTTCCTGTCCATTGCCTTTATAGGTGCCTCGTACTGGCGGCACGTCATCGTAATCCCTTCCTGAGCCGATTTTGATATACCGCTCATCGACAAAGAGGGTACTGTGAGTCGGGTCCATACCGATCCATCCCTTTTCTTTGCCGCAGTAAACTTCGCACCATGCGTGGGTAGCCTCATCCCTGCCATCCGGCGTGCTTCCCCCGAAAAGGTAGCCGCTTACATATCTGGCAGGCACGTTCAGGTAGCGGCAGGCCGCAAGCAGGATATGGGCAAAATCCTGGCAAACGCCACGGCCAAGAGCCATCACCACTGCACTGGTGCTGTGAACGTCTGTTACTCCCGGTTCATAGATGAACGATTCATTAATGTGCCGGCATATCGATTCTGCAAGCTGATAACTGTCGGTATCTGTGGCAAAACGGGATGAAAAATCGCGAATCGCAGGATCAAAATGCACATAGCGACTCTGGCAGGTAAAGTCAATGAGAAAAATATCCTCATTCTCAGTTGCTGCGCACTGGCCAATGCCGGTTTCAACCACTGACGTAGCGACAATTTTCACCTGTTTATGACTCTGGAGCAGGTTGAAGTGATTAACGATGTTACCGTAGAAATCGGTGTATTCAAATATGGTGGCAGGGGGATCAACCTGGAGCTTGAAGCTTGCGCATCGCTGCGGAGCTGCAGGATTGTTGTCAGGGTGCAGCCTTACTTCAGTAGCTGTTTCATAGATCGGATTATCATATTCAAACAGTGTGGAATGTTCAACTTTTACAATCATGCTCTTATAGTTATGTGTCCGGTTATTGCTGCTGCTGATGCTGCTGTGCCTGGCTCCAGTTGGCGCGTCCGCCGGCAACTCCTGTAAACGGTAAGGCTTCAGCAATATCCGATGATTCAATATCCGGCGTATGATAGGCAAAATAGGTCAGATGCACCTGTTCCCCCACTTTAACCAGCCGTTGTTCAAGATCTTCCAGATAGGTATGCAATCCTTTTGCATAGATGTCTTCCATTGCAGTGTAACTCAGCTCAGCTTCGATTTTACCGATAAGCCTGTCAGCATTGTTGACGTACCGATGACGCGAGCTGCCCGATATCCGCCAGAGGGCATCTTCGGCAGCGCAGACTGAAAAATTGATGCTTCTCGGGAATGTTCTGTCCAGGATGAGAAACCGCAGAATATTGTCAGGATCGATTTTTGACAGATACACTTTACGGAATGCTTCCAACGCACTGCAGCTTTTCAGAACAGCCATCCATTGAATAATATCTTCCGAGCCCTCAACAATTTCAGGCTGGCTTTGTGCCTCCGAAAGCAGCATGTGGTACTTCACGTCTATAAGGCGCGCAATATTGTCGCTGCGTTCAAGATACTTGGCAATCTGGATAAAGTCCCATCCCTCGTTATGCGAAAAAGTGTTGTCTGTGATCCCCTGAAAGAGATGTGACGCGTTTTTTATCTCTTTATAAAAGCTGTAGGGGTCATTGTGTACAAACTGCGGAGTAATATTCTGCAGGTAGTGGTAGAGGTTGTTCACCTGCTCCCACATCTCACTCGATATGCTTTCGATTATACTCCGGGCATTTTCCCTTGCAAGGCCGATACAGGAGATGATCGAATTCGGATTATTTTTGTTGAATACCAGATAATCGGTAACGCTGTGCGCAGAGTACTCGCTGTAAAGGTTGTTGAAGCGATCCCTGTCACTGGTTACAAGAATCAGGGCTACCCAGTAGTTCGGGTTCTCAATGTGTGTAATTTTATTGAGGTCGAGCAGCAGGTTGAAATTGACGTCAAGGAACCTTGCAGTGTTCTCTGCCCGTTCAAAATAACGACTCATCCAAAACAGGGATTCGGCAACACGGCTTAACATGATAGAGAGAGATTAAAATTTATTCATCGACAACCCAGGTATCCTTGCTGCCTCCTCCCTGAGATGAGTTGACTACCAGCGAACCACGCTTAAGAGCAACTCTTGTAAGTCCTCCGGGCACTATAGTAACAGTTTTACCATACAAAACATAGGGCCGAAGGTCGATATGACAGCCATAAAGTTCGGTGTCATTATAAAAGCTTGGATGACGCGACAGCGAAATAGTCGGTTGGGCAATATAGTTGCGCGGATTGGCAACAATCATTTCGGCAAAACTTTCCTGCTGTTCAATCGTTGATTCCGGTCCAATCAGCATTCCGTATCCTCCGGATTCATTGGCTGCCTTCACAACAAGGGAGCCAAGGTTTTCAAGGATATATTTAAGGTCAGAAGGATTGCTCGCCAGCCATGTTGGTACATTCTGCAGAATCGGATCCTCACCGAGGTAATATTTGATGATTGCAGGCACAAAGCTGTAGATGACCTTATCATCAGCAACTCCGGTACCGATCGCATTGGCAAGCGTTACATTTCCTTTTCTGTAGGCATTCACAAGACCGGCAACGCCAAGCTTCGAGTCAGGTCGGAACACCAGCGGATCAAGAAAAGCATCATCAACTCTCCTGTAAATGACATCAACCCGCTCAAGACCGCGAGTGGTTCTTGTGTAGACCTTATTGTCGTTGACAACCAGATCCTTTCCCTCAGTCAGTTCAACGCCCATCTGTCGGGCAAGAAAACTGTGCTCAAAGTATGCCGAGTTGTAGATGCCGGGAGTAAGTACCACCACGTTTGGCTCACGGCGCGAATTCGGACTGATTTCCTGCAGGGTACGGAGAAGTTCCTGTGGATAATTCTCGATCGGACGGATCTTGTATTTGTCAAAAAGCACCGGAAACGCACGTTTCATTGCCTGCCGGTTTTGCAGCATGTAAGAAACGCCACTCGGAGTGCGCAGATTGTCCTCAAGAACCAGGTAGTTTCCCTCTTTGTCACGGATGATATCGCTTCCGGTAACATGAATATAAATACCGAGGGGAGGAGTTACCCCTACAAATTCCCGCCTGAAATGCTGGCTTCCGAGAATCAGCTCCGGAGGAATGATTTTATCTTTCAGAATCTTCTGAGTGTGATAGATATCGTACAGGAACTCATTGATTGCAGTAATTCTCTGCACGAGTCCTTTTTCTATTGTCTGCCATTCATGTGCAGGCACAACTCTCGGAATAAGATCAAATGGAAAAATTCGTTCGACACCCTCTTCCTCACCGTACACCGTAAAGGTGATACCCTGGTTTCGAAAAAAGATGTTAACGACTTCCCGGCGGGCTTTTACATCGTCAATTGAAAACTGGCCGAAGCGATGAAGCAGCTTGTCGTAATGAGACCGAGGTATTCCATCCGGCGCGATAACCTCATCAAAAAAATGACTTGGATCAGCTTCATATCGCTCAAAAAAGCGACTCATACAGGTATTTCTTCATGTTGTTGGTAAATCAGGTAACACCACGTTTTATAACCTCTATATACTTAAATAATTTCGGAATTTGATAATAACGACCTAAATAATTTTCCTTTTTGCGCTTGGTGGATTTGTCAGATTGTGTTCATTTATTTTTTCTTGATCAGGTCGGTTAATTATTTATATCATCCTTATATTAAGACCGGATAACAGTGAAGCCTCAACATTTTAACGATTCTCTTCTATGCATATTCTGGTGACCGGAGCCGCAGGGTTTATAGGATTTCATGTCTGCAAGCAGCTGCTTGAACGCGGCGACACGGTAACGGGTCTTGATAACATGAATGACTATTACGATGTTTCACTCAAAGAAGCGCGGCTTGCCATGCTGTTGCCTTACGAGGGGTTCACGTATATAAAAGCCGACATCGCCGACCGTGACGCCATTGAAGAGCTTTTTCGCAAAAGTTGTTTTGAACGGGTGGTTAATCTTGCCGCACAGGCTGGTGTTCGATACTCCCTGATCAATCCCCATGCATATATCAACAGTAATATTCTCGGTTTTCTCAATATCCTCGAAGGGTGCCGACATCACGGGGTGAAGCATCTTGTTTATGCTTCATCAAGTTCGGTGTACGGAGCCAACGAGACCATGCCCTTTTCAGTGCATGACAATGTTGATCATCCACTCTCTCTCTACGCCGCCAGCAAAAAGGCCAACGAGCTTATGGCTCACACCTACAGTCACCTCTATAATCTGCCTACAACCGGTCTTCGCTTTTTTACCGTCTACGGCCCCTGGGGAAGGCCCGATATGGCACTTTTTCTCTTTACCGATGCCATTGTCAACAACAAGCCTATCCAGGTTTTCAACTATGGCAACCACCGGCGCGACTTTACCTTTGTCGATGATATTACAGAAGGAGTTATAAGGACGCTTGACCATGTTGCAGAGCCAAACCCCGACTGGTCAGGCCTTGCCCCTGATCCCGGCTCAAGCCGTGCACCCTGGCGGGTATATAATATCGGCAACAGCAGTCCCGTCAACCTCATGGACTATATCGGAGCTATTGAGCACGAACTTGGTCGAACTGCCGAAAAAGAGTTCCTGCCAATGCAGCCCGGCGACGTTCCCGATACCTACGCCGATGTCGATCAGCTCATTCAGGACGTCAACTACAAACCTGAAACCACCGTACAGCAAGGCATCAAACGGTTTATAACCTGGTACCGCAACTACTACAAACTTTAAGTTATTTCATAGGCCCTATAAGTCCTATAGGTCCCATAGGTCGTATAGGCCCCGCTAATAGTCCTTCGTAGATGAAATTGTATCTATTTCTACGGTTGCTCCGGGCATAATGACAAATTCACTTAATCCAATGTGAGTCTGGTTTTTTCCCCAGTCATAGGTGTAACCCAGCCTGGTCCATGGGTATCCGTTTGTCCCGTATGATTGCTTTTTCAAGTCATTGTACCATTTTATATACTCGTCACTTACCTTCACAAATTTATTAGATGTCCGGAACTCTATTTCAGCCTCACTGTCAGTGATCTCCGGGTCTGCGCTTGGCCTGAAGAGATCGCCGGGCTTAACCCACATCTCAACAAACCTGGTTTTCCCTGCTTTCGGAGGAAGCCCCAACAACTGTTCCAGTCGCAATGTTTTTTCTCCATTCAGGGATTTGCAAAAATTCTTCAGCTCCGGCGCCGTTGTAACCCAGACATCCCTTGAAATGTTGACTGATTTACCGATTTTGTCATCATAACCATTATAATCTGTCCACGTTACAACGAGTATGCGTGCATTCTCGGCATCACCCTTGTTTTTCCAAACCAGCTGTGGGTTTGAGGGGAGAATCGCAACAAGATTTTTCGATATCTCGGATGGCATTGCTATTTCTGCGTCGACAACAGCACTGTGATACATCTTCTGCAAATCTGCCTGATAAAGCGCCGGACTCTCTGCGGCACAACCGGCAAACAGATACGATACAAGCAGAAAAAGGGCATACCGTTTTACCTGAAAAAAGCCTTTTTTCATCATAATCTCATCCTGATTTTATTACAGTTAAATAGTTTGGCGCGAAGAGTGGTGCCGTCACAGCAAAAAACATCCGGAAAAAGAGTAAATTATACAGCAAAACAGAAGCGGCAATGCCTGATAACAGCTACGTAGTACATACAATAGCAAGCCGGAAAAGCCGCACAAATAATGTACTAAACACTATCGATATGTCGGAAGAAAGTAAGGTGGGATGTTGCTGTTCGGGTGATGAATCCAATGGCAGTTCAGAGCCGGAAAAACGGCTTGGCTGGCATGAATATTTCATGAGTGTCGCGCAGCTTATTTCCCGCAGGGCCACCTGTACCCGTGGTCATATCGGTGCGGTTATTGTAAGGGATCACAGTATTCTTTCAACCGGATACAACGGAGCCCCTTCCGGACTTCCTCACTGTAACGACAGCAACTGCCGTATTTATCGAAGCACCCATCCCGATGGGACTGTCGAAGAGAATTGCGTTAACACCATTCATGCAGAAATCAATGCCATCGCGCAGGCAGCAAAGCATGGCGTCTCGATACAGGATTCCGATATCTATATTACATCAAGCCCCTGTATTCACTGCCTTAAAGTGCTGATTAACGTGGGCATAAAAACCATCTATTACCTTAAACCCTATAAGATAGAGCATATAAGCGAACTCCTCAGGCTATCCGGCATCAAGCTGGTTCAGGTCACTATGGCTGAAACTCCGCAATGTTGACCGATGCCCAAGAGCGATGATATACTCTATATGCGCCGTTGCATGGAACTTGCATTGCAGGGTGCCGGCAATGTGAGCCCGAATCCTATGGTAGGATCGGTTATTGTTTACAACGGCGAAATTATCGGTGAAGGCTTCCATCAAAAGTTTGGCGGCCCTCATGCCGAAGTAAACGCCATTGCTTCCGTCTCCAACGAGGCATTGCTTCCTCACTCCACCTTGTATGTGAATCTTGAACCCTGTTCCCATTTCGGAAAAACCCCTCCCTGCAGCGATCTTGTTATTGAGAAGGGGATCCCCCGGGTAGTCATCGGATGCCGTGATCCTCATGTTGCGGTGGCAGGTAAAGGAACTGCAAAGCTGATTGCCGCAGGGATAGCAGTTACTGAAGGTGTGCTTGAAGCCGAATGCAAAAAACTTAACGAAGCATTTATTACAAGTCATACCACGGCCATGCCTTTTGTTGCCCTTAAACTGGCCGAGACACTTGACGGTAAAATTGCAACATCGCACAATGCATCCCAGTGGGTTACAGGCGAACCTGCAAGGCGGGAGGTTCACCGCCTACGGAGCATCTACGATGCAGTCATTATAAGTGAGGCTACCATTCGTGCTGATGATGCCCTTCTTACCGTCAGGCACTGTTCAGGGCGACATCCCCTTCGGGTTGTGCTCGATCGTCAGTTGAAGGCGCCGTTGACTGCGAAAATTTTCGGTTCTGAGGCCGAAACCATTCTCTTCGCTTCATCGTTATCCTCCGGGTTGCCGAAAGTTGAGCAATTAAGGCAAATCGGCGTGACAGTTTTGTTCGTCAATGAGCGTGACGAAAAACTTGATCTTAGCGAAGTCCTTCTTGAACTTCATAAACGCAACATTCTTTCAGTGATGGTTGAAGGGGGGAGCAGCTTGTCCGCTTCATTTATTCGCGAAAATCTTGCGGATAAAATCTATATGTTTATTGCTCCAAAGCTTTTCGGTGGCGATGGCCTCAGTGCGTTTGCTCCACTCGATATCACTACCCCCGACGAGGCAGTGAACCTGCAATTTGAGCTGCCGCGATTTTTCGGAAGTGATCTGCTGCTGGAGGCTTATCTTGTTAAATAAAAATGAATACACGCTGCCTTTGAAGGCAAGAATAAAGGCCCTAAAAAAAACTTGAGGTATAATGGGAAAAAAATACACAAAAAGGAGGTTCCCAATGCTTGAGCGTCTTGTCAGTAACAATGATTTTGGAAAGTTGATCCTGCGCGTTACAGTCGGCTCCCTCATGCTTTTTCATGGGCTCTATAAGTTTCAGCACGGATACGGTTTTGTGTCCCAGTTGCTTGTCCAGGCAAAGCTTCCGGGGTATCTCTCACACGGTATTCTTGTTGGCGAGCTTCTTGCGCCGCTCTTTATGGTGTTAGGCATCTATACGAGGCCAGCCGCTCTTTTACAGGTTTTTGTCATGGCTATGGCCGTCTATCTGGTTCATACAAAAGAACTCTTTTCAATGGCTGAACATGGCGGCTATGCCCTTGAACTTCAGGCACTCTATCTCTTTGGCGCGCTGGCAGTCTTCTTTTTTGGTGCTGGACGCTACAGCGCTTCACATGGCGGCGGTCTCTGGAAATAATGGCTCATCCAGGTAAAGAGAACGTTATAGACATTCATGGGGTAACAGCTTACTCAGGTACTACCTGCGTTTTCAGGGAGTTCTCGCTGGTCGTCGAAGCAGGGTGCAGTACAGCTATTCTCGGTCCAAACGGATCAGGGAAGACGACCCTGATGAAGCTTCTCTCCAGCGATATCTATCCTGTTGCTGAACCTGGCAACCATGTCAGGATTTTTGGCATGGACCGCTGGAATGTTTTTGATCTTCGCACCCGACTTGGCATTATTTCCCATGATTTGCAGCACGATTATCTTCGAGGCGCGCGCGGAATCAATGTTATTCTATCGGGCATCTATGCCAGTATTGATACCTGGGAGAATCAGCACTTCAGCGGCGAAGATCTGCAAAAAGCCGAGGCAGTCATGGCTGATCTCGGTATTGGCGCGCTTAAGCATCGTGCTTTCGGTGCCATGTCAACCGGACAGCAGCGACGTTTTCTGCTTGCGAGGGCCCTTATCAACAATCCCGATGCCCTCCTGCTTGACGAACCAACCACCGGGCTCGACCTCAACGCGACATTTCACTACCTTGACCAGCTTCGAAGGATGATGCGATCGGGTAAAACAGTCATGCTTGTTACCCATCATCTTCATGAGATTCCCCCCGAAATTGAAAGAATTGTGCTTTTAAAAGAGGGTCGGATTGTGGGCGATGGCAACAAAACCGAGATGCTGACGTCAGACACTCTCTCCTCTTTGTTTGACTATCCTCTCCAGGTGGTCACTGTAAACGGGTATTATCAGGTTTTGCCCGGATAAGCTGTTATAAATACTCTATCTTTTGTTGAACTTCTTTGTTCCCGTCGATGTTGTTAGGCTGTTGTTCATGCTCTTGCTGTTCAATACATGAATCATTATTAACGTTTAATCAGAAATTGTTATGGCACATCTCACACTCAAAGGCAATCCAATTGAAAGTATCGGGACTCTCCCTGCAAAAGGATCCGAGGCTCCATTTTTCTGTCTGGTAAAAACAGATCTCTCCGAAGCAGGTCCTGCCGATTTTGCAGGTAAACGACTTGTTCTTAACATTTTTCCGAGTCTTGATACGGCGGTCTGCGCCTCATCAGTCAGACGCTTTAACCACGATGCATCCACACTCGATAACACCGTTGTCCTTTGTATTTCCGCTGATCTGCCCTTTGCCCATAAACGTTTCTGTGAAACCGAAGGGTTGAACAATGTGGTTTCGCTTTCCGTGTTCCGTTCCCCTGAATTCGGTCAAGAGTATGGTGTCACTATCACTACCGGCCCACTGAAGGGACTGCTTTCCCGTGCTATTGTTATTATTGATGCCGATGGTATTGTCCGTTATACCCAGCAGGTCACTGAAATTGTAGAAGAGCCCGACTATAGTGCAGCCCTCAAGGTTTTAGGATAAATAGCCTCTACGGGTAGAAGATTTTCTGTCAGGCCGGACCTCTTGCCGACTACCGGTAAGCGTTATATATTAGAACGTTATTTAGAACGTCAACACGGGATCTTTCTCTTTTCGGGATGCCGTTCATTTCTTTAAGTGAAACCATCTGAAATGTTTACCGGAATTATCAAGGATGTCGGCAAGGTTACTGGAGTTACAAGGCGAAATGGCGGATTGCGGCTCAAGGTACACTATGGTAATTCAAGCGAGTTCAGTACGCTTTCCATTGACGAAAGCGTAAGCATAAGCGGCGCCTGCCAGACAGTTGTAGCTGTTGGCGAGGGGTGGTTTGAGGTCGACACCGTCGAAGAAACGCTTTCCAAAACAACGCTTGGTTCTTTTCGTAACGGCTCCCGGGTTAATCTGGAACGAGCAGTTCGACCTCTCGACCGTCTCGGCGGTCATTTTGTGCTTGGTCATGTTGACTGTGCGGCAGAAGTGCACGAAATCAGGGAGTTGGGCTCAAGCAGTGAACTCTGGGTAGCATTCCCGGAAGCGTTCACTTCTTTTATTGTCTCTGCCGGTTCAATAGCCATTGACGGCATAAGTTTGACCGTAGCGAAGCTCGAGGCTCTCCTGTTCGCCGTAGCCATTATTCCCTATACTTTTGCTCACACCACCCTTCACTCACTGAAGCAGGGAAGCAGGGTGAATCTCGAGTTTGACATTCTCGGCAAATATGTCGCCCGCCAGCTTGCAACGCGTTCATCATCAGTTATCTCTCAGTCACGGATCGATGAGCTATGGCTTCATGAAAACGGATTTTAAATGCCTGGACACCCTGAACATGGACTCTGATCTTTTCGGCTTTTCCGACTCTCCGGGCGAAAAAGATTACTTTCAGCCTTTAGCCGAGCGAGTTCGTCCCCGGACTCTCGACGATATGGCAGGGCAGGAACATCTGGTCGGCCCAAATGGGCCTCTTCGCAAATTCCTGGCAGGCGGTACTATGCCATCAATGATTTTCTGGGGTCCTCCAGGATCAGGTAAAACCACTCTTGCCGAAATATGCGCCTCCTCGCTGAGCTACCAGTTCGAACAGCTTTCAGCGATTGATTCCGGGGTCAAGGATGTCCGCAAGGCGCTCGAAAATGCAGAGAAATCAAGACGTTCAGGGAAGAGGACACTTCTCTTCATCGATGAAATTCACCGTTTCAACAAAACCCAGCAGGATACGCTGCTTCATGCTATAGAGCAAGGGCTTATCGTACTTATCGGAGCAACAACCGAAAACCCCTCCTTTGAGGTCAACGCTGCACTCCTGAGCCGGATGCAGGTCTATATTCTCAACCCCCTCGGCCCCAAAGAGATCGAAGCGGTGATTCTTCGGGCACTCAAAGAAGACAAACTCTTCCGCGACCTTTCCATTGAAATTGCCGACCTTGATTTTCTCCTGCAGTTTTCCGGAGGTGATGCACGCAAAGCCCTGAACGCTGTAGAAACGGCCATCTCTCTCATCCCCAAAGGTCTTGCGCACATGCTCTTGAACAGGGAAGTCCTGCAGCAGGCGCTCCAGCACAGTGCACCCGTCTACGATAAGGGCGGCGATAACCACTACGACATTATTTCCGCCTTTATCAAATCCATGCGGGGCTCCGATCCCGATGCAGCACTATTTTGGCTTGCCCGGATGCTTGAGGGCGGGGAAGACCCGAAGTTTATAGCGCGGCGCATGGTTATTTTCGCGAGCGAAGATATCGGCAATGCCGACCCCTATGCCATTACCCTAGCGGTATCAGTTTTTCAGGCGGTAGCAATGATCGGTCTCCCTGAGGCACGAATCAATCTGGCACAAGGCGTTACCTACCTGGCCTCAGCCCCGAAATCAAATGCCAGCTATCAGGGCATCAATGAAGCAATGAGTGAAGCAAAATCTATGCAGCAACTGAGGGTTCCGCTTCACCTGCGCAACGCCCCGACAAAACTTATGAAAGCTGAAGGATACGGTGAAGGATATCAGTACCCGCATGGCTATCCGGGGCATTTTGTGCAGCAGCACTACTTTCCAGAGGGCCTCGACCCGAAGGCATATTACCGTCCCGGAGATGAAGGTCGAGAAAAATATATAAAGGAACGCCTCGGACTGTTCTGGAGCGAACGATACGGGTCATGATTGTTACGAAAACCAATCACTTTTTTATATTCCGTCTTATTCTTACGCAGGGAGGCATCGTCAGATATTTTTTCATCAAGACAGACTCTTTTATGAACAGGTTCCGCCAGATACTTTTCTTTGTAGTGCCGATTCTTTTTCTGACTGCATTTTCTTCCGTCCATGCTGCCCCTCTCCCTGCAAATAACTCGCTGACGCTTGACGATGCGGTCCATATCGGGCTCGAAAGAAGCCGAACCCTCGAAATCGCAAGGCTTGAACGCGATATGACCTCACAGAAAATTCGCGAAACATGGGCAAAAGTTCTTCCACAGGTAACTTCAGACTTTACTTACACCCGCTCCTTGAAACCCTCTGTACTTTTTTTCCCTGATATTTTTTCCGGGGGTACCGGGAATTCATTTATTCCTCTCGTCATCAGTGCTGATAATGCTGCAACGGCCACACTGAATCTTCGTCAGGCACTCTTCAACGGATCAGCATTTGCAGGAATCAAGGCCGCAGGCATTCTCCGCAAAATGAGTAACGAGGCCTATCGCAACAGTGAAGCATCCGTTATTGCCGACATAAAAATGTCCTATTACGACACACTCATCTCCAGAGATCAGTTGAAGCTCATCGAGCAGAGCATAGCTCGCTGGGAAAAATCGAGAAAAGATACCAGGGCAATGTTCCGCCAGGGTGTAGCTGCCGATATTGATACTCTTAAAGCCTATCTTTCAGTCGAAAATCTCCGCCCCGATCTCATTCAGGCGGAAAATCGTGTAGCAACAACCATGACAAAGCTGAAAAACGCTATTGGCATACCCCTCGACAGCACGATTGTACTTTCAGGAAAGCTTGAACTCTCTTCAGCCACCTACCCTCAGGATATCGCGACAGCATACCAGGAAGCACTCGAGGCAAGGCCCGATCTCAGCCAGCTATCTCTTCAGGTAAAGGCAGAAGGCGAAAAAGTCAGCGCCGCACGCGCCGAGCATTATCCTGTTATCAGTGCCTTTGGTCAGCTTGAATCCCAGACAGCATTTAACGACAATATCAAGACCGCCGACTCGCGCTGGCCGGTATCTACAGCCGTAGGTCTCGAGGTTTCACTGCCCATATTTACAGGGTTCCGCACCAGTTCCCAGGTAGAACAGGCAAAAATATCCCAGATGCAGACCAGAACAAGGGTAGAAGATCTCAAAGCCAATATCCGCGCTGAAGTCGAGGTCCGGCTACTGAACTTCCGCGAATCACAAAAACGAATTGAAGTACAGTCCAAAACCATCAGCGTAGCAGAACGAGGCTACAAGATATCCCTCCTCCGCTTCAAAGAAGGCATCGGCTCCCGCCTCGAACTCACCGACGCCGAACTCCAGCTCAACAAAGCCAAAACCAACTACCTCCAGGCAATCTACGACTACCTGGTAGCCTCCATCCAGCTCGACAAAGCCCTCGGCCGGCCAGCAGTCGCCAGTAAGCAGTGAGGGAAGTCCGAATGTAGGTTGGGGTGATTCCTGAACCCCAACAAAACAAAACCCGTCCTTAACAGAATAGTAATACAGTCCCAAAACCCATTGGACCCATTAGTCCTATCGGTCCTATAAGTCCTATGCTCTTCTCTTTCGCTCAGCACCTCCTTATTACTTAAAAAATAACTCTTAAAAACTTAAAAAATACTTCGAAATGTGTATATTCAGAGATTGAAAGGGAAGTTTATAATCCATTTCCCAGGATTAGACCTGAAATGAAAGGATTAAATTTTTTGTGATGAGTGGCCTCATAAAAATCGAGAATTTAAAAGAACTTATCATTGAGATAAGAGACGAAAAAGTCTTGATCGATTCAGATCTGGCCCAAATCTATGGGGTTGAGACAAAAAGAATCAACGAGGCAGTAAAAAACAATCCTGACAAATTTCCACAGGATTATATGTTTCAGCTTAATGAGTCAGAGTTTGCCGATTTGCAGTCGAAATTTTCGACCACAAAATTTGCAAAAACAAGAGTCTTACCTAAAGCGTTTACTGAAAAGGGTTTGTACATGGTGGCTACGATTCTTCGAAGCCAGCAAGCCATAGACGCTACGTTTGCTATCATAGAAACATTCTCAAAACAGAGAGAGTTATCCAGAAGCATAAAGCAGTTGTCAGCGACTCAAAACAAATCCGAGCAAAAATCACTCATGCAAAAGAGTGGAGAACTCCTTGCTGACATTTTTGACGAAGATTTACAAACAAGCGATACCGAAACATCAATCGAGCTGAATTTCGCACTCCTTAAGTTTAAGCACACAATAAAAAAGAAAAAACACTGACAGCAACTCATCACTGCCCACCGCAAACTGCCAACTAATTATTCCGCTCGACGAGCAAAATAAACAACGCTCGAACTCCTCGCCCCCCCCTGAACAGCATCAACCCCTGCTCTCCCGAGAAGGGCTAAAATCCTGAAAGCACTAAACACCGATTTCCCTATCTTAACTGCCCACTGCCTACTGCTTCGCAGCGCTTCGCTGTGAAAGCTATTATACACCGCGTCCGGAAAATAAGGCTGTCGTTTGAAAACGCACAACCTATGCGATGAAAGCAGTTTTTCAAGTGTTCCCGGCCAGAAATGATAGAGATGTCGCGGTGCATCCCAGGCTACCCAGTTTTCCTTAAAATGCTCTGCATCAAAACCTGCCGGATTTGGCAGGGCAATAACAAGCACTCCGTCCGGCTTCAGTTGAGCAGCAACTTCCTGGAGCGTTTCATTGATGGAGTGAATATGCTCAAGCGTATGCCAGAGCACAATGCGGTCAAATGTTTTTCTCTCAGCGCTAACTTCCGCAATTGAAGGAAAAACGTTCAGCCCGAAACACTCCCGTGCATACTTTGCTGCATCAGCATCAGGTTCAACACCGGCAAGGTTATTGATCGGCACTCCCTTGCGACGAAAATAATTCAGAAGATCTCCCGTCGAACATCCGATTTCAAGAACAGCACACTCTTCCATCGGCTTTGCCCATCCTTGCAGGATGATTCCTGCCCGATAGCTGAGAAGGAGAGTTCGTGCAGCAAGGTAGGCCCTCTCTTTGAAGGACGAACTGTTCCGGCTGTTCCGATAGGGATCATACTCAGCACTTGGGTAATGCCGGGCCATTTCAGCACTTTCTGGACGTGGATTGAGCATAATGAGGCCTGAGGCACATGAACGGACAAGATGCCACTCAGCATTTCCGGAACGGTCAAAACGGTCGGGAACCTGAAGATAAGGGGTAAACTCCTTCGAGTTGCTTATGGGGCAGGGAACTGTTTCCATTCCACCGTAGAGAGTGTTACTCTTCTCCCTGTGTAAGGTCAGCGAAAGCTTTTCTGAGGTTTTTATAGGTGGAGTTCATGTCATTGCTGAGCACTTTGGCATCTGCAAGGACCGGCATGAAGTTGGTATCGCCTTCCCAGCGTGGAACGATATGAAAATGAATATGTGTGTCAACGCTTCCACCGGCAACCTTGCCGAGATTGGCGCCAACATTGAAGCCTTGCGGTCTGAGTGTACGTTTCAGCGCCTTGATTGAAAGGTCGGTAAGCTCCATCACCTCAAGTTTCGTCTCCCTGTCAAGATCCGATATGTCAGGAGTCTGCAGATAGGGGATCACCATAAGGTGGCCGCAGTTATAGGGGTAGAGGTTCATGATGATGAAGCACGTTTTCCCCCTGTAAAGGACGAAGCGCTTCTCATCCTCTTCTGGAGGAAGATCGGCAAATACTGATTTACCAGTCTCACCGGCAGGCTTTTCATCCTTGAATGACTGCATATACACTTCACGCCAGGGTGAGTACATTCTATGCATGGTGGGTGTGTCAGGATTGTTTATTGATGTGGTACCAAAGATGGGAATCGAACCCACACGAGTTATTCACTCACTGGATTTTGAGTCCAGCGCGTCTACCAGTTCCGCCACTTTGGCATTCATGTAAGGCGTGCGAGAGAAGGGACTCGAACCCTCACGCCTCACGGCACTAGTTCCTAAGACTAGCGTGTATACCAATTTCACCACTCTCGCATTACAGAACAAGAATATACGTGGTTTTAATTTTAATAAAAACTATATTTGAACATACTTTTACGACGTATTACGCTTAAAACTCCTCATTTGTTTATCGTTTTCAGCCCATGCAGTTTGACCTGTACCGTTTTGCAAACTTTATTTCATGGGTAATCAGTCCTGTTGTGGTTGCGCCGGTAGCTTATTATGTAATAGTGATGAGAGGATATGGCAGTGATGTCAACAGTGTCGCATACCTGACGGTTCTGTTTTTTTCCAGCACCATTGTGCCCATCTTTCTGATTTCCGGCTTGAAAAAAATAGGGAAAATTTCTGATTTCAATATTTCCTTCCGCGAACAGCGTTTTCTTCCGCTGCTGGTTCTCGTTGCTGTCAATGCCCTTGGTTACGAGTTTATGAAGACTCTCCATCCCCCTAAGCTCTTAACAGGCATACTGCTTTTTAACGCCGTTAACATGGTCTTTATTCTTCTGATAACCCTTCAGTGGAAAATCAGCATTCATCTCTTCACCTTTTCTTCATCTATTGCGCTGCTTTTTATGCAGTTCGGTGTTGCTGCGTTGTTGTGTCTGCTTCTAGTGCCGCTTCTCATGTGGTCGCGAATTTTCCTGAAAGCTCATAATTTCATGCAGACCCTTGTCGGTGGAACGGTGGGTTTTGCAGTGATGTATGCTGAGTTAAAATGGTGGACAGGATTGTGAACAAAAAAAAATATGCTGTTGTTGTCACCACCTACGGAGAAGTTGAAAAGGTTACAATCAGCAACTTGTGGCCGAGCTCCCGGAGAATTCTCAAGGTCGTCACCCGTCAGATTGTAAAAATACCGACAGCAATGATCTATTTTATTGCTGATTACCGCTCGACCAAGCACTATATCAACTGGAAGCTCAACCGTTACCGCTCGACTCTCCTTGCCATCAACCGCTCCCAGACCAGGAGGCTGGCAGGTTTTATTGCCGAAAGCACGAGCCCGCTGCTTTCCAAAGCTGAAGTCAAGGTAATTGATGCCTATTATTTTGTGCCGCCCTACCTCGACGATCTGCTTCTGGAGCTGCAGCAAAAGTATGACGGGATTGTGGTAGTGCCGATGATTCCTGTTGAATCTTCCTTTTCCTGTGGTGTCGCCTGCCAGATGGTTATTGATGTTTATGCCGACAGCGCACTGGCGAAAGTAAAGGTATTAAGTAAACTCTGGAATGATGATCGACTCCACGCTCTCTATATTGACTATCTTTTTCAGCAGTTATCCTCAGCTGTACGTCAAACAAAAGGTAAAATCGGTCTGGTGCTGGCCATCCATGGAACACTGGTCAAGGATCGTAAAGGAAACCCCCCGAAAGTCTTTACCGGACTTGACGAGACTATCGCGTTTTTCGATTGCATGAAGCGCAAAATCATGTCTGACCCACGGAATATATTCACTGATGTTCGTCAGGGTTGCATGAATCACTCTAATGGAGGGGAATGGATGGCCGAAACAATCGAAAAAGCATTTCTGGAGTTTAAGGAAGAGGGCTATGATGCCGTCGTCATGTTTCCCTATGGCTTTTTCGCCGATAACAGCGAGACAGAATATGATGCTTTCAAAAAGCTGGAAGCTGCCCGATTTCCAGTTTCACAATATGTCAGATGTATTAACGACTCACCCGCATTCGGTCACTGGCTTTCGGTTAAGGTGCTTGAAGAGCTGCAGACCTTCAGTGATTTTCAGACCGCGGTGGAAAGTCTTGACCCTAAACCATAAAATATACCACCCTTGAATGCTGTAGACGATACACCGAGAGAGCAGCTGGAAGCGGCACTTAAGCAGGATCCCGATAATACCGTCGCGCTCTATAAACTGGCGTTGATCTATATTGACTGCCAGCAGAACACCGAAGCACTTGAGCTGCTCGATCGTTGCATCCAGCTGAAACGTCGTGACTCAGCAGCCCTCTATGCGCGTGCGGTAACCAATCTCTCGATGAGCAACTACCGTAAAGCAGGGTGTGATCTTTTGAAAACCATCGTTCTCGATCCAGGCTGCATGCTGGCTTATAAGCATCTTGGTTTTGTTCAGTTTACTCTCGGCAAGGAGGAGATGGCCCTCAAGACTCTTAAAAAAGGTTTGGAGATCGATCCCGCATTTACCGGCATATACTGCATTCTAGGCGATGCCTACCTTGATCTTGGAGAGGTTGACAAGGCAAAAGAAGCTTTTGAAAAAGCTATTGAACTTGAACCCGAAAACCCTGAAGCTCATTGCAAAATGGCCATGTACTATCTTGCAAGAGGTGATATGAAAGGGTTGAAAAAGGAGTATGAACTCTTGAAAACCCTCGATGCGGCTTTGGCTGAGCAAATCGGAACTCTCTTTTTTTAAGAACTGCCATGAAACGACTCCCTGATTCAGATCGAAAAAAACGGTTTATGAAAACCGGACTTCCCATTATGCTCGGCATTGCATGGGCCCCTATCATCTGGATACTCGTCATACCCCTTCTTACCCCCGTACTGTTTACTCTTACTGGCTCCTGGCCGGTTACGCAAGGGGGAGTTCTGCTCATTGTGCTGTTTGTAACCTACTTATTATTAAAGGTTTTTATGCGTCTTGGTACTAAATTCTATAGTAATAATCAGTAATAGGCTCAAAGAGTTATGTACCGGTTGAAATGGTATGACAGTGCCCGTTTAGAGAAACATTTTTAACAAAATGGTGCAGCTCGTGATAAAAAGCTTGATTTTTTCTGTGTCCAAATGAATTTTTTTTTATATTTGCGCACCTGTATGAAAGAAGGTTACAGGACTGAAAAATTTTCTCTTTTTGGACCGGGATTAACTCAAATCGGCAAAACACATGGATACTACGCTGAGTAATTTTGGTAATGTTTTTGCTTTCCTTGCTCTCGGTATTGTTTTTGTTGTCGGAGGTTATCTGACAGCCCGCATGCTACGCCCCCAAAGACCCAATCCGGCCAAAAACTCAACTTACGAATGCGGTGAAGAGGCAGTAGGCAGCGCCTGGGTCAAGTTCAATATCAGGTTTTATGTCGTAGCCCTCATCTTTATTATTTTTGACGTTGAAGTTGTTTTTCTCTTCCCCTGGGCAACAGTATTCAAACAACTTGGAGTGTTTGCCCTTGTGGATGCTCTTGTTTTTGCGGGTATTCTTATACTCGGACTTGCTTATGCATGGGTGAAAGGCGATCTGGATTGGGTACGTCCTACTCCGAATATCCCTCAGATGCCCAAAATGCCTGAAATGCCGTCAGCAACATCCACCTCTGATAGGGGTTAAATACTATTCATCATATTCTTTTTGCCTTATGGGTTTATTAGATGCCGGGATAAAAAATCATAATGTGCTGGTAACATCGGTTGACAACGTGCTCAACTGGGCCCGTTTATCATCACTCTGGCCCATGGGGTTTGGTCTTGCCTGTTGTGCTATCGAGATGATGGCCACCAATGCATCTAACTACGACCTCGAACGCTTCGGTATTTTCCCTCGCTCCTCTCCCCGTCAGTCTGATCTCATGATTGTAGCCGGTACGGTAACCATGAAAATGGCCGAACGGGTCATACGTCTTTACGAGCAGATGCCGGAACCCCGGTATGTTCTCTCAATGGGAAGCTGTTCCAACTGTGGCGGGCCATACTGGGAGCACGGATACCATGTACTCAAGGGAGTTGACCGGATTATTCCCGTTGATGTTTATGTTCCAGGCTGTCCTCCAAGGCCCGAATCGCTTATCGGCGGTCTCATGAAGGTTCAGGAGTTGATTCGAATGGAGCAGATCGGTATTTCAAGGGCGGATGCACTGAAAAAACTTGCAGAAAAAAGTGTTGATCCTCAGTTCGTTATTGAGTCTGAACGTAATGCTGCCAGCGCATAATTAATAAACAGGCATACCACACAGAGATGGAAGAAGGACAAGTTATATCGCAGTCAGTTCAGCAGAGTGCTGCTGCATACGCGATTATCAAAGATAAATTTGGTGAAGCCGTTTCGGCTTTCGATGCCAACGAAACCATGCCGTTTTTTGAGGTTCTTGATCTTTCGGCCTGGCCGGAGATTGCTCTCTTCATGCGCGATAATCCAAAGCTTCAGTTCAACTACATGGCATGCCTTTCAGGCGTTGATTATCAATCTGAAGAGAAGGTTGGTATTGTCTGTAATCTGGAGTCCCTCGGCAAGCTCAATCACAGGATCGCCGTCAAGGTCAAGTGTGCCCGGACGGGCGGATCAATCCCAAGTGTTGCCGGAGTCTGGCATACAGCAAACTGGCACGAAAGGGAAGCGTATGACATGTACGGCATGCTCTTTTCTGCTCATCCCGATATGCGGCGGATACTCTGTCCTGACGACTGGGAAGGTTATCCTCTCCTGAAGGACTATAAGGTCCAGGAAAGTTATCACGGAATCAAGGTGCCCTACTAAAACAGTGTTTTCAATAGTAAAAGCAGCTCACGTATGCAGGAATTAGATATAGCTGGAATGGGTTCAACGAGGGTTACCCGAAAAGGCAACAACCTTGTTGTTCTTGAGAAGGACCTTCAAACAGAACAGATGGTTCTCGCCATGGGCCCTCAGCACCCATCGACCCACGGTGTTCTCAAGCTCGAGTGTCTTACCGATGGCGAGGTGGTTACCCATGCAGAACCTTATCTGGGCTACCTGCACCGCTGTTTTGAAAAGTGTTGTGAAAATGTCGATTACCCGGCTATTGTCCCCTATACCGACCGCCTCGACTATCTTGCAGGCATGAACAGCGAATTTGCCTATGCCATCACTGTTGAAAAGCTTCTTGATATTGAAATTCCCCGCCGTGTCGAATTTATCAGGGTTATCGTTGCCGAGCTGAACAGAATAGCGTCACACCTCGTTGCCATCGGCACCTATGGAATTGACCTTGGCGCTTTTACACCATTTCTCTTCTGCTTCCGTGACCGCGAAATTATCCTCAGCCTCCTCGAGTGGGCTTCCGGTGCACGAATGCTCTATAATTATATATGGGTTGGCGGACTTGCCTACGATGTTCCCGCTGATTTCAACAAGAGAGTCATGGAGTTCGTTACCTATTTCAGACCCAAAACAGTTGAGCTTTACAAGCTTCTCACAGAAAACGAAATTTTTGTCAAACGTACCCGAGGAATCGGCATCATGCCGGCCGACGTCGCCATCAACTATGGCTGGTCAGGCCCGATGCTTCGCGGTTCGGGCGTCAAGTGGGATTTGAGACGCAACGATCCTTATTCAGTCTATCCCGAGCTTGACTTTGAAGTCCCTGTGCCTGATGGCAAGGTATCCGATATCGGCGACTGCCTCTCACGCCATCTTGTCCGTGCCCTTGAAATGGAGGAGAGTCTCAAGATTATCGAACAGTGCATCGACAAAATGCCATCTGCCGAAGGTTTCAATGCAAGGTCTGCCGTTCCAAAGCGTGTTCGTCCAAAAGCCGGTGAAGTCTATGGTCGTGCTGAAAACCCTCGTGGCGAGCTTGGTTTTTATATCCAGAGCGATGGAAAATCAACCAAACCTCTGCGCTGCAAGGCACGTTCCTCATGTTTCGTTAATCTTTCAGCGATGAAAGACCTTTCAAAAGGTCAGTTGATCCCCGATCTTGTAGCCATTATCGGCAGCATCGATATCGTTCTCGGGGAGGTTGACAGATGAATTTAACATCTTCACACATCAGTATGCCTTTACTTATGGGTAACAGTCTCAATGCATGGTCCGAAGCACTCGTCGGATTCAATCCAATGGGCCTGCCTCTCGGGCTGGTTATTCTTGCCGCCATACCCCTTGTCTTTATTGCACTCTACTCGCTTACCTACGGCGTCTATGGTGAACGCAAGATATCCGCTTTCATGCAGGATCGTCTTGGTCCTATGGAAGTTGGTAAATGGGGTATCCTCCAGACCATTGCCGATATCCTCAAGCTTCTCCAGAAAGAGGATATTGTTCCAACTTCAGCCGACAAGTTTCTCTTTGTTATTGGTCCCGGCGTCCTTTTTGTCGGATCCTTTCTTGCTTATGCGGTACTGCCATTCAGTTCAGCTTTTATCGGAGCAAGTCTCAATGTCGGTCTCTTTTTTGCAATCGGCATTACCGCTATTGAAGTTGTGGGTATTCTTGCTGCCGGTTGGGGATCAAACAACAAGTGGTCGCTTTACGGAGCTGTCCGCAGCGTCGCCCAGATTGTCAGTTATGAAATTCCGGCTGCCATAGCCCTTCTGTGTGGTGCCATGATGGCAGGCACCCTTGATATGCAGAAGATCACTTTGCTGCAGTCAGGCTCTTATGGATTTGCACACTTCTTCCTTTTTCAATCGCCGATAGCCTGGCTCCCGTTTCTTATCTACTTTATCGCTTCGCTTGCTGAAGTCAACCGGGCCCCGTTCGATATTCCCGAAGCAGAATCCGAACTGGTTGCAGGTTATTTCACAGAATACTCAGGTATGAAGTTTGCCGTTATCTTCCTGGCTGAATACGGCAGCATGTTCATGGTCTCCGCCATTATTTCCATCGTCTTTCTAGGCGGGTGGAATTCTCCGCTGCCCGATATCGGATCCTTTGCCCTCAATGCATGGACAAACGGCCCGGTCTGGGGTGTGTTCTGGATGATCATGAAAGGGTTCTTCTTTATTTTTGTGCAGATGTGGCTGCGCTGGACGCTTCCCCGTTTAAGGGTCGACCAGCTGATGTACCTGTGCTGGAAAGTCTTGACCCCGTTTGCCTTTGTCAGTTTTGTGCTGACGGCCATCTGGGTGGTATTTGTTCCTTAAGAGAGTTCAACAGTCAATGAGAGGAAAGTAATGACGTTTAGATTATGAGTGAGTATTTCAGGAATATAAAAACCGGAGCAGTCACCATTGCGACCGGCTTGGGAATCACCCTGAAGCATTTTTTCAATGCCGTTCATCGCAAAGGCGATGCCGGTGTTGATGATGTCGACTATTTCCGTCAGGTAGATGGTCTTGTGACCCTGCAATACCCTCGGGAGGTTATTCCTACCCCTAAAAACGGACGCTATCGCCTCTATAACGCTATTGAGGATTGTATCGGATGCGGCCAGTGCGAAAGGGCATGCCCCATATCCTGTATCACAATCGAAACAATCAAGGTTGCACAGGACGATATGGCACTGTGCGGCAAAACCTCTGATGGCCAGCAGAAAAAGTTCTGGGTTCCTGTTTTTGATATTGATGTAGCAAAATGCATGACCTGCGGCATGTGTACCACCGTCTGCCCGACAGAATGCCTTGTGCATACCCCGGTCAGTGATTTTTCTGAGTTTGATCGCAGCAACATGCTCTATCATTTCGGAAACCTCACCCGTCTCGAAGCTGAATCAAAGCGCAACAAACTTGCCGAAATCCAGGCAAAGGCCCAGGCAGAAAAGGAAAGAAAGGCTGCCGAAGCAGCAGTTGCAGCAGCACAGGCCCCGACTCAGGAAGAACCAAAATCCGACGGAGAATAACCACTATTATGATGAACAGCCTGACATACACAGTCATCTTCTATCTTTTTGCGGCCGTTACGGTATTCTCTGCCGCATTTGTCGTCTTTTCGCGGAATGTTATTTACTCCGCCTTCTCGCTGCTGTTTACTTTTTTTGGCGTAGCGGCTCTTTATGTCTTTCTGAGTGCTGATTTCATAGCAGTTACCCAGGTTGTGGTCTATGTCGGAGGTATCCTTGTTCTCCTTCTTTTCGGTGTGATGTTTACCAAAGGCATCATGAATACCGAGCTCAAAAGCGACGTCCTGCACATCATACCAGGTACACTCATTCTTGCAGGCATGCTCGGTGCACTGCTCTATACATTTTATACCACGCACACATGGAAACCCTCTGAAACCCAGTTGCACGGCAGTCTTGTCGAGCGAATCGGCTTCGAAACAGTGTCGCACTATGTGCTTCCGTTCGAAATGGTCTCCATACTCTTGCTTGCAGCGCTTATCGGAGCCGCATTTCTCGCGCGTTTCGACAAGCCCGATAATAACAACTTATAAGTATTACTGACAATGGAACATCTTGTACCAATAGGGCTCAATCACTACCTGACCATATCGGCCTTTCTTCTCGGGTTCGGCCTCTTTGCCGTCATGACCCGCAAGAACGCTATCGTTGTTCTCATGGGAGTTGAGCTTATTCTTAATGCGGCAAACATTAATTTTCTTGCTTTCTCCAAGTATAACGGGGGAATGGGCGGTGTCATGTTCTCACTCTTTGTTATCGTTATCGCTGCTGCTGAAGCTGCTATTGCCCTTGCTATCGTGATCAATATTTTCAAAATATTCAAGAGCGTCGATGTTTCAAGTATAGATACCCTGAAAGAGTAGAAGGGCATAGAGAGGTAGAATCCTGGTTTTTAATTTATTTCGTGTAAACATTTCAAAAGAACATGCACAGTTTAATTCAGTTATCAATAGTCGTACTGCTGCTGCCGCTGCTCTCGTTTGTCATTCTTATCTTTTTTAATCGCAGACTTCCACGCCGGGGCGATTTTGTAGGGGTTGGAATACTCGGAACAGCATTTGCAATATCGGCCTATATCTTCTGGACGGTCATTGTGCAGACTTATGATCCTGCATTCAGAGTTGCATGGAATTTTACATGGATTGATCTTGGTAACGTGCCAGGCATCGGTCCATTGACGATTAAAATGGGTATTGTCATCGACAATCTCACAGCAATCATGCTGGCCATGGTTACCCTGATAAGTCTTCTTGTTCATCTCTACTCCACCGGATACATGGCCGGTGATAAAAATTACGGAAGGTATTTTGCTTTTCTTGGCATCTTTACCTTCTCCATGCTCGGTATTGTGCTTTCCGACAACCTTTTCTCTATCTATATCTTCTGGGAGCTGGTCGGTCTTTCATCATACCTGCTTATCGGCTTCTTTTTTGAAAAAGACAGTGCTGCAGACGCACAGAAAAAAGCCTTTCTTGCCAATCGCGTCGGTGATATCGGCATGTGGCTCGGCATTCTGATTCTTTACTCGCAGTTCCACACCTTCAGCTTTGCCGAGATCTATGCTAATCTGGCAGCAGGGAAGTTCGCAATGTCCAACGCATGGCTCACCGCTGCCGGTCTTCTTCTCTTTATGGGTTGCGTCGGTAAATCAGCACAGTTCCCGCTGCATATCTGGCTTCCTGATGCCATGGAAGGCCCGACCCCTGTTTCAGCTCTTATCCATGCAGCTACCATGGTTGCAGCCGGTGTTTATTTCGTTGCCCGTATTTTTGTACTTCTGACGCCTGATGCGCTTCATGTTATTGCCTTTATCGGCGCATTCACAGCCTTCATGGCTGCCACCATCGCCATTACCCAGAACGATATCAAAAGAGTTCTGGCATACTCGACCGTTTCACAGCTCGGTTACATGGTACTCGGTCTTGGTGTCGGTGCATATTCAGCTGCACTCTTCCACCTCGTAACACACGCATTTTTCAAAGCCTGTCTTTTCCTTGGTTCAGGTGCGATCATCCATGCCATGCACCACGAACAGGACATGCGCTGGATGGGCGGTCTCCGCAAGCACATGCCATGGACCTTTGCAACCTTTACCCTCGCTACGCTCGCTCTTGCCGGTCTGCCTCTTACAAGCGGCTTTATGAGTAAAGATGCCATTCTTGCAGGTGCAATAGGTTTTGCAAATGTTGAAGGTGGCGGCGTCTACTATATTATTCCGGTTCTCGGATTCTTTTCCGCCATGCTCACTGCCTTCTATATGGGCCGCCAGATCTGGCTGGTATTCTTCGGTGAAAGCCGCACGCACCTGAAGCCTGCGGATGATCATCATAGCGCACATCATGCTCACGGTGCACACGACGCGCACAACGACGATCATCACGCCGATCATGGCGTTCACGAAGTCTCCTGGAACATGAGAGCCCCACTCGTAATTCTGGCAGCTTTATCAGTATTCTTTGTCTATTCCCCGAACCCCCTCGACGGAGCCCAAGGGTGGTTCATGAAGATGATCAAGACCCCTGCAACAGTAGTCGCCAGTTATCAGTCGGCAGTTGGCAGTGGGCACTCAGCACTGAAAGAACTGCCATCTGCCGAAGCAGCAGGCGAACATGCCTCTGAAAAAGGCGAGCACACCTTTGCCGATCCTCGTCAGGCTGAGCTTGCTCATACCTCCCACGCAGCTCACTATACTGCAATCTATATTTCAAGCATCATGGTGATCCTTGGAATAACTCTGGCCGGCGTCGTATTCGTCTTTAAAATCATCGACCCCGACAAAACGGCCGAGACCATCCGTCCACTCTACCTCTTTTCGCTCAACAAGTGGTACTGGGACGAAATCTACCAGGCAACATTTATCAGGGGCTCTTTGCTCCTTTCAAAAATGCTCTACTGGTTTGATCGCAATATTATTGACGGCATGGTTAACGGTGCAGCTCTCATTGTTCGCAATGTTGCATTCGCCAACAACAGCTTCGACAAATATGTCGTCGATGGCCTGGTGAACTTTACGGCATTCTCTGTCAACACCACAGGTGCGGTTTTACGAAAACTCCAGACAGGCAAGGTTCAGACATACGTTGTCATGCTGCTTGCTGTTGTCTTCGGTTACTTTGTCTTTTATTTTACACGACTGATCTATTAAGAGGGATTTACTTTTAATCTGAAAACTTACAGATACGGAACATGCTGAGTTTAATTGTTTTTCTGCCCATTATTGCCGGACTGATTATTCTTGCCGTGCCTTCATCGCAAAAGCAGATAATCAGAATTGTTTCATTGCTTGCGGCTCTTGCCCAGGGAGTGGTTGCAATTCTGATCTGGCGAGCTTACGATCCCTCACTGCCTGGAATAACTGCAGGTCCCGGAGGTAGCCCTCTCGGTTCGTTCCAGTTTGTCGAAAAACTGCCGTGGATCGGTCTGAAACTCGGTGGTATGGCCTCACTGAACATCGAGTACTTCCTTGGAGTTGACGGAATATCCGTTACCATGATCATCCTGACAGCTCTTGTTTCTGCCATCGGTGTTCTCTCAAGCTGGACTATACAGAAACAGGTAAAAGGATACTTTATTCTCTACAACCTACTCGCATCAGCGATGATGGGCTGTTTTGTAGCACTCGATTTCTTCCTGTTCTATGTGTTCTGGGAACTCATGCTGCTTCCTATGTACTTCCTCATCGGTATCTGGGGTGGGCCTAACCGTGAGTACGCAGCCATCAAGTTCTTCCTCTATACACTGTTCGGCTCTGTTTTCATGCTGCTGGTGATGATCGGCCTCTATTTCAGCGTTCTCGACCCGGTCACCGGCAACCACACCTTCAGTCTTGTGGCAATGGCAAACCAGGCCAACTATATACAGGATGCCATTCTCGGACCTCACAATGTCATGTGGCGTTACATTGCTTTTGCGGTTCTCTTTATAGGATTTGCCATCAAGGTTCCGATGTTCCCGTTCCATACCTGGCTGCCCGATGCTCACGTCGAAGCACCGACTCCTATTTCAGTTATACTTGCCGGTGTGCTTCTGAAGCTCGGCACCTATGGCATGATGCGTATCAACTTCCCGCTTTTCCCGGAAGTATTCCATGCCTCCATGTACATTATCGGCATTTTCGGTGCCATTAATATTATCTATGGTGCGTTCTGTGCCCTTGCGCAGCAGGATCTTAAAAAGATGGTTGCATATTCATCCATCAGTCACATGGGTTATGTGCTTCTCGGTCTTGCAGCAGGAAACAGCGAAGGAATGGTTGGAGCACTCTACCAGATGTTCAACCACGGCACCATCACCGCCATGCTCTTTCTTCTTGTCGGTGTCATCTACGATCGTGCACATACCCGTCAGATCGATAAATTCGGAGGCCTCGCATCCTACATGCCGGTCTACGCAGCTATTGTCACTGTTGCATGGTTTGCTTCTCTCGGTCTTCCAGGGCTCAGCGGATTTATCTCCGAAGCATTAGTCTTTGTCGGCGCATTCAGCTCCATAACAACTCGCCCAATCGCTATGGTCTCAGTGCTTGGCATCCTCTTTGGTGCTGCCTATCTGCTCTGGTCGCTTCAGAGGGTATTCCTCGGAAAGCGAAAACCCGATGCCGCATACGATCTGGAGGTAGGTGCAGATGGTCACGAACACATTCACTTCCACGACTGGAAAGGCAAAATTGACCTTGACGCACGCGAGCTCACCATGCTTGTGCCGCTTGTTGTCATCACCATTTTCCTCGGTATCTATCCGATGCCTGTGCTCGGCATGATAACCTCAAGCGTTAACAAGCTAGTGGAAGTACTCACACCGCTGGCGATCAGGTAGAGTTAATTTGTTATTGTGAGAATGAGGTAAAAGAATAAACCGTAGAGAATTATGTTCGAGCTGCCATCAGGTGCTGAAATTCAAAGTATCATCGCAAGTCTTACGCTGAGCGTTGAATTCTTTAAACCTGAAATCTATCTGTCTGTGCTTTTTATGCTTCTGATCGTTATCGATCTGGTCGCTAAAGGCAAAAAAAACAATCTGCTCTCCATAACAACCCTTCTAGGGTTGGCGGGCAGTATATACTTCATCTTCAAGCAGCAGTTTATGCCTGCTGGAGAGCTCTTCTTCGGGATGTACGTTCTCGACGAATTTGCCATATTCTTTAAATACTTCTTTGTGCTCTCCGGTATACTTGCCGTCATCATAACGATGGCTGACGATCAGTTCGAGAGTGAAGTGAAAAGTATGGGCGAATATTACGCTCTCATTGTCGCGATGGTCATCGGTATGATCATGATGGCATCCTCAGCCGATATGATGATGATTTTTCTCTCCATGGAGCTCGTCAGTTTTTCTGCCTTTATTCTTACCGGCTATTTCAAACGCAACCCCCGTTCCTCTGAAGCTGCGTTGAAATATCTCGTCTACGGAGCGGTATCCTCCGGCCTCATGGTCTACGGCTTTTCGCTTATCTACGGTCTTACCGGACAGACCAATCTCATCAACATCTCCTCAGAGCTCTCTCTGCACGGCTATGATCCTCTGTTGATGATTCTTGCAACACTTCTTGTTCTCGCCGGTTTCGGTTACAAAATTGGTGCCGTACCATTTCACTTCTGGGCGCCCGATGTCTACGAAGGTGCACCAACACCCATCACAGCCTATCTATCCGTTGCCTCAAAAGCTGCAGGGTTTGCTCTTCTCATGCGTTTTTTCTACATAGCCGTACCGCATGGCGGCCCGGTATATGAGGATATTCTCGGCATCAACTGGGTCTCATTGCTGATTCTTATCTCAGTTGCATCCATGATCTACGGCAATGTCGTAGCGCTCTGGCAGAAAAACGTAAAACGTCTTCTTGCTTACTCATCCATTGCCCATGCAGGCTACCTCCTGCTCGGCGTCATTGTCATGGATGCATTCGGCACTCAGGCAACATTGCTCTATCTGCTCTCCTATTTTCTCATGAACTTCGGCGCCTTTTATGTCGTCATTCTCATAGCCAATAAAACCGGCAGCGAAAATCTCGAAGACTATCGCGGACTCGGCAAAAAAATGCCACTGGCCGGAGCAGCACTGACGGTATTTCTCATCTCCCTTGTAGGTCTTCCACCGACCTTTGGCTTCATCGGCAAACTGATGATATTTTCCGCACTGCTATCCAAAGGCTCACTCTACCTCTGGCTTGCCCTCATCGGCATCATGACCAGTGTGATATCCCTATATTACTACATGCTGATTCCCCTCAACATGTATCTCCGCGAATCACCCTCTTCCGAAGAAAAAAACATGAACCCCGGCCTGATTCCAAATATCATCATGGCCGTTTTAATGTTTTTCACCATTTACTTCGGCCTCTTCTTCCAGCCCCTGGCCGACTTCGCCAAATATGGATCAGCCCTCTTCGGTCTGAAACTCCACTAACCTGGTGGGCAGTAGGCAATTGGCAGTAGGCAGTCTTCCGAACTTCGAGAGCTGTCCACCGCCAACTGCCAACAATCATAAATCGCAGCACTCAGCACCTTCTTTTATCACCCTCCAGCCTATAACTCCTATAAGTCCCATAGGTCCTATAGGCCCTATTCCACAACTGCCAACTGATTTCTCATGGTATTTTCATGAACAATTGTTATTTTCGTAAGTAATTGTTTTTAAGCCTTTAACTGATTGGTTTTTCGGTATCTTCCAATTCCTGCCTAAGTTATTTAGTACAATTTGCTTTCTGATAATCAGATTTTTATAAAACGGAGGTAAAATGCAAAGCAATCAGTCCTTTGCCGAAGTATTCAAGGCCGGTGGTGTAAGCCGCAGGGATTTTCTGAAGTTCTGCTCTCTTACCTCTGTCTATCTCGGCCTCTCTCCCTCAATGGTGCCAAGCATCGTTGAGGCCATGGAAAAGAAGCCCAGAACTCCGGTCATCTGGCTTCATGGTCAGGAGTGTACCTGTTGTTCCGAATCGTTTATCCGCTCTTCCCACCCCACTATTGAGGATATTGTCTTTAACCTGATCTCCCTTGATTACGATGACGTACTGAGTGCAGCTGCAGGCCATCAGCTTGAGGATGTCCGTCGCAAGACCATGAAAGACTACAAGGGTAAATACATTCTTGCTGTTGAAGGCAACGTCTCCATAAAAGATGACGGTGTTTATTGCATGGTGGGCGGCGATTCATTCCTCAACACCTTGAAAGAAACAGCTGCCGATGCTGCAGCAGTTATTGCCTGGGGTGCCTGTGCATCATTCGGCTGCGTCCAGAATGCCCATCCAAATCCATCCGGCGCTGTTCCCATCTCCGATGTTATCAAAGACAAGCCAATCGTCAAAGTGCCGGGTTGTCCTCCTATTTCAGAGGTTATGACCGGAGTTGTTACACACTTCCATACATTCGGTACCCTTCCTGATCTTGATCGTTTCGGTCGTCCAAAAGCATTCTACAACACAAGGATTCACGACAAATGTTACCGCCGGGCATTTTTTGAAGCAGGACAGTTTGTCAGAAGCTTCGATGATGAAGCCACCAGAAAAGGGTGGTGCCTCTACAAGATGGGATGCAAAGGCCCAACCACATACAACTCATGCTCAAAGATACAGTGGAACGGCGGAACCAGCTTCCCGATCGGTTCCGGTCATCCCTGCATCGGCTGTTCTGAGCCGAATTTCTGGGACAAAGGTCCTTTCTACACCAGACTTGCCGAAGTTCCATTCCTCGGCAGTGACAGTAATGCCGATAAGATCGGAGTAATCGCTGTCGGTGCAGCCGCAGCAGGTGCAGCTGCCCATGCAGCAGTTACAGCGGTAAAAAAGGCAAAATCAGGAAGTGAAGATAACGACAAAGCTTAACCCAGGAGTAGCTCATGGCCAAAAAAATAGTTGTTGATCCAATCCCCCGTATAGAGGGGCATCTTAGAATAGAAGCAAAGCTGAACGACAGTAATGTCATTGAAGATGCCTACAGCAGCGGTACTATGTGGCGCGGCATTGAGGTAATTCTCAAAGGTCGCGACCCGAGAGATGCATGGGCATTTACCGAGCGTATCTGCGGCGTCTGTACAACGGTGCACGCTCTTGCTTCGGTACGTTGCGTGGAGGATGCCCTTGGCATCGATATTCCTGTCAATGCCCGTATCATCAGAAACCTGATGAATGCGACACAGGTAACCCAGGACCACCTTGTCCACTTTTACCACCTTCATGCTCTTGACTGGGTTGATGTTGTCAGCGCTCTGAAAGCAGATCCAAAACAGGCTTCCGTTATAGCTCAAAGCATCTCCTCATGGCCTAAATCTTCGCCAGGCTACTTCAAGGATCTGCAGCAGCGCCTTGTCGGATTTGTCGAAAGCGGTCAGCTCGGCATCTTCTCCAACGGTTACTGGGGCCATGCGGCTTACAAGCTTCCGCCTGAAGTGAACCTTATTGCTGTAGCCCACTATCTTGAAGCCCTCGATTTCCAGAAAGAGATTGTCAAGATCCAGACTATTTTCGGTGGCAAGAACCCACATCCGAACTATCTCGTTGGTGGAATGGCATGCGCTATCGATCCAAACAAAGATACAGCCATCAATATTGAGCGTCTTGCAATGATTAAAAAAATCATTGACGACACTACCACCTTCATTGACCAGGTCTACATCCCCGATCTTATTGCCATTGCAGGCTACTACAAGGGATGGCTCTATGGTGGCGGACTGGGCAACTACCTCAGCTACGGAGATTTCCCCGAAACTTCACTTGCTGATTTCAAGACACTGCTCTGGCCGAGAGGTGCTATTCTCAACAAGGATCTCAAGACCGTTATCGATGTCGATCCAAGGGATGCTTCCCAGGTTACTGAAGAGGTCAGCCACAGCTGGTACACCTACGCAAATGGAGACGGCAAGGGACTTCACCCGTGGAAAGGAGAGACTACTCCGAAATATACCGGTCCAAAGCCTCCGTTTGAGCATCTTGACACCGACAAAAAATACAGCTGGCTCAAGACCCCACGTTGGAAAAACCACCCGATGGAAGTCGGCCCGCTTGCCCGCGTTCTGGTTGCCTATGCCAAGGGCGATCCAATGATCAAGGATACTGTTGGTCTGGTGCTTTCGAAACTTGAAGTAGGTCCTGAGGCGCTCTTCTCAACGCTTGGCCGTACTGCCGCAAGGGGTATTGAGTGCAAGCAGACCGCCGGCTTTATGCGCCACTACTACGATCAGCTTGTTGCCAATATCAAAACAGGCGATTACCGCACCTTCAACAGCGATCGCTGGGATCCCGCAACCTGGCCTTCAGAGTGCAAGGGATTCGGCTATACCGAAGCCCCTCGCGGTTCTCTCGGTCACTGGATTCACATCAAAGACCAGAAGATCCAGGAATACCAGATTGTTGTGCCTTCCACCTGGAATGCCTCTCCTCGGGATGCAAACGGCAATTCAGGTGCCTACGAGTCGGCACTCAAAGGTACACCGATGATCAATCCGGAACAGCCGCTTGAGATTCTCAGAACTGTGCACTCTTTCGATCCGTGCCTGGCCTGTGCCTCTCATCTCTACGATATGAACGGTAACGAGATCACATCGGTTAAAATCGTTTAAAAGGAGTCTGTCATGGGGAGAATAATTGAAGAAATCTATGTATGGAGGCTGCCTGTCAGGCTGTATCACTGGATTAACGCCTTGTGCACAGTAGCTCTCTTTGTTACCGGCCTCTATATTGCCTATCCCTTGTTCAATCCGCCTCTCGGTGAAGCGGTCTTCTACAGGGGAATGTCCTGGTGGAGGTATATCCATTTTGCCGCTGCGTTTATTTTTGTCGCCAATTTTCTTTTCCGTATGTACTGGGCGGTGTTCGGTGGCGATAAATATGCCCGTTTCGGCGGTTTCAGACCATGGTCGCCCTCATGGTGGGGCAAGCCCTTCCTTGAGCAGGTTGAGTCTTATCTTTTCTTGCGTACTGACGAGCCTAACTATGTCGGGCATAACCCTGTTGCAGCTTTAGCCCACTTTCTCTTCATTTTTTGCGGGTCGAGCTTCATGATCTTTTCGGGGCTTGCCATGTACGGCGAAAACAATCCTGGCGGATTCAATTCCGCCTGGTTTGGATGGATGATACCCCTCATGGGAGGCAGCTATACCCTGCATTGGGCACATCATCTTATGGCCTGGATTTTCCCGATCTATCTGATCATGCATCTATACGCAGTGTTCCGTCACGATGTGGTCGATCGTACCAGTGTTACCTCATCGATTGTTACTGGATACAAACATAAGGTCGAGGAAGAGCCTGTCTGACAATTACAGTTGTGCCTTCCGGTTTTTATCCGGGAAAACAAGGCCCATTGCAGGGGAGAGTTGCTCCCGCAATGGGCTTTTTCTTTTGTTTCAATTAAACAATATTTTTAAGTGAAGTATAATCGTATCAATATTTTAGGGCTGGGCAACGTTCTCTATGGCGACGAGGGATTCGGTGTCTCAGCACTCAACTCTCTGCAGGAAACCTCCACATTTCCCGATACCGTTCACTTCATTGACGGAGGAACCCAGGGAATCTACCTCCTCGACTTTATCGAATCAGCCGATGCCGTCATAGTTTTTGACGCACTGATTCCCCTCGAATACGACCGTCGAGTCTATGTCTATCGCAACGATGAACTTCCCGACTTTATACATCGCAAAATGTCGTCACATCAAATGGGGTTCAGCGAAATGCTTGGCATAGCAAAACTCCACGGCAAAATGCCACAGCAAATTGTCATGATAGGAGCGCCCCCAAAAGATCTCGAACTGAACATCGGCCTAAGCCCTGAACTGGCCCTTCTCCTCCCCGAAGCAGTAGAACAAGGCAGATCGATCATCGAAGGTTGGCTAAACGAAGAGAATTATTAGGCAGTGGGCAATTGGCAGTAGGCAGTTAACAAAAAAAGCGGAATGACAACAACCAGTCATTCCGCCCTTTTCCCTCTGTCATTTCGAAACCCAGTGAGAAATCTCCCTGTTCCGTAAATGCTATAAGTCCTATTTCCCAAAACTCTTCACTGCCAACTGCCGACTGCCCACTGCCCACTGCCTACTGTTTAATCAGCCTCAAAAACTCCCCCCTCGTCGATTGCGAGCTGATAAATTGTCCCGACATCGCCGACGTTGTCGTTACCGAGTTAAGCTTTTCAACACCACGCATCACCATGCACATATGACGGGCCTCAATCACCACACCCACCCCTTTCGGACTCAGTACATTCTGAATGGCATCCCTGATCTGCTGCGTAAGCCGTTCCTGAACCTGCAGGCGTCGGGCAAAAACCTCAACAACCCGGGCAAGTTTTGAAAGGCCTACAATTTTGCCGTCAGGAATATAAGCCACATGCGCCTTGCCAAAAAAAGGAAGCATGTGATGCTCGCACATAGAAAAAATATCGATATCCTTTACCAGCACCATTTCATCATAGCTCTCCGTAAAGAGCGCATTTTTCAGAAGTTCTTCAGGATCCTGCCGGTACCCTTTTGTGAGAAATCGAAGTGACTTGGCCACCCGTTCAGGAGTTTTCAGCAACCCTTCCCGCCCGGGGTCTTCACCAATTCCTTCAAGCATTGCCGATACCGCATCAGACAGTCCCCCGATAATCAGATGATCGTTTTCCGGTATATCAACAAGGCAATCATCATCATCGCAACAGTTGCCCAATCCCGAAGGTAATAAGTTATTCTCCGAGATAGCTGACGGAATTTTTTCCTGTTTCATGTATTTTGACTTCATGGAGAGCAAGCTCCCGGTTATGTATGTTAGGCAGTCGTTGTTCAAGTATATCCCATATCAGCACACAGAGCACTTCCGTTGTGGGCACGCACTCCTGCAGTTCCCTGACGTCATGATTCAGATGCTTGTGATCGAACCGGTTGATTATCTCCTCTTCAAGAATAGCGTTAAGCTCCTTCAGGTCAAACAGAAAACCCGTTTCCCGATCAACTATACCCGAAAGAGTAATTTCAAGCAGATAATTATGCCCGTGCCCATACTCGTTACTGCACTTTCCATAAATTGCAGCGTTTTCATCGCCCGACAACTCTGGATTGAAAAGACGATGAGCGGCGTTGAACTCTATTTTCCTTGAAACATATATTTTCCTTGGTCTCTCTAAAAGGTCATTCATAAAGAGTGTTTAAATCTGTTTTTGCGGGCCCTCTCTCCACAAGTACCGGCATGCACTCCTAAGAATAGTTTCCTTGTGCCGTAATGTACTCTTTTCGGTTTATTTTTCATTTCGTTCAACTAACCGGTGCAGTTGTTTATAAGTTTCATCAAAAAGCACAATTACAGATGTTGATTCTTCAAAAAAAACAGCTATAATTTCTCATGACCGTCTGATTATAGGTATTGTTTTCATAATTATTCTTTCTGAATTCTTCATGCATACAACTGTTACTTTTCACAAAAAATTGCCTCTTTTCGGCAGAAATGATCAGGGTCTTATAACCTTGTTCGATGCTTCATCCGAGCTCCTTGGTCCGGGCGGCTCTGCTGCCTCTCCTATGGATGTCGTGCTTGAATCCCTTGCGGGCTGTTCCATGATGGATATCATCAGCATTCTGAAAAAAATGAGAAAAGAGCTGATTACCCTTGAGGTTGATCTCGAAGCCCAGAGGGCTGAAGAACACCCGAAAGTTTTTACCGCCATACAGATAAAGTACCGCCTCAGCAGTCCCGATTGCAAACCTGCCGATCTTAAAAAAGCCGTTCGTCTTTCTATGGAAACCTACTGCAGTGTTGCCGCCATGATCAGGGCATCGGGATGTGTTATAACCTGGTCAACAGAACTTGTGCCTTAACCCTTTCGCTCCTGCTTTTTCATGAATAACCCAAGCGCTATTCCTATAACGAGCAGGAGCACATAAATCATCAGGTGTCCTATCAGTTCAAACTCCTGGATGATTCCCTTAATCTGGCTGTGAAAAAAATATCCGGCAAGCAGATAGAGAGAGGTGTAGAGAGCAACAGCCAGGAGGTCAAAAAGAATGAAGACTCTCCAAGGCGTGCGGACTGACCCGGCAACAATCGGTGCAAAAAAACGGATGCTTGGCACAAAGGTCATAATGAGCAGCGTAAAACCTGCCTTGGAACGCATTTTCCCGGAATACCGCTCAATTAAAGGGGTTGCTTTTTTGGTTGTAAATCTTGCCATCAAGCGATTTCCGCCCCTGCTGAGCCAGAAGGTGGCATTGTCGCCAACCAGAAAGGCCGTGATGGCGACAAGTATGGTCAAAGCGGGATCAAGAGTGCCGAAATAGGCCGTGTAGCCGACCATGATAAGAATGATCTCTTCAGGCAGGGGAATCAATACATCCAGAAGCGCCAGCATAAGAAAAATGCCGAAATAAGAGAGATGCGCGAGATAAGGCATGATCTCTGTAGGCATAATCCTGTATTTTATGCAGCAATGAGTGCTGGTTACTTTTGCAGTTCGCGGATTTTGTCGATAACCTCTTTATAGGTGTTTTCAGCAAGATCGGTTCCATATTCTGGCAGGGTCACATGCTTTGCAACTATTTCCAGAACGTGTCGATTCAGATGCTGTGCGATTTCAAGCATACGCGATTGATGGTGCTCAAGTTCATAATGGATAAACTTTTCAACGTGATTCTTTTTCATTTTCTCTAGAATACGCGCCATCATATCAGCATCTATATGCTTTGAAACCTCACTGAAGTATACAAGGGGTAAGTCGTTGGCATATCCTGTAGCCTGATCAACACCCATTTTCCTGCAAACCCCTGCGGCAATCTGCGGGCGGATATACTCCACCATCAGCGGAATCACCATAAAATGAGGGATATACTTGACAATCATGCTTATGGCACTGTAGAGATCTTCAAAACCTTCGGTTTTATGGCTTACCAGAGTGCTTGCCCATGAAGCTACCTGCTGCTGCTGGAGGGCAGGAAGCTGGTGAAGTACATCAGGAACGGGGATATTGGTCCAGGCCAGCAACTGCTCCAGGTCATGTATTTGCGTTTCACTCATGCGAATTATTTCTGCAGGGTTTTATGTAACTCCAGGGTTCAGGATAATCGATCCGTAGTTTATCAAAAAAATAGTGAACATAAAACCACAGGGAATATAAAATCCGTATTTTTCAAGACAAGGCAATAAAGTTCGAACCTTAATCGAAGACTGATTTCAAAAAATGAACAAAACCGCCGCACTTTCTCACCTGAAATCCATTCCGGCGCCCCTTCTTATCGACGGTGGATACTCCAGGTCTGGTCATACGTTTTATATTGCCACCGAGGCAGGCCTCATCACCATCGATTTCCATGTCTATGATCCAATCATCGGCCCTATAGAGTACAATGAAGCTGAGTATCAGGAAATAAAAGAAATAGCCGGAGAGAGCGGTACCATAGAAGAAAACAGCGATCTTGCCCCCGACGAACAGCTCTTTCTCTTTAACAATGCCAAGCCCGGCGTGCAATACTGGGCCTTCCAGCCACGCGACAATGCACCACTCGAAGCCTACACCTTCTCCTCAGATAAAACGGTAATTGAGCAGAAACTCCTTGACGAATGGAGAAACGGAGAAACGGAGTCGTGGGATACTATGGACGAGGCATCACTGATAACGTGGGCAGGAAAGATGGTATAAAAGGGCTGGCACCACTCACCAGCCCACACACACTTCATCTTCTTACTTTTTTTTGTTTTCCCACTTGATCTGGGTCGAAGTCTTGCTTGCTGCTGGATTTTTAATCTGGGGGGACACCTTTGTAGGAGCAGCAGCTTTTACCTTTGCCGGCTGTTTAACAGAATCAGCCTTAACCTTTTTAGCCGTTTCAACGCCCGCGTGAGCATCCTCATAGGCAACACCCAGCGAAGCCCCGAGAGATGCCACGGCAGCAGCAAGGGCAAAGGCTTGTTTTGTTTTTTTGTTCATGGATTGTTCTCCTTTTATGGTTGGTTTATCCACAGACGCAGTGCATCAATATGCACATGCATTTTATCTTCCACCTTATCGGGAAAAATTATTTTATTCTCCTGACAATATTTCCTGACAGCAGCATCCATATCCATCCACTCAGCATACTCAACAAGAGCGTTTTCTTTCTCTACGGAAACATCTGCAGCATCCCTTATCTCCATCTTCGCTGACATGCAGTCCATGATCTCCATCATTTCCCAGAGGAGAGTCAGATAGCCGTCCGCCGCAAGCATATAAGCAGTGGCGCCCTGATCCTCAAGAAAATCCTCAATCGTTGCAGTTCTGCCGTACCTTCCGTTGCATGCCGCTTCGGGTTGTAATTCCAGAAACCACTCATCCCCCATCTCGTTAACCTGCCTTCCAATGGGGTAAAGCCTGCACACAAGCGGCCGGTCCTTATGAACGCCGCATCCTTTATGGTCGAGAAAAACGCAGATGCCGTTGTCATTAAATTTCAGGTACGCCCCCTGTTCCAGCGTATAGCGGGCAATAAATTCCGTTGTCGAAATACCAAGATTCCCGGCAAGCCGTGCAATCTCATAAGGGTTAACCTGGATTTTTTTTTCTCGACAGCACTGCAGGCACCGCATACATGAAAAGCTGAACGGATCCCTACGGCCAAGATGTGTGCGGAGTATTGGTATCACAGCAACTGTTCATTCCGTCAACAAATAAAAGAGCCAATTTTCACTATACCGGAATTTACGCTGATTTTATAGATTATACACACCATGCGCTCTTTTTTAGCTTCTCTCACTCCCTGTTTTCCTAAGGGCATCTTCCTATACGTCCTATAAGACCTATAGGTCCTATTTCTCCAGAAAAAGCGAAGGCCAGGCATTTGAGTGCCTGGCCTTCGCTTTTATTAGTCTCAATATGAAACCTCAATTAGTTGAACTTTCCTTTTGAGATCAGGTAAATACATCTGTTATCGTTGATGCTGTCGATAATAAAGACCTTAAAGGTGTCAGGCAGCCTCACAGATATTGATTTCTGGTCACGCATGATGTAAACTGGTCTTCCCCAGTCATCTTTTTGAGGCGGGATTTGTGTTTCCTGGCGGGTGACATAGGTTCCATGCTTCGTTTTTACAACATCTTTTCTGACTTCATACCCTGGAGCCGGTTCACTGTAATAATTCCCTTTTGAGCGAAAAAGCATATTTCCTGCTTCATCCGTTATAAGGTATGTCCAGTTTGGCCCGTTCGCCATTCTCCATTCATTGCCGAGCAGTTCAAGTTGGAGTACGCCGCCCTTTGGAACCGATGCAAGTAATTCTGCCTCTTTTCTGTGAGAGAGCCCCTCATTTCTTGCCTCATCCTGGGCATCGGCATAACATTGATCATAAGAGATATACTTGAAGCTTTTAACCCTTGCATGATCTTCAATGGTTTCCACTTTGTATTCAAAAGGATCGCTTTGCCCCATCGCCACACGAGCTCCTATCACCATTAGAAGCGCAATAAAGAGTACTTTGAGTTTCATCGTTCATGTTGTTTTAAATTTATAAAACCAAGGGCAGTAAGGTACATAATGCCATGAAATTTTGCTACAGCAACTTACAGCTAAATCTAATTGTCTGTGCTATGTTGGTTGGGGTGATTGGTACGTGAAGAGTTAATCGTCGAAAGTTGTTGGCCCCTGTAGGTTGGGGTGATTCCTGAACCCCAACAATAACTAAAGTCGTCCCGAGAGAATGGAAAAGTAGGCAGTAGGCAGTTGGCAAGGGGAGGAAATGAATAGGGAAACGGATGACACATTTTCTAATTCCGCTTTTTCTGCCCAACTGCGAACTGTTCTCATTCTTCAACTGCCAACTGCCAACTGCCAACTGCCAACTGTTTGATGGGCTGCTCTATACTATTTGATAAAGTTTCACTCTTACCCTGTGGAGTAGTATATTGCGACGCTGAACCAGAGCGAACGGAATCCACCCCGTATACCGCAGATGCATTGAATGAAAATGGGGCGTGTGTATAGTCAGCAATTGATCGCCCGGATTTTAGCCGGGTTTTTTGTTGTGTTTTTATTGCGTAACGTCGGAATATCGACATCGATAAAGCTTTTATATAATATCAGAGAGGATAAGGAAGAGGGAAAGGTATGATACTGTTGACGGTAGAAGGATTAGAGAAAAAATATGGTTTGAAGCACTTGTTCGAGGATGTCTCGTTCGGTATCGATGACCGCGACAAGATTGGTATTATCGGCGCGAACGGCAGCGGTAAGAGTACGCTTTTAAAAATCCTTGCAGGGGTTGAGACTCCTGACAAGGGTAAAGTTATGGTGGCAAACCAGAGGACGATTGCCTATCTGCCCCAGGACTCACCATTCGACGCGGAGGATACGGTACTTCAGGCTATCCTGAAGTCAAGCGGCAAGGTCATGGATCTTATCTATGAATATGAGGTGGTCTGCAAGGAGCTTGAAACGAAGCATACCGAGGATCCGTCGCTGATTGACCGGATGAGCCAGCTTGCTCATGAACTGGATGTCTGCGGTGCCTGGGAGCTTGAGTCAAATGCCAAGACGGTGCTCGGCAAACTCGGGCTCTATGATCTTACGGCAATCATGGGAACCCTTTCCGGTGGTCAGCGCAAGCGGGTTGCCTTGGCTCATGCGCTTGTCGTACCGAGCGACGGTCTGATTCTCGATGAACCAACAAACCATCTCGATGCTGACAGCGTTGAGTGGCTCGAGAATTATATCAGGCGCTATCAGGGTGCTGTGCTTCTGATCACACACGACCGTTATTTTCTTGACAGGGTAGCCACACGGATGATAGAGATGGATGGCAGAACAGCGGTTACCTATACCGGTGGATACTCAAGCTATCTCGTACAGAAAGCCGAACAGGAAGAGCAGGCAATAAGGGATGACCGCAAGCGTTCTGCCCTTGTCCGTCAGGAGCTTGACTGGATGAGAGGTGGATGCAAGGCTCGAACTACCAAACAGAAAGCCCGTATGCTCCGAGCCGAAAGTCTGGTGTACGCTCCTAAAAAGGAGAAGGCGAAAGAGCTTGAAATCGGCTTTGGTGCAGGTCGGCTGGGCGATAAAATCATGGAGTTTCACCAGGTTTCGAAGTCCTACGACGACAAGCTGCTGCTCCAGTCATTCGAATACCACCTGCAGAAAGGAGATCGCATTGGTATTATCGGACCGAACGGTTCAGGAAAAACCACCCTTTTTGATATGATTACTGGGCGAGTCCAGCCCGATAGCGGCCATATCGAACTTGGCAAGACTGTGAAAATTGGTTACTACGATCAGCAGAGCAGGGGACTTGACGACTCTAAACGGGTGATCGAATATATTCAGGAGCATGCAGAGCAGATAAAGACGAAGGACGGCATGGTCTTTTCTGCATCGAAAATGCTTGAGCGCTTTCTCTTTGCACCTTCAACCCAGTACAGCTATATAAAGACTCTTTCTGGAGGAGAACGCCGGAGGCTTTATCTGTTAAAGCAGCTTATTGATTCTCCCAATGTGCTCTTGCTTGATGAGCCTACCAACGATCTTGATATCCCGACACTCAGGGTGCTTGAAGACTATCTCGATACCTATACTGGCTGCCTCATCGTGGTCAGTCACGATCGTTATTTTCTTGACCGTACCGTCGAGTATATTTTTGCTTTTGAAGAGAACGGCCTTATTCGCCGCTACCCTGGCAACTACTCTGTCTATCTTGAACTTAAGGCTTCTGAAAGCGGCAAGAATGAAAAAAAGCCGGTAAAAAAAGCTTCGGAGGCACCAAAACCGGCGGTAGCTCCTTCGTTAAAGCCTTCTAGCCTTACCAGTAAAGAGAAGCGTGAACTGGAGCTGCTTGAGCGGACAATTCAAGAAGCTGAAAGCCGTCAGTCAGAAATAGCGGGACGTCTTGCATCGGCCGGGAGTGATTTTGAGCTGCAGCAGAAACTTGGATCAGAGCTTCAAGGCCTTCAGCAGCAGCTTGATAAAGAGATGGCCCGATGGACTAAACTTGCAGAGCAGGCGTAAGGGCCTGCCGGTAATAATACTCTTCTGCCATGGAGGTTACAGCATCATGTATCCGAAAAAGCCTTGAAGCATTGGCGAACCCTGAGGCAGCACTGTTTGCTCAAAGGTTTTTCAAGACAGGAGCAGGCGAGTACGGAGAAGGCGATATTTTTCGTGGAATTCGCGTTCCTGTGTTGCGAAAGCTCTCAGTTACACTGGATAATACCCCGTTACCGGAGGTTATCCTGCTGCTTTCATCCGAGTATCATGAAGACCGCCTGCTTGCCCTCCTGTTGCTGATGCGTCGCTTTTGCCAAGCACATGAGGTCGATCAATCTAGAATAGTTGACCTCTATCTGGCCCATACGCAGTTGATTAATAACTGGGATCTGGTGGATATTTCTGCACCTCACATTGTCGGCAGCTTTCTTCAATATCGCAAGAGAACCCCACTTTATAAGCTTGTTCTCTCAGAAAGCCTCTGGGAACGCAGGATCGCCATCATTGCCACCCTGCACTTCATTCGGCAGAGTGATTTTGCTGACGCCCTTGCGTTAGCTGAAATTCTCCTTCAAGATAAGGAGGAACTTCTCCATAAGGCGACAGGCTGGATGCTTCGGGAAATAGGCAAGCGTAATATGGCGGCTTTAGAAGGCTTTTTACTGAAGCACTACCAGCGGATGCCGAGAGTCATGCTTCGATATGCCATTGAACGTGTTCCTGAAGAGAGACGGCAGAACTATCTGAAAGGCCGTTTGTAAAAAAACAGAACACTCGTTAACCTCACGTTTCAATTTCCTCTTTTCAGTCAAACCTGCATTTTATTGTGCTCTGTTGAGTATAGAACCGGACAACTGTGCGGATTTATACCGTAAAAAGCAGTGAAAAATCAACATCTCTCTCCTCATATTTCCTGTAGATAAAATCTATACATTCCTAACTCACTTGACTGCTGTTGTATACCTTTTACCATTGGAAATGGATATGATTTGATGGAAATGCTGGCACAGTATATGCTAATATTACTTTGTGAGGCAAACCGTCCCTCTCGTTTATAAGACGGTATTTAGAGACTATTCACTGGAGATCATCATGGCAGTAGAAAAGACAATCGGCTCATCAAGCCTCGTTGAGGTTATTGATCGTATCCTTGACAAGGGTGTCGTTGTT
>SZXX01000002.1 GCA_005843825.1 Chlorobium sp.
TTTTCTTCCTTTTCTTTCCCTATTTACCCCTTAGAAGCCATACGTCATAGAGGCCCTATACGTCCTATTCTCTTTATTTTATTATTACGCCATGCCTTTAGACTCTTACGCCTTTACTTACGAAATGAGCGTACGCGATTACGAGTGCGATATGCAGGGCATTGTCAATAACAGCGTCTACCAGAACTACATCGAACATGTCCGGCATGAGTATTTAAAAGAGGTTGGCCTTGATTTCAGCCAGTATGCCCGCGAGGGTATTAATCTGGTGGTTGTGCGTGCGGAACTTGATTATAAATATCCACTGACCTCAGGCGATGCATTTGTGGTAGGTATCAACATGCATAGGCAGTCAGCCCTCAAATTTGCTATTTATCAGGATATATTCCGTCTTCCCGATCACAAACCGGTTTTGAAGGCAAAAATTATTGTAACAGCGCTTAACAAGCGCGGACGTCCTGAAATACCAGAAGCCTTTGCCGCACTATTCAGTACGACAACTGTCTGAGACGGGAATACTATTATTGTTATAACAACACAGCAGCACCATGAAACCACTGGTACAGGTAGGACAGGCATATATGGCCCTCAGCGAAGGGGAGGAAAATCTTCGTAAAGGCCTTTTTGAAGAAGCGGCGGCAAGCTACAGTCGGGCAATGATTGTTTCCAGGACAATACCTGAGGATGAAGCCTATGATCACCAGGGATTTGATGCCCTGTGCCATACCGGACTTTCCGGAGCCCTGGTAAAACAGGAGCGATTTAAAGAGGCACTCGCTTCAGCAGACATTGCCATGCACTATTTTAATCGCAGGGGCGAACTCAATCAGGATGAAGGGAAGCATTGGATAAACGCCGTTCGCAGCCGTGCTGCCGCCCTTGACGGTAATGGCCGGCCTGATGAGGCTCTGAAAGCATACCAGATGGTCAGCGAAATGATTACCGAACGTAAAGCTGAAACGCCTGACAAGGACGAGCAGCTCCGTATAATTGAAGAGCATATTTCCAGACTCAAGGCTACACTGTCCGGAAAAAAACCTGCAGGCTACAAAGCCTGGTGGGAGTTCTGGTCGTAATCGGGATGCCGGCAATCGAAAAGATACTGGTAATAAGGCTGAGCTCCATCGGGGACATCATTCTTACTACACCGCTCATCAGGCGCCTGCAGGCAGCCTATCCCGAAGCCACCATCGACTATTGCACCAAACCGCCATTTCTCACGCTCCTTGCATCAAATCCACGACTCTCAGCAATATATACGACCGAACAACTGCCCACGGAGACTTATGATCTTGTGGTTGACCTGCAGAACAATCACCGATCACGAACTATAGTCGGCTCACTTAATGCGAAGCAAACGCTAAAGTATCAGAAAGAGAACTGGAAAAAATGGCTGATGGTACATTGTAAAATCAATCTGTATTCAGCCACACAAAGCGTTGTTGATCGCTATCAGGCGGCACTCAACAAGTTTGGCGTTCCTGATGATCTTCAGGGTTGTGAGCTTTATCCCTCCCCTTCAGACCAGGCCTTTGCCGAACCATACGCAATAGCAGGCAATAAAACCCTTGCACTGTGTTTCGGGGCTAAGCACTTTACCAAACGCTACCCTCCTCAGCGGTTTGCTGCTCTGTTATCCATTTTGCTCAGAGATGACTCAGTTCGGGTACTCCTTCTTGGTGGAAAAGAGGACGCCACTCAGGCCCTGGAAATAGTGAACGCATTACCTGCTGCGTGTCGCTCAAAGGTAGTCAATCTTTCAGGAAGCTGTTCGCTCATACAGACTGCTTCACTTCTTGAGCAATGTGATGCAGTCGTCACCAACGATACCGGGCTTATGCATATGGCATCGGCATTCGGTAAAAAGCTTTTTGTGCTTTTCGGCTCATCATCAGCGACCTTTGGTTTTCTTCCCTACCATACACCATACGAACTCTTCGAGGTCGAAGGACTCTCTTGCCGCCCATGCTCGCATATCGGCAGGGACCGTTGCCCTAAAGGGCATTTCAGGTGTATGAACGACCTTTCAGAAGAGCTGATAGCCCGCCGTGTTCTTGAACACTTCCAGATAAGCTGACGAACCCTTATTTAATGTCCGATAAGAGCTTATAAAACAGGGAGTTACGGATGATGAAAGAAGCGTAAAAAACTGGCCTCAAGGTTTTTTCCATCAGGTTGGAAAAATGGTGCAAATAGTTTACCTTTAATGTTCAAATTTGCAGATGGTGTTCACTGGGAAACCTCTGAAGCCGTGGGGCTGGTCTGCGCAATGCCAGACCCTCGCCGTCTTGCAAGCAACTGAGGAGTAATAATGATTATCAGCTATTTGCGCTATGGAAACAAACAAACTATATGAATGTACAGTAATCATTGACGGCGGGCTTCAGGACGAAGCTATCCTGGCCGCAATGGAACTGGTTAAGCGGGTTATTACCGAGAAAGGCGGTACTATCAGCAATGTTCTCGAAATCGGCCGACGCAAAACAGCGTATCCGATCAAGAAGAAAACCATTGGATACTACGCCCATATCGAATTTAACGCTGCAACAAATGTTATTGCAGAGATTGAAAAAGTATTCCGTTATGAGGAAGAACTTTTACGTTACCTGATTATTCATCTCACCAGTGCATTCCTTGAAATGCGCAAGCGAGTTGAGAAGTACAGCGTAGTCATAGGTAGTCCGGAAGACTTTGCCGCCGCAGAGGCCGCTGCTTCCGATACAGTTGGAAAATGATCGTCAGGTTTAGTTTGAAAGCAAGCTGAGAAGTGATTCCTTTTGAGAATAAAACGGAGAAGATGCTATGGCTGAATTAAAAATGCCTGAGATTAACAGCGTTATTGTTGCTGGAAATCTTACGAAGGACCCTGTTTTTAGGCAAACTAATTCAGGCGGAACGCCTGTCGTTAATTTTTCAATTGCATGTAACAGAAGATTCCGGGACAGTAATCATCAGTGGCAGGAAGATGTCTGCTATGTTGGTGTTGTCGCATGGAACAAGCTTGCCGAAAGTTGCCGTGACAACCTGAAGAAAAGTTCAGCAGTTCTCGTGGACGGAGAATTACAGAGCCGAACATGGAAAGCGCAGGACGGATCATCCAGGACCGTTGTCGAAATAAAGGCCAGAAGAATCCAGTTCCTCAACAAGAGAAAGAAGAATGGCGAGGAGGATGAAGAGGGCTTTATTGAGGATGACTGTCACGATACCCATCATGGAGAAGTCCATGATGAAGATCCCGGTCATATTTACGAATACAAATACCTTTCTTCCGATTGAGAGGATAGGGTAAGCTTAATTTTGTAATAACTTATGAGACAAAAATTTACACAATCACAAGGCCACAAATCGCAGGGTAATAAATCCTTAAGCAATGCGCTGGCTTCGAAAAAGAAAGTGTCGAAAAATCAGGTTGTATTTTTCGATTACCGCGACGAGCGTAAGCTGAAAAGATTTATCAACGATCAGGGAAAAATTATTCCTCGCCGCATCACCGGTCTCTCTGCCAAAGAGCAGAACCTTCTGACCCATTCAGTCAAGTGGGCACG
>SZXX01000046.1 GCA_005843825.1 Chlorobium sp.
AAAAAGAAAACCGTTGCGTTATCACTTTTCAATTACAATCAAGCCTCAGGTTGTCAGCAATACCAGTATCCAAAACCTTCAGCTTCTTATCTATCTCGTAACGCAATGCAAATGATTACTTTCAAAATCTATGGAAAAACACCTTAAAAGTCAGCTTTAAAAAAGGCAATTAGCCAAACAAATCACCAGATATACCAGTGAGTAAAATAAGAAAATTTATTTAATAATAAATAGTTTTTGCCGGAGCATTAATCCCCTATTGTTTTATTATACAGTATGAAAGCCCTTTCCTCAAGCATTTTTGAGCAATGAACCGGCAATGACAAACCTTTCAATCAGTAATACCTTGACCAGTATGGATATCACGTTCAGCAAGTTGTCAGGAGCTGGCAATGACTTTATTGTTATAGATAACAGAGACCTTTCTATTAATCTGTCCCCTGCACAGATCAATACGCTTTGTACCAGAAGAACAGGAATTGGAGCTGACGGACTTATTCTCATTGAACCCTCCCTGACCCATGCATTCAGCATGAAATACTTCAACGCAGATGGATTTATCGGATCAATGTGCGGAAATGGCGGGAGGTGCGCTGCATATTTTGCATACACCATAGGAATTCCCTTATCCTCAAATGGGTATGCATTTGAAGCCAACGGCAACCGCTATGATGCCTGGATTACCGGTACAGAAACCGTCAGACTAAGAATGCTGACACCACGGGAGTTTAGAAACAACATCGAAATAGAGGGATTAGTCTGCCATTTTGTCAACACAGGCTCCCCACATGCCATTATTTATACTTCAAACCTGAAAACCGCCAGTGTTACAGGAACCGGGCGCACGATCAGGCATAGAACCGATATTTTTCCAGAAGGCACTAACGTCAATTTTATCGAGATCACCTCGCCTGATTCTCTTTCCATCCGCACATTTGAACGCGGCGTTGAAGATGAAACCCTTGCCTGTGGCACTGGAGCCGTTGCAGCTGCCTTGATGAGCTATCGACTTGATAAAATTACATGCACAACTGTACAACTCACTGTAAAAAGTGGAGATACCCTTGAAGTCCAGTTCAATGATGCAATGGATGAAGTGTTCCTTACCGGTCCTGCAAAAATCGTCTACAAGGGCAGTTTTTCCATTGAATAAAAAATCTCTCCGCATTTTAGAGGATAGTATACTTATGAAACAGAACCTCCTGCCCGAACAACTTTCTTATAACTCCGCTCAGAAGCAGCTTGAAGAAGCGGCCGCCATCATTAAGCTCGATCCAGCAGCTTATGAACTTCTCCGGCGCCCTTTAAGGGAACTGCATATTACTATTCCGGTAAAAATGGATAACGGTAGCACGAAAATCTTTGAAGGGTTCCGTGTACAGCATAATGATGCAAGGGGACCGAACAAGGGTGGAATCCGCTTTCACCCTGAAGAGACTATCGATACCGTAAGAGCTTTAGCCTCATGGATGACCTGGAAAACCGCTGTCATGGATATTCCTCTCGGAGGAGGAAAGGGTTGGGTTATCTGCAATCCGAAAACCATGTCCACCGCCGAACTCGAACGGTTGTCGAGGGCTTATATCCGCCAGCTCGGAAGCTTCATTGGCCCTGAAAAGGATATTCCGGCACCGGATGTTTACACTACGCCGCAAATCATGGGCTGGATGGCTGATGAATACTCCGTCTTGCAGGGTAAAAACGCATTCGGAGTCATCACAGGAAAACCTCTGGCACTTGGCGGCTCAGCCGGAAGAGGTGATGCCACTGCAAGAGGAGGGATCTATTGTGTACGGGAAGCCGCTGGAACGCTTGGCCTGAACCTTTCCGGAGCAAGAGCTGCAATCCAGGGCTACGGCAATGTCGGTTCTTACACCCACAAGCTCGCCGTTGAACTTCTTGGCATGAAGGTGATTGCTGTTTCAGATTCCAAAGGGTTCATTTATAACCCCGATGGTTTTCTCTATGAATCGCTGATGGCGTATAAAAAAAAGACGGGTTCAGTAACAGGCTTTCCCGGATCTGCATCGATTTCTGATAAAGAACTTCTGGAACTCGATGTTACAGTTATCTTTCCTGCAGCACTGGATTCTGTTATAACAGCGGCAAATGCTCCGGATATAAGAGCGAAAATTATCGCTGAACTTGCAAACGGTCCGACCACCCCTGAAGCCGACACCATTCTTTACAATAAAGGGGTTTATATCATTCCCGACCTCCTCTGCAATGCCGGAGGCGTAACAGTCTCATATTTTGAAATGGTACAGAACTCCTATGGGTACTATTGGGAAGAAGAGCAGGTGCTGCAGCGCCTCGAAAAGAAAATGAAAACCGCATTTCTGGCTGTACAGCAAACAAGTCAAACCTATAATGTGCACAATCGACTTGCCGCGTACATTGTAGCAATCAAACGAGTGGCTGAAGCTATGAAGCTGAGAGGATGGTATTAAAGCAACATCTTATGGCCTAATTCACCCGACTTTTCTGAGCCTTGGCTGCTAAGGCGGGAGAAATAAGCATAAGCAGTACCCCAAAAACCATCAATCCACCTTTGGCAATATTGTAGTCAGAAAGGATGCGTTCCAGCGAATAGCCGAAAAAGTAGCCGAGAGTGAACTCGAAGATAAGGGTAAGCACTACCCATAGTGCACCTACCTGAAGCTGCTGCCGATATGATCCGGGACCAAACCACCGGATGCAGAGCCATGCGATCGTAAAAATAATGGCGGAACCGACCGCCATCCCGATCTGGTGCGAGAGCAGCTCGCCAATCCGGGGAACCAGAAAAAGCCGCCGCAAAGTTCCATGAACCGATTCAGCAACGGCAATCAAAAGCCAGACATAAACAGCTCTTTTCCAGTTCATCTCAAGCCACCTGCTCCTGAAGTTCGCTCCGTTCGCGCCATGCAACAATGTCTTCAATTGTTAGAACAGGATAGCCGTGCTTTTCAGCAAATGCAATAGTTTGCAACATATCAGCCATTGTTCCATCGGGATTGGTAAGTTCGCAAAGAACACCGGAGGGATTGAGTCCGGCAAGCCTCATTAGATCAACGGTGCCTTCTGTATGACCTGGCCTTTCCAGCACTCCGCCTGATCGGGCACGTAAAGGGAAAATATGGCCGGGTTGACGAAGGTCAGAAGGACGGGCATGCTCGGCAGAAGCAACTCTCACGGTTTGAACACGATCAGCGGCCGACACTCCGGTTGTTACCCCTTCGGCGGCTTCAATGGAGACTGTAAATGCCGTCTGAAAGCCGCTGGTATTGTTGGACACCATCATGGGCAGTTCAAGAGAACGAATTTTTTCATCGGTCATGCAGAGGCAGACAATGCCGCTGCATTCGCGAATCATTTGAGCCATCTGAGGCACAGTAACAGACTGGGCTGGAAAAATAAGATCTGCTTCGTTTTCACGATCGGGAGAATCGGCAACAAGCACCCCTTTTCCTGCACGAAGAGCAATGAGGGCGTGCTCAACACGCTCAAAACAATCACCAAATTTTTGAATAAGAATCTGATTCACTGGCAATAGGGATTTAAATTTTACAATTGCAAATAGTTGAATCAGGGCGCAGGAATGCTGGAAGGCTTCCTTATCCTCTATCATCCGGACTCTGACCGTCGGCTTTGGATTTTAACCAAATCTGCTGACCTTCCGTTGAAAACGGAAGCGCTCGCGGGCTTACCGGTCAAGTGCCGGAATACCGCCGGTGGGGATTTTCACCCCGCCCCGAGAACAAGCTTTAAAAAAATATTAGACTGCAGAAAAAACAGCGCCAAAAAGATACACAAGGTACCTGAGAGTTCAAAGCAATGCACTGTTTCTCAGTATACTTTCATGCATCGTTTATCGTCCCCCAAAAAAAATCAACCGCTCTTATACATCGAAACTTCATTTTTTTTCATCAATGCCGGAGAACTTTTTGTAGCCACTCTTGCTTTATTTCTTCTTAAAGACATACTTTCCTGATCAATGAGTATATTTTTTACTGATCAGCAGTGACAATTCAGATAACCCTTAATTAAAACCGGAGAATAATTTTATGCAAAAATGGGTATGTGTTCCTTGCGGCTATGTCTATGATCCTGAAGTTGGTGATCTTGACAGCGGAATTGAACCAGGAACTCCCTTTGAGAGTCTTCCTGACGATTGGGTATGTCCTGTCTGCGGAGTTGACAAGACATTGTTTGAGCCATATAACGACTAGAAAGAGAGCATATCACCGATTGGCTTATACAGAAAAACGCCCGGGATACGGAGCGTTTTTCTGTTATATATATTCATTGAGCGACCACAATCAGGGCTTCGGTGAACCGGAGGAATTTTCTGGCACACCACCTTCTCCTTTTCCTGCAGGAACAGTACTTTTATTTTCAGAACTTTTGCCTGCCGTACTATCTGCTGAGACAGCCTGATCAATAAGATATTCCGGAACACCAATCACAACAGAATCCACCGGAACGACATCGGGCTTAACGGTCATGACCTCCTTATAATCAGGTACGAAAACGCCCCTCTTTCGCATGATGGCATAGATGATTCTTGAACGATTGCGAACGTAGGAAGAAGATCCGACAGGAGAAAATTTAATCGGGTTCGGAAGTATTGATGCAAGTTTTGAAGCCTGTTGTGCTGTTAATCGGGCCGCACTGACCCCATAGTAATGTCGAGCTGCCTGATCAATACCAAAAATGCCGTCACCCCATTCGACAAGGTTAACATAGAGCTCAAGAATCCTGCGTTTTGAAAGTTTTTTTTCAATTCGCCACGTAAGAATAGCCTCCTTGATTTTTCGAACCGGGTTTTTTGAAGAGGAGAGATAAAGATTTTTGGCAAGCTGCTGGCTGATTGTACTCCCACCCATTTTAAATTTCTTTGCGGCAATGTCTTTTTCGATGGACCGCTCAATAGCCTGGTAATCAAATCCCTCATGCTTCCAGAACTTGTCGTCTTCAGCAATCAGAACCGCCTTGATGAGATTGGGAGAAACATTGTTCAGCGATACCCATTTCTGCTGAATTTTTTTATCGGTGAGCCCTTGCTCTTTCCATTCAGCCTCACGACTCTCCATAAAAGCTGTTTTTACCGGATTTTCGTCCACAAGCTTTCCTACATCTGGTAACACAAAGTATCGGGCGATATCGGCAAAGAACAGCAAGAGCAGAATGCTGATTATAATCCTGATAAGCTTCATCCGTCTATACGATTAAAGGCTCTCAATAAAAATAAATGTGCTGGTAAAATACCAAATATGAAAGACATGCAATGACATGAACGTCAAAATTCTTTATCGACCTTACGGCTTGATAAGCAAATTCCCTGCAAGTCAGTTCTTCTGCCGGCCTATCAGTTATGACAAGATGAAGAATATCGAGACATGAGTTGTGTACAAGACGGAAATATAGCTGGTAGAGGGATTGCTTGAAAAGCATCCAGCCTGAACAAAATGGAGTGTTGAAAAGTGCCCTCGGGCAGACTCGAACCGCCGACCTACAGTTTAGGAAACTGTTGCTCTATCCACTGAGCTACAAGGGCATGGGTTCAAATTTAGTATTTTTGAACAAACTTGCAACCACCTGTGTTATTTTCTCCCGAACATCCTGTCAAGCTGGTCGAGTGAAAGCTTGATGATAACGGGTCTGCCATGGGGGCACGAGTATGGCTCACGGGTAGCAAAAAGATTGTCAATCAGTGTCCGCATCTCTTCAAGAGAGAGCTTTTGACCTGCCATAATGGCATTGCGGCACGAATATGACTTTGCAAGATTGTCACGTTTGTCGGGCTTAAGCCGTGAGGCATTATCCTGATATTCAGCAATCATATCCTGCAGAATGGTGACTTCAGTCCCCGGCTTAACATCCTGCGGCACTCCCTCTATCATAACTGTTTGTTTGCCGAACATCCTCAAATTAAAACCAAGACGGTTAAGATCTTCACGGATCTCCTCAAAAACCTCGAACTCCCAGGGACGAAACTCCACCTTTTGAGGAAAAAGCAGCTGCTGGGAGTTAGGAACATTCTGGCTCATCACATCCACCGCACGTTCGTACAGTACCCTTTCATGGGCAACATGCTGATCAATGATCATCAATCCGGTCCTGATCTGGCAGATAAGATATTTGTTATGAAGCTGCCAGATTTTAGGCTCGGTTTCCTGGGGGTTTGGAACTGCTTCATCTTCGCTGAGACGGGAAAGCAACAGGGAAGAGAGCACATAATCGCCTTCGCGTAGCTCACGATCCGGCAAGACATATTCCGAAGCAGATTGAGGCGAAAACATATCCTCCTGTTTTAAAGCGGAAGGCCTTGAAAAGGAAGGGTCATCAAAGGCACCTGCCCTGTAATTCGCATAAAGGTCACGGGTTGACATGGAGCGGTTCGGTATATCCTGAAACGCAAGTTTTCTGAACGATATTTCCTGAGTGGGCGCAGGGGAAAATTCGTCGTTTTCACGAGCTTGAATGTCAGGAGAAAAATCCTGCAACTGGATAGAGCGCTTCAGAACAGGATAGAACATATTGCGGACACTTCGTTCATCATCAAACCGGATCTCAAGCTTTGCAGGATGCACGTTTACATCAACCCGTGAAGGATCAATTCCAATAAAAAGCAGCACAAAGGGAGTCTGTCGCTCAACAAGCAAGTCACCATAAGCCTGCTGAACCGCCTGTGATAACATTCGATTCTGGACAAGCCGGCGATTGATAAAAAAATACTGGTCCAGTTTCCGGCGTTTCTGCATAACGGGCTTTCCAAGAAATCCCCTGATAGAGAGATAATCGTTCTCTTCAGAGAGCTCAATCATGCTGGCGGAAAAATCGTTGCCGTAAAAAACATTCAGCCGCTCCAGAATGTCGGGAGTCTTCAAATGAAAAAGTTCCTCGTCATCGCTATACATCCGCCACTCAATCTCCGGATATGCCAATGCGAACGATTTTACGATTTCAAAAATATGCTGATACTCGGTAGCGTTAGACTTCAGAAACTTCCGCCTGGCAGGCACATTGTAAAACAGATTCCTGACACTGATTGTCGTCCCCGGCTCTCCCTGTACCTCTGATTCCTCGGCAAGGATTCCCCCCTCGTAACGGAGCCTCAACCCAAGCAGCTCTTTTGCCGTACGGGTTTTCAATTCAAAATGTGAGACCGATGAAATACTTGCAAGCGCTTCACCCCTGAAACCCAGGCTCTGAAGAGTATCGAGATCTTCCACCCCTGTAATTTTACTGGTAGCAAAACGCTCAACACACAAAAGTGCATCCTCCCGCAACATCCCTGCCCCATTATCCACAATCCGGATCAGTTCCTTTCCTGCATCCTTTATAGAAACAGTTATTTTATCCGCACCGGCATCAATGCAATTTTCAATAAGCTCCTTAACAACTGAGGCCGGGCGTTGAACAACCTCCCCTGCAGAAATTTTGTTTGCTACTATATCTGGTAATCTTGCAATTAATGCCATACGCTATAAAAGGGAACTATGTGCTTGTCGTAAACCGTGTGAAAAATTTTATCTGTCCCGTAAGTTATCGATAAAACAGACTCTTTTTTTGGAAAATGAGAATAAATTTTGCCTGTGATACTCTTCCGGACAATCATCCTATTTTTCCCTGATACAAAAAAAAGAGCTCCCTTAAGGGGAAACACGCTCGAAGCCGGTGAGAAAAAAAACCGCAGTACTTTAAAGCGAAGCGCCACTTAAGCACTCCCATAGTTCACGAAGGGCAGCTTCGCTGAAACGGAACTTGTTGCGTTCACGATCTCCCTGCATAAAGAGTGTTTTGGAGAGTACCGTCCCCGACGTTTTCCTGGCAATCGCCAGACAAACCATACCGACAGGCTTTTCAGGGGAGCCTCCAGATGGCCCGGCAATACCTGTTGTCGCAACAGCAATATCGGCCCCGCTTTTTTCCAGACATCCTTTTGCCATAGCCCGGGCAACCTCTTCGCTCACCGCGCCAAAAGATTCAATGAGCTCTTTCTGCACCCCCAGAGTCTTTTGTTTTGCCTGATTGCTGTACGTCACAAAACCCTGAAGAAAATACATTGATGAACCCGCCACATCGGTCAAGCGGCTGGCTACAAGTCCCCCTGTGCATGATTCGGCAACCGCCACCGTCATACCGTTTTCTGCAAGCATCCTGCCGATCGTCTCTTCAAGAGTAATATCGCTGGTGGCAAAAATAAATGCGCCTGCCCTGTGAATAATAGCATCAACAACGCTGCTATTATCGCGATCAACATCTTCCCTGTCCCGACCAATGGTACTGATCATCAGGTTTACACCTGCAGCATGGGGCAGATAGGCAAGAGTTGTTCCCTCCGGCAGACGATCTTCAATATCAACAATCATCTCAGCCAGAGTAGACTCGCCGATCCCAATTGTTTTTACCGGCGTATGTCGAATTACTGTGGAGGAAAGTGCAGCAAAATAAGGAAGTACTGTAAGCTCCATCATCGCCTGCATTTCTGAGGGAACTCCGGGCATCAGAACAAGATAATGATTGCCCAGACGCTCTCCGCACCGGATAATCATTCCTGCAGCTGTCCCCTTCGTATTTGGAATTACGTGGGATCCTTCGATCACCATTGCCTGATCACGGAGTGAATCGGATATCTCTACTCCTCGCAGTTTCATCCTGTTGGTCAGATTCCGATAGGCATCCTCGCTCAACTCAAGCCCTCTGTGGAGAAGTTCCTGGACAGCTTTTCGCGTCCGGTCATCTCTTGTTGGACCGAGACCTCCCGTAACAAGCACTATGTCAGCCCGTTCAAGCGATTCAGTTAACACTGAAACCATCTCAGGCTCAAGATCAGAACAAGAGACAATTCTACCCACCGGTACCCCTATTCCTGCAAGAGCTCCAGCAATAAAAGCCGCATTGGTGTTTACCCGCTGACCTTTAAGAAGTTCATCCCCTATGGAAACAATTTCTGCGCGCATGTTTTGTTCTTCTAAACCAGATAGCTTGCAATGCGCAGAATATCGGCAAAAACTCCCCCTGCGGTAACCTCTCCTCCAGCGCCGGGACCTCGAACTACAAGTGGGGTAGCCTTATAGCGTTCAGTGGTAAAAACCACCATATTTTCTGATCCGCTGAGACCGGCAATAGGACTGGAAAGCGGGACCCTTTTTACCCCGATGCTTGCCTTTCCATCCCGAATCTCCCCTGCATAAGCTATGGTCATTCCATCCTTGCGAGCACGCTCAGTTTCCGTCGCATACCATTCGTCAACACTCGATAACCGGTCAAGAAACTCTGCAACTGGCATCTGTCCCCGATACTCCTCGGGTACAAGACTCTCGCAGACAACATCATCGTACTCAAGGGTATACCCAAGTTCCCGACCAAGAATCAAAAACTTGCGGGCAAAATCTGCACCTGAAAGGTCATCTCTCGGATCAGGTTCCGTATAGCCGGCCTGTTGAGCCCGGCGAACAATCTCACTGAACCTGCCGCCTTTGCGAAGTTCATTAAAAATAAAGCTCAGTGTCCCCGAAAGAACTCCATCGATGCTTATAATCTTGTCGCCGCTGTTTTTAAGATCGTGCAACGTGTTGATAATGGGCAAGCCAGCGCCCACATTTGTTTCATAAAGAAAACGGGCATTACTTTTCCGCCTTGCATCCTTTATCCTGTTGTAAAGCGGCCACTGCCCGGCCATGCCAAGTTTGTTTGCCGTCACCACAGAAATATTTCCAAGCAAAAAGTCGGGATAATTTTCTGCAACCTTCGCGCTTGCTGTGCAATCGACAAAAATGGTATTGTGCAGGTTTCTCTCCTTGATGAGCTCAAGGTAGCCTTCTATATCATGATGGTCGACTCTCGGCAAAAGTGCCGACTGCCAATTTTGAAGGACGATTCCATTATCATCCATGGCAATAGTACGAGTATTGGCCATACCGCAGACCACAACATCAAGGTCATTATCTTTCTGCAGGTTGTGGCGATGCGCACTGATCTGACCGATAAGGCTTTGCGCAATAGTCCCCGTGCCGGCAATAAAAAGATGCACCTTGCGCTGTGAAAGGAAAAACGATTCATGAATACAGTTAAGAGCCTTATCCTCGTGATGGCTGTCAATGACAATAGATATATTCATTTCATTGGCACCCTGAGCAACAGCTATAACATTGATACCGTTTTTACCGAGTGTTTCAAACAACTGGGCTGAGACTCCAGGATGTCCTGACATGTTGTTGCCGACGACAGCGATCATGGCAAGGTTCCGACGGATAACAAGTGGATCTATCTGGCGAAATTCGATTTCACTCTGAAACTCATCCTCAAGGATTTTTTTGGCTTTTACGGCCTGAGTGGGGTTGATGGCAAGAGTAATTGACTGTTCAGAAGATGCCTGTGATATAAATATGATGTTGATCCTGTGCCTGGCAAGGCAACTGAACAAACGTGAGGCAATTCCTGGAACACCAACCATTCCGCTGCCTGAAAGATTCAGAAGGACAACTTTGTTGATTGAGGAAAGACCTGTTACCGGCAAAGTCCGGCTGATTTCTGGCGGCATGGAGCGCTCAATTCTTGTTCCTTCAGCTGCAATATTAAAAGAATTTTTGATCAGCACAGGAATGCCTGCTTTCATAGCCGGCTGAACCGCAAGAGGATGCAGAACTCTGGCCCCTGCATGAGAAAGTTCCATAGCTTCCGCATAGGTGATATAGGGCAATATCCTGGCATCGCGCACCCGCTTTGGATCCGCACTGAAAAAGCCGTCAACATCAGTCCAGATAACAATTTCTGCTGCTCCAAGTGCTGCACCGAAAATTGATGCTGTATAATCAGAACCACCACGACCAAGCGTTGTGACTGTCCCATCCGGGGCAGCCGCAATGAACCCGGTTACAACCGGCACACCATCAAACGATGCAAGGCGTTTTCTGATCTTCAATTCGGAGGCATGACTGTCAACAAGAGCATCAGCATAGTTTGTATCGGTTACAATCAGTTCAGAGGCATCAAGATAAAATGATGCAATGTGCTGTTCCTCAAGATAACTGCTCAGTAACCTGGCTGACAGGCGTTCACCGTAACTGAGCACACGCGCCAGACTTTTTTCAGAAAGCTCCCTGAGTAGAAAAATACCATGTACAAAATCATTAAGCTCGGCAAGTTCCGAACGTATCGAAACAATGACCTGATCGATAAGGTCGTTTGAAAAAAGTTCACCGGCTATTGAGTGATGAAGCTGATCAAGTTCATTAAGGGTCATTCGATAGCTGCTGTCACCACCGCAGGCTTTCGTAGCCGACTCAAGCAAAAGATCGGTAACCCGATGGATGGCTGAAACGACAACAACAATTTTATCATGATCTAAAGCATCGGCAATGATTGCTGCGACTTTTTTAATTCTCCCGGCTGAGCCCAGAGATGTCCCTCCAAACTTGTATACCTTCATACTTCCGCCCATACCTTTATTGACTGTAAAATGAGACGTTACTTCAATCATTACCTCGTAAAATATAAATCATTTCCTGATGAACTGCATAACGCTGAAACCAGTTAACCCCTGTAACCATAAAAAAAAGCGCCCTTCCAGGCGCTTTAAATCATCGATATTTTGAGAGTGCTTTATCAACTGCTCAATGCCTCAGCGCCGGCAACAATTTCACTAAGCTCTGTAGTGATTGCAGCCTGTCTTGCACGGTTGTAACTGATGTTAAGTGTCCGTAAAAGCTCCTTTGCATTTTCGGTGGCTGAATCCATAGCCCCCATACGGGCCGCCTGCTCTGCAGCATTCGACTCAAGCATCATTCTCCATATCTGGGTATTGAGATGCTTGGGTACAAGCACGTCAATAATAGCCGAAGGCGAAGGCTCGTAAATGTAATCACTGCCGCTCTCCTTCCCGGAAGCCTCAGGTGTTATAGGAAGAAGTACTTCAGCTTTCAGGTTCGGCGCAAGCACCGACTTGAATTCATTATAAGCAACTATGACCCTGTCAACCTCGCCTCGCAGATACATGCCGGAAGCGGTATCAGCAATCTCCTTTGCTGTGCTGAAATCAAGACCCTGAAAAACAGCAGGGTATCCCTTGACAATGTTGTACTCTCTTTTCCGGAAAAAGTCAAATCCACGGGAACCGGCACAAATCATCCTCACTCCGCCCTTACTGTGAATATCAGCAAAGTCCTCATGAATGGTTTTATACGCAAGCTTGATGATATTGGTATTAAATGCGCCGCACAGGCCCCTGTCTGAAGTGATAAGAATCACTAGAACTTTGTTGACCTCTGTACGACCTGAAAGCAAAGGGTTAAGCGAAGTATCTACCTTTGCTGACAATGAACCAAGCATATCCTTCAGCTTCGCAGCATAAGGGCGGGCCATGACGGCACGTTCCTGAGCCCTTCGCAGCTTCGCAGCGGCCACCATTTTCATCGCTTTGGTGACCTGCTGTGTAGACTTTACCCCTTTGATTCGTACACGTATATCCTTTAATGTAGGCATGTATTACGGGACTGTTAAAAAAATTGCTTAAAAACCCTTTTTCTCTTCTTACGCCTTATTCTTTTCCTTGAAGGCAGTCACAAACTTGACAGCAATCTCCTTAAGCGAGTTTGCCGTATCTGTCTCCAGGGAACCTTTCTCTGCAATGGTTTTGAGAATATCGCCGTGCTTGACTTCAAGCATAGCAAGGAACTCCTCCTCAAACTTGCGGATAAAGCGTAAATCAACCGAATCAAGCAATCCCTGGGTACCAAGAAAAATAATGGCAACCTGTTTTTCAACAGGCATAGGGATATACTGACCCTGCTTAAGAATTTCTACCAGCCTTGCACCCCTGTCAAGCTGAGCCTTGGTGGTTTTATCAAGGTCAGAACCAAATTTGGAGAATGCTTCAAGTTCGCGGAACTGGGCAAGATCGAGACGCAGGGTACCTGCAACTTTTTTCATAGCTTTAATCTGCGCACTTCCTCCAACTCGGGATACCGATATACCAACGTTGATAGCCGGCCTTTGACCTGAGTTGAACAGGTTGGACTCAAGAAAAATCTGACCATCGGTGATTGAAATCACGTTAGTCGGAATATATGCCGAAACGTCGCCAGCCTGTGTTTCAATAACCGGCAGAGCAGTAAGACTACCGCCACCCTTCACTATTGGCTTGAGTGCATCAGGAAGATCGTTCATCTTTCTTGCAACTTCGATATCGTCTGTAATTTTCGCAGCTCTTTCAAGGAGACGTGAGTGCAGATAAAAAACGTCGCCAGGATATGCTTCACGTCCAGGCGGACGACGAAGAAGAAGGGATAGCTGACGATAGGCAACAGCCTGCTTTGAAAGATCATCATACACAACAAGAGCATGGCGACCCGTATCACGGAAAAACTCACCGAGAGTGGCACCGGCAAAAGGAGCGATAAACTGGAGTGGTGCAGGATCAGAGGCAGTCGCAGAAATAACGATGGTATACTCCATCGCGTTATATTTTTCCAAGGTATTGACAACCTGGGCCACGGTCGAACCTTTCAGTCCAATCGCGACATAGATACAATAAACCCCTTTACCCTTCTGGTTGATAATGGTATCAAGCGCGACGGCGGTCTTTCCTGTCTGACGGTCACCAATGATAAGTTCGCGCTGTCCGCGACCGATCGGAATCATGGAATCGATAGCCTTGAGGCCTGTCTGAAGCGGTTCATTAACTGACTTCCGGTAAATAACCCCAGGAGCCCTGCGTTCGAGTGGAAGTCGGAGTTCAGTTGTTATAGGGCCCTTGCCATCAAGCGGTTCACCTAGAGGATTGATAACCCTGCCAAGCATGGCTTCACCAACCGGGATGGAAGCAAGCATGCTGGTTCTTTTAACCGTATCGCCTTCTTTAACCAGATTTGATTCGCCAAACAATACAGCACCGACGTTGTCTTCCTCAAGATTCAAAGCCATTCCCATAACGTTATTGGGAAACTCAAGAAGCTCTCCAGCTGCTACTTTCGATAAACCGTATACACGGGCAATACCGTCACCAACCTGCAGCACTGTTCCAACATCATAAACGTCTGCTTCTGACTCAAAACCGGCAAGCTGCTTGCGAAGTATAGATGAAACCTCATCAGGCCTGACTGTTATAGACATATCTTATTCCGCTTGGTTATTTGTTTAAGAAAAGAGAAAGATTCTGCTTACCTTCTTTTGAAAGTATGACTCGACTATGACCATCTCAAAAGAATAAAACTGAAATTTAATGAAAAGCTTTTAGTTATTCAAATTCTCTCTCTTATTTGAGCCAATACTCTTTTTATTAGCTTTACATCCTACACCAACACCTTCAGGAATTTTGTTCGCAGAAAACAGTATGAAAACTGTCAAAGGATTCGCTTCAGCAACCGTCGGGAATGTTGCCTGCGGCTTTGATGTCTTGGGATTTGCCATAACAGAGCCTGGTGATGAAGTCATTCTGACGCTTTCCGATGAAATACAATCAGGGTCTCTAGTTTCCATTACAAGTATAGCTGGTGACGGCGGAGCGCTTCCCCTTGATCCTAAAAAAAACACATCAAGCTTTGTTGTACTGAAATTCCTTGAATATATCCGTACTCATAAACAGATCGACTTTAACGGGCATATTTCACTGGAGCTTAAAAAACATCTGCCCCTGAGCAGCGGTATGGGCAGCAGTGCCGCAAGCGCTGCTGCAGCTTTGGTTGCGGCAAACGAATTGTTTGGCCATCCCTGTTCTAAAATGGAGCTTGTGCACTTTGCCATTGAGGGTGAGAGGGTGGCCTGCGGATCAGCTCATGCCGACAACGCTGCACCGGCAATTCTTGGCAATTTCGTCCTGATTCGGAGTTATACGCCACTTGATCTCATTACAATACCGTCACCTGAACATCTCTACTGTTCCCTTGTACATCCTCATACCGAACTGCGCACCTCCTTTGCCCGTTCGGTACTGCCTGCAAGCATTCCTCTCAAAACTGCTACCCAGCAATGGGGCAATGTCGGGGCTCTTATTACAGGTCTGCTCACTTCCGACTATGACCTTATCGGACGATCTCTGGTTGACGTTATCGCCGAACCAAAACGCGCTCCGCTGATTCCCGGCTTTTTTGAAGTAAAGCAGGCCGCCCTTGACAGCGGTGCACTTGGATGCAGCATTGCAGGCTCAGGCCCCTCTCTTTTTGCGTTTTCTTCATCTGAAAAAACAGCTCTTGAAGTAGGCCGTGCAATGAAAGAGGCATTTCTTCACTCCAAAGCCCGCCTTGAATCCGACATGTGGGTATCTCCTATCTGTAAAGAAGGGGCAAGAATACTGTAACAACATTCAATTGAGAAGTATTACACATCATGATCTATTTCAGTACCAATAAATCATCCATACCTGTTTCTATAAAGAAAGCTACGCTTGAAGGTCTTGCTCCCGATGGAGGACTCTACATCCCTTCGGAAATTCCGCACTTCTCACCAGAGGAGATAGCTCTCCTTGAAGGCGCAACGTTCAACAACATCGCTTTTGCCATTGCAAAAAAATTTATTGGCGGCGAGATCCCTCTTGACCAGCTCAGCGATATGATCGAAAGCTGCTACCCATTTGAAACCCCGATTTTCAAGCTTGATTCACACACATTTATCGAAGAACTTTTCTGCGGACCGACACTTGCCTTCAAAGATTATGGCGCCAGGTTTCTTGCCCGACTGACCGGATATTTTGCAGATGAAGAGGATAAACTTATTACCGTACTTGTTGCAACATCAGGAGATACAGGAAGTGCCGTTGCTTACGGTTTTCAGGGTATTCCCAACACAAGGGTCGTACTGCTCTACCCTTCAGGAAAAGTAAGCCGCCTGCAGGAACAGCAACTGACTACTGCCGGAGGCAACGTTTACGCCCTTGAAGTTCAAGGCGATTTTGACGACTGCCAGCGCATGGTAAAACAGGCATTTATTGACCCGGACTTGAAAGAACGGCTGACACTTACTTCTGCCAACTCTATCAATATATCGAGACTGATCCCTCAGTCATTCTATTATGCCTGGGCTGCTCTGCAGCTCAAGGAGCTTTATGGATACAATGAAACTCTCTTTTCTGTGCCCAGCGGCAATTACGGAAACCTTACTGCGGGTGTTCTTGCAAAGCGAATGGGTTTTCCGATAAGCCACTTTATTGCTGCCTCAAATGCCAACGACAGCGTAACCCGCTATCTTGATGATGGACGCTACGACCCGCGTCCGACAATCACAACCCGTTCCACAGCAATGGACGTAGGAAACCCGAGCAATTTCGCACGACTCAACTATTTCTACGGTAACAGTCATGCCTCTATGGGCAAAGATATAACAGGCATTGCTGTCTCGGATGAAGAAACTCTTGCTGCAATCAGATTGGTAAACGATCGATTCGGTTATATCATGGATCCGCATACGGCAGTCGCTTTCCGTGCTCTCGAACGCTACAGAGCCTCAATCAGCCCTGCAAATAAAGCAGGCATTGTCCTCTCAACGGCTCATCCCGCAAAATTTCGGGAGGTTCTTCAGGATGCACTCGATAAAGAAATAGAGATACCCTCCCGCCTTCTGGATGTACTTGAAAAAAAGAAAAAAGCTACCACCATCAGTTCAGAATACAGCGAGCTCGCCTCATTTCTTAACGAGCTCAAAGAGTCGCCATGAACAATCGAGGAATAAACTTCAGAACACTTTTATTTTTTTTTGTTCTGATCCCAGTGATGTTTTTCGGGTTACTCTACTCCCTGCTTCTCAACATTATTGATCCTACCGGTGACAGTTTCCATAAAGTCACCGCATGGTGGGGCCGTTTCAGTGCAAAACTTTTCGGTATTTCAATTGAAGTGATCGGCGAGGAAAATTACTGCCCTGAGAAAAACTATCTTGTGGTCAGTAACCATGCCGGGATGGCAGATATCCCGCTTTTACTTGGAACAATGCACCTGAACTTGCGGTTTGTGGCAAAAGAAGAACTTGGTAGAATACCTCTCTTCGGCAATGTTATCAAACATGCGGGCTTTGTGATGATCAAGCGGGGGCAGAATCGGGAGGCGCTTAAAAGCCTTCTGGCTGCAAGTGAAGTTATAAAAAGCGGACGCTCAGTCCATATTTTTCCGGAAGGAACCCGTTCGGCTGATGGAAAACTGCTTCCATTCAAGCGTGGAGCTTTTCTTGTTGCCCAGAAAGGGGGAGCTCCTGTATTACCAGTCACCATTATTGGCAGCCATCTGATCACCCCGAAAAAAAGCCTTAAAATCAACAAGGGCAAAATCAGGATAATCATCGCCCCCCCACTTAGCCTCTCCCTCTTCAACAGTGTTGAAGAGCTCCGGGATGCATCATCCAGGATCATCGAAAACAATCTCAATCGTTACAGCAACTACTAAATCTGCCGGTAAAGATTCACCATCTCTATTGCGGTCATGGCGGCATCAAATCCTTTGTTCCCAGCCTTCGTTCCTGCCCGCTCAATAGCCTGCTCAAGATTTTCAGTGGTAAGAACACCAAATGAAATAGGAATCATTGTATCAAGTGCGACCTGGGCAATGCCCTTGGTTGCCTCAGCGGCAATAACATCAAAGTGAGGCGTGGATCCTCTGATAATAACTCCAAGCGTAACAAGAGCATCATAATTGCCGGTAACGGCAGCCTTTTTAGCGACTAACGGAAGTTCAAAAGCACCGGGACAACGCAGAATGGTAATATTCTCTTCCGATCCACCATGACGGCGAATACAATCCACTGCACCCTCAACAAGCTTTTGTCCTATAAAATCGTTAAAACGCGAAACTACCAGAGCGAACCTGATATCCTTTGCGTTCAATGCTCCTTCAATCTGTTTAATCTGCATAGCGGTTATGATTTTTTTGGTTATTTCTACGAACGGCAATACCCGAGGATCCGCTCAACAAGATCTATAATAACATGACCGATGGTAATATGGCACTCCTGTACCCGGTCTGCGGAACCTGAATGGGGCACAATTATTTCAAGATCTCCAGCTCCCTTCAATGCTCCTCCATCTCCACCAAGCAGGGTAAGGGTCTTCATCCCGTGAAGCCTTGCGTAATTCAATGCGTTGATAACACTTTTGCTGTTTCCGCTGGTAGAAAGACCAAGCAGAATATCCCCTTCACGGCCATAAGCTTCAACCAGCCTTGCAAATACCGCATCGTAACCAAGATCGTTCGCTCCGGCAGTAAGGGCTGATGTGTCAGTTGACAACGCAATAGCCGGAAGTGCTGGCCGCTGAACACTGCTTCGATACCTGATAGTCAGTTCTGTTGCAAGATGCTGGGCATCAGCAGCACTGCCGCCATTACCACAAATAAGCACTTTTCCGCCAGCCGCAAAAGTTTCGGCAATCATTCGAGCCATGGCAACTACAACAGTACTGTTCTGCCGCGCCACCGTCTCCTTGAGCCTCGCACTATAGAGCATGGTATCGAGTACAACCTCTTCTAAACGAGTCCGATCTGTTAATCCGTCTGAACACTTGCACTGCCTGGTCATAAAAACAAGAGTAAAATTCGTGAATCCACAACGGCGTTAAATATAACGAAAAAATTAAACCCCTTCGAACCCCCCCCTTCCGCCAATGGACAAAAAAAACTCCGCCTTATGCATGACATGAGGCGGAGTTCAAAAGTGATAAAAGAAAAATACTCTTAGTGGTACTGAGCACTCTCTTCTTTAACAAATTCAACGAGCAGCTTCAGGTGTTCAGGATCCATATCAGGCAGAATACCGTGTCCAAGGTTGAAAACATGCCCGGAATGTTCTGTATGATGACCAAAAGACTTGAGAATTTTTGATGCTTCAGCCTTGATTCTGGCAGGTGTACCGTAAAGAACCGTAGGATCGAGGTTGCCCTGAAGAGCAACACGGTCATTAAGCTCAGTGCGTGCTTTGCCAATATCTATTCCCCATCCGAGGCCCATGGCGTCGCAACCGGTATCAGCGATATCTGAAAGAATGGTGTTGCAATCCTTTGAGAAAACGATAACCGGGGTATCAGGATGTTTGGCCTTGATCGCCTGTACGGTATCCTTGATGTAAGGAAGAGCGTACTCGCGGTAGTCATCCTCGGAAAGTGCGCTTGCCCATGAATCAAAAATCTGGATGGCATCGGCGCCAGCTTCGATCTGCTTAAGAACATAGGCGGTTATGACGCCTGAAATCTTGCCAAGAAGCGCATGCGCCATTGCTGGCTCACGGTACATCATCTGCTTGGCATAGGCGTAATTTTTGGAACCTCCGCCTTCCACCGCATACGTAAAGAGAGTCCAGGCCGCTCCGGTAAAACCAATAAGAGGAACGCGGTTATCGAGTTCTTTTTTGGTCATACGGATTGCATCGAGCACATAGCCCAGCTTATCATCGATTTCAGGAACAATCAGTTTATCGATATCAGCCTGTGAACGGATCGGAGGAGTAAGTTTGATTCCTTTGGATTCGATAATCTCGACATTCATGCCCATGGCCTCATTAACGACAAGAATATCGGAAAAAATAATAGCGGCGTCCACTCCCATCAACTCAACGGGCTGAATGGTCACCTCTGTTGCGAGCTCCGGGGTTTTACAAAGAGTTAGAAAATCTGTTTTTTCTCTCACAGCACGGTACTCCGGTAAATAACGACCGGCCTGCCTCATTACCCAGATTGGCGTCCGGGAACATGGCTGACGCTTTAATGCCCGGAGAAAAAGATCATTTTTGAGCATGCAATGCAATAATTTGATGGGTTAACAAAACAAGATCCCCCTCAGAACATCCGGTAAACTCCCGGCTGAGAGCAAAGTAAAAGTGCAAAGTTACTTTTTTTTAGCCTTTTATGAAAACTTTCCGGCAGATCAGTAAACAATGCAAAGCTCCATCCGTCACATCGAGCCGGTTCAGCACACAATGTGCCTTTTAATACCAAGCTGCTTTGCCGTGTAACCCAGGGCTAAACCGACCATTTCTGAAATGTGAAAAACGGGAATAGAGCTATCGATATGAGCCTGTTTGAGTGCCTTTGCCTGATAACCATCAAGCACTGTATGGCAAAGAGGGCAGGGGGTTACAATAAAATCGGCTTTTAAGGTGATCGCTTCTTCAAGCGCTTCAGCTGCAACATTGAGAGATTCTTCCTCAGCAACCAGAAGGGTATGAAAACCACAACAACGGTTTTTATGTTCAAAGGGAATGGTTTGCCCTCCCAGCGCCTCAATCAACTGGTCAAGCGAACTTGGAGCAAGAGGATTGTCCCTGCCCAGAACTTTTGACGGTCTGAGAATATGACACCCATAGAATGGGGCGATCCGATAATTTTTCAAAGGAACCGTTACCTTGGCCTTGATTGCGTCCAGACCGACATCATCAACCAGTACCCACAAAAGATGCCGAACCTCGGAAGTGCCACGATATTCCAGCCCTTCTTTTTTCAGAATATCATTAACCTCTTTTTTCAGTGCAGGCGTTTCATCAAGCTTTTTCTTGGCAGTGCGGATGGTCATCAAGCAGGTATTGCAGGAAACGATAAGGTCGAGGCCCATCTTTTCAGCAAGCGCAATATTGCGCGCATTAACGAGCGCAAAATGTTTCGGGCTGACGTAATCAAGGTTACTTCCCCCGCAGCAGGTGCCTTCATGGAGTTTTACAAACTCAAGGCCAAGGTCTTTCTGCCAAAAATCGATCGAACGGTCCACCTCTTTCGTCATGGACTCATTGATGCAGCTCATGTAATATGCATATCGCTTCATCCAGCAGTTCTCCCTTATTATTTTTTTTGAGATTTCAGATGATCCTGCTTAACATGTTCGGTCATTTCTCTGAACATCGCCCTGAATACCTTTATTCCTTTAGCCGATTTTACAAGCGGCGGAGGTGGCGGGGTTCTTCGTTTGACAATCATTTTCATCGCCATCGGCAAAAGATTTCTCAGCGTCCATACCACTCCGTTGGTTCGTATGGGAAGAGTGGCTTCGACCAGCTTGCCTTTCTTTTCAATATCCTCCATAAAGGCTTCAGCGTGTTTTGCACCGCTGGTATCTCTCGGCCCTCTGCTCTCCAGAGCATCTTCACGAATCGCATGAATGGCTTCCATAATCGGAATGCTTTTCACGCACGATTCCTGGCAACGATAGCAGTGTGTACAGTCCCATACTCCATGATCCTTGACCAGTTCGGCAAGTCGTATGTCATGAATGCCATCTCTGCTGTCGACATTCATCCTGTAGGATTTCAACAGAACAGCAGGAGATACATACTCTTTGTTTGCCCTTAATATGCTGCACTCCGAAACACATGAAGCGCAGAGAATACAGTCTGTCGCCTTATCATACTGCTGAAACTCCTCTTCGGAAATCAAAAACTCTTTCTTGCCCATTTCGGCAAGCGGCATGGTAGAATCAACCCAGTTGGAATAGCGCGTCATTTTGTCAACCAGAGGATCCATATCGACTATAAGATCCTTGATCATCGGCAGGCTGCGCAAAGGCTCAACCCGGATTATTCCGGGCTCGCGGCATTTATCGAGTTCATCCCATACCTGGCTTGTACAGGCAAGTTTGGATATTCCATTGACACGCATACCGCAGGAGCCGCATATGCCAGCCTGGCAGAAGGCCCTGAAGCTGAGTGTTGCATCGACATGCTCTTTGATATAATTCAACGATCTGAGCACCGTAATACCTCTTTCTGCCGAAATGGTATAATCATCAAAGTAAGGCTTGCTGTCGACCTGTGGATTAAAGCGAAAAACCCGGAAGGTTACATCTCTTTTTCCTTCCTGATGCTGATCTATTGTTTCCGTCATAAGAGAGAATGATTAATAAGTTCTTTCCTGGAGTTCATACCGTCCCATCGTTACCGGTTTTTCACCTGGAGTGGCTTTTCCGTCAACTAGGGTGGCCAGAGTATGCTTGTGCCACTTTTCGTCATCCCTGACAGGAAAATCAATACGGGTATGGGAACCCCGGCTTTCCTCCCGGGCCAAAGCACCAACGGCAACAGTTTCAGCCAGGTCAAGCATATTTTGCAGTTCAAGCACCTGCTGAAGGTTGGTGTTGAAAACATCACTGGAATCAAAAACACGGACTTTTTTGAACCGCTCTTTAAGCTCTGCAATATCTTCTATTCCTTTATGCAGCAGGGAAGACTCTCTGAAAATACCCACATTCAGTGCCAGAGTCTGACCAAGTTCCTCACGCAGGGCGCCATACCGCTCATAGTGTCCAGAAGGCTGCATTCGGGTTCTGATTTCTTCAACATTCTCTTTGAGCTCCTCCTCCGAAATAGACCCTGGCTCAAATTTCCCAGCCTCTTCAGCCGCCGTGTGCCCGGCAATACGACCAAACACAAGAATGTCGAGCAGAGAATTTCCTCCAAGGCGATTTGCTCCATGCACCGAAACACAGGCACATTCACCGGCAGCATAGACACCGTCCATTACCGTGCGTCCGAAGTTATCGGTATCGATGCCACCCATTGAGTAATGGGCTGTCGGCCTGATAGGTATCGGCTCTTCGATAGGATCAACACCCTCAAAATTCAATGTCATCTCCCGTATCTGCGGCAGCCTCGATTTGATGAGATCAGCTCCCAGATGGCGGAGATCAAGATGGATATATTTACCTGCAGGGCTGTCAAACCCACGTCCTTCAAGAATTTCCGTTTCAATTGAGCGTGAAACAAGGTCTCTTGGTCCTAACTCCATCTTTTCTTTAGCATATCTGGCCATGAAACGCTCACCATCCTTATTGATAAGGTAACCGCCTTCGCCTCTGGCCCCTTCGGTAACGAGCAGACCGCTCTTTCTGAGGCCTGTAGGATGGAACTGAACAAACTCCATGTCTTTCATTGGTATACCAGCCCTATATGCAATGGCTTGACCGTCGCCGGTATTACCCGCCGCATTGCTTGACCGGTTCCAATACATCTTGGCATAACCGCCGGTTGCAAAAATGACTGTTTTAGCAGGGAAAGCCTCAACCTTGCCGGTCTTCATATTCATGGCAATCAAACCCTTCGAACGACTTCCGTTGACAGAAAGGTTCAGTGCAAAATATTCATTAAAGAAAAGCACCCCTTTTCTCAAACACTGTTCATAAAGTGTCTGTAGAATAGTATGGCCTGTTTTATCTGCACAGTAACAACACCTCGGACGGCCGGCTCCACCAAAAGGCCGCTGTGCAATGGTGTTATCTTCCATTCGAGACCATGGCGTCCCGATATTTTCAAGTTCACGTATAATTTTAGGAGCCTCGGAGCAGAGAACATCAACTGCATCCTGATCGGCAAGATAGTCGCTTCCCTTGATGGTATCGAAAATGTGCATTTCAACGCTGTCATCCTTTGCCTTGTTGGCAAGTGCGGCATTTGCTCCGCCCTGAGCCGCCGAGGTATGCGAACGGTTCGGATAGACTTTGGACAGAACAGCGATATTCAGGGCTGGATTGGTTTTCATTGCCTCCATTGCGGCATACAGACCGGCACCCCCGCCTCCGACAATAACAATATCAAATGGTTTCATACGCTCAAGTCTCTTTATGAAGCTGTAAAGAACGCCTCACTGATTAAACAGAAGGGCTCTGCCGCGGCAGAGCCCCGCTCGTTGAAATTGTCTTTATGGTATTACTGAGGAATGCAGTACAAGAGAACCTTACTGCTGGACATTTCTATACATGATCCGGATTTGAGCTGATATGCTCTATAGCGAACCCTCACCCTTGGACTCAAACCTGTCATGGTGATGTACAGAGACCTGACTACATGGCCACATGGTCGTCATGAATCGGAAGCTCCTCGACAGCATGAAGCACATCGGTCATATTGAGAATGCCTAAAACCTTATTGTTTTCCATAACGGTAAGGCGCCTGATATTGGTCCTTTTCATGAGACGCAGAGCATACTTTATCCTGAGGCCTGGATTGACACTGATGACAGGCTTGCTCATAATCTGAAAAACAGGGGTATTCCAGGGATCACGATGGACGTCCTCGCCGGGATCAATTACTTTTTCAAGAATATCTTTTTCAGTTACAATACCATAACAATCATCCTCATTACGAGGCTCAACAACAAGACCGCTCTCGTTGGTCTTTTTCATAATCTGAAGCGCCTCTGCAACAGTACAGCTTCCTTTAATAATATGAAAATCCTTCTGCATGAGTGCAGATACCGGCAGCGTCCGTAATGTTATAAGCTGATCCATAATCGTCAGGTTGCTTAAATATTAAAAAAACACATAAGGCCCCTATTAATGCGTTCGTTAAAAAAACACAAATAGAGCACCGATATTATCTCTGAAAACAGGATAAGGCGGGATCCGTCAGCCAGCACACGAAAAACTGGCGCAAGAAATTAATTTATAAAAAAAAACAACATAATTGCAAAAAGCGCCTGATCAAAAGAGGAATTATGCAATCCCATGAGTTTTTTTGTAGGCAGCCCAGTTCTGTTTCAACAGGAAAAAAGCATTGAAATCTTTCTGAAAAAGAAAGGGATTGTGTGAGCGCTCATTGCCTATGGATGAGACTGGAGACAGCCCGTAATCGTGTCCGGGATAGACCCTGGTGCTGTCGGCGAGCAGCATGATTTTCTGCTGCAGTGACTGGTATTCCATTAAAGCCTGTTCTTCTGTGCCAGTTCCTCCGACCTTCCCTGTAAATAGGGTATCACCGGTAAACAGGGCATCGCCGATATGAATACAGATAGAATCCTTTGTATGCCCGGGCGTATGGAGAATTCTGGCATCTTGCGCGCCAAGCGGAAACAGCGCACCATCTTCAACTCTGACTCCAGTAGACGAACAGGTCTCGCCGTAGAGAAGAGGAGCGATACCGGTACTACGCCTGATGGCGTCATTGCCATTGGTATGATCATCATGACCGTGGGTTGAAAAAATAAACCGTATGTCAAAACCGTGTTCTGCTGCAAACCTGACAATCATTGCCGGATTAAAGGAAGCATCGATCACGAGAGCCTCCAAGGAAGCCTCATCGGCGACAAGATATCCGAAATTCCTGTCGCCGCCTGTACGAAACTGTTCGACAATCATTATTACTTACTTTTTTTCAGGCATTTGCTTCATGAACAACGGAATGAATTCAGCAGTAAATGTTGTGCTGGGTTGATTCGTTGAGACGCACAAAGCAACTGTTGTTACATTTTTGGTTGCTTTGTGCTTCGCAATGAGGATTACTCCTTAACGATTGTCAGGAGTGTCCGCCAACGACAATTCGCATAATCTTGACATTTAACACAACAAAGCGAACAAGCTGCCATAGCAGGTTTTTCCGCCAGTAAAGGGTGCCTTTTGAAGGTACAGGGGGATAAGCTTCATCGTAATACGCCTTGACTTTATTGGTGCCCATAGCTTTTCAGATTTGAGGTTACGATCAAAATAAAGGTTATTCAGGAATTAACCACCAGAACGGATAGCCTTTTGCTTTATGAAAAAAGAGGTAGTGCAGGATTACTTTCAGCCAATGTCCAGCAAGACCGGCCTCTCCAACTGAGTAGTTCATATCGCGGCCCCATTCAGGATATTTTTTCCAGTCAGGAACAACAGGGTACAAGGTCATCGAAGCACCAAGGCCATCAAACGAACCAAACCCTGCCGATACAATACAGGCTGCCCCCATTTTGCTCATTGATGCTTTATGGCGATGCTCTGTTGCCCCCTGAATTTTTTCAGCGATATTGAGTGCAACAATTTTTCCCATAACACCGGAAGGCATTCCAGTCCTTGGAGGCGTTGGGAAAATCTGCCGACCGCTCGGGCTGGTCATGGGTTTTGAAATCGGGTGGGGAGGCGCGAAGGCAATACCCGGAGCGTAAATGTTTTTGAAAAGAGGGTTCTGATAAATTGATGGCCAATCTTCAGCTTCCCAATCCTCAAAGGCCTTCGGTGTATAATTTGCGTCAACCTTCATAAACTTGTTAGGCGCAAACATTTTGTCGGTGATCTCCGCTCCACTCTTATCGAATGCAGTCAAACCAACGCCTGAGAATGAGGGAATAAGCATGGCAAAATCAAACTCCTGCGTCAATTCTTCGCCAGCAAGCGTCTCGTAGTGAGCTTTGCCTGGCTCAACATTATGAACTCCAGCCCGTCGGATCCAGTTGATGCCGTACTCGGCCATAATGGATTCAGTAAAGACTTTCGTCGGGGTGGAGTAGCCGCCTCTGTTAATAAATGCACCTCCCATGCCAAAATCCCCCAACTCATACTCATTGGACAACCAGGTAATCTGCGCTTTATCGCTCAGACCTCGTTTTGAAATTTCATAGGCTACATTCAGAATATATTCAAAGGCCGCTCCCTGACAGGTTGACATAGCGTGGCCGGTTCCGATCAGGATGCGCTGCTTCTGACCAGCCTGCATCTTTTTGATATTGTCCTGGAGGTGTTCCCATGCATGGGCAGCATGACTGTAGGTGCAAACCGAAAAGCTGTTTTTATCAGGACCAAGGCCTTCGGTTGCTTCGAAATTGAGCTTTGGACCGGTTGCATTGACCAGATAATCATAGTCGACTTTTTCAGTCTGTCCATTTCGTACACCATCGGTATACTCAATCGTCACATACCCTTTTTGAATTTCCGCGTCACCTTCCGGATGGATTTCAACAGCCTTGGCTTGTTTGAGAACAATGCCCCATCGGTTATAAACTTTTTTCAGTTCAAACCGGACATCGTCAATAGTCATCTGGCCAACACCAACCCAGATATTTGATGGAATCCACTGATAGTAGCTGTTGGGAGTAACAACTACGACTTCATGATGTTTGCCAAGTTTCTTTTTAAGAAATGAGGCTGCGGTATGACCAGCAACACCGGCTCCTAAAACTACAACTTTTGCCATAGACACTCCTAGGGTTCAATGGTTCTGAATGATGCTCTAATCTTTTGCGATCGAGCACAAGAATTACTCAACTACTGACCGTTCACTGGAAAGCGTGACCGGGAACAACACCCACAGCCTTGAGAATTTTGGCAAGAGGGCAAAAACCTGTAAATGATGCCTGAAAAAGATTTGCCCCCACAAAACCGGTAAACCATAGCCAGTTCTGGTTAGAATAGATGGAGAGTAAAACGCTGGAAAGAATAAAAATTCCGGCAATTGCAAACACAAGACGATCGATATTCATAGCGATATCTCATATAAGGTTAGAGTGACATTGGCTTTATCCGGAAATTTCATGATTTTTTAGTTATAACAGGTTTGTCAGATTTTTTTTCAGCCATGTAATAGACAATAGGCACAACCACAAGTGTTAAAATGGTTGACAAAATGCCGCCCCAGATGAGCGATATGGCAAGTCCCTGAAAAATCGGATCAAAAAGCATGACAATTGAACCAATAACAACCGCGCCTGATGTCAGAATAATTGGGCGTGTACGTACCGCGGCAGATTCAATGACTGCCTGCTTAAGCTCAACTCCTTCCGCCCTGCGGATCTGGATAAAATCAATAAGCAGCACAGAATTCCTTACCATAATGCCCGCAAGAGCAATCATCCCGATCATACTCGTAGCAGTAAAGAAAGCTCCATGCAGCATGTGCCCGGGAATAATGCCTACAAGACTCAACGGAATGGCGATCATCATGATCAGCGGGGTCTTGAAGGACTGGAACCACCCGATAATCAACAGGTAAATAATGACAAGGACCACTGCAAACGCCGTTCCCAAATCGCGGAATACCTCAAAAGTAATCTGCCACTCACCATCCCACTTCATCGAAAGCCTGTCCTCCGATGTTGGAGCTGCTGTATAAAGCGGGTTAATCGAATACCCGGCAGGAAGCTTGATCTTCTGGATTTTTTTATCCATGTCGAGCATGGCATATACCGGGCTCTCCGTCGCACCGGCAACATCTGCAGTCACATACACTACCCTGCGAAGATCTTTATGGAAAATGCTCTTGTCCTGAATTTTTTCCTCAACCTTCACAAGCTCCGACAAGGGAATCATTTCACCGGCACGCAGGCGTGTTGTCAACGTTCCCATTCCCTGTGACTGCACAAAAATACCGGTAAGGTCATGCAGCGATGTTCTGTCAGACTTTGGCAGCCTGACCTGAATTGTTACCGGATCAAGATCATTTGCCGTGTGAATCAACCCTACATCAATGCCGGCAAGCGACATGCGCAGTGTCTGGGCAATCTGTTCGGCACTGACACCCCTGAACGCCGCCCGCTCTTTGTCGACCACCAGATTGTACACCTTCTGGTCAGCTTCAACCACCCAGTCAACATCAACCACACCTGGTGTCTCTTTAAACACTTTTTTCACCTCGGCAGCAAGGGCAATCTGCTCACTCTGCGATGGCCCGTAAATTTCAGCAACAAGCGTTGACATAACAGGAGGCCCAGGCGGAATCTCGACAATCTTGGCATTCCCGCGATAACGCAGCGCAATCTGCTGGACTCCAGCCCTCACCCGTTTGGCAATGTCGTGGCTCTGAGCCTTACGGTCGCCTTTATGCACAAGATTAACCTGGATATCAGCCATATTCGCCTGCTGACGAAGATAGTAATGACGAACAAGGCCGTTGAAATTGATCGGTGCATTGGTTCCGACATAGTACTGGTAGCTGCTCACCTCCGGAATGGTTTTCAAATAGGCGGAGATCTCCTTGGCAACTCCTGCTGTCTGCTCAAGAGAGGTGCCTTCCGGCATATCCAGAATAACCTGAAACTCGTTCTTGTTGTCGAACGGCAGCATCTTCATCTGCACAGCCTTGAGCGGTACGAGAGCAATCGCCCCGGCCAGCATTAAACCCACAACACCGAAAGCAAGCCACCGTTTAGCCGGGCTTTCAATAAAAGGGGAAAGTATCGTATTGAAAAACTTGTAATACCCTGTTTTGGTAACATCATACTCTTCTTGATGGCCGCTCTCTGTTTTCAAAAGACGGAAAGAGAGCCACGGCGTAGCAATCAGGGCAACCAGAAGAGAGAATATCATGGCAAGCGAAGCACCAATCGGCATAGGGCTCATATAAGGACCCATCAGACCGGAGACAAAAACCATCGGCAGCACTGCGGCAATAACCGTAAAGGTTGCAAGAATGGTCGGATTACCCACCTCATTGATCGCTGTAATGGCGGCCTGCAGTTTTGGCTGTCGCTTCATGGCGAAGTGACGGTGGATGTTCTCGGCAATGATAATGGAATCGTCAACAACAATACCGGTAACAAAGATCAGCGCAAAGAGCGTCACCCTGTTAAGTGAATAATCCAGCAGGTAATAGATCAAGAGGGTAAGAGCAAAGGTTATGGGCACCGATGCCAAAACCACAAGTGAGCCTCTCCAGCCGAGGAAAAACCCGACAACAATCGTGACGGCTACGACAGCCATAAGCAAGTGCTCAAGAAGGGTCATGACCTTCTCAGATGCAGTTGCTCCGTAGTTCCTTGTCTCGGTCACCGTGATATCAGAAGGAATAACTGTCTGGCGGAGCCCAACGACTCTTGCCATAATCTTGTCGGCAAGCTGTGAGGCGTCGCCCCCTTTTCGCTTGGCAACAGTCAGGGTTACCGCCGGATACTCTCCGGAGACCGAGCCTTTGGGAGCAGCTGCAGCCCATCCGAAAAAGTTGTAGTTATTGACCTCTTCAGGCCCGTCAACCACACTGGCGACATCACGGAGATAAACCGGTGAAGCACCATAGATACCGACGACAATATTGCCGACATCGCTTGCACTTTCAAGAAACTTGCCTGTACGGACAACAATCTCCTGATTCACCTGCTTGAAATCTCCGGAGGTCATCTGGCTGTTTGCCATCTGCACCTGACGGGTGATCTGCAGGGGGCTCACGTTATACTTCTGGAGTTTTTGCTTGTCAAGCACAATCTTTATCTGACGTTTCAAACCTCCCTTTATTTCAACATCACCGATATTTTTGATTTTTTTCAGTTCATCGGCAACCTCTACGGCTGTTTTCCTTATCTGGTATGGATCTTTACTCTTGCTCCAGAAGGTGAGATTTAGCACAGGAACATCATCAATCGAAACCTTTTTCATCAACGGGAACTGGACGCCTTGAGGCATCTTGTCCATGTTTTTCATGAGGGTCGACCAGAGCTTGACCATGCTTTTCTCTGCATCCTCTCCTACTTTATAGCGGACAGTCACCAGGGCAACATCAGGCATCGAGGTGGAATAGACATAATCCACTCCTGGAATTTCGGTCAATGTCTTCTCAATCGGCTTGGCAACACGAGCCTCAATCTCCGCAGGTGGCGCACCAGGGAAGGGGATAAAAAGATCAACCATGGGCACGACAATCTGAGGCTCTTCCTCCCTTGGAGTCATAAATGTCGCCATAATGCCCACAAGGAGAGCTGCCACCATCAGAAGCGGCGTAATCTTCGAATTGATAAACTGTTTTGCAAGTTTACCGGCAATACCTTCATTCATTTGCTCTGAATCTCCTCAGTCACACGCGGACTTTTTTTTCGGTTATTACGTTATTAAATCTGTTCAGTTTCCCCGGTAGTAGGCAAGCTCACTTTTTGCCACGCAGTAATCATACTTCGCCTGATTCAACCTCATTTTCGCATAGGTATGGGCCTGCTCCCTCATCAAAAGCTCAAAGGTCATTGCCATGCCGGTTTTGTACTGCGACCCGATATAATCAAGGCTGACTTTACTCTCTTCAATGGACTTCTGGGCAACAGCGATTCTGGCTTTAGCCGTTCTCATCGACCGTATTGATTTATCCACTTCCACAATGCTGCTGCTTCGGGCATTTTCATAGTTATACATCGCCTCGCGTTCCTGAGCTTTTGCCTCCTGAATACGACCAGCTGAAGCCTGGCCATCAAAAATATTCCACTGCACATTCATACCGACTCCCCAGCTTGAGCCTCCACTGAAAATATTGTCACTGTGCAGGTTTGTCTGAAGAAACGCGTTCACTCTCGGCAGCCTTGAAGCTCGGGCCATATCTGCCTGGTAACCCGCAATCTGCCTGCTTGTTTCGAGTGCCTTGAGGTCAGCCCGGTTTTCAGGCACAGTTTTGTTTTCGACACCCGGCACAGCTCCATCAACGACAAGATCTCCGGTCGGAACAATCGTAACATGAGCATCAAGATGCAGCATCACTTTGAGGGCATCTGTCGCATCTTTTATCGCATCGTGCAACAAAAGTTTTTGCTCCTGAAGCTCTGAAAGCCTGACCTCTGTTGACAGCTTGTCGGATTTTGTCATGAGCCCCGCACTAAAGCCTTTAGCCGCTTCGTTGCTATGCCCCTGCATGGTTTTTATGGACTGTTCAACAGCATCAATATTTTTTCGCGCCAGGATAAGTCCGTAATAAACTTTGCTGACCTGAAACCCTATTGTCTCCTCAGTCCTGACGGCCATATGCTCTTCGGCTTTTTTTGCACTGATCGCGATGGCCCGGCCTATTGCAGCATCGGCATTGTAAACCGGCTGCATAACCTGAAAAGAGGTATTAAAATCGTTGATGACATTAGGATTCGTCATCTTTGGTGCATCAAAATCACTATTCTGCAGACTTTTTTGCTGCAGTTTGAACACAAGCGCTGCTCCAGGATCGTTGGTCACCATAAGAGTTTCCGATAAGGTGACTTTCGGTAGCGATGACTGACGGGTCTGTACTATCCTTGCCTCCGCCTGATCGATCCGGCTGTGGGAAGCCTTAATGGAAGAGTTGTTCTGACGGGCCATTGAAATGGCGTCGGAAAGGGAAAGCTTCATAGTTGTTTCACCGGCTTTAGCCTGCAGCGGCGAGGTCAGTGACCCCGCCACACAAAAACCGATCAGTGCTTTATATACCTTCATGGTGCGTTACTGTTTTGTAATGAGTTTTAAAATCTTTTCCACACTTTTCGAGTCGTCATGATTTACGCACTGCTTGAGATTGCGCTGAAGAACAAGCGAAAAGGTGTTATCAAGAGCCGCTTTTGCCGCCTGAAACTGGGTAATAATCAGGGAACACTCCTCATCCCTTTCAATCATCCTTGTCAATCCCTCAAGCTGACCGCCCACCCTTTTCAGCCTGAGAATCACATCTTTCATAGATTCACCGGTTGTAACCATAATCGCATTAAGTAAAAAACCCAGTTAAATACCGATACCCCGTATAGGTATAATAAAAACAAAAAAAAGATCAACAACAAACAGTTTTATTCTGTCCGGATCATCTACTGCCAAGCCTAGCAGCCTGTCGGATTA
>SZXX01000024.1 GCA_005843825.1 Chlorobium sp.
CGGCTTGACTGCAAAAGCAGCATAAACGAGCCGGACAGCGTAATGACTGTTCTTGCTAAAACATCCTCAGGCTTTAAGGCCAGCGAGCATGATTTACCAAGAACGCATTTTTAAGCATTAGGAAATCAGGTGTAGGTAGTACGTATTGACGAGATGGAAATGTTGAAGCTCTCAGAATAATAACATGACGTCAAGATGGACAGTAAGGAAGAGATATATAACATGGTGGATGTTTCAGAAAATAATGGAGAATCTGATGAGGTGCGTATACAAAAGATTCAAAATGCTTTTCAGTGTTCTGAAAATATTAAGGATTCATGCCACTCTTTAGTTGATAGTGTTGAGGACTCTCTTGAATACCTTAAAGAGAAGCGTCTAGGTGTGAGCTCCAGACTTTGCGAAGTACTTGCTAACAGAGAGTCGTTAAGAAAAAAAGATTATAATAGCATCATGGATGATATATACAGGATGCTTGATGAAAAAGAAAATAATGCTAAAAATCAGTTTATAAATTATATAGAAGATCAGAAAGAGTTTACAAAATCATTAAAGAATATAATCCTGCATATTACTGATTATAGTAAGGAAGAGATTGCTGATAAAAGCGCGTTACTGAAAGAAGAGCTTTTTAAAATTGAAGAAATGCAGGAAAAAAGAAAAGAAATAGTTATAAAGATATTAACTGATTTTCAGGAAACACATAAAAAAGTTATGGACTATCTTGAGTCGTTACTTGAAAAAGGCGATAATATCACTATTAGGGATATTAAAAATGCCAAATATATAATATGCAAAGATTTGATATAATAATACCTAACTAAACCGGAGAGAATCATGGGTCTATCAAATGAAATGAAAAATTTGAGTGAAGAAATACTTGATTCATTCAAAGGTCGCGTAAAGGATAATGCAGACCTTGTTGCAAGTGTTGGAAACAAACTTCACCAGTTTCGCAGTGAGCAGCAGCAAACAGCTAAAAAAATACAGGCAAATGCAGCAGAATTAAAAGATGATCTTGCTGTTGCAGAAAAAGATAGATTAAAAAAGTATAATCAATTGATTGGATCCATACAGTCAGACATTAAAAGCATAGAGAAGGATGTTAAAAGTTCGAAGTCATCAACGAAGGGATTGATGCAGGATTTTTCTAAGGCAAGAAAAATTATGAGCAGTGATCTTGATAAATTTTTTTCAGAAGAAAATAAATCACGTGCCGAGAATGAACAATCTAGAATGTCTGATTATCAACTGTACATTGAAAAATTAAGTGAGGAAGTATCAAGTATTTTTAATTATACCAATGAAATGCTTGAGAAATTTGCAAGTGAACATAAGGAAATGTCTGCTGAATTAAGTGAAGAATTGAGTAAGAATAAAAAAGAGAGATTTGAGCATACTCATGCATTGATTAAAAGCATTCAGAGCAGACTGGCTGAGATAAGTAGTGAAAATGTTGATGCTGCACGCAAGCTGAAAAATAATTTAAACCATGGTGAAACAGAAAGACTGAAAGAATACAATGCCTTGTTTGACAGGATAAGCAGTGAAATCACAGAAATGAGCAAGTCAACAGCAACATTGCTTGATAATTTTTCAAAAGACAGGTCTAAGGGAGCTGAGCATTGGAAAGAGATGCAGGACAAGATAGCCGCAATAAGGAGTAATAAACAGGAAGCGAGTCCCAAGAAAGCTGAAAAAGTCGTTGAGAAAGATGAAATAAAAGCAGCAGTTGTTGTCAAGAAAGAGTTGCCTGTCATTGAAGAAAAACCTCAGCTCTTACCAGTCGAGAAGCCAAAAGTAAGCGAAGAGAGTACCTTGGAAGATAAAATCCTGATTTACATTAATAATCATCCTCAAGGTGTTAAGGTTTCAGATATGGAAGAGCCTTTGCATGAAACAAGAATGAAGATAGGCTTTGCTGCAAAATGTCTTCTCGATGCCGCTAAAGTATCAAAGGTTGAAAATCTTTATTATCCTATAACGAAATCTTATCATTGAGCAATTCCCCATAAAGCATGATGGAGTTTTCTTCATGGAAGGATTCTCTATTTTGCTTTATGGGTGTTTGATTAAGGATTATGACAGAGCTTCAGCAAAATTTCAAATAGCTTTTCAATATGCGTGTTCATGAATATGATAGAGAGATGAATACAGTGCTTGAGCCGAAGGCCATGCCTAATTTCGTCGAGACAGACTACATCAGGGATATTACAAACCGTGGTCTTACCTATATGAAAGCAGGATTTCCTGTTCATTTCAGAGGCCCATCGGGAACTGGAAAAACTACCGTTGCCTTGCATCTGGCAAGTAAGATAGGGAGGCCAGTGGTCATTATTCATGGTGATTCTGAATACAAAACATCAGATCTCATCGGAAGTGAACAGGGATACAAGTATAGAAGGTTAGATGATAATTTTATTCACTCTGTACATAAGTTAGAAGAGGATATGACAAAGCAATGGGTCAACAATCGGTTGACCATTGCTATTAAAAAAGGATTTACATTAGTCTATGACGAATTTACACGTTCACGTCCAGAAGCTAATAATGTTCTTCTTCCTATTCTTCAAGAAAAGATGTTAAGTACCTCTTCATCAAATGAAGATGAGTATTATATGAAAGTACATCCGGAATTCAGAGCAATATTCACCTCTAACCCTGAAGAATATGCCGGAGTTAACAGGACTCAGGATGCGCTCAGAGATAGAATGGTTACGATGGATCTGGATTATTTTGATTACGAGACTGAATTGATGATCACTCATTCAAAATCTGGCATGTTGTTTGAAGATGCCGAAAAAATTGTTAAAATTGTAAGAGGTTTGCGTGAATCCGGTAAAACGGAGTTTGATCCTACAATCCGTGGCTCGATTATGATTGCCAAGACCTTGAATGTCCTTAATGCAAGGCCTGATAAGAATAATGAGCAATTTAAAAAAGTTTGTCAGGATATTTTAACATCAGAGACGAGCCGTGTTGGATCAAAGACAAATCAGGAAAGAGTCCGAAGTATTGTCAATGAGCTCATTGAGTTACATTCATAACGATATCAACCATAATCAGGCAATATATTATGAGGATATATAATGCAAAAAAAGGGGTTAATAATATTAAAACCCTGCAAACGGTCACTTCATTATCTAGTAAGGAACAAGGAACAGCTGATTTTCTTAATTTATATATGCTTGAAAAAGAAAAACAGCGTTTAATGAGTGAAGAGATAAAAATATTGCGTAGACTTGATTTTGTTCACAATAGGCTGAAAATAATTCAGAATATTTATGAACATAATTCTCATTTACTTCAAAATAAAAACTATCAACAGAATCAATATGACGAAGATAATGTAAGGACAGGATTCACAACAATGCAAATAGAGTACTAAATTATAGCATCATGCCTGAATTAAAACATGCTGTTAATGCGACAGGCCTTGCCGATATACTTGAAAGAGTTCTCGATAAAGGTATTGTAATAGCTGGAGATATTAAGATACAGATTGCTGATATTGATTTGTTGACAATTAAAATCAGGCTCTTGATTGCATCTGTAGACAAAGCTATGGAGATGGGTATAAACTGGTGGCAGGAAGACCCATATCTTTCAACGACAGCAAAAGAAAAAGAACAAGAACAAAAACAGTTACAGGATGATTTGCAGCAGCGCTTGGAAAAACTCGAAGCAATGAATAAGATAAAATAATGGGGTATGCCATGAAAAACGATAAGAATAGTAGCGGTAAAGGTGAATCAGAAGCGGAATTCGATTTTTTAGGTCTTGGAGGCCTTTTTAAGGGGATAGAAAAATTGGTGGATCTTGCAGGCAAACTTGAACAGAGCGGTACAGTAAATCGTGAAGGAGAGATCAATTTAGATCATTTAAAACAAGGAATGAAGGGTGTCTACGGATTTACTATCAAGTCGGCTATTGGCGGCACTCCTAAAGTAGAAACTTTTGGAAATATTGTCAAAACACCTCAAGGGCCTAAGGTTAATGAAGAGCGTGAACCTATAACCGATATATTTGATGAGTCGGATGAAGTTGTAATTATTGCTGAAATGCCTGGTATTGAGGAAACAGATATTGTTATAGATCTACATGACGATATCCTTGAGATATCAACAAAAAATGCGAAAAAGAGTTATAGAAAGGAGCTTTTGTTACCTATTAAAGCTGTAGATAATACTTGTCAACAAAAATATACTAATGGCATTCTTGAAATAAGAATTAAAAAATAACACAATGCCGCTGACGGGTTTAGAGAGTAAAGACCTTATAATGATCATATTTGGCGGGAAGGGCGGTGTTGGAAAAACGAGTTGTTCTGTTGCCTGTGCTATCGGTTTGGCTGAAAAATTTAAAACATTAGTGATTTCTACTGATCCGGCACACTCAGTTTCGGATAGTCTTTGTCAGCACATAGGGTTCAGACTACAGACCGTTCAGAAGGTCATGAACCTTACTGCAATTGAGATATCTGCAGACAAGGCATTTCAGCAGTTTAAAGAAGAGCATGAAAATGAACTGATAAAACTATTCGATACATCAACAAATTTCGATGCAGAAGATATTCAGCAGATGATGAGTCTTTCAATACCGGGTATTGATGAAGTCATGAGTTTTAAGATCATCATTGATCTGATAGAAGAGAATAATTATGAAAAGTACGTTGTTGATACGGCTCCTACTGGCCACGCATTGCGACTCTTGTCATCTCCAGAGCTTTTAGATGAGTGGATTAAGATGGCGGCAAAAATGAGGTGGAAGTATCGTTATATGATTGAATCGTTTTCTGGCGATTACAAGGAGGATGAGGCCGATGTCATGCTGCTGAATCTAAAAAAAACAGTAAAACGTATAGCAGCACTTTTCAGCAGCAGACAAAAATGTGAATTCATTCCCGTTTGTATTCCTGAGGATATGGCTATTATGGAGACGGAGAGACTGTTGAAAGAGCTTCAGCACTTTAAGATTACTTCACGCCAGATGATTATGAATAATGTTATGGAGTCAGATGAATCTGGATTTTGCCGGCAAAGAAAGGCGGCTCAGTCAAAGTACATACTCAAGGCAGCTGATGTTTTTAAACAATTACAGGTAGTGACTGTTCCTGTATTCCCTGAAGAAATTAAGGGAGTGCTAGCATTGATGAAGTTAAAAGAAGTGCTTTTTGATAGATAGCGACATAAATGAGGAATGCGTAATGAGCAAAGAAGAGTTAGTTTTGAAAGTAAAAGAGGCGATTGTCAAGGATGTAGGAAGAGCGATTGCCAGAATTGATCCTCAAGATATGTCTCATCTCTGTTTAGAGTCTGGTGACATCGTCATGATCGAAGGCAAGCGTCCTACCCCTGTAAAAATACTTCCCTCCTACCCCGAAGACAGAAACAAGGGGGTTATTCAGATTGATGGAATAACCCGTGAGAATGCCAGCGTCGGAATAGATGAAAAAGTAATAATAAAAAAAACATCATTTCGCCAGGCTTCAAAAATAAAGCTAAAGCCAGTAACAAAATCCAGCACACTGGTAAGGGCTGACGATGCTAGATATATTGGTTCACTTATTAATGGCTTGCCAGTCACAAAAGGCGATAAAATAAAGGCAACTCTTTTCGGTTCCCGCTCAATATACTATACAATTACCTCAACAGCTCCTGATGGAGTTGTGCTGATACATCCGGATACGTCGATTCAGCTTGAGTCATCAAAACAGAACGAGGAAAGATCCAATAAGGTAACGTATGAGGACATAGGGGGACTCGGTAATCAGGTGCAGCGAATTCGCGAAATGATTGAATTACCCCTTAAATACCCTGAAATATTTGAAAGACTGGGCGTTGAACCACCCAAAGGTGTCTTTTTGTATGGCCCTCCGGGTACTGGCAAAACATTGATTGTTAGAGCAGTTGCTCAGGAGACAGATGCATACTTTATCAATATTTCCGGCCCTGAGATTATGGGCAAGTATTATGGCGAAAGCGAAGCCAGGGTGCGTAATATCTTTGCAGAGGCTCAGGCTCATGCGCCATCAATCATTTTTATTGATGAAATAGATGCCATCGCTCCTAAGAGAGAGGATATGGGCGGTGAAAAGCAAGTGGAAAAAAGGGTAGTAGCTCAACTCCTGTCATTGATGGACGGATTGGAGTCAAGAGGTAAAGTCATTGTCATTGGGGCAACCAATATACCCAATTCTATTGATCCTGCACTGAGAAGACCTGGCCGTTTTGATCGTGAGATATCCATTTCAATTCCCGATAAAAAGGGAAGACTTGAAATCCTTCATATCCATACAAGGGGCATACCCTTGTCAGAAGATGTCGATATGTCGAAAATAGCTGATATTACGCACGGGTTTGTTGGTGCTGATTTAGAAGCACTTGCGCGTGAAGCAGCTATGACAGCGTTGAGAAAAATTCTTCCAAAGATTAACTTTGAAATATCTGAGATTCCATACGAACTTCTCATGCAGTTGGAAGTTACAATGGACAACTTTATGGATGCAATGAAGGAAGTTGAACCATCTGCTATAAGAGAAGTATTTGTGGAGGTGCCTGATGTTAAGTGGGAAGATGTAGGTGGGCTTGAAGAAATCAAGCAGGCCTTGAAAGAAACTGTGGAATGGCCTTTAAAGTATGCTGAACTCTTTAAAAAAACAGATACAAAACCCCCGAAAGGAATAATTCTTTATGGTAAGCCTGGTACGGGTAAAACATACCTGGCAAAAGCTCTCGCGAGTGAAAGTGGCGTAAATTTTATCTCGGTTAAAGGGCCGCAGATACTCAGTCGTTTTATTGGCGAATCTGAAAAGGGTGTCCGTGAGCTCTTCAGGCTTGCAAAACAGTCAGCACCGACGATCCTTTTCCTTGATGAAATAGACAGTCTCACACCACGCAGAAGGAATGATGGAACGGAATCAGGGGTTATCGAAAGGGTGATCAGTCAATTTCTTACAGAGATGGATGGTATTGAAGAGCTGAAAGGAGTTACAGTACTAGCAGCAACAAACAGGATTGATATTATTGATCCTGCATTATTGCGTTCAGGAAGATTTGATCTTATGTTTGAAGTTCCATTACCCGATAATAAGACGAGAGAGCAGATTTTTAAGATTCATACAAAAAACATGCCACTTGGATCTGATGTAAACTTGACACTTTTGGCTGGAAAAGTAGAAAATATGACTGGTGCTGATATACAGTTTATTTGTCAAAAAGCAAAGATGTGTGCTATTCGTGAAATTATAGATAAAAACGATTCTTCAGAAAACGCAGAAATTTATATTCTTGAAAAGCACTTCGAAGAGGCAATACAAGTTGTATTGCTTCAAAACGGGATATTCTAAATAAGTAATGAATGAATAATCAAGGTATATATATCTATGGGTTTGTTCCTGATAATTGTATAGATAATGTTAAAAGTCTATTGTTGGAATCTGGAATATACTCAATAGAATACGGTGATATTTCTGCGCTTGTCTCAGATACAACTATCAATAAAATTGAATATTTGAATAGGGATGAGCTCGCACATCTGCTTGTTGATCATCAACAAAAGATAGAAAAAATAATGAATAGCGGCTGTTCTAAAATTATACCAATGAAACTCGGTACAGTAGTTAGTTCAGGGAATGATGTGATTAAAATAATAAAAAATGGATTTAATCTGCTTAATCAGACTTTTGAGAGTATAGATGGAGTCGAGGAAATAGATGTGGCAGTTGTTTGGAGTAATTTCGCTGATGTTATTGCGGGAATATCAGAAAAGCCACAAATAAGACATATGAAGGAGAGTATAGCTGACAAAGAAAGTCCTGATCCTGTGGATAGTATTAATATTGGTAAAATGATTAAAGAAAAAATTGATCATAAAAATAATAAAGTAAATATTGATATTGTTAATTCCTTGATGTCATTTTGTGTTGATTTGAAAAAGCACGATACAATGAATGATGAGATGCCTGTAAATTGCGCCTTCCTTGTAAAAAAAGAAAATCGAAATCAATTTATGGAAATGATTGATAAACTTGATATAAAGTATTCTGATAAATTGAATTTTAAGATAGTTGGCCCTCTTCCTTGTTATAGTTTTTATACCATTGAAAGTAAAATTATAAAGAAAGATGATATAGAGCATGCTAAAAAATTACTTGATATTGATTTATTAAATTCTGAATATGATCTTAAAAAAGCATATCGAATTAAAGCATCATTAACTCATCCGGATAAAATAATTGATTCTAAAGAAGAGAATGCGGATAATTTTATCGAGGCAAATAATGCGTATAAACTACTGCTTGATTATTCAAGTATTATAAATAAATCGCCTGAAACTGTATTATCAGAGCCATTATACCTTGTTAAAATTAAAAACTGATATGCAAAAAGATGGTAAATATGTTTATTGTATAATTGCAACAAGCTATGAATGCAATTTTGGACCTATAGGAATAGGTGGTAGAGGCGATTTGGTTAATTCTATTGGATTTGATGGTTTAAGTATGGTTGTGAGTGATCATCCTCTCAATCATTTTGTTTTAAATCCAGAAAACATTCTTGCTCATCAAAAAGTAATAGAAGCGGTAATGAGCCTGTTTAATAGTGTTATCCCTGTCAGGTTTGGTACTGTTGCTGCAACTCCAGATGAAATACGCAATCTGTTAGATAGACGATATAGTGAATTATCTGAACTTCTTGAACGTTTCGAAAATAAAGTTGAATATAATATTAAGGGATCCTGGCGAAATATGGGGGTTGTCTATAAGGAGATCGATAAAGAAAATAAAGAGCTGAAAAAGTTAAGGAGCAAAATAGAGAATCTAAATGATGAGAAAAAAAGAAATATATTGATAGAAGAAGCAGGACATTTTATTGAAGAAGCAGTACAAAAAAAGAAAGAGATTGAAACTGAAGAAATTATAACGGCTTTTCGTAAAACTGTAGTTGCCTATAAAAATAATAGGACTACAGGTGAAGCAATGTTCATGAATACAGCATTTTTAATAAATAAAGGTCGAGAAGTTGAATTTGATAATATTTTGACAGCACTCGGAGAAAGATTTAAGGATAGAAGTGACTATTATTGTACTGGGCCTTTGCCAATATTTAATTTTATTGACTTACGCATCCTTCCGGAAAAATGGGAACTTTAAATCAACAGTCTATTAAACAAGATATGGGTACAGATCTTGTAAAAGAAGGAAAATACATATACTGTATTATTCGTAATAGCTGTGATATTAATTTTGGGGGGATTGGTATAGGAGTTCGACATGACGCCGTTTATGGAGTTGCGTATAGAGATATATGTGCTGTAGTCAGTTCTTCACCTGTTGTTCAATATGAGGCAAGACGTGCAAACATGATTGCACATCAAAGGGTTCTTGAAGAAGTGATGAAGAAGTTTAATGTATTGCCAGTTAGATTTTCAACAATTTCACCACACGATAACGATGAGGCAATAATTCGTATACTGACCGAAGAATATGCAAGGCTTGATGAATTGCTTAATAAAATGAAAGGGAAGAAAGAGTTGGGTCTTAAAGTAATGGCTATTGAAACAAAGATATATGAATATATTATTCTTAAATATGATAACATAAGATCACTTAGAGATAAACTGATCAATCAACCACCAGATAAAATTCACTACAAACGCATTAAAATAGGTGAAATGGTTGCAGATGCCCTCAAAGAAGAAATTGAAAGTTTTAAAAATCAGATTCTTGATACGTTGAATCAAATAGCTGATGATGTTAAGATTACTGATAATTATGGAGATCTCATGATACTTAATGCTGCTTTTCTTATAAAAGAAATAAATGAATCTCTTTTTGATGCTGCTGTTAATAATCTCGATAAAAAATATGGAGATATTATGACATTTAAATATGTTGGCACGTTGCCACCATATAATTTTGTTAATCTATCGATTAATACGAAAGGAGACTAACATTTTTATTTTAGATGATATATTGTTTGCGCCATTAAACGGGCTTATATTTGTAGCAAAAAAAATTAATGATGTTGTTGAGAAAGAGACATCAGATGAAGGGACTGTGAAAGAAAGGCTTATGGCACTGCAGCTTAGATTTGAATTGGATGAAATAAATGAAGAAGAATATGACAGGGAAGAGGATGACCTTCTCCGAAAACTTGAGCAAATCAGAGTAGACAAGCAAAGTCGTTGAGTATTTACAAGACAGACCTGCAATGGTATATCTGTATTCCTAATTGAATCATCGGAGAATATTATGAGTAAAGTAATCGAGGTCAGAAATGCTGTCATTAGATTTCTGAAAGAAAATATTGAAACAGATGATGTGACAGTCATTAGAGTTGAAAAAACAGGAGAAACGTGGAAAACCGTTGCGGAGGTTTATGAGGAAGATTCATTTTTAAAATCAATGAATCTTCCCCCAAAAAAAGTAAGGTTATTTTACTCGGTTGTCGTTGACTCTAAAATAGAAATAATTTCATTTACAAGACTGACTTCATATGATGATTCAGAAAGTGAAAATAATTAATTATTATTACTAATACCGTGAATTTAGATCAAAACAATCTGATATATCTCTATTGCCTGACGGCTTCACCATACGTGCAAATTAATCTCACAGAGGATTTAAATATATATAGCATAGAAAGTAATAGGCTGTTTATAACAGTTAAGAATGTGTCAGAAAATGAATTTTCCGAAGATAATATTAAGAAAAATTTATCAAATGAAGCTTGGCTTGATAAACAGGTTAGAGATCATATTTCCGTGATAGGTAAAATAATGGAGACAGAAACAGTCTTGCCTTTTAATTTTGGTACAATATATAAATCCGAGGAAAGCCTTAAACAGTTTGTAGATAAATATCATGTTGATTTTTTCAAAACCCTGAAATATCTTGAGAATAAAGAAGAGTGGTCAGTAAAGATATATTGTGATAAAATAAAAATAATAGAAAATATAAGTATTCTAAGTAAAAATATTTCAGATATTGAGTCTCAGATAATATCAAGTTCGCCTGGAAAATCTTATATTTTGGGTAAGAAAAAAAATGAAATTATTGCCAAGGAAATAAATGATATATATAATAGTTGTTCCAGGCAAATATTTACCAAACTTAAAACGGTAGGAGAGGAGTATAGGTTAAATACTCTTCTTTCAAACGACGTATCAGGCAGAGACGAAGATATGATTGTAAATGCTACATTCCTGATAAAAAATGAAAATATTGAAAACCTTGAAAACATATCGGATCAATTAATTATTGAATATAAAAATATTGGTTTGATTCTTGAACTTACAGGCCCTTGGCCTCCGTATACATTTATCAAATTAACTAATTAATATGCAAAATGACTTCTACGACATAAATAAAGAAATTACAATTTTAGATGCTCTTGATCGTGTTTTAACCAAAGGAGTTGTCATAACTGGTGATATTGTTATTTCAGTAGCAGATATAGATCTGATATATGTCGGTTTGAGGGTTTTACTTAGTTCAGTTGAAACAATGAAGAAGAATCAGCGATTAATTGATATATCATAATTATATATTTCTTATGTCTTTGATTATATATGCTTTGATTCAAAATGGACAAAAAAATAGTTCTATAAAAAAATGTATTGATACTTTTTCTGAGGAAATAGAAATAAACTTAAAAATAATTAATTATAAGGAACTCTCAGCTGTATTCTCAGTTGAAGTTCAAAAAGTTGAGAAAGCGGATAAGGCTGATTTTATTAAATATGCTGAAATTATTGATAAGATATCAAAAACATGTACACTATTGCCCATGAGATATGGATCTCTTGTTACCTCATACGATGATTTATATGCATTATTGGATAAAAATTACAGCGCATTTCTTGAGAGTATACATAAGATAAATGGTAAGGAAGAGTATTCTGTAAAGGTACTTTTCTCTTCAAAAAACCAAGATAATATTATAAACAATAATCTTGGCGATGTCTCACTTAAAGTGCCGAATATATTAATGGGTACTTCAGACAGTAAGCAATATTTATTGGAAAAATATAAAAAACATACCATAGAAGAACGTCGCAATAAATATATAGAAAAGCTTAAATTATCTTTCCTTGATGAAGTTCGTAAGTTGACTGAATGTGTTGAATTTAATAAAACGCTTACATCTGCATTTATTATAGATGCTGTTGTTTTGATTGAAAAGTATAAAAAAGAAAAACTTCTTGAAGGTATAGACAATCTTCGAAAAATGTATCCTGAAAATAATATAATCATCACCGGTCCTTGGCCCCCATATAATTTTGTTAACATTAATATTCAGTAGACATGGATGAAAACAAAATTATATTTTCTTCCGGTTCTATAGGTGAAATCAAAGAGGAACTGGAAAAAATTCAATACGGTAATCAAGGAAGAATAAATGCAACACCTGAAAATGTCGAATCAGGTTTGGCTAAACTTGTCTTGACTCTTATTGAATTGATAAGAAAGTTGATGGAAAAACAAGCAATGCGTAGAATTGAAGGTGATTCCTTGACTGAAGAAGAAATTGAAAACCTTGGTGAGACACTTATGAAACTTGAAAATAAAATGGATGAATTAAAAAAAATATTTAATCTTACAGATAAGGATTTAAACCTTAATCTTGGCCCATTAGGTGATTTGATATAAGTTATTCGGCCTCTCTTTTTACTATATTAATTCCGTATTTCTTTATTTTTCTGATAAGAACATGACGGCTTATACCAAGAAAATTAGCAGCTAAAGATTGATTATATTTTGCATCATCCAGAGCTTTTCGAATATGTTCAATTTCATGTTGAACAAGTTTCACACCACTAACATCATTTATAGGTAATTTATTATTATGTTCGGGTAAACTAAAATCATCTGCTTTAAGTGAGTTACCACTACAGAGGATAATAGCCCTTTCAGTCATATTTCTCAACTCTCTTACATTTCCAGGAAAACTATAGCAAACAAGTTTTTTAAATACATCATCAGAGATATTCTTAATGGGTTTATTGATTTTTTTGGAAAATTCTTCTGTGAAATCAATAAGTAAAGGGACAATATCTTCAGTTCGTTCCCTGAGAGGAGGAATATGAATATGCAGAGTGTTGAGTCGGTGAAGCAGGTCCAGTCTGAATTTCTTTTCTTCTACAAGACGATCAAGGTCAATATTTGTTGCAGAAATTACTCTAAAAGTTGTGTTTTTTAACTTTGTATCACCTACCCGCGTTATTACTTTCTCTTCAATCGCACGCAATATTTTTGATTGAAAAATAATAGGCATATCAGCTATTTCATCAAGAAAAAGAGTGCCTTCATTACAAAGTTCAAATAATCCTTTTTTATCACATACTGCGCCAGTAAATGCACCTTTTTTATGACCAAAAAATTCACTTTCCATGAGAGTCTCAGTTATTGCACTGCAGTTAATAGCGCCAAAATAGTTCTCACTTTTTGGTCCCATATAGTGAATTATTCGAGCAATAATCTCTTTGCCTGTTCCGCTCTCACCGGTTATCAGGACGTTAACATCAGGATATTGTGAGGCTGTTTTGGCGAGTTCAAAACTTTTCATGATCTGCGGACTATTTCCAATCACATGACGACCTATTGACGCTTGAATATTTTTAGTAATCAAGGAGTGTTTTTCTTCCATGTGCGCCAGCTTTTGCTGCATGGAAAGATACTTTTGTGTGCGTTCGATAGCTATTTGTAAATCTATAAACCTTAAGGGTTTACGCATATAGTCAAAAGCCCCAAGCCTTATCGCCACAATGACGGTATCCATATCGCCATGTGCCGATACCATAATAACTTCCATGTTTGGGTACAGGGATTTTACTTTTTTTAAAACATCCAATCCATTTGCTCCCGGCAGTCGAATATCAAGAATAAGCAGATCAATTTCATTTTGGCTTAATATCTCATATCCATCCCTGACGGTGTTTGCCGAATAAGAGATGAATCCTGCATTTTCAAAATAATCTTTAAGTTCTTCTGTGAAATCAATCTCATCATCGAGTATAAGAACATTAATTATGCTATAATTTTTCATTATGCCCTTTGTTTGGAAGTGTAATTATTACTGATGTACCTTTCATAGGAGTACTCTCAATTTTAAGAGTTCCATTCATCTCCTTAATTATACCATAACAGATTGACAGGCCAAGACCGGTACCCTTTCCTTCATCCTTTGTAGAAAAAAACGGGTTCATTATATTTTCCTTAAGATTCTCGGTTATACCTATTCCATTATCTTTAACAATAATTATTACAGACCCTATGGTATTGAATGCACGTATATCTACATTCATATCATAGTCTAACTGTGTTATATTCTTTTTTTCTTCAATTGCATCGGCAGCATTTTTTAATAAATTTAAAATTACTTCTTCAAATCTATATATATTCCCATTAACTAATAAGTTATTGTTTTCAGGAAAAAAATTTAATTTTATAAACTTGTTTTTATATTTCTCTGAAACCATTTTTATCGCATTTCTTATGCTTTTATTAATGTTGATAATAGAGGAGATATAGCTTTTATCGGATCTTGAAAAAAGCCTGATATTATCTATAATGCTTTGTACTCTTAAAATATTTTCAAATATCCTTGCTGAGTTTATTTTAATTGACTTTTTACTTGCCCAGTTATCCTTTTCAGACTCCATTACAATTTTTTCAATAATTAAGCCTATATTGTTTATTGGTTGGTAGATTTCGTGGGCAATACCTGAAGCCATTTCACCTAAACTAATCAGTCTTTTTGCTTGAAAAAGTTCACTTTCAATTATTTTACGCTGTGAGATATCTCGTATAATAATCATATATGCAGATGGTGCTCCATTTTCATCTTGAATTAAAGCGGCGCTTATTTCTGCAGAGTATACTGAAGTGTTTTTTTTCTTTAAAATTATTTCCTTGTTTTGTATGAGACCTTCATGAAGTGTAGTTGCAAATATTTCATTTATTATTGCATTATTATCTGAATAAACAATTGTTGAAAAAGGCATTCCTATAAGGTCAGTTTTATTGTTGGTTCCATAAAGTTCCAGCCCAATATCAGAAATACTGGTTATAACTTTTTCAAGATTAGTTGTTATAATGCTGTCTGGTGAGGCCGTAATTAATGTTTGGTATTTTATATCTAATTGACGACGCGTTTCGGCTTCCTTATTTATTTCATTGATTTCTGTAATAAAAACTGCGATGGATGCTATTATTTTATCTTTACTAAAGCAAGGAAAAGCGGAAATATTATAAATACACTTTTCGCGCTTATTGTCATGATAATTGGTTTTAACGCATTCATCTTTAAAATAAGTTGGTTCACCAGTATTAAAAACTAATTCAAATCTTGATTTTCTGTATTCTGCAACTTCCGATGAAAAAAGTTTATAAAAATTTTCATTTGATATTGTTATTAAATCTTTACTGTAATTTGATATAAATTCCTTATTAGCATCAAGTATCCTTCCATTTAAAGCAATAATACATACCGGTTCAGTGCTTAACGTTAAAATAGTATTAAGGTTATCTGTATTTATTTGAATAGAGATATCATCATTTTTATATTCTGTAATATCAATGCTGACACCCATGTATCGATTAATATTTCCATCATTATTAAGCTCCGGAAATCCTTGATTCAACAGTAATCTCAAGCTTCCATCTGGTTTAAAGACATGAGATACCACATTAAACTTTTCTTTTTTATCAATTGCAGTTTGTATAATATTTTCCGTCAATTCTCTATCACCAGGTACAATAGACTCACGCCATGCTTTAAAAGTTGTTTCACCTGAATACATATGTAGCCCATACAGTGTACGGAGTTCATCATACCAATTCATTTTACCATTATTGATATTCCACTCCCAAATACCAGCATCAATAGCTTTTAATGGTACAAATAAAGCCACGACATAATCTTTTTGCGGGCTGTAGACAGTAATATCAAACCACTTATTTTTTTCATGCATATAAAACTCAAAACGCTCTGAGGTTCCATGTTGTGCTATTCGTCCAAATTTTATCAAAAGATCAGGATAAGATTGTATAAATTCAGGAAGAACCTCAGACATTCTTTTGCCTTCAATAGTATCGAATCCTGTTATTCTTTTATAATTCTGGTTGACAACTTCATGAATGAAATCAACAGCATGACCATTATCGTAAATCATCCTGCAATAAGCATATCCGTTGGTCGTATTATTGAACAGGTTCCGATATCTGGCCTTCTTTTCAAGGAGTTCCTTTTCAGATGGATTAAGCGTTGTCATGTTTACAGATACAAACAGTAACTTCTCTATCTCTTCAGAAAGAGAAGGGACTGGATAGATGGTATGAAGGTAGATATCCTTTTCAAGTTCAGTTTCAAATGCACCTATAGCCTTTGTGCGTAAAACCTCATCAACCTTGTTTTTTCCAACTACTGCAATTGTCGATGGGAATACATTGAATACTGATGTGCCGTAGAGATCCTCATTTTCAATACAAAATTTTTTGTTGAATGCATCATTGGCAGAAAGGATTCTCCCTTCTCGATCAATAAGAATAACAGGGTCAGGAAATGTATTCAACAGAGCAGAGATTGAGCTGTCGACGATCTTTTTTATTGACGTTGATCCATCCCGAAAAATGAAGGCAGTTCCAGCGATCCTCTCCTGCTCATCAAGAAGGGGAATAATCTCTCCAGTCACCAGTTTTTCTGCAGAACAATATCCTACAAAAAAGGTATCAGACCCTATGCGGCTTACCTTATTTTCAGCCAGGGTTTTCTTAACGCTCTGTCCTATGAGGTCTCTTAGATGTTGACTCAGAGTGGGGAAAACGGCATCAATCGGCTTACCTGCAGCATTGTTCTGACTCATTCCAATAAAATATTCCGCCCGCTTGTTCAAATAGCTTACGAATCCGAGGTTATCGGTGATGATGACACTCTCCTCAATGTTATTCAGAATATTGATACAGGGCGTATTGATTACACTGGATGTTTTTTCCATATCGGTAATGAATGGTACCATCAATGTTCTCCTTAAGCCTTAAGATTCAGTAGTTTATTACCATGCAGGGAGTGAACCCTCAGAAAGTGAGTACGATTACTTTATGGTACAGCTGAACAAAAAGAACAAGATCGGAGAGGTGAACTCTCAAATACGCAGTTTATGGAATATCTGCTTTTCTATGTAGTATAACTATAATTTTCTGCGCAAAGTTCATGTAATATATACTTTTTGACATAGTAGGATATGTTCGAAAAAATAACGTATAATATACAGTGAATACATGTATTATAATAACTTATGGGGATCGCTCTTCCTGCAGTTTCCAGAAGCGGAAACAATTTCTCTTCCAGAAACTGACAGAAATATGAGAAGATCTACTTCGGCTGGAACTCGGGATGCCCTGTTTGCCAAAGTCCGAAACTGAGGACGTCAGCAAGGGTTTCAAACTCTTTTGTTTTACTGTTTCCCATACCGTGACCGGCTTTATCATCGGCAAAAAAGAGAATGGGTTTGTTTGAGCTGTTTGCTTGCTTCAGTCGTGCAGCAAACTTTGCCGGTTGCCACGCAATCACTCTTGGGTCGTTCAGTCCAGTGGTGACAAGCGTTGCAGGGTAGGCTGCATGATCCCTGATGCTGAGGTAAGGATCCATTGCTATGAGTGCCATGCACTCTTCACGGTTTTTAACGGAGCCGAACTCAGGCACGTTTACCGGTCCGTTGGGACTCTCTTCGCCTCTTAGCGGATTCATTGCACCGACTTGGGCAATAACTGCGGCAAAGAGATCTGGCCGTTCAGTCAACGCCTTGCCGACCAGAATTCCTCCGGCACTTGCACCGTTTATCGTAATTTTACCCGGTCCGGTATATCCCTTTTTTTCAAGATATTCAGCGCAACTGATAAGATCTTTCCACGAATTTGGTTTTGTTGTTTTCATTCCTTCAGAGTGCCATGTGTCGCCGCACTCACCTCCGCCCCTGACATGAGCAAAGGCAAGGATGCCACCCTTATCTGTCCAGAGCAGCATTCCAGAACTGAAGAACGGGGTTATCGATTTTCCGTATGCTCCGTATCCGTATATCAATGTCGGGTTTTTGCTGTTTTTCACTAACCCTTTCTTATAGACCAGTGACAGTGGCACCAGAACACCGTCGTGCGAGGGGATCATCAGCTCCTCAACAACAAGGTCACGGTATTCCGGGTATTCAGCAGGGGATGAAAGGGTTTCCATGCTGAATGCGTTTTTCGCCGCATCGAATCGATACCTCCGGTAGTCGTTGCTCCACCCGGCAATAACCACCCAGAGATCAGAAAAGAGGAATCCTTTCGAAGTGAGGCCTATAGTACCGGCCTTGAAGGGGAGTGTCAGCTCTCTGGCTTTACCGTCTCCACTGGCTTTCCGGAACAGCTTTGCTTCCACACCGTTTAGGGATTGTGTGTAATAGAGGGCGTCCCTGGTAAGCGCGAATGAGGTCAGCATTGCCTGTTGGTCTTCCGGAACAACGGTTATTGCATTGCCAATGTCAGGGTTGCGGAGCGAGGTTTTTACAACCTTGAACCGCGATGCATTTTTTGGCGTATAGAGGTAGAGCTCATCTTTAGTGGCCGCAAAATCATGAACGTCATCCTCGGGAGCAAAGAGTTTTTTCCAGGGTATTTTTTTCTCTTGAAGCATGGCTGCCGGTGCATAATAGATGGTCAGCCGCGGGTCAACGTTGGAGACTATAGCAAAAAGGTATCCGCTCTTTCTGTCAAAATCAACGGACGGGATATCTTCACTTCTGATGTGCAGTTCGGGATTTGTCGCCTTTGAAAAGATTTCACGGTCGGAAGACGGGTTACTGCCGATATGGTGCAGAAAGGTTTTGCTGTCGTACTGCGGGTTCTGTCCAGGGTGATCCAGTGGCTGCAGGCGGTTGTAGAGAAACGCGCTCCCATCCTTGACCCAGGAGGGTGAGGCAAACCTGCACCGGTCAATTCTTTCCGGGTAAAGTTTTTTTGATGCGACATCCATGATCAACAGAATGCTGTCTTCAGATCCGTTTGCCGATACTGATATGACAATTTTCGATCCGTTTTCAGTGGACGAAACTCCATTGATGACATACTCTTTCCCGCTGCTTGCAAAAAAAGCCCGTGCATCGAACAGAAGCGTCTCTTTTCCCTTGAAGGTGTCGCGGAAAAAGAGCTTGCCGGTTTCGTCCGTCGGCGTCTGTTTAAGATAGAAATAACGGTTGCTGTCCGTGATGGTGAGGTTGTATACTTTCGACGCTTTACGTTTGTCGAAATCCTGCATTTTTTCAATGAGAGATGTTCGGCCGGGGATTCTCTGCAGGGTCGACTTTGCATTATCTGACTGCTCTTTGATCCACTTCTGTACCTCGGCGTTTTTAAGATTCTCCAGAGAGCGGAAGTTGTCTGTCACTTTTGTGCCAAAGTACTCTTCCACAACAGGCGACGAAGGCGGAAGAGAACGTCGTGCTGGCGGGATATTCTGTTCTGCACCTGCCGCCATGATTGGCGCGAGCAGAATAAGTGCGGTGAAAAGAGCTATGGAGTGCTTTGTCGTCATAATGCCTGGGTATACGGATATGAATAGAAATGAATAATGAGGATACTCTTATCATTGAAAAAAAGCAAGCCATGAAGGGGAAAGAGAGAGTGCCTGACTTTTAGAGAGAGGCCTGAGTGACAGCAGAGCGGATTTTCCCCAGAGCATTCAGCATATCCTCAGGCATTGGAGCTGTGAACGTCAGTGGCTCATGGCTGATGGGCTGATGAAATGAGAGAGTCTCTGCGTGCAGAGCCTGACGCGGCAGCAGTTCAAGCAGGTTTTTAACAAAACTTTCGCTCCTGCTGAAAGGAAGAGTGCGAACTGAAGCGCCACCATACGTTTCGTCACCAAGGATCTGATGGCCGAGGTGCTGCATGTGTGCCCTGATCTGATGTGTCCGCCCGGTGTGGAGCGTGAGAGAGAGCACCGAAAACCAGTGTAGATCTTCACTGACAGAATAGTCCGTAATTGCTGTTTTGCCGTCTTTTCCTTCATACGGAAAGTTTGCCATGACCTTCCGGTCTTTTTTTGATCGCCCGATATTGGTTGTAATGGTGCCGGCCGCGATAGCGGGAACACCCCAGACAATGGCCTTGTATATTTTTACAACTTTGCGGTCAGCAAACTGCCGTGCAAGACGGTGCAGCGCAACAGGATTTTTTGCAACAATGATCAGTCCTGAAGTGTTCTTGTCGAGCCGGTGCACAATACCCGGGCGGAGTTCTGATTTGTCAAGTTCTTCTCCCTCTTTGCCGATATGGTGAAGAATGGCGTTAGCCAGTGTGCCTGTCCAGTTTCCGAAAGCCGGGTGCACCACCATACCGGGTTTCTTGTTGATAACCATCAGATCCTCATCTTCATAAATTATATCTATCGGAATATCTTCCGCAGCGAGTTCCGGTGCAGGTGGCCGCAGCATGGTATACTGTATCAGATCGCACGATTTTATGCGGTAATTGGATTTAACCGCTTTTTCATTCACCAGGACACGTCCCTCTTCTATAGCCTCCTGAACCTTGTTGCGAGTGGCATTTTCAACCTGCTGCGTCAGGTACTGGTCGATACGCATTGAGGTCTGCATCTTGCTTACCTGAAGGGTAATTTTTTTCGGTTCAAGAGCCTCTTCATTCTGTCGCTCTGATTCGTTTTTTTCTGGCTGATTTTGCATTTTGTAACACTTGAATACTGCCAACAATACATTTCCGGATAGAGTATAATAAAACCATACCATATCTATGCATTCCATGCAAGAGTTGTCTGCGGAGCCCGGTATTACCTTCGATCTTGCCGTTATCGGTTCAGGCCCCGGAGGATATGAAGCTGCACTCAGGGCCGCCAAAGCCGGTATGAAAGTCTGTATAATCGAAAAAGCAGCATTGGGCGGCGTGTGCATCAACTGGGGCTGTATTCCTACCAAAGCCCTCCTCAGGAGCGCGGAGGTATTCGATCTGTTTAAAAAAGCAGACTCATTTGGTCTCAAGCTTCAGCCGGGGACTATTGATCTTGCAGAAGCCGTTAAACGCAGTCGCAATGTGGCACTGAAAATGTCCAAAGGTGTTGCGTTCATGCTTCGGCGTGCAGGTGTTGATGTTCGGCAGGGGGAGGCGGTCTTCAGCACACCGCACGATCTCGATATTTTTCGCGACGGCGTGCGTGTCGATGGTGTCAGTGCCCGTCATATCATTATAGCCTCAGGAGCGCATCCAAGAGCCCTGCCGGGTCTTGAGCCCGACGGAACCCGTATTATAACCAGCAGGGAAGCGCTTGCCCTCAAGTCAGTTCCTGCCTCAATGATTGTCGTTGGGGGTGGAGCTATCGGCGTTGAAATGGCATGGTTTTACGCAATGGCGGGGAGTGAGGTGACGCTGGTGGAGTTGATGCCCCGGCTGCTTCCGCTTGAAGATGAAGAGATTGCTGAAGTCCTGAAGCGCTCACTTCAGAAAGCAGGTATCACAGTTGTAACGAGCGCAAAACTGGAGAGTGTTTCGATAGAAGGGGATAAAGTGACTGCTCAACTTGTCTCCGAAGCAAACGACAGCCAACTGCTGACTGCCGACTATCTTCTCGTCGCTGTAGGGGTAAGCGCCAACATCACAGGCCTTGGCCTTGAAAATACCGGAGTAGAAACTTCACGCGGGTTTATTGTGACGGATAGTGTATGCAGAACTTCGGTCTCTCATATTTTTGCTATTGGTGATGTCCGTGGAGGCATGCTTCTTGCTCATAAGGCTTCAGCTGAAGCAGTTATTGCCGTCCATAGCATAGCGGGCATACCCTGTCACTCTCTGGATGACTCCTTGATTCCTCGATGTGTCTATGCCGAGCCTTCAGTTGCAAGCATCGGTCTCAGCGAAAAAGAGGCTGAAGATCGCGGTTATAAGGTTCGGGTCGGCCGTTCAATGTTTGCAGCCTCAGGCAAGGCGAATGCCTTTGGAAATCTGGAGGGGCTGGTAAAGCTTGTATTCAGCGCGGCTGATGGTCGTTTGCTTGGCGCCCACGTTGTGGGACATGGTGCGGTTGAGTTGATCGGGGAGCTCACGCTGGCGCGACGGCTTTCCGTGACCGCCGAAATTCTTGCCGGTACAATACACGCCCATCCGACCCTTTCGGAAACCATAAAAGAGGCAGCTGAAAATGCTCTGCAGGAGTAATGGGTAAATATGATCTATCTCCTGATAAAAAAAACGTCTCTTACTCTTGCCCAGTTTAGGAAAAGCATTTTCTATTGTCTTTCTAAAAGCATAAATTCAATGTCTATTATTGAAAATCTTTAAAACAGTAAGCCTTTTTCGGTGAATGCTTTTTCATGGTTCACGGGGTGAAGGTATCAACTAAACGATCAATTATGAGTCAGACTGAAACAGCTGCAAAAAAAACTGCTGCAAAGAAAACAGGTGCGGTGAAGGTAAAGGCTGATGCAACGGTTACAAAAGCTCCGGAAGCAAAAAAAGCAGCAAAACCTGCTGCCAAAAAGAAGTCAGGTCTTGCTTTTCCGTTTACAGCAATTGTAGGTCAGGAGGAAATGAAGCTCAGTCTGATCCTCAATATCATTGATCCGAGGATTGGCGGTGTGCTGGTCATGGGTCACAGAGGTACAGGAAAAAGTACCACTGTCCGGGCACTTGCCGAAGTGCTTCCTTTGATCGAAAGGGTAGAGGGCGATACCTATAACCGTACTCTTGAGCAGTATCTCGAAGCTGAAGATGGCAAAAAAGGAGCCAAGGCTCTTGACCCGGCTTCAATCAGGACTGAAAAAATTCCAGTTCCGGTTGTTGACCTTCCGCTTGGCGCTACCGAAGACCGTGTTTGCGGTACTATTGATATCGAACAGGCACTCACCAGCGGTGTAAAAGCATTTGAACCTGGTCTTCTTGCCCAGGCAAACCGCGGGTTCCTCTATATTGACGAGGTTAACCTGCTTGACGACCATCTTGTTGATGTTCTGCTCGACGTTGCCGCAAGCGGTAAAAACGTTGTAGAACGCGAAGGTATAAGTATTCGCCACCCTGCCCGTTTCGTTCTTGTAGGATCCGGCAACCCCGAGGAGGGAGAGCTTCGTCCTCAGCTTCTTGACCGTTTCGGACTCCATGCCCGTATCATCACTATTCTTGATATCGCAAAGAGAGTAGACATCGTCAAACGCCGCCGTGAGTTCGACGAAGATCCTGATGCCTTCATGAAAAAGTATAACCGCGAACAGCTGAAGCTTCAGAAAAAGATCCAGCAGGCAAAAGATCTGCTTCCTGAAGTTACCATGACAGATGCAGTCCTTACCGATATAGCAAGGCTCTGCATGAATCTTGGTATTGATGGTCACCGTGGTGAACTCACCATAACCCGAACCGCTTATGCACATGCCGCTTTCCGCGGGGAGACGGTTGTCACCATGAAGCACGTCAAAGAGATTGCAGGTCTCTGTCTTCGCCATCGTCTGCGCAAAGATCCTCTTGAAACCCTCGATGCCGGGGAGAAAATTGATCGCGAACTCGCTAAAGTCCTCGGAGAAGCAGAAGCAGTATAATGATAGCCTTTACCGATATTGTTGGAATGGATCTGGCCAAGCAGGCGCTCATGCTGCTGGCCGTTGATTCTGAACTTGGCGGAGTGGTTATTCCATCGGCCGTAGGGTCGGGAAAATCGACGATAGCCAGGGCCTTTGCCGATATTCTTCCCAAAGGCACCCCTTTTGTAGAACTGCCTCTTAACGTTACCGAAGATCGTCTGATTGGCGGTGTTGATCTGGAGGCAACTCTTGCCACCGGTATTCGCGTCGTCCAGCACGGAGTGCTTTCGAAGGCGAATGGCGGCGTTCTCTATGTCGACTCCATCAGTCTCCTCGACAGCTCAGCCGTGTCGCACATCATGGATGCTATTTCACGCGGCGAGGTTCTTGTCGAGCGTGAAGGGCTCAGTGAGGTGCATCCTGCAAAGTTCATGCTTGTGGGCACCTATGATCCAACTGACGGAGAGGTCCGGATGGGTCTGCTTGACAGGATCGGGATTATTGTTCCCTTTACTGCGCAGAACGACTACAGGGCACGCAAGAAAATCGTCAACATCGTCCTTGGCACGAGAGACGCAGAGGATACGAGCGACGAACTGAAAATGCTTTCCGGTCTTATCCAGGCCGCCCGAGAGCAGTTGCCGCACGTTTCGATAACCAGCGAACAGTTGCAGGCGCTGATACAGACTGCGATCAGTCTTGGTGTCGAGGGTAATCGTGTTGATATTTTTACAGTTCGTGCCGCCATAGCCAGCGCAGCACTTGCACAGCGCAGCGACGTTGAGGAAGAGGATATGAAGCTTGCCATCAAGCTCGTGCTTATTCCCCGAGCTACCCGCATGCCCGACAGGGAAGCTTCAGCAGACGAGATGCCCCCTCAGGAAGAGCCTCCCGAGGACGAAGAGCCCGAAGGCGAGGATGAAGAGGCACCAGCCGATACTCCGGATGCCGAAGCCGAAGAGGAGCAGAAAGAGACTCCCGACATGATTGAGGAACTGATGATGGATGCCATCGAAATGGAGCTTCCGGACAACATTCTCAATATCTCGCTCGCTTCGAAAAAGAAAACTACCACAGGAAGCCGTGGTGAAGCGCTCAACAATCGTCGAGGACGTTTTGTAAGAGCCCAGCCCGGTGAGATGCGTACCAATAAAGTTGCGCTGATTCCAACACTCATTTCAGCTGCCCCCTGGCAGGAGACCCGCCGGCGCGACAGCAAAATGGCCGGGAGAGCGAAAACAGCTCTTCTTATCACGAAAGATGATGTGAAAATCAAGCGCTTCCGCGACAAGTCCGGCACCCTCTTTATTTTCATGGTTGATGCCTCAGGCTCCATGGCACTGAATCGTATGCGCCAGGCCAAGGGTGCGGTAGCAAGCCTTCTGCAGAATGCCTATGTGCATCGCGATCAGGTTGCCCTTATCTCGTTCCGTGGAAAACAGGCCCAGGTTCTCCTGCCGCCCTCACAGAGCGTGGATCGCGCAAAACGCGAACTTGACGTCCTTCCCACAGGAGGCGGAACACCACTCGCTTCGGCACTCTACCTCGGATGGGAGACTGCCAAGCAGGCGAGAACGAAAGGTATTTCCCAGATCATGTTTGTGCTCATCACTGACGGACGAGGAAACATCGGTCTGCAGGCCACCTTTAACCCGGATGCTGAAAAGCTTCCGAAAGAAGAGCTTGAAAAGGAGATCGAAGCATTATCTCTTTCTATCCAGGCTGATGGTGTTGCTTCTATCGTCATCGATACCCAGATGAACTACCTTTCGAGGGGCGAAGCTCCAAAACTTGCCCAGAAGCTCGGTGGCCGCTACTTCTACCTGCCCAACGCAAAAGCCGAGCAGATCGTTGAAGCTGCACTGAGCTTTTAACTGCCCGAGGCCCTTCCTGCAGAATTCCGGGGAGGGCATTTTTCGGATTTCATCCCCTTCTTTTATACATTAGAGGTAGCTATATTTTTTATTTGTAAAAAAAGGAACCTCTAATTATTACCCACCGGTTACCATCATGTCTAATCGTCGTAAAGTAGTAGCTATTGTCGGACTTGAGCAGTACAACGCAGGCCTCTGGAAAAAGATTAAAGGGCTTCTTTCGAGCGAAGCCGACCTCATCCAGCTCAGTGATGTAGATCTCGAAAAACAGAACCCTGAAGCCGCGACAGCCATTCATGAAGCCGACTGTGTCTTCATGAGTATGATAAATTTCAAGGAACAGATCGACTGGTTCAAACTGCAGCTCGATCAGTCAACCAACGATAAAACAGTTTTTGTCTTCGAGTCAATGCCTGAAGCCATGGCACTGACCAAGGTGGGGAGCTATTCAGTAGGTGATGGAAAGGCCGGCATGCCGGATATGGTTAAAAAAATAGCCAATATGCTGGTGAAGGGGCGCGATGAAGATGCTCTCTATGGCTACATGAAGCTCATGAAAATCATGCGCACCATTCTGCCGCTTGTCCCTAACAAGGCAAAGGATTTCAAAAACTGGCTGCTGGTCTATTCATACTGGATGCAGCCGACGGCGGACAATATTGCCAACATGTTCCGCCTTATTCTTCGTGAATACTTTAATGAGCGCGTTACTGTCGGTGCCATTGTTGATGTGCCGAACATGGGTATCTATCACCCTGATGCCCCGGCATACTTCAAGGATATCAAGAGTTATAAAAACTGGCTGAAAAAACGCGGAATTAATATTGACAAGGGCCAGAAAATTGCCCTTTTGTTTTTCCGTAAGCACCTTCTTCAGGAAAAAACCTACATCGACAACACAATCCGTGCGTTCGAAAAGCGCGGAATCCATCTTTTTCCAGCCTTTGTGACCGGTGTTGAAGGTCATGTCCTTGTTCGTGACTGGTTGATAAAGGAGAATATTGACCTGCTTGTCAACATGATGGGCTTCGGCCTTGTGGGAGGCCCAGCAGGCTCCACCAAACCTGGAACAGCCGCTGAAGCGCGTCACGAGATCATGACAAAGCTCGACGTTCCCTATATAGTAGCACAGCCTCTGTTGACTCAGGGTTTTGAATCCTGGAAGGAGCTTGGTGTTTCTCCCATGCAGATGACTTTTACCTACGCTATTCCTGAAATGGATGGCGCGGTATGTCCAGTTGTTCTCGGGGCATTGCAGGATGGCAAGATAGAGACCGTTCCTGAGCGCATCGACCGTCTTACCGGACTGGTCTCCCAGTGGCTCCGTCTGCGTGCGGCGTCCAACCGGGATAAAAAGATTGCCTTTATTGTTTACGACTATCCTCCAGGGTTAGGCAAAAAAGCAAGTGCGGCACTGCTCGATGTTCCCAGAACGCTTTTTGCAGCCCTGCAGAGGCTGAAAAAAGAGGGATACAATGTCGGTACCCTGCCTGAAAGTTCCGATGCGCTCTTCCATGCGCTTGACAGGGCAACCGATCACCAGGTTCAGCAGAATAAACCCGATGCCCTTAAAGTCAGTTATGACACATTCAAGGAGCTGACTTCATCAAAAGAGCGTGAACGCATAGAAGACCGGTGGCAGAAGTTCCCCGGTGATATCGTTCCAATGGGAGATCAGGATGTTTTTGTCGGCGGCATACGGTTCGGCAATATCTTTATCGGCGTTCAGCCTCGCATCGGTATGCAGGGCGATCCCATGCGGCTTCTCTTCGACAAGGAAAATACGCCGCATCACCAGTATATAGCATTCTACCGCTGGATAAGCCGTGAGTTCAAGGCACATGCCATGGTGCATGTCGGTATGCATGGCTCAGTTGAGTGGATGCCCGGACTGCAGACGGGCTTAACTGGCGATTGCTGGCCTGATGCCCTTCTAGGCGAGGTTCCGCATATCTATATTTATCCGGTCAACAACCCGAGCGAATCGACTATAGCAAAACGCAGGGGACTGGCCACAATGGTATCCCATGTTGTTCCTCCGCTCTCACGCGCCGGTCTTTACAAGGAACTTCCAGCACTCAAGGATCTGCTCGTTGATTTCCGCGAACGATATCATAAAACTTCATTTGACGAGGAGGGAGATGTTTCAGGTATTGAAGAGGCTATCATGCAGAAAGCCGAACTTCTCAACCTTACTGACGATTGTCCGCGCCGGGAGAGTGAAGATTTCAGTGAATTTGTCAGCCGTCTCTATATCTATATTGCAGAACTTGAAAACCGTCTGATTTCCAATTCGCTTCATGTCTTCGGCGAAGCGAGTCCTCTTGAGTCACAGGTTATAACGATCACCGAAACACTCAAGAACAGGGGAGAAGAGGGCAAAACCCTGCCTTATATTCTTATGACAACGTCAGGCAAAAACGGCCACTACGACAGTTATGAGGAGCTGACCACCATGTCAAGAAAAGGTGATGAGGAGGCTATTCGACTTCGCGAGTGGGTTGAAAGTGCCTGCCGCAATTTTGTACAGCAGGTATTTTTTGATCACAAAAACGTTGCGCTGGTCTTTTCGTCGATCACTGGCGGCACAAAGCTCCCTTCTGAATATATGCCCTTCATAGATCAGCTGACCCAGGAAGGCGCCAAGCTTCTCTATGCCCTGCGCGACAATACCGGCGAAATGGAATCGCTTATGAGAGTTCTCAACGGGCGTTATATTTCATCCGGTCCCGGAGGCGATCTAGTGCGTGACGGTATCAATGTGCTGCCGTCAGGACGCAATATTCACTCCATCGATCCATGGAGAATCCCTTCTGTAATGGCCTTCAAGCGGGGTACGCTGATTGCCGACAGCATTATCAAGCGGCACCTCGAAGAAAATGAAGGACAATATCCAGAAACCATTGCCCAGGTGCTCTGGGGGCTCGACACCATCAAAACCAAGGGTGAGGCAGTTGCTGTCGTTATTCGACTGATGGGCGGTGAACCTGCCTACGATGCTTTTGGTAAAATCAGCCACTACAGCCTTGTTCCTCTTGAAAAGCTCGGCCGTCCGCGCGTTGATGTTCTTATGCAGCTCAGCCCGATTTTCCGCGATGCTTTTGGTCTTCTCATGGACCAGCTTGACCGCCTTATCAAGGATGCGGCCAGGGCTGATGAGCCGATAGAGATGAACTATATTAAAAAGCATGTTGACGAAGCTCTTGCGTCGGGTGCCGAGTTCGACAGCGCTACATCACGTCAGTTTACCCAGGCTCCCGGTGCTTACGGCACCTATGTCGATGATATGGTCGAAGACTCTGCATGGGACACGGAAAATGATCTTGACGATCTTTTCATCCGCCGCAACAGCAGCGCATACGGTGGTGGACGAAAAGGGGAGAAGGAGACCGAGATCCTGCAGAAACTGCTCGGCTCTGTTGACCGCGTTGTGCACCAGGTCGACTCCACCGAGTTCGGCATTTCTGATATCGATCACTACTTCTCCTCTTCCGGATCGCTGCAGCTCGCAGCCAGACGCCGCAATACGAAGAATGAGAATATCAAGCTCAACTACGTTGAATCCTTCACCTCCGACATCAAGGTTGACGATGCCGATAAATCGCTGCGTATCGAATACCGCTCAAAACTGCTCAATCCAAAGTGGTTCGAAGGTATGCTGAAACACGGTCACAGTGGAGCTGGTGAAATCAGTAACAGGGTCACCTACATGCTGGGCTGGGATGCTGTAACAAAGAGCGTGGACGACTGGGTCTATAAAAAAACAGCCGAAACCTACGCCCTCGATCCCGAAATGAGAGAGCGGCTTGCTACGCTGAACCCGCAGGCAATCAAGAATATTGTAGGTCGTATGCTAGAGGCTCACGGCAGAGGCATGTGGAAAGCCGATCAGGATATGATCAATGAACTGCAGGAAATCTACGCCGATCTCGAAGACCGCCTCGAAGGCCTGATCGACGAAGACTAAGCTCTATAAGTCCTATAGGTCCCATAAGACCTATAGGACCTATAAAAGCCCTTAAAAGCTCTCTTCACATCGAAGTCGAATAGTTCGGAGCCTCTTTCGTGATCTTCACGTCATGCGGGTGGCTCTCTCTGAGTCCGGCGGAGGTTATGCGGACAAACCGGGTATTGGTTCTCAACTCTTCAATGCTAGTGACTCCACAGTATCCCATAGCGGATTTCAGTCCGCCGATAAGCTGGTATACCACTTCATCAAGTTTTCCTTTTGCTGGAATCCGCCCCTCAATTCCTTCCGGAACATATTTTTTTGACTCGTTCGTAGCATCCTGGAAGTAGCGGTCGCTGCTGCCTTCCGGTTCCGACATGGCGCCTAAAGAGCCCATGCCTCGGTATGCCTTGAACTTTCTACCTTCATAGAGAATTGTTTCGCCAGGGCTCTCATCGGTTCCGGCGAAAATGCTTCCTATCATAACCGAATCAGCGCCTGCTGCAAGTGCTTTGGCAATATCACCGCTGTATTTGACGCCGCCATCGGCAATAATCGGTGTATTGGTTTTTGCAGCCTCTTCCGCACAATTCACAATTGCAGTCAGTTGCGGCATTCCAACACCGGCAACAATTCGGGTAGTACAGATACTTCCCGGTCCGATACCTACTTTTACGCAGTCCGCTCCAGCTTCGATAAGGTCTCTCACCGCTTCAGGCGTTGCCACATTGCCGGCAATAACCTGGAGCTCAGGATAGGCGCTCTTGATGCTCTGCACCATATCAATAACAGCCTTGCTGTGGCCGTGAGCTGTATCGACAGCTACAACATCGACTCCTGCATTGACCAGCGCACTGACTCTCTCAAGCGTATTGCCGCGTATGCCGACAGCAGCTCCTACTCGCAGATGCCCCTGGCTGTCCTTGCAGGCATTAGGAAACTGTTTACGCTTTTGAATATCCTTGAACGTAATCAGTCCTTTAAGGTTGCCGTCATTATCGGTAATGAGCAGCTTTTCGATTTTGTGCGAAAGAAGGATCTTTTCAGCCTTTCCGAGATCAACATCCTCACGGGCCGTAATGAGGTTCTTGCTGGTCATGATGTTTGCAATCTTCGCATCAAGTTCCGGTTTAATCCGGAGGTCCCTGTTTGTGACAATGCCTTTCAGTTTCAAATCGGTATCATCCGGCGATGCAGGTCGCGCAACAACCGGGATCCCGGAAATGGAGTGACGAAGCATCAGGTCAAGTGCATCCTGCATGGTTGCATCTTCGTAGAGGGTAAAGGGGTTGCGGATTATGCCGCTTTCATACCGTTTAACCCTTGCAACTTCCCGGGCCTGCTCTTCGATCGTAAGGTTCTTGTGAATAATGCCGATACCTCCTGCACGAGCCAGTGCAATGGCAAGTCCCGATTCAGTTACGGTATCCATTGCGGCGCTTACCAATGGTATTTTCAGTGAAATTGTTTTGGTAAGCCGGCTTTCAGTTGTTGTTTCTTTAGGGAGAACACTTGAATATGCAGGTATAAGCAGAACATCATCAAACGTCAGTGCTTCATAGAGAATCTTCATAATAGGCCAGGGTGTTAAGAGATTGCTGCTAAATCATTTTTGCCAATTTACAAAAACTGAGCGTAGAATGACAATGTTCGTGACAGAATGCTTTTGAAAATCTAAAATAGAGTGTAAATTGCAGGCCATTTTACAATGGAGAGGTCGCATAGTTGGTCTAGTGCGCTCGCCTGGAAAGCGGGTAGGGTGTTAAAGCCCTCGAGGGTTCGAATCCCTCCCTCTCCGCCCAACAAAAAAGCCCGCCAACCGCGGGCTTCTTTGTTCAAAACTTTCCTCCACTGCCAATTGCCAATTGCCAACTATCTTCACTCAGCAGCAGTTCTCAGTCCTCCTGCCTCTTGCGCGCTCAGCTCAGTCATACTGCAGCGGAGTTCTTTTGATGAGTTGGAGAGCGTTCAGTTCCGGTGGACCAAGCAAACTTACTTGACAGTACCGCCTCAAGATTATCAAGATCAAGGAACGTAGGTTGGTGGATTTGTAGAGAGGAATTTACTTAAGTTTTCCGGCTTGTACTCTTTGCGCACAACGGTCGTATGATGCACACCCTCATATCCATTTATTTTCTCACCAAGTTTTCTTTCGTTCTTTCCAAGAAGCCGATAAAAAAATGTCATGGAATTCCGTATTTCGCCATCTGGTTGACCCTTAGGCATCATTTGAGAGTCCAACGCTAATCCTGCATTTTCCGCCCTGTTCCATAGCCAGGCCAATGCGCAATCAGAGAGGCCGAAATCGGCATAACCTCCCCCAACATTGCAATGTACCCCAGGGAACCACGCTTGCTCCAATACCTGGGATGGAGAGGCATCTTTGTGGCGAGTCCATATTGATGGCTCAAACGGCTTTCGCTTCTCATCGACTGACAAGGCATGATATGCAAACTTTATTAGAGGATTTAATTGTACGTCATGAAATTTGAATTTCGATTTATTCCAAAAGCGAAAAGCGGGAACAGGAATTCCTAATGCGCCAACCGTATCCCATACACCGATAAAGTGTATACCAAAATCTGGCGAGCAATATGCCGCTCGAAAAGCTTTGGCCGCATCGGAGTTAGGTTTACTGCTGTCGTCGCGATCTCGGTAAAGGGTGTAAGCCTCTCCGATTTTTGCAAGATTCTCTCGTTTCAGCAGACCACAATTATGAATCATGCCAGCCAAACTTCTTGCAGTATATGCCCCTCGACTGAAACCAAATAACCATACCTCATCTCCATCGGCATAGTTAAGGCATAAAAAGCGGTATAGATCCTTTATGTTCCTTGTGATTCCTTCGCCGAAAGCTCCTCCGTTTATGTGGTCAATAATGCCGCCTTTCTCACCAACACCCTCGTGGTATGCGAGAACCTGATGCACTCCACTCTTATCTGCAGGTAACACCGCACTGGCTAATTTTACCACGTTAGTTTGTGCGGCCCTGCCCCTATCCTTCTGTTCAGGTTCATTCCATGTCCCGTCTGCACAAACAACCAATCTTTTCATTGCATGTAACTTTTTATGTTCCTGCCATTGTAAACTGTCAATGATCTTATTTCCCTATGAACTTAGTGAAAATAATTGTAAAAATGATGTAATGACCTAACGGACTCTATCAATGGAGTCGAACGAAAGAGGGAGGCCCGAACATCATTTGTGATTTTTAAATCTGCTTTGCAACGATTGCTGCTGTGAGATGGATATACTCATTGGGGACTTGGATGATGAGCTCTCTGCATAGAGAGTGGACAAAATCTTCTTTTGGAGGGTTCAGTTTTGAGAAGGGGGCGATTAAAACTTGTTGAGTATCGAAATTTTCGATAAACGAAATTATCAGTCATCTTCATTCTGCGTTTCCGAAAAAGTCTGCTTAGCAACAGGCTGTGTCTTGTTCGGTTCCTCCCCGGAGGGTTTAAGAAGCTCAAGAGTTTTAGGGTTAAAGAGCAGGTTCCCAGCCACAGCTCCAATAGCCCCGACACCAATCCCGTGAATAGCGTGGAAAAAAAACGGAACAGCTAAAGGGATAGCTAATGGAAGCGCCAGGGGAAGAGTAACAACCGGTGCCAGGAGAACAAGTTGGTATATATCCGGTTGTGTCGTTTTATTTTCTGCTGTATTTTCTTCAGGCATGGCAGTGATAAAATATCATGTTGTAATAAAGATAAACTAATTTTCTCTTTCAACGTAAAACTCTTGTATAGAATGGGAAGGTTTTAGTGATGGTGTCAGAGTGTTGCGTTAAGTAAGCAAAAGAGTAGGTTATGCATCTTCTTCGACGTGCGCATGACTGATATTCTCGCCATCCTGTGCCCTCAACGTGCGGAAGAAGAGGGCAGACAAAATGGTAGTGCACCCCATAATGGTAAATGCATGATGTAAGGCACTGAGAACTGCTGTGTGATCTGATTGTGGAAAGCCATGTAAATACCATGCCGCAACCAGAGAGCCGCAGGCCAGCCCGAAACTGAGCGATATTTGCTGCAGGCAGCTGAAAATAGAACTTGCCATGCTGGAATCTTCGGAAGCGATGTCGGCATAGGCCATACTGTTCATACTTGAGAATTGCAGCGAGTTGAAAAAGCCCAACGCCAGACTGCGCAGGATGATTCCTGTTTGTGGCGTTTCCGGCGTTACGGAGGCAAAGCTGATAATGACCACACCGATCATCATCGTGTTAAAAATTAAAACTTTGCGATACCCATATCTTTTCAGCACAGGTTCAGAAATCAACTTCATGCCCATGGCCGCCGCAGCTGTCGGCATCATAAGAAGGCCGGCATGCCATGCCGGAAGACCGAGTCCCAACTGGTAAAGCAAGGGCATTAAAAACGGCAGGCCGCCGATACCCAGCCTTGTAACAAAACCGCCGACTACGGAAACACGGAAGGTCCTTATTTTGAATAAGGATAGATTCAAGAGAGGGAATTGGTGATGTCTGGCATGCCAGACATATGCCCCCAGCAATCCAAGAGAAAGTCCGAGCAGCGCAAGAATAATGGAACTATCTGCATTATATTCGCCGAATATCTCCAGGATCCACGACAGCAATGCCGTGCCGGAACCAAACAGAATAATGCCGGTAACATCAAGCGGACGCAGCGTATCGCCATGATAATCAGGCATATAGCGATAAATCAAAAACAACGCGATCATGCCTACCGGCACATTGACGAAGAAAATATCGCGCCACGACAACCAATGCACGATAAGTCCGCCGACTGTCGGCCCCAGCAGCGGCCCGATCAGCGCGGGGATAATGACGAAGTTCATTGCGTGCAGAAGCTCTGATTTTGGAAATGTCCGGATGATCGTCAGGCGACCGACAGGAACCATCATGGCAGCGCCGATGCCCTGCAGGATACGCATAGCGATCATCATAGGCGCGTTCACCGATAGGCCGCATAACACAGAAGAGAGGGTGAAAATTAAAATCGCCGTCGAGAAAACACGTCGTGTACCAAAACGATCGGCCATCCAGCCGCTAAAGGGAATGCAAACGGCCAGACTCAGGATATAGCTGGCAACGACGGCTTTAAGGCTGAGCGGCGCGACATGCAGGCTGGCAGCCATAGCGGGCACTGCCGTATTGATGATTGTGGAATCCATCTGCTCCATGAACAGAGCCGTGGCCACAACCCAAGGCAGAAAATGTTTTGTACGCTCTTCATTCATACTGGGGAACATGGCACTGCAAAATGTCAGCTTTCTTCGCAACTTGACAGCGCCCTACGACAACTATACTCAGATCGTCTCTCATCAGCAGGTTGTCAGAACATATCAGTTAATCCCGCCTCATCGAGATGATTCACTGGATGAGACTAATAGGGGGTCTATAATCAAAGTCACTCAATGACTGTTCTTAATTGACAATCATCTCTTTATCCAAGATCAGGCAATTCGGTATGCAGTCATGAAATAGAGTGCACTGTCAGTCGCTCTCTCTGTCTTGTTAAATACTTCGGCTCTGAAGAGCATGAATCTCGATTAACACGATTGCGACAATCAGAAGGACATGAATAAGCCCCCCCATCGTGTAAGAAGTAGCCAATCCTAAAAGCCATAGGAGAGTCAGGAGCGCTGCGATAGTTTCAAACATTTCTTTCTCCTTTTGATGGCGAATACAGGGATAAAAATTTCATAGACCAATGTCTATCAAGCCCTTTATTTTGTATACTAAAATTATATATAATTGGTTCAAAAAAAGCGCTTATTTATTAATAATTATCGCCATTCGGGTTGTATATTGCTTCCAAGTATATATTATTAATATATTTTTATGGGCTTTTTCCTGTTTCAGACCTGATACATTTATAAAACGTCAAGGAGAGTGCGATGAACGTAAGTCCCGAAAACAGTGAAATCTTCAGCGTCTTGCTTGCTGAAGAGTTGACAATTATTAACCAATGACCATTATGAAAAAAGTGCTTGTTGCCGGTGCGTCGGGATATTTAGGCCGATATGCAGTTAATGAGTTCAAGGCGCGAGGATATTATGTCCGGGCCTTTGTGAGAAATTCCGCAAAGATCAAAACGCCGGGCCCTAACATGGAGCCTGCTATTTACAGTATCGCTGACGAGATTGTTGAGGGAGATGTAACCTCCCCGGAAAGTCTCAATGGCTTATGCAAAGGGATTGATATTGTTTTTTCTTCGCTTGGTCTGACATCGCCTGACTGGAAGCACAATAACTACGATGTTGATCATCTTGGTAATAAGCGAATTCTTGATCAGGCTGTGGCAGAAAAAGTGTCAAGATTTGTCTATGTCTCCGTGTTCAATGAAGATAAAATGCCTGATCTTCCTCTTATCCGGGCACATGAGCTGTTCGTTGCCGATCTGAAAGCTTCTGGGCTTTCATGGGCCGTTATGCGCCCTAATGGTTACTTCTCAGATATGGGTCGTTTTTTCTCAATGGCTCGAACCGGACATATGTTTATGGTGGGTGAGGGGGAGAAAAAAATGAATCCCATTCACGGTGCTGACATCGCGAGTGTTTGTGTCGATGCGGTCAATGGCGATTACCGGGAAATTGCAGCAGGAGGTCCCGATATCTATACCTTCAGGGAAATCATGGAGATGGCGTTTCTTGCCTGTGGCAAATCAACCTGGATTACATCAATTCCCTTGTGGCTGGCCGAAGGAGCTCTCACGGGAATCGGACTCTTTAACAGAAATCTTGCCGATATGATGTCATTTGCGGTTGAAGCTGTGAAGTTTGACCATGTCGCACCCTCTTATGGCAGCCGGCATCTGAAAAGCTTTTTTGATGAACTTGCCATTGCGCCAAAATAATATTCTATGAACCGGAATAATGAAACCGTCCGTCTTGAATCATTTAGTGATGGTGTATTTGCTATCGCCATGACTCTTCTTGTCATACAAATCAAGGTTCCTCGCCATGAAGTAGTTGCGGTCAAAGGGCTGGCGCATTCTGTAGCGGCACTTTGGCCAAGTTATTTAGCCTTTTCGACCAGTTTTATTACCATCCTTGTTATCTGGATACACCACCACTGGATCTTCAGGTTGATCAGAAGAGATGGTCATGCCTTATTTTACTGGAATGGTCTCTTACTGTTCTGTGTCTCGTTTATACCATTTCCGACAGCACTGTTGTCAGAATACTTTACCGATCCCGAGGCAAAGGTGGCATCAACCCTCTATTCAGGAACATTTCTTGCCACTTCACTCGCCTTGTTCGCCCTCTGGCGGCACGCATCCCTCCATCTTCTGTCTCCGTTGGCATCAGAGGAGAAAATAGATGAAGCTGTTCAGCTGACCAATCAATACCGGTACGCTCCTCCCCTCTATTTCTTGGTATTCCTGTTGTCGTTTATATCGGAATCGTGGAGTGCGGGACTCTGTTTACTGCTTGCATTAGTTTTTGCGTTTGGGGGATGGCCAGACAAAGGGAATCATTGACTTGCACCCGATTCGTTGCCTTCTCCAAAAACGCTTTACCGATCCCTGCAAATAAGGAAATAGAGCATCGTCCCGTAAAACAGACTAAAGGGGTTGATAGCGTGCAGGATTATATATATTTAATATGTTTTACTTTTCTGTGCCTTATCCGGGTTATCAACAAATAAAAAGGATTCTCTCCTTTCTTGATCGAAAAATATGATCTAAGTTGTTACTTAATAAATAGATAATAAATTGAATAGACTGATTTAGCCTTATAGTGATGGAAGTGGAGAATAAAGTTAGAATATGGTGGTTTTATATATAAATTATATATAGATTTTATGTGCATCTCTTTGAGTGCTGAAGAGCATGATGATTAGTGAAGGGAGCGATATTTGTCAGCACTCTCGTTGTTGTGTTTGATTTCTCAAGAAAGGAAACGTTCATTCTTGCACTTGTTGCAAACTTAAAAAAACTCTGAAATGATTTTAATCAAAGCCAGGACACTTAAGGGTTATCAGCTTGACAGCCTTGACGGAGAAATCGGAAAGGTCGAGGAGTTCTATTTCGACGACCATCATTGGACCATTCGTTATCTGGTCGCTGACACCGGAAACTGGCTCACCGGCAGGCAGGTACTCATCTCTCCCTATGCTCTTGGGGCAGTGAATACCTCTGAAAAACTCATTACCGTTGATTTAACAAAAACACAGATTGAGAACAGTCCATCATTGAACAGTGACAAGCCCGTTTCAAAGCAGTTCGAGACAGATTACTATGGATATTATGGATGGCCGATATACTGGGGTGCCCCATATATGTGGGGATATTATCCATACCTGGAACGTGACAGTGAGCAATGGAAAAACTTTACAACGGGTGAGAAAGCCTGGGATCCCCATTTGCGCAGTACGCATCAGGTAACAGACTACCACATTCAGGCTACAGACGGTGAGATTGGTCACGTTGAAGATTTTATCATTGATGACGAGACGTGGGCGATTCGTTATCTCATCGTCGATACACGCAACTGGTGGCCAGGCAAAAAAGTACTGCTTTCACCACAATGGATCGAGAGTGTAAGCTGGGAAGAAGGGAAAGTCTACGTTGATCTTCTCCGCGAGACTATCAGGCAGTCACCGGAATACACAGAGGGCTCTCTGCTGACTCGGGAATATGAAACCGGGCTCCACAGGCATTACAATAGCCACGGTTACTGGATCGATGAAAAGACTCCTGAAAAACACTGCCAATAAGAGAGACGAGTATGCAGTAATCCCTGAAAAGCATAGCCATTTGGAAATGTTGACCTTTAAATAAATCTAAACAATTACAGCCATGTCAAACGTATCAATTAACGAGTATCAAGGCGACCTCAACACACTGCCTGAAACCATTAGTAAACTTGTCCACTATCAGGTTGAGCTGGTGAAAATTGGAATCGTCTCGTCAGCAAATTTTATTGTTTTTGTTGGCACAACGTCGATAAACCTTGCGGGTAACGTCTTATCTGCAGTTAGTCAGGTGTTGCAGGGTGTATCATCAGCGTTTGCTTCAAAAAAGTAAGCTGTTGAATTTTTTGAAAAGCACTTTATACGTCTGGTATAAGGTGCTTTTTTTTATTGTCGTAAGCGGGAATAATGGCCGCAATCAAAAAACACTCACGAAGGACAAGCTCATTGAACAAAACAGTTGCATCGATAGCCATGGCAAGGATTATCACACGGAAGTCCAGTATTGAGGAGCGCATGCCTGAGTCGTAGAATGTTTTTTAGTGAAATTCAATTCATTGTTATTCACTGATAATTTTTATATTCGGCATCGAAACCTAGGAAATACAGGCCTTTGCAGATTCCCATGTCGGGGGATTTTGCGTTATTTCCTGATAAATTCCCTGTCAGCAGTGAATTTTGGCGGCAAAGAGATGTTATCGGAGGACTGCCAATACCGCCAGGAATCGCGGCAAAAAAAGAATGTTATTCGCTTTCGTTTTTTTCTGGCATTTTAGGGAGGATTCACTATCTTTGAAACCTGTTCTTTACATCATCGAGGAGGATTAGTCTAATTGGTAAGGCAGCAGTCTTGAAAACTGCCGGGTTAACACCCTTGGGGGTTCGAGTCCCTCATCCTCCGCGCTGTCACTTTGGAGAGGTGGCCGAGCGGCTGAAGGCAACGGTTTGCTAAACCGTCATAGTTCTTATAGGGCTATCGAGGGTTCGAATCCCTCCCTCTCCGCACAACACAAAAAGCCCGCAAATCGCGGGCTTCTGTGTTTCCATAATATTTTCACCATATTCACTGCCCACTGCCCACTGCCCACTGCCAACTGCCAACTGCCAACTGCCAACTGCCAACTGATTTTCCACTGCCTTTCGAAACTTTTTTATATTCCCGAAATAACGTATTATTACTGAACTCTTTTCTCCTTTATCGCTGAACGTCAACTGGCCAGTCTGGTGGATCAGGCAGCAAGCGGTACAGCATTTATTATCAGTAAAACAGGACAACCAGTGGTAAAAGTAATCCCATTGACATCGGATACCGAAATTCCAAAGCGTCTTGGCTTCATGGTCGGTGAAATTACAGTTCCCGAAGATTTCGATCAAATGGCCAGCGTAGAAATTGAACACCTATTTACTGAAAGCAGGTTAGCTGTATGTGAATAAGGAATCCAACAGGAATGAGTAGCTTGGCCAAGCTCAGCACTCAGAAAAGCACTTTTTTAAATGAGACTCACACCAGCGCAACAAGACGTCATACATCAAGCAACGCGTCTTAACTTCGGAGAGGATGCCAAGGTCTGGCTCTTTGGTTCCCGCGTTGACGATTCCCGTCGTGGTGGAGATGTAGACTTGTATATAGAAACTAAACACATCACAAACATTCTCTCCTCAGTACGCTGCAAAATAGCCATTGAAGACGCTATCGATCTGCGCGTTGATTTGATTGTAAATGACCAGGCAAAAAATCAACCGATTTACCAAATTGCAAAAAATCATGGGGTCCAACTATGACTGAACATTTGCAATTAATTGCCAGGCAATTAGACCATTTGCAGCGCATGCAAACTTATCTGGCGCACTCTTTTGAGCGGTGCAAAAATATATTCCCGGTTACGAATTGGCAAAACCTAAGCATGCAGCAACACGAAATGCTTGCCGCTTTTCGCGTGCGGTTTAGTGAATTTCAGGAGCATTTGGGTAAAACCATGCGAGCCGTGGCAATCGAAGAAGAAGTCGACGTAGAGCGATTCGGTACAGTATTGGCTTTCATGGAAAAACTCGGTGTGTTGGACTCGGTTGAGCAATGGAAAATTATTCGAGAAATTCGAAATGCCGTTAATCATGAGTATGAAGAAGATGCCGAACGACTCACACAATTTTTTACCGAAATGATCAAGTCAACACCTGCATTATTTGAATGCCATCAGAAACTAGTGTTTTTTTGTAAAAATGCATATGGACTCAATCCCGAATAACGAAAGTGCTTGTTGCCCGTTGGATTCAGCGCGTCGGTGAAGGAGTTTCAGAAATGAAGATTGATGTGGGGCCAGGTTATCGAGTATACTACACCCGAATAGGGGATACAACTTACTTCCTATTGGCTGGCGGAGATAAGTCAACACAGTCAAAAGATATTATCCGGGCAAAAAGACTTTCTAAAGGACTTAAGGAGGATAATTAATGAAAACTACATCTATCCCATTTGATATCGCTGATTATCTCGACAACGAAGAAGTGATCGAAGGCTATCTTTCTGCTGCGGCTGAATCCGATAATCCTGATGTATTTATTTCCGCAATAGCAGACGTTGCAAAGGCTCGCGGAATGACTCAAATAGCAAAAGAAACTGGG
>SZXX01000020.1 GCA_005843825.1 Chlorobium sp.
TAATCCGACAGGCTGCTAGGCCTGACTGCCTGTATTAAAGAAGTGAGCGTTCTCGAAAACTGAACCATTCTGATCTTGCTATAATGACATGATCCAGAAGGTCGATCTGAATGATTGCGCTCGCCTCTTTAAGCAGATTGGTGACTTGTTTATCGGCATTGCTTGGTTCAACGTCCCCAGAAGGGTGGTTATGGACAAGGATAATGGCATGAGCACTTTCCCTGATTGCCGATTTGAATACCTCCCTGGGATGGATAAGTGCGGCATTGAGTGTACCCACCGAAACCAACTCTGCTTTCATAATCTGGTTTTTCGTGTTCAGGTGCAAAACGAAAAGGTGCTCCTTCGTTTCATCCGGTATTCTGCCGGCCATATATTCCACTACATCCCTTGCGGCCTTGATTTTTTTGTTGAAATTTCGTGCATAATGCAGCCGCTTGTTCAGTTCAAAAACAGCAATGATCTGCATTGCTTTCACTTTACCGATTCCTCTTATTTTCTGAAGATCCCCTAATGCTGTATCGGCAAGCTTTTCCAGTCTGAACTCACTGATGATTTCATTGCAGGTATCAACAATATTAAGGTTTCGTGATCCTGAGCGCAAGATCAGTGCCAGTAATTCGGCAGGGCTGAGTGAAGCTGGTCCGGTTCGCATAAACCGCTCTCCTGGTTTGTTTTCAGGATCAAGATCATGGATTCGCATAATTGCGATGGTTTTAGTGCAATAAAAGCGTATTATATCAAGATACAGAAATTGGAGGGTATCACAACTGCTTTCTCGCATGTTTCTTCTTTTTTCAAAAGAAAAACCAGGCGGTGCAGCACAAGTAATGAAGAAATCGAAAGTGCTTGTTTCAAACATAACCGGGCAGCATCATCCCGATGCTGCCGGTAAAAAAGAGAGGGGGGTTATGCCTGAGAAGTTTTTTCAGGAAGTGGCGCTGAAGCTTTAAGGGTAAACAGGTGATAGTTCATGCTGTCTTGCAGGGCCTGCAGGCTTGCTTCAATGATGTTGGTCGAAACCCCTACAGTTCCCCAAGTATAGCGACCATTGCCTGACTCAATCAACACTCGTACTTTCGCGCTGGTTCCCCGTTTCTCTTCCAGAACACGGACTTTATAGTCAACCAGTTTGATACTCTTGATTTCAGGATAAAAATGGATCAGCGCCTTGCGTAAAGCTTTATCCAGGGCATTGACAGGCCCGTCACCATCGGCGGCAATATGCTCTATCTCTTCCCCAACCTTGACTTTGAGCACTGCCTGATCAACATTCTTGGCATTTTTACTCGATTCAATATGAACTTTAGTCTCCAGAACCTCGAAGAACGGAGTAAAGTTGCCAAGTTCCCTGTGCAAAATCAGCTCAAAGGACGCCTCAGCCCCGTCAAACTGATAGCCTTCATGTTCCAGTTCTTTAATATGGTGAACAATATTTTTAAAAAGCTCACTTTTGTCCGGGATGCTGATGCCGAGCTCCTGAGCCTTGTAGCGAATGTTGCTTTGACCTGCAAGCTCTGATACGAGAACCCGTTGGTGGTTTCCTACAAGTGCCGGATCGATATGCTCATAAAGAGAACTCTCTTTCATAACAGCGCTTACATGAATACCGCCTTTGTGTGCAAAAGCTGATTTTCCAACAAAGGGAGCCCTTGTATTCGAAGGCATATTCAGAATCTCATAGACAAACTTCGAAAGGGAAGTAAGCTGATTGAGATGCTGCACGTTGGAGAACGAACGCTGAAGCTTCAGCATGATATTGGGAATAATGCTGATAAGGTTGGCGTTACCGCATCGTTCACCGATACCGTTGATGGTTCCCTGTATATGGGTCGCACCGGCCGTGACGGCAGCAATGGCATTTGCCACAGCAAGATCGCTGTCGTTGTGGCTGTGGATGCCGACCGGCACCTTTGTAACCGCAAGAACCTCTGCTACAGCTTCGGTAACTTCATGGGGCAGTGATCCTCCATTGGTGTCGCAGAGCACAATTCTGGAAGCCCCGCCCTGAACTGCTGAAAGCAGCATTTTCAGGGAAAACTCTCGGTCGTCTTTGAATCCGTCGAAAAAATGTTCAGCATCAAAAAAAACTTCCCGTCCTTGCGCCTTCAAAAAAGCGACAGAGCGGTATATCAATTCAGCATTCTCATCCTCAGTTATGCCGAGACTTTTTAACGAATGGGCTTTCCATGTTTTTCCAAAAATCGTGATAACCGGGGTTTCAGACCCAAGCAATCCGAGCAGGTTCGGGTCACTTTCCACGGTAGCTACTGTTCGGGCTGTTGAGCCAAATGCACAGAGTTTTGCATGTTTCAGGTTAAGAAGTCGAGCCTTTATGAAAAACTCTTCGTCCTTTGGATTACTGCTTGGCCATCCACCTTCGATGTAGTCCATACCGAACTCATCGAGCTTTTCGGCAATGAGCAGCTTGTCTTGAACCGAAAGGTTGATATGCTCACCTTGAGTGCCATCACGAAGAGTGGTATCGTAAAGTTCAATTGGCTTAGTGGTAACAGTCATAAATCAGCTCTGGGCCATTAAATTTTCCTGCCTGGCGTAAGCAAAAATACCACCGGCCTCTACGATGCTGAATACATCACCAAGAGGATTTAGTGTATACGTGACCTTGCGGGTCAGGTTTTCAATGGTGTTCAATGCGACATCGATTTTCAGCTCATCACCGGTATTGATCATCTGATTGAGGTGCTCTGAGGTTTCATAGGGAATAACAAAACCGCCATCGACCGAGTTGCGATAAAAAATTCTTGCGTAAGACTCTGCGATAATGGCTTTAATTCCCGCCACCTTAAGAGCGAAGGGAGCATGTTCTCTTGACGAGCCGCAGCCGAAGTTTTGGCCGGCAATGATAATGGTATACTTCGAATCAAAATGCCCCTCCTCGATGAACGGAACATTGCCCTCGGGAAGTCCGCCCTGTTCTGGCGGGACGCCCGAAAGGGCATACTTCCCGTATAATTTTACCTCTTCAGGATTTGAGAGGCTGTAAACAAGATGCTCGGCCGGAATGATCTGGTCGGTATCAATATTTTTGCCTAAAACATAGGCTTTTCCCTGAATGATTTTTTCCATTTTGAGTATTGCCAGCTAAGTTAGTCCATTTCTGCCGATCAGAGAAAATCTCTCGGATCAGTGAGTTTTCCAGTAATTGCCGATGCAGCTGCTGTCAGCGGAGAGGCAAGGTAAACCCCTGCGTGTTTGCTGCCCATCCGGCCGGGGAAGTTGCGGTTGGTTGTCGACACAACAACATCATTATCAACCGAACGTCCAACCGTATCAGCAGGTCCGCCAAGACATGCTGCGCATGAAGGCAGCGCAATGCTGCATCCTGCATCTTCAAAGATCTGCTTCAGGGTCTGACCATCATAGCGCTCATGCTCAAGGTCAAGGGCAACTTTGACCGTTGCCGGTACGATGTTTGTGGTAACGGAGACTTTCTTGCCCTTCAGTATCTTTGCCGCCATCACAAAGTCAGTGAGTTTGCCACCGGTGCACGAACCGATATAGGACTTGGTGATTTTCGTTCCCTGTACGCTTCTGACCGTAGCCCTGTTATCCGGGCTGTGCGGTTGGGCAACAACTGGTTCAAGTTTACGGACGTCATACCGGTAGGTGCTGTGGTATTTAGCATCCGGATCGCTTCTGAACAGTTCGTAGGGCTTGTTGCTCCTTGCTTTTACATAACGTTCGGTAACCTCGTCAGCAGCAATAATGCCGTTCATGCCGCCGGCTTCAATCGCCATATTGGTCAGCGTCATTCTCTCTTCCATTGGAAGCGAAAAAATTGCCTCACCGTCAAACTCCATGGCGCGGTAAGTAGCACCGTCGGTAGTGATATCTCCGAGAATCTGGAGAATAAGGTCTTTTGCCGTAAGGTACTCAGGCATCTGGTCATCAAAGGTGAACTTCATCGATTCCGGGACTTTTTCCCAGAGTTTACCTGTGCCTAAGATGAACGCGGCATCAGTATTGCCGATTCCGGTTCCAAACATACCGAATGCACCTGAAGTGCAGGTGTGAGAGTCAGTTCCAAAGAGAACCGTTCCTGGCAGATTGAAGCCTTCTTCTGCAAGCGCTACATGACAGACGCCTTTATATCGGTCACCACCTACATCATAGTAGTGCTCGAGACCCTGCTCTTTTGCAAACTGTCTCAAAAGATCGATGTTGCGGTGCGCATGTTCGTTAGCAGTAAAAATATAATGGTCCGGAAGAACGACAATTTTCTTGGGGTCCCATACTTTTGCGTTAGAGCCGAACTCTTCCTTGAAAATATCAAAGGTTGGAGGGCCGCATACATCATGGGTAAGCAGAATATCGACATTCAGCCATACGCTTTCTCCCGCGTCGACGAATGTTCTGTTAGCTGCTTTTGAAAGGATTTTTTGGGTTATTGTTTGTGCCATTGGTTTTAAACCCCGCTGTCTATGGTTTCAGGAGTGTTGTTTTCAAAATGATGCAGGCGAAGACCAAGAGCCTGCAAATATGCTTTTGCGCTTGCTTCTATAATATCGGTTGAAACGCCCTTTCCGTTAAAAGAAATATTGTTGTCTCTGATCCGGACCAGGGCTTCTCCTAAAGCCTGACGGCCGGCTGTTGTTGAACGTACAGAATAAGATGAGACCATTGACTCCAGTCCAAGAGCCCTTTCAATAGCCCTGAAACATGCGTCAACAGGTCCATCGCCGGTTGCTGACTCTTCAAATACATGCTGGTCGTGACGGATCCTGACTGTTGCAGTTGGAATCGATGCCGTGCCGCTGTTGATATGCAGATAGTCAAGCTCATAAGCGTTCCGGGGTTTGTTTCGTTCATCCCCCATGAGTACCCTCAAGTCATCGTCATAGACCTCTTTCTTTTTATCGGCAATATCGACAAATCGCTTATAGATTGCTTCAAGTTCCAGGTCCTGCAGGTCGTAGCCCAGGGCATGGAGTCGTGATTGCAGCCCGTGCTTTCCTGAATGACGTCCAAGTACAATGTTCGTTTGCGGTACACCGACTGATTCAGGCGTCATCACTTCATAGGTCTGACGGTTTTTCAGCATACCGTCCTGATGAATCCCTGATTCGTGTGAAAAAGCATTGTCGCCTACAATTGCCTTGTTAGGCTGAATGATAATACCGGTAAACGTCGAAACCATCCGGCTTGTATTGAATAACTCTTCAGTAACAATACCGGTATAAAAATTGTGCAGGTCACTCCGGACTTTCAGTGCCATGACAATCTCTTCCAGAGAGGCATTCCCGGCACGCTCTCCAATGCCGTTCATGGAACACTCTACCTGTCGTGCACCATGTTCAAGTGCGCTGAGCGTGTTTGCTACGGCTAGGCCGAGGTCGTTATGGCAATGCACACTGATAATCGCACTGCCGATATTCGAAACATGGACGAGAAGATCAGCAATTTTTTTACCGAACTCGGAAGGCCAGGTATACCCGGTGGTGTCGGGAATGTTGACGGTTGTTGCTCCGGCAGCTATGACGGCTTCAGTAATTTCAGCAAGGTAACCTTGATCTGTGCGGCCGGCATCTTCAGCGGAAAACTCAATATCAGAGGTGAATGTCTTTGCAAAGGAAACTGCATCGACAGCCATGTTCAGGATGGTACGCCGCTTCTCCTTAAGGCTTGCTCCGTAACGGTCACTTCCGAATTTTCCGGCAATATGGATGTCGGACGTGCCGATGAAGGTATGAATGCGAGGCTTTCGAGCTTGGCTTAGGGCTTTCCATGCGGCAGAGATATCGTTTTCTACAGCTCTGGCTAAAGCAGCCACAATAGCCGAAGACTCCGTGCCTATGCGTTGAACAGCTTCAAACTGAAGAGGAGAAGAGGCGGGGAAGCCTGCTTCGATCACGTCAACCCCCAGCTTTTCAAGCTGCCGGGCAATCTCAACCTTTTCCTGTACATTCAAGGCGGCGCCGGGGGATTGCTCCCCATCGCGCAGTGTTGTATCAAATACGAGAATTTTTTCTTTCACATTATCTGCCCGCCTTTATGTTGTTCAAGCGCCCAGATGCCTGACAATAGCCTCTGTCATAACTGTTGTTGAAACGGTACTCTCTCCTGGATTTGCAATGTCTGCTGTACGCAGGCCGTTAGCAAGTGAGGCTTCGATTGCCTGATAAATCTCAAGAGCAATCTCCGGCAAAGAGAAACTATAGTCAAACATCATCGCTACAGAAGCGATTGTGGCAATGGGGTTTGCCTTGTTCTGTCCTGCAATATCGGGAGCACTGCCGTGTATAGGCTCATACAGAGCATGGTCTTTACCAATGCTTGCAGAGGGCAGCATGCCGAGGCTTCCGGTGATCATGCCTGCGATGTCACTTAAAATATCGCCAAAAAGGTTGCTGGTAACGATCACGTCAAACTGCTTCGGGTTCCTTACAATCTGCATTGCGGCATTATCCACATACATATCGCTCAGTTCAATATCCGTATAATCTTTGTGCACCTCGTGGACCACATTTCTCCAGAACTGTGAAACCTCAAGAACATTTGCCTTGTCGATAGAAATTACCTTCTTGTCCCGTTTCCGGGCAGCTTCAAATGCCAGGCGCGCAATACGCTCAACTTCATAGCGTTCATAAACCATGGTGTTCCAGCCCTTGTTTTCATCAAAACCACGCGGCTGGCCAAAATAAATACCACCGGTCAGTTCACGGAACACAAGAAAATCAGTGCCGCGGACAACCTCAGGCTTGAGAGAAGATGCACCAAGCAGCGCATCGTAAACTTTCGCAGGTCTAAGGTTGGCAAAAAGTCCAAGCTCTTTGCGGATTTTAAGCAGTGCAGCTTCCGGTTTGTGTTCATGCGGCAGCTTTTCCCATTTCGGGCCGCCAACAGCACCAAGCAGCACAGCATCGCAGTTTTTGCAGGCCTCAAGCGTAGCCACTGTGAGCATCTCTCCGTGCAGGTCATAAGAAGCACCCCCGAAAGGATGCTCCTCAATCTCTATTGCAAAGCCGTGTTTCTTTGAGAGCTGCTTTAGAACTGCAACAGCTCCTGCAACTACTTCCGGGCCGATACCATCACCAGGTATTGATACTATCTTATACATTTCTCTTTCGGGTAGGTTATTTTTTGATCAGCCAGCTCATCATATTGCGAAGCTTAGCCCCTACCGTTTCAATTGAATGGTTACGGTTTTCCTCTCTGAGCTTGTTCAGTAGCTTATAGCCGCCGTTGCACTCATCAATGAACTCCTTGGCAAAGCGTCCATCCTGGACCTCTTCAAGGATTTTTTTCATCTCTGCCTTTACTGCAGGAGTAATCAGGCGCGGTCCACGGGTCATGCCGCCGTACTCAGCTGTATCGCTCACTGAATAGTTCATTCTCGACAGGCCTCCTTCATAATAAAGGTCGACAATCAGTTTCAACTCGTGCATACATTCGAAGTAGGCAAGCTCTTCAGGGTAACCGGCCTCAACAAGGGTCTCAAATCCCGCTTTGATAAGCTCTGCTGAACCACCGCAGAGTACAGCCTGTTCGCCGAACAGATCAGTTTCAGTTTCGTTTTTGATAGAGGTTTCAATAACTCCGGCCTTGGTGCCGCCAAGAGCTTTAGCCCACGCAAGAGCCTGATGTTTTGCCTCTCCTGTGGCATCCTGATGTACCGCGATAAGGCAGGGGACACCATTGCCCTGAGTAAAGGTACGGCGCACAAGGTGACCAGGGCTTTTAGGAGCGATCATGATAACGTTGATTGTCTCAGAAGGAATGATCTGCTTGTAATGGATATTGAAGCCATGAGCGAAAGCAAGGGTATTGCCTGCTGCAAGGTTTGGAGCAATTTCAGAATCATAAATCGCTTTCTGTGTCTGGTCAGGAAGAAGCACCATAACGATGTCAGCCCATTTGACAGCTTCAGCTACGGTATCGACCTGCAGTCCTGCTTCTCTTGCTTTTGCAGACGATGAACTGTCAGCGCGAAGGCCTACGCGCACATTAAGGCCGCTATCCTTCAGGTTAAGGGCATGGGCATGACCCTGACTGCCGTAACCGAGTACTGCAATATTCTTTCCCTGGAGATAGCCAAGATCGGCATCCTTATCGTAATAAACATTCATCAGAAAAATGGTTTTGATTGATAATACAGTAAAATAGTGTCACTCTCCACGGTGTATTGCAACAGCGCCTGAACGGGCTAACTCCTTTATTCCGTAGGGTTTGAAGATATCAATAGTGGTGTTGATCTTATCCGGCGAACCGATGACCTCAATAGTAATGGATTTTTGTTTTATATCCACGACTTTTCCTTTAAAAACATTGATAAGTTCGAAAATCTCATGCTGTTGCGTTTTGCTGAGTTTCATAGTCATCAGAAGCAGTTCCCGCTCAACATGAGGCTGGTTGGTTAGATCGGTAACCTTGATGGTATCAATAAGTCTGTTCAACTGCTTGATAACCTGATTGATGATCTGATCATCAGCAAAAGTCACAATGGTCATGCGTGAAATTTCAGGGTCCTCTGTTTCACCGATGGAAATGCTTGCCAGATTAAACCCCCGGGCGCTGAACATTGTAGCAACCCTGTTCAGGGTTCCAAACTTGTTTTCAACGAGAACTGATATGATGTGTTTCATGGAGTATTCAAATTTTTATCCTTATAACTCTATATATTAAAATACCTTATCGGTTATTATTGCCCCGGTTTCAAAGGCGTAATGCACAGAAAATCTACAAATCTAAAATAACCCTACCGCCACTCCCCAGTCATCCCGACCAAAAGGAGTGATCCATCTTTTCTTCCTCCCCAACACTTCCAACTGCTAACTGTTCAGCAGTCAATTTTTTATAGGTCCCATTAGTCCTATAAGTCCCATACGTCCTATTCCTCTCTTTTCTCCACAGTGATATAAAGCCACTTCTTTATATCACTGTGGAGAAATCACAATATTTTACTTTTTAAAAGGATGAAATATTTTTTTTGAATAACTGTTGGCGATTTTGATGCGCCTGGAGTGATTAAATTCATTTAAAAGTCTATCGTAGAGTTCTTTTTTCTTTTCCTCAAATTCAGCTTGTGTGAATATTCCTTCTATTACCAGCTTATCCAGGTTATCTAATATTGGTTTCGCGATTTTATCAACCTCTTCCTTCCGTATCAGTAAATCTTTTTTCTCATTATACTCTCTTTCCTGTATATCTAATAAGGCATTTTTCTCGTTATACTCGTCTTCACTTATAAGGCCATCAAGTTTAGACTTCTTAAGTAAATTTCTTGTTTCGATATATGGATTTTCTTCTGGCTTTGTACTTAAATAATGATCGTCACTATTATCTCTAGTATCTCGATTCCTATTCTTGCCTGATTTCTTTGGATTTGCCCCATATTCGTTTCGAGTCAAATCGCCTTTTTTCAGGAGCAGCAAAAGGCCGAAAAATGGCACTAATTGCCACCACATGCTTGTACTCATATCATGACACCTTTTTGCCCCCTGAGCAAAATAAAAAAAAGCAAATGGGGCACATGCAATCGCGGATATCAAGTGTGCAACTGGAGCATAAGTTTCTGTATTCATATAGCCAGAAAGAATACTGATAACTATAGGGTCCATTATTGATACCCCTGCGGAAAATATGATGAAACTTAAAAAATATTCCCGCCTGTTAATTCTCCCTTCGAATGAAAAAACAGATTTAAACATTGTAGTAGTGTGTTTTCAGGTCTCTCCGTTAATAATAAATTTCTAGCTTTAATTATTTATCCAATGTTCGGCAAATCCTCTATAACGAATTATAGGTATAGAGGATTCAATGTGTCAGTGTAATCTTATTATGTATTTTACAGTCAAATTCAAACCATTGTTTTAGGGTTCAACCTTGCCAGAAGCATGTCAGATATTGACCCTCCTGCAGGGACCATCGGAAAAACCATATCTTTTTTCATAACCCTGAAATCAACAAGAACAGGTCCTTCATTATAGGTAAGTGCCTCTTTGATAGCAGCTTGTGCCGATTCAGGAGTTTCAGCCAGGATAGCCTTGCAATTGAACGCTTCGGCAACTTTGACAAAGTCAGGGTTGCTGTCGCCCAGATCGGTAAATGAGTATTTTTCTTTATGGAACAGCTCCTGCCATTGACGGACCATTCCGAGAAAGCTGTTATTGATCAGGAATATCTTTACTGGCGTCTTATAGTGAACAGCAGTGACAAGTTCCTGAATATTCATCATAATCCCGCCATCTCCACAGAAAAGGACGACTGGACGATCGCTGATGCCGAAAGCGGCCCCGATGGCTGCAGGAAGTCCGAACCCCATAGTACCGAGTCCACCGCTGGTGATGATGGATCGCGGATTGCGGAACGTATAATATTGCGATGTCCACATCTGGTGCTGGCCAACATCAGTAACCACGACAGCATTTCCCTCTGTTTGTCTCGATACCTCATCGATAACAAATTCGGTTCTCAGAGCCCCATCTTCCTTGTTGTAGGTCAAAGGGCACTGTTCACGCCACGATTGTATATCTGCAAGCCAGTTGTCACGATTTTCGACTGTTTTCGGTGTCTCTTTCAGGAGTGTCGCCAGAAAGTCTTTGGCATCGCCAACAATCGGCAAGTCCACCTGGATGTTTTTATCAACATTGGTAGGATCAATGTCATTGTGAATGATGTAGGCATTGGGAGCAAATGTCTCTATTTTTCCCGTGACCCTGTCATCAAATCGTGCACCAACAGCAATAAGCACGTCACAGGCATTTACCGCCTGATTAGACCAGTAGGTACCGTGCATGCCAAGCATCCCCATGCTGAGCGGATGGTTGCCGGGGAAAGCTCCAAGTCCCTGCAAAGTCATGGTGACCGGTATATTCTGTTGTATGGCAAAAGTCCGAAGCTCTTCTGAAGCTTCAGCACTGATGACTCCGCCGCCAACATAAAGAAGGGGGCGTTTAGCTTTGGCAATTTTATGTGCAGCTTTCTCAACCTGGTTAATGTGGCATGTGATTGTCGGCTTGAATCCACGGATTTCTACCGTTTCAGGCCAATGGAATGCGCATGATGAATTCAGGATATCTTTTGGCATATCAATCAGCACAGGTCCAGGTCTGCCGTGTGTAGCAAGAAAAAATGCCTTGCGGATTGTGATGGCAAGCTCTTTGACATCCTTGACAAGAAAATTGTGTTTTGTTATAGATCTCGTGATCCCTACAATATCGGCTTCCTGAAAGGCATCATTGCCAATGAGTGAGCTTGGAACCTGTCCGGTAAAGACCACCATTGGTGACGAATCCATATAGGCATTGGCAATGCCGGTAACGGTGTTTGTTGCACCGGGTCCCGAAGTGACAAGAACAACTCCAGGCTTTCCTGTCGCGCGGGCGTAGCCCTCAGCCATATGAGTAGCACCCTGCTCATGACGGACAAGAATGTGCTTGATATCCTTTACATCGTAAAGAGTCTCATAAACTTTTAAGAGTGATCCGCCTGGATACCCGAAAATATATTCAACGTTTTCTCGTCGTAGACATTCGAAAAAAATTTCTGAGCCATTGAGAGTTTGGCCTGAAAAATGCATGGCGTGTTTATTTAGGTTCACAGGTAACAGTGCTTTTCAGTATTGCCCCGGTATTGGCTGATGTGACCAGTTGAGCATATCTCGCCAAATAGCCTTTTGTTATTTTTGGCACAAACGGCTTGAGCAAAGTCAGTCGTTCAGCAATAATATCGTCAGTCAAATCGACAGAGATGCTCCTGTTTGGAATATCAACAGTTATCATATCGCCAGTTTCAAGTGCGGCAATCGGACCTTTCTCTGCAGCTTCAGGTGAAATGTGTCCAATACAGGCCCCTCTCGAACCTCCTGAAAACCGTCCATCAGTAATGAGCGCAACTGATTCTCCAAGTCCTCGACCCATAATGGCGCTGGTAGGGGAGAGCATTTCCGGCATTCCAGGACCGCCTTTTGGCCCCTCATAACGAATAACCACCACATCACCGGCTTTGACATCATACTCCATAATCCCCTTGATGGCATCATCCTGACAGTCATAAACCTTTGCAGGGCCGGTGTGCTTCATCATTTGCGCAGCAACGGCTCCGGTTTTGACAACAGCGCCCAATGGGGCAATATTCCCGTACAGAACCGCCAGACCACCTGAAAATGAGTAGGGCTCTTCAACGCTTCTTATGACAGATCGATCCAGGACCTCGGCGTCCGAAATGTTTTCACCAAGTGTTTTCCCTGTTACCGTCAGTGTCGAAAGATCAAGAAGTCCCTCAATCTTACTGAGTTCATGAAGGATCGCCGATACTCCTCCAGCCCGGTCGACATCCTCGATATGGACTGCCATCGTTGCCGGACTCACCTTGCATATATAGGGAGTTTTGGCAGAAAGGGCATTGAGTTCAGAGAAATCAAAATCCAGTTCCGCTTCATTTGCAAGGGCAAGGGTATGGAGAATGGTGTTGGTGCTTCCTCCCATTGCAAAGTCAAGGGCAAAAGCATTCAGCAGAGCTTTGCGCGTAAGGATATCTCTCGGTCTGATATTCCTCTTTACCAGGTCAATGATCCGGCGTGAAGCTTCCTGTACCAGTTCATTACGACGAGGGTCAATTGCAAGTATTGTCCCGTTGCCCGGGAGAGCAAAACCAAGGGCTTCACTGAGGCAGTTCATCGAGTTAGCTGTAAACATTCCGGAACACGAGCCGCAACCGGGGCAGGCATTGTCTTCTATGGATTCCAGTTCACTCTCGTTGATTTTTCCACTGCTGAACTGGCCCACTGCCTCAAAGACCGAAATCAGGTCAATGGTTTTTCCCGAAGGGGTATGGCCGGCCTTCATAGGTCCTCCTGAAACGAAAATAACAGGAATGTTGATTCGCAGTGCGGCCATCATCATGCCAGGGGTAATCTTGTCACAGTTTGGTATACAGACAAGTCCATCGAGGCGGTGTGCTTCAGCGACGGTCTCGACACTGTCAGCAATAAGTTCACGGCTTGCAAGTGAGTATCGCATGCCTATATGCCCCATAGCAATACCATCGCAAACCCCGATGGTATTAAATTCAAAGGGGACACCCCCGGCTTTGCGAACCTCTTCTTTTGCTATTTTCCCGAGCTCCTGAAGATGGGCATGTCCTGGGATAAGTTCATTATAGGAGTTGCATATGCCTATAAAGGGTTTTCTGAAGTCATCGTTTGAGACAATTGACCCTGTGGCTTTTAGAAGACTGCGGTGAGGCGCTTTTTCAAACCCTTTTTTGATAATATCAGATCTCATTGCAGTTCAAGTATTTTTTTTGACAATTAAAAGAAATCTCCGAGACCGCTGTTCCCGAAGCCACTGTGATAAAAAGTCTGAAAGAGAAAAAAATGGACTTGGGATCGGCTTTGGGTTCAGAGCACAGTAACGCTCAGCGATGAAATCACCACAGTGAGAAAAAAACCGATCATGGAATGGAGGGTGCTAAGCAAATGCTTGTCATTAAAGCCGAAACCGGCAAATCTCGTCAACGCAGGTTGTTCAAAACCACGGGAGGAACTGCAGGTATGTAAATTGAATGCAGACATTGGAGCGACCAAGTTTCTATCGGGAGTAAACTGAAATTCGTCATAAATTACATTTAATGTTTTATTAAAGCAAAAATTAAAAAAGGTAAAATCCCAAGGATTTTTACTGTTTATTCTGTTGCGTTACAGTTATATTTTTCAAGACATTCTGTGCTCAGTTAAGTGCCGGTTTTTTCGGACTAAACCATCAATTAAGTTCCACAATCATGCTGAACATCCAAGCTCCATTGCATCAGGATTTGCCAGCCTTTGTTTTGACGTTGTGTCTAGTTCTTTTGTTTGTTCTCCTTGCTGAATTACTCACAAGAAAATTCAGTATCAGCAGTCTGGTTGTCAGAAAAATTATTCATTTCTGCATGGGTGTAGTTATTTTCTTTGTGCCCTCCTATTTCCAATCCAGCTTTTATCCAGCTCTTATCGCACTTGTTTTTTTGCTTTTCAACGGGCTGAATATCCGCTTCAAATGGTTTGGCTCTTTGCTTGCACTGCCCGAAGACAATAATGTCCAGTCACCCGCGGTAAAAAGTTACGGTTCACTTTTTTTCCCGCTTATTTTTCTGCTTCAGATTCTGTTTCTGTGGGAGTCCCACAAGTGGATACTGCAGACCTCCATGCTTGTCATGGGCATCAGTGACTCGCTTGCTGCTCTGGTGGGGAGTTCGGTCGGCAAAAAACATATTGAGCATCTGACGAAAAACCCTAAAACTGTTGAGGGCTCTTTGACCATGTTTTTCAGCAGCTTTATTCTGCTGAGCGCTACTCTCATGCTCTTCAGTAAAGATTTTACCGGAGGGCTGGCCGGCAAGTCGTTACTGATGCTTTTAGCTCTTGCACTTCTTCTTGCGGTTGTCTCAACTGCTGTCGAAGCTCTTTTATCGCACGGTCTCGACAATTTTTTTATTCCCCTGTCGATTGCCTATGCGCTCTATGTGCTTGAAGTGAACCATACCATTCTTCTTGAGAACTTTCTTATCGGAGGGCTTTTTGCTTTTCTTCTTGCAGTTTTTTCCATCAAGGTCAAGTTTCTTAATAACAGTGGCGCAACAGCGACATTTTTGCTAGGCACCACTATTTTTGGTATTGGAGGGATGGCCTGGACGATACCGCTTTTGACTTTTTATCTCTTGTCGTCAGTCTTGTCGAAGCTCGGCAAAAAACGTAAGGCGAAATTTGATCTTGTTTTTGAAAAAGGTTCCCAGCGCGATGCTGGTCAGGTATATGCCAACGGCGGCATAGCATGGATTTTAATGGTAATTTTTTCACTGACCAATAACCCGGCAGTTTTTTTTGCCTACCTTGGAACGCTTGCTGCAGTGCAGGCCGATACCTGGGCTACAGAGATCGGCACCATGTGGCCAAATCCAAAAGCCTGGCTGGTGACAACCTTCAAGGAGGTGCCTGTCGGAACATCCGGTGGTGTTTCAGTGCCGGGTACTTCAGGAGCATTCCTTGGTTCGCTGTTTATATGTGCAAGCGCAATGCTTGTCAATGTCAAATGGCTCTCTGATTTTGGAATACCTCAGTCGTTTCTTCTCATAGGGTTTTCCGGACTTCTGGCCAGTCTGGTTGACAGCTTTTTCGGCGCAACCGTTCAGGCTCAGTATTTCGACCCGATCCGCGAAAAAGTAACCGAAAGGACCCATAGCATTGCAGAGGATGGTTCACTTGTTGAAAACCGGCTTATAAAGGGAACACCCTTGGTTAATAACGACCTTGTCAATACGCTTTGTGCACTTTCCGGTTCTGCCTTGGCGTATATGGTGATAGAGAATGTGCATTTGTTTCATTGAATCTTTAATTGTTTCTATCGATATGGTTGATTCTTATCTCGGAATTTTTGGCCTGCTTTCGGATGCCGGACCTGTAGTATTATTTGTACTTTTTGTACTCCTTTCGTTCTCTATTGTATCATGGGCAATCATTGCATACAAATTCACCTATGTCAGAAAATCTTTGAGTGAGTCCAGGGCTTTCCTTGACTATTTTTTCGAAATCTACAATGTTGACAAAGCGTTTTCCGAAAGTGAAAAATACAGAAAAGGCTCTCTACCGAGGGTTTTCCGTTCGGGGTATGTCGAGTACCACGCTCTCGGCGATAAGGTCGATATTCGCCAGCTCAGGGTACGCATTGCCCGTGCAGTTAAACGTGAAGCCAATGCCGAAAGCAAGCGCTTGTCCTCACTGATTCCGTTTCTTGCAACAGTAGGCAATACAGCTCCTTTCATTGGTCTTTTTGGAACCGTATGGGGTATCATGACCTCATTTCATAACATTGGCAAGGCCCAGTCAGCCTCTCTTGCAGCTGTAGCGCCAGGTATTTCAGAGGCTTTGATAGCTACCGCGGCAGGACTTGCTGCAGCTATTCCCGCAGTTATGGCCTATAACTATTTTACCCATCAGATCAGCATTATTGAGCGCGATCTTGAGGAATTCTCTCCGGAATTTGTCGCTGCATTCATTAACGAACCATAGGTGCCCCCCCGATATGATAACTTCAGGTAAAGGCAGGTTGATGAGTGACATCAATGTAACACCCTTCGTTGATGTCATGCTTGTGCTGCTGATTATTTTTATGGTAACCGCTCCCATGATGACAAATGGCGTGAAGGTTGATACACCCCAGACTACCCATCAGCAGATGGATATAGATGAGAAAGCTCTTGTCATCAGCATAGACGCTTCGCAACGCGTCTTTATCAATCAATATCAATTGAATGCCTCGGAGGTACGGCAGAAGTTGCCGACAATACTTGATGTAAAGCATACTGGTGACGTCTATCTTAAAGCCGATAAATCTCTTCCTTACGGGCTGGTAATGGATGTTATGGCTCAGATCAAGGATGCAGGGATTGAGCATATTGGTATGGTGACTGAACCGCTCCCTGCAACGAAGGCAGGTGGGAAATAAGTGGGGAGTATGGAAAAAGGTCAGAAGCTTGGGTATGCTGAAAAAAAATTTTCACTTTGGCTTGTTGCGGCAGCACTCATTCATGCCCTTGTGATTGTCCTTGCAATATATCTCCAGATTTTAGATGCAAACCGGCTGGTTAAGCCGAAAATTGTCAGTGTCAGTATTGTGTCGCTTCCCGGTTCAGGTGGATCGTCTGAACTTTCTCCAAAGGGGGGCAGCCAGGCCGCTCCCGCTCCCTCCCCCGAGGCCCCGCATCCTGCCGGGAGCAGCAAAAGTGTTACGGTGAAAGAGGCGCTCCCCGAAGTGGAACCCGTTACTCCAAAGAAAGAACCAAAACCAGCAAAGGTTAAGGAGCATGTTCCGGAAGCAGCACCGGTTCCCCCAAAGAAAGTTGCAGTCGAACCGTTGCCCGTAAACGCAAAGCCTAAAGCTGTTGATAAGCCTGCTGATATCAGCAAAGCTCTTGAGCGCCTCAAGCAAACTGTCGACAAAAAAACGGCCTCAACGTCGCCGACCTCTGCCGGCAGTTTGAACAATGCACTTGCCCGGCTTCAGCAGAAAGTAAAATCGGAAGGAGGCCCTGCATCAACAGGCTCAGGAAGTGGAAAAGGCAGTTCATATGGAGGCAAGAGTGGTGCAGGAAAAGGGTATGGGGGAGGAGGCCCGAGTGCCCCGTACCAGGCACAAATCGCATCAATTATTATGCAGAACTGGGATTTTTCCAAGATGATGCTTAAAAACAGTTACGGAATGGAGGTCTATGTCCGCATTAATATTCTGGCTGACGGAACAATTAAGCAGATTGTTTTTGATAAAAAAGCTCCAAGCGAATACCTCAACATTTCGGTAAAAAAAGCCCTTGAAAAATCATCTCCTCTTCCAGCTCTTCCAAAACAGGAAGCTGCAGGAGAGGTATGGATTGGATTTGTATTTACCCCTGAAGGTATAGAGAAGAAGTGACCATGGCTGACCATATCGAGTCCGGTAGCATCATGTATTATGGCATTCTATAGGTAATTAATTTGCATGTTCTACATGGGAAAATAGAGGTGAAAACAATATATTTACTGCAGATATGACTCAAAAAGCTATAGACTAGCAAATCACAATACCGTGATTCCCTGTTTTATTAAATGATAAAAGGAGCTGAATTGATGAAAACGCAAATAAAAGGCATGCTTGTCATTGCCATGATGTTCACTGCCGGATGCTCATCAAAAAGTGCAGTAAAATCAACCGATGGCGGTGAGACCGCTTCCTCTCCGTCACCAGTTGGTTCTCAATCGTCATCTTTGCCATCAGGTCGTACCGGTTATGGATTCGACAAATGGCAGACAGGACCGCTTGGGGATCAGTTTTTCGATTTTAACAGTTCAGTTCTCAGCACAGATGCACAGGAACAATTAAAGCAGAATGCTGAATGGTTGACTGCCAACTCTGGCAAGAGAGTTCTCATCGAAGGTCACTGTGACTCACGAGGGACATCCGAATACAACCTCGCCCTTGGAGAACGCAGAGCTGCCGGTGCAAAAGAATATATAGTCAAGCTTGGTGTTGCCGCATCCCGTCTCGAATCAGTTAGTTTAGGTTCAGAGCGGCCGTTTGATACCGGTCAAAATGAAGAAGCCTGGGCAAAAAACCGTCGGGCGCACTTTATTGTCAAGTAACAATTGTTTTTTTCGGGATCCGGCGAGCGAAGAAATGGTATACAGGGCAATAACGGCTTAAGAATACATACTCCATTATGCGTTATGAATAAAAAGATTACACCTTTTCTTTTCTTGCCGTTTCTTGTTCTGTCTGCCTGCGCATCCAAACAGGATCTTGTGGTCGTGACTGATGATCTGAGAAAACTGAAAACGGAATCTGCGGGCTCCTATTCAGATGTTCAGCAGGCTCATGATGAGATTTTGCGCCTGCAGGGTAGTATAGAAGAGGCGGCGCATAAGAACACTCTTGCATTCGGACGTCTTGGAATGGAAGATTCTCTACTGGTCCACAAGGTTGACGATCTTGAATCCAGACTGCAGAAAATTGAGCAGTATCTTGGTATTGACAAAAAGGAACAATCCTCATCCGCAGCACCGAAGCCAAAAGAAACCCCGGAGAGTGCTAAACCCTCAGGTGTTACAGATGCAGCTGCATTGCTCAAAGAAGGGCAGGAAAGGCTTGGTAAAAACAGTTTTGCCCCGGCAAGAGAGAGTTTTGCTGCACTTTTGAAGACCTATCCGGCATCCGCTCTTGCTGATCAGGCGCAGTTTTATCTTGCCGACAGCTTCTTTAGCGAAAAATGGTATGAAAAAGCTATTCTTGAATATCAGGTTGTGATAGCTAAATATATCAAAAGCAGCAAGCGTCCTGCAGCGCTGTTCAAACAGGCAATTTCTTTTGAAAAGATAGGCGATGCCGCTAATGCAAAAGCAAGGTTCAAGACACTTGTCAACATGTATCCAAAAGCGCCTGAAGCTGCATTGGCGCGCAAGAAAATCCAATAGTCAAATGAGATGAACGTTACCCCAACACCATTTTTGTTCGGATGATCGGTGAAGTGGACACCTGTGTAGGTTGGGGTGATTCCTGAACCCCAATAAAACAAAAGTTCTCCATCCATCGTTTATCTCAGCAATAAATTGATGTGGCCTTATAATGCAAAAAGCCCTGGATATTCCGGGGCTTTTTGCATTTCATGATGAAAGAGGCTTAATAAGATAAAATGCGAAAACGGATCGCGCTTACTTGAAAAACTCATTAAGGGTATAGGTACGGCGATCAATTTCGATACAAAGTTTTTGCTGCAGAGAATCATAAAAGACAGGAATATCCCTCATGGTCCACTTGATTCCCCGGTTGTCAAAGTCGATGACGTAACGGTTTTCATTGTCAAGAACTTTTTTCTTCAGGTCAATACCGATATCCGGCTGGGTAGTAAGCACAAAAAGCTCAATTTCACCGCTTATGATCTTGTTGATGATCTCCTTTGTAGGCGATAGCTTTCTGCGTCCGGAGGCTGGGCTGATCACGATTTGAAGGTTATCTCTATCATCTCTTTTCGCAGAGGTTATAAAGTATTTTTCTGCCTTATGAACCGCATTGCCTGACCATGGCCCTGATAAACTGACTCTGACTTGATTTGTGCCCGTGTTAGGACGGCTGAGCTGAGGTTGCATTGTTTGCACGGTTAAATTTTGCAAAAATAACACTCTCCGGTGTTCTACCTTATTTGATGATAAATTAGCAAAACAAGGTTAAATAACAAAGGGATTCATTACGAATCCCTTTGTTAAAGAGCATATTACCGATGTATCCGATTACTTCTTGCTGTCATCGATTACTTCGAACTCGGCATTTTCAACTTCACCGTTGGCACTGCCTTTTGCGCTCTTTTCGTTGCCGCCACTGTGAGCTTCCGGTTCAGGCTGTGCTGATTCAGCGCTTTGTGACTCATAGAGTTTGGATGCAATTTCTCCCCACTCCTTGTTGAGTTCCTCCATGGCAGACTTGATTGACTCGATAGTGCCGTTCTTATAAGCCTCTTTAAGCTTGTCCAGAGTGCCTTCCAGAGTGGAGCGCTTGTCTGCAGGTATTTTGTCGCCAAGCTCTTTCAGCTGCTTTTCAGTACTGAAAATGAGCCCGTCCGCAATGTTTTTTGTATCGACCTCTTCCTTGCGCTTCTGATCTTCCGCAGCATGATCTTTGGCATCTGCTTTCATTTTATTAATCTCAGCATCACTGAGTTTGCTGCTGGATTCGATTCTTATGCTCTGCTCCTTTCCTATAGCCTTATCCTTGGCCGAAACATTCAGAATCCCGTTTGAATCGATATCAAAGGTCACTTCGATCTGCGGCAGACCTCTTGGAGAAGGAGGAATATCGCCTAAATGAAAACGTCCCAATGTTTTGTTATCTGCAGCCATCGGGCGTTCTCCCTGCAGAACGTGCACCTCAACCGAGGTCTGGTTGTCACCTGCAGTTGAAAATATCTCCTGTTTTTTTGTTGGAATCGTGGTGTTTGCATCAATAAGCTTCGTCATAACGCCACCAAGGGTTTCGATTCCCAGTGAAAGGGGAGTTACATCAAGAAGTAGAACATCAGTGACATCTCCCTTCAGAACACCACCCTGGATAGCTGCGCCGATAGCAACAACTTCATCCGGATTGACGCTTTTGTTCGGTTCCTTGCCAAAGAAATCCTTGACCAGCGCCTGTACTTTCGGAATACGGGTTGAGCCGCCCACAAGCACAACTTCATCGATCTCCTTCATTTCAAGTTTAGAATTCTTTACCGCACGGCGGCAAGGATCAAGAATCTTATCGAACAGGTCTGAACATAATGCCTCAAATTTTGCACGGGTCAGATTAATAACCAGATGCTTCGGCCCTTCCTGTGTTGCGGTAATAAATGGAAGGTTAATTTCCGTGTCAGTCCTTGACGACAGTTCAATTTTCGCTTTTTCAGCAGCCTCTTTCAGGCGCTGTAACGTAATTGCATCCTTACGAAGATCAATGCCTTCCTGTTTTTTGAACTCATCGGCAATATAATCGATAATTTTCTGGTCAAAGTCATCGCCGCCAAGGTGCGTGTCGCCATCAGTGGATTTAACCTCAAAAACACCATCACCAAGTTCAAGAATTGAGATATCAAACGTTCCGCCGCCAAGGTCAAAAACCGCCACTTTCTCACTTTCCTGCTTTCTGTCAAGCCCGTAAGCCAGAGCAGCAGCTGTAGGCTCGTTGATGATTCGTTTTACATCAAGTCCGGCAATTCTGCCTGCGTCTTTTGTAGCCTGTCTCTGGGCATCATTGAAATATGCCGGCACAGTGATAACCGCTTCGGTAACTTTTTCACCAAGAAAATCTTCCGCAGTCTGCTTCATTTTCTGCAGGATCATTGCTGAAACTTCCTGTGGTGAGTAGATTTTATCATTTATCTTTACACGAGCCTCGCCATTTTCATTGATGATTTCGTATGGTGCAAGCTTCTTTTCATTTGGGACTTCATCATATTTACGACCCATGAAGCGTTTAATTGAAAAAATTGTGTTCTTAGGATTTGTGATAGCCTGCCTTTTTGCAGCCTGCCCTACCAGACGGTCGCCTGTTTTGGTTAAAGCTATAATAGACGGCGTGGTACGGCTGCCTTCCGAATTTTCAATAACCGTTGGCTGCGATCCCTGCATGACTGAAACACAGGAGTTCGTTGTGCCAAGATCGATGCCGATAATTTTTCCCATGAGAGTAGTTCCTTTTTTTTTTGATAGTGATATATAAAGAGCCGGACTCGCATCGTATGCCGCTGAGTCCGGATTGAATCATGTTAATTGATCGAAATTTCCTTTGCTTTTTTTGTTATCTGAGCTTTTGGCAAGGTTACATGAAGTATGCCATTGTCAAGCCCTGCATTAATGTTCTCCTGATCAATAGTCTCACCAAGATTAAATTTTCTCTGCAGACAGCCATAGGTTCTTTCAATACGCAGGTACGCTTTTTTGTTCTCTTCACTGGACTGTTTTCTCTCAGCTTTTATGGTCAGCACATCATCCTCAATATTGAGGGCGATCTCATCTTTGGCTAAACCAGGCAACTCGGCATCAATATGAAATCCGCTCTCATCTTCCGATATATCAACATTGAACGCCGGCACTGAAGATGTTTTGGCACTTGAGCGGATGTCATCAAACATCCTCATTGGATTCTTTAGATAATTTTACGATCATGTTGTCCTCCTTTGTAAACTTGCATTATTATGTGATTGATTGTAAGCTATGAACGACTTACTACCAATAATTTGCAAGAAGCGTGCCAAAGTATGAAAACACTGTTTTTGTTCTCTTTTAGAGATATAAAAGGAAATGTGACGGTAAAAATGTCGCACTGATTTTTGGATGAATGACATATTGTCATACAGTGTCAATAGTGACACGGTATGACAATACAGGACACTGGCTTGTAGACTATGAAGTGGTTCGTTCAGGAGTTGTAAAGCTGAAGCGGGAGATTCAAGCAAATTTGAATGCCTTGTTGCAGCGAGGGAAGATGGGGCTTTCGGTCATTTGGAGAGCTTGGTGTTGCAGTTCTGCACCCGGCTGAGTCGGCTCTGAAGATTTTCACTGACACCCTTCTAACTAAGATAGCATGAACCATAAAAGAGTTTGATGAGATTATCATAATGAATAACTCATGCAGGATATTTGGTAAAGGGGGGGCTCAGTGCTCTAAACTGCTCACACTGGTTAGTTCCATAATAGAATTAAACAAGCTTTGAGGAGCTTTAAACTGAACAATTTTCTCCTTGATAATCATTTTGGTTTTTTTTGCATCATCAAACTCATCTTTACACTCTTTGCACTCTGAGAGGTGCAATAGAAAGCCCTCTTCTTCCTTTACTGTTAGCTCACAATCCACAGCGGCACTCATAAGTACCTGTGCTTTTTGGCAGTTCATAGTTTACAAATTTTGTGCGTATTGATTTTAATGATCTTTATCGGTATTGAAGCCGTATTTCTTGGCATACCCCTCAAGCTGTTCACGAAGCAGTTTTCTACCTCTGTATAACCTTGATCTTACAGTACCGATCGGGCTTTCAACCATATTTGCAATTTCTTCATAAGTAAACCCGTCAATATCACACAGCTGTATTACTTCCCTGAACTCTTCAGGCAAAGAGTGAAGAGCCTGATGGACCTCTTCATGCAGCAATGAATGGAAATAATCGCTTTCAGCTTCACTGGTATCATTCTGCACATCTTTTATAGAATGATAAAAATCCTTTATAAGATCGTAATCAACCTTTCCCGGTTCTTTAGAATTTTTGCGAAATCGGTTGATATAATTGTTTTTCAGGATTTTAAACAGCCATGCTTTACAGTTTGTTCCCCTTTCAAAAGAATTAAAAAATCTATACGCCTTGAGATAGGTTTCCTGTACCAGATCTTCGGCATCACTCGGATTCATGGTTAAATGAAGCGCGTAATTATAAAGCGAATTCAAATGAACAACCGCTTCCTTTTGAAACTCAAGTTGCTTTTGACGCTCCTCCTTGGACAAAGATTCTTTTTTTGTCCTGGTTGTATCGTTACGGGTTGGATCGGGTTTATCCATGAGTTAAAGTCTGCCGGGTTCGAATAACATTGTTTTGCATGCAGGAGTCCGAAATCATAAAATAAATAAAGCAAAAAAACACTCCCAATCTTTTTAAATATAAGTTTTTCCATTCATATACAGTGGAATCAATCCACCACATCAGGTTTACTCCCAATCCCCAATTTTCCTCTCACTCCTCGCGCCGATGTCATTCCGAACTCTTGTGAGGGACCTACCTTTTTATTTTTCCCAACACTTAGCTCTCATCACTTTTTCTGTAAGCACAACACAAAAGGCCAGGAATCTTGCGATGCCTGACCTTTGTGCAAGCTTTTTTGAAAAGCTTTTCAATGCATAGCGACTCTATTATTTAGTGGTATCATCCTTGTGTTGAGCACCATCTTGTTTCTTGCTGTCAGCTGGCTTGCTCGGCTGTCCCGGTTTCTTGCTGTCAGCAGGCTTGTTTGGCTGCCCCTGACTTGGCTTGTTGTCAGAAGGCTTGCCTTGCTGTCCCTGACTTGGCTTGCTGTCAGCGGGCTTGTTTGGCTGCCCCTGACTTGGCTTGTTGTCAGAAGGCTTGCCTTGCTGTCCCTGACTTGGCTTGTTGTCAGAAGGCTTGCCTTGCTGTCCCTGACTTGGCTTGCTGTCAGCGGGCTTGCCTTGCTGTCCCTGATTTGGCTTGTTGTCAGAAGGCTTGTTTGGCTGACCCTGGTTCGGCTTGCCGTCAAAGACATTTCCTTGCTGCCCGTGACTTGGCTTGTTGTCAGAAGGCTTGTTTGGCTGTCCCAGGTTCGGCTTGCCGTCAAAGGCCTTGCCTTGCTGTCCGTGACTTGGCTTGTTATCAGAGGGCTTCCCTTGCTGATCCTGATTCGGTTTGGTGTCAGGAGCTTCGTTTTGACGGCCTTGGTGCGACCTGATTTCAACGTTCTGGTTTGACGGCTCATGGCGATTTGGTATGAACTCAGTATGTGTATTTGGCTGCTCTTCATACCTTCTGCGGCCTTCATCGTTCCTCTCATCATTATATCGCCTCTTATTGTCGTTATTACGCTGATAGTTGTTATCACGGCTATCCGACCTGCGATGCTCCATATCGCGATATCTGCTTATCTCATTCCAGCTATACCTTCTCAGCTTTAAAGGTAAACGGTTACTCTTTATAACAATCCAGGGTCCCCGGTAACGAAGAGAGCTGTACCAGCTGCCGTCATTGAAGAGATAGTACCTGTTCCCATAGAATACCATATCATATCGACTTCCTACAGATACTGAAAAGCCCTGATCTCTCAGGTAAATCAATCTTGGTGGAGAATCAATAACAAAGGATGGTCTGCTTCCTGTACTGAAATGCACATCGTTTTTTGCCTGAGCAGTGGCGAAAGGGCTGCCGAGAAGCATACCTGCAATTCCAGCGGTCAACCAGATCTGATTTTTCATTATTTTTTAATTATTTTTCATGTGATGAAAGCACGTAACCGTCCAAAAAATAAGCAATAAAAAAATTTAAAGCCTGAGTTAATTTAACTTTGCGTTCCCCAGCCAACCGTCCACTGCCGACAGCACAATTTCTTCACCCCATCTTGTATATAAGTCCTATATGTCATATAGGACCCATGAGACCTATCTCTTTCTGCTTAACAGCCAACTCTCATCACAAACTGCTATTGGAAAATAATGTTTGCTGTGAACTCTCTGGTGTGACTATATTCTGCGACCCTCGTTATTAGTTTGAAGAATAATGCAGGTTCAGAACCTTACTCCCGAATCTAGATGTACAATTTCTATGGATGAAGCTGCCGACATCATTGTAATCGGCTCAGGAATTGGGGGCCTAACTGCCGCAGCGTTGCTTCAGGATCGAGGTATATCAACGCTCGTTTTTGAAAAAAACCGTTATCCGGGAGGAAGCTGTTCTTCTTTTCAGCGTGAGGGTTACAATTTTGATGCCGGCGCCTCAGTCTTTTACGGTTTTGGTGAAAACAGCACAAGCGGCACTCTCAACCTTCATACAAGGATATTCAGAAAACTTGGGCTTCACGTTCCGACGATTCACGATCCTGTACAGATACATTATCATCTGCCGAACGGTTTTTCAATCCCTGCTTTTTATAATCGCCATGAATTTCTCAATGCTCTCGGGGCACGTTTTCCGCATGAACGTGATGGCATTGAAAAGTTTTACAACGAACTTGAGGCAGTTCACGATATTCTCAGCTCACTACCTGCCGGTTCGCTTGAGGATGTCTTCCATTTGGCGTCAGTAGGTGTAACGTTTCCGGCTAAAACCATCGCACTTGCACTGAAGACTTTTCGTTCAATGGGTAAAACAGCCAGGCGGTTTATCAGCGATGAGGAGCTTCTTAAATTTATTGATATAGAAGCCTATTCCTGGGCGGTTCAGGATGCAGTTTCAACCCCGCTGGTCAATGCAGGCATCTGTCTTGCTGACAGGCATTCCGGTGGCATCAACTATCCGGTCGGTGGTTCGGGTGCCATTCCAAAAGCATTATGTCAAGGTATTGAAAAGTCCGGAGGTCAAATCCGCTACCAATCCGAGGTAACCTCTATAATTGTTGAAAATGGCGAAGCTCGAGGTGTCAGGCTTGCTGATGGAACTGAATATTATGCAAAAGCAGTCATTACCAATGCTACGGTATGGGATACCTTCAATCGCCTGATCACCGATTCGCGCTACAAGGTGGATGAACGCTCATTTTTAAGAGCCCCGAGCTGGTTTCAGCTCTATCTCGGTGTAGATGCCTCAGTCATTCCAAAAGAGTTTTATGTTCACCATATTCTTGTCGATACGTGGGAGAACTATAAACAGCCCGGCGGGACCATTTATTTTTCAGCCCCAACGATTCTTGACCCCTCCCTGGCTCCTCCCGGTAAACATATAGTTCATGCTTTTGTTACCGCTGAGGCCGATGAGTGGCAGCACTACGACCAAAAAAATGGCGCATATCGAAACGCAAAAGAAGCCTTGGCCGAAAGTGTGATATCCCGCACAGAACGCATTCTTCCCGGACTGTCAAATGCCATCGAGCTTAAGGTGCTTGCAACGCCATTGACCCATCAGCGCTACCTTAACCGCTTCAAAGGATCCTACGGGCCGCTCTTGAAACCGGGACAGAACATCCTTCAAAAGCCCCAGAATAGCACCCGGATTAAAAATCTCTTTGCTACTGGTGACAGCACTTTCCCTGGTCAGGGAGTTATTGCAGTCACCTATTCGGGAGTCTCATGCGCCTCCTATATTGCAAGGCAATTCGGCAAACCGCTGGACGAATTGATATAAGGGCACCTCTATCTATTCAAATGGGATGCTTTAAAAAAATTGATTATCAAAACTTTCCCCGCTATGTAGGTTGGGGTGATTCCTGAACTACAACAAAACAATAGTTGTCCTGAAAGGGATAGCTCTTTTAAGCCTGCAGGTAAAGTTTGCCTTCCATCTTTTATCTCAGAAATAAATAGAGGTGGCCATAAGCATATCTATTAGCTTGCAGCAAGCAGCATATCGATCTCCCTGAATGGAAGATCAGTCAGTTCAGCAAGAATCTTTTTCGTGACGTAGCTCTTGAAAATATAGGTTCCTTTTCTCAGACTGTGGTTTTTCCAAAGTATATCCGAAATGGTCTCATGGGAGGTGAGTTTCAGCAAAAAGGGGAGTAGTGTATTGGTAAGAGCAAAAGAGGCTGTTTTAGCTACAGCGGAAGGAATGTTAGGGACGCAGTAGTGGGTAACCCCGTGTTTGACATAAATAGGATTGGTATGCGATGTATGCCTGCTGGTGGCAAAGCAGGCCCCCTGATCAATCGAGACGTCAATAATAACCGAACCGGGCTTCATCGATTTAACCACCTGTTCACTTACCAGCGGTTTTGTTATTTTCTGTCTTGGGCTTAAAGCGCCGATCACAACATCCGACATCTTGGCAAGTTCAGCAATATAATGGTCATTGGCTATTGCTGTGACAAGGTGACGGTTGAAAAACGCTTCAAATCTTCTCAGACGGTTAATCTCCTTGTCGATGACCGTCACCTGAGCACCAAGTCCGAGCGCGTCCTGCGCAGCAAAAAGCCCAACTGTTCCTGCCCCGATAATGGTGACGTGGGCCGGCGGAACACCGGCAATTCCGCCAAGCAGTATTCCGCTGCCACCATACCCGGTCTCAAGGTATTTAGCCGCTGTCTGAATGGCCAGAGAACCCGCAATTTCACTCAGTGTTCGTACTATCGGCAACTCGCCATCCCTTGTTTCAATAAATTCAAATCCCAATGCTGTGATATTCTTGTCAAGCAGTGCTTGTATCAATTGAGGGGTAATGGTGCCAAGGTGGAGGGCTGAAATAAGCAGTTGCCCTGGCATCAAGAGAGGGATTTCGTCAGGTTGAGGGGGCGATACCTTGACGATGACGTTGGAACGCTCGTACAACTCTTCGGGAGTTTCAGCAAGTGACGCTCCCGCATCCGCGTAATCGCTATCCGTAAAGTTGCAGAAATTTCCGGCAGCTCGCTCAATATTTACTTTGATGCCATGCTCAACAAGTATTTGAACACCCGGAGGTGAAATAGCCACCCTTCTCTCGTCCTGAGCGCGTTCTCTCGGTATTCCGAGAACAACATCCATAGTTTTCTCAGGCTTGATCAACCATCGTTCAAGGGTTTTTGCGCCAAGCTCAAACTCAATGTTTTCAATATCCGAAGAATACCCCATCAGGAGTTAATGGTTGCTGTTTTTACCCTAAGTACCGAAAGGGAAAAACTACTTTATAGATATCTTGACCGGCTCAATAACCGGAGCTTTATTAGTCCCGCAACATGAAGTATCCGTTCCAGGCAATTGCAGGCATCCACCGGAAACATTGCACACAACATTTGCAGCACTCTTAAACACTCCTTTCACACTCTCGGTAAGGATGGATACAGGGTACTGCATGAAGGGAAATGTCTCCATAAAAGTAGTCGAGGCCAGAAGCGATCCATAAGCGAGTCCACTCCCGATTTTTCTCAACGAATCCCCGGGGCTTACCATGCCCTCTTTAACACGGTTGAACAGGCTGCCTGCTCCATCCGGCAGTTTATTGGTCACATTATACCCTATAGTCTGGGCATACGTGATAAATTCCGGAACCTTGAACCCTAAAACAAGCCGCCTGAGGTATTCAGCCCTCGAAAGCACCTTGACGGTTCCCTCCTTTACAATGAGAGTTCTGCATGCTAGTCTGCCACCCTCCTTAAAAAGCTTGTCAGAAATAAATGCTTTCTCCTCTAAACCTGGAGGCGACAGGCACTCACTTCCTTCTTCTACATAAACAAAGCAGCTCTGGCAGATACCGTTCCCGCCACAGATACAGCCTATATGGCTTTTATTGAGTTGAGCAACCTTCAGAAGAACTTCACCAACATGCCCTTCACAAGGTTTATCATTAATAGAGATGATCATTGGTTCATGCAATCAGTGGTGAATTAATCAAACATTGCTATCAACCTCTTGTTCTAAGATATAAAAAATTTGTCAGCAGCACTCAATCTAACCTTGTTCTTCCCTCACAGAAGAACAAGGTTTAACCATTAATTATTTGTAACCTATGCAGCAATACCTTCGCTCTCTCTTTGGGTATTTTTTTCTTTATTGCCGTTGCAGAAGGCTGAAAGTTGAAAGGGTTTGCATGCTTCAGGATTCGTCTTTCCATCCACTGAAGATGCCGGTACAAAAGCATTGGCAAGTAACTGCAAGGCATCTCCGATTCCGCTGATGACATCTGCAATGAGCTGCCATAGATCAAACTCCCTTCCACCCTGCATGCGCATGGTATCAGGAAACTTTACCAGCGACTCCCACCCCATTTTCGCAGCATGTTCAGTCAACTGCAATGGATTGGTTTCAAAGCTTCTTTTTACCTCTTCAACTAACGAAACGACCCTTATCTCTCCTTCTTTTTCAATTGTGGTCAGGCAGGCCATCCTTGTTCCTTCATTGATCAATCGGTCTGAAAGAAGTGCCTTTTCCTCAACACTGAGAGGCGACAGGTTCTCACTACCCTCAAGAACCTTTACATAGCAGGTTTGACAGATGCTGTTGCCACCGCAGAAGTAGCCGATATGTTCATGGTTGCTGCGGGCAATATCAAGCAGCCTGTCGCCCTTCTTTGCTTCGTGTGCGTGATTATTTATAGAGATGTTCATAATTATAAGGTTTTAGTTTATAGGACTAATTTTGTCCGCTTATTATGAACACAAAGACCGTCACAAAAGTTGCGATGTTAAACTCAATTATTTTTTAACCGCTAAAATAAAGTTCCCCGATCCTAACTTATAAGTTCTATAAGACCTATTTCCCCTCCAAGCCCACACTTTCTTTCGCTGCTGCGTCCAGCTTTTTCAGCAGTTCCGAATACTCGTCTATCAAATCCGCAGGGGATGTGTCTATACCGGCAGGATGGGTCAGTACCAGTTTTATTTTTTTATCCATCTTGAATCCGGGGTTATACTTCTGCATCCAAGGTTCCTGAACCGAAACGAACAGGTACTGAAGAAAATCCCGGTTTCCAAGATTTTCATCGTGCTGGTCAGGGAGATAAAGGGTGAAATTAAACTTTTGAATATCAATCTTTTCAAGTCCAAGAGACGACCCGACTATTTTAAGTTTTGTCAAAAGAAGAAGGTTCGAAACCTCTTCAGGCAAGGCTCCAAAGCGGTCCTTGAGTTCAATTGCCAGGGCATCGACGCTCTCAGGTGAGGGTGCTTTTGATATTTTGTCGTAAAACGCAAAGCGCTCATGGGTCGCATTCACAAAATAATCAGGAATGAGGGCATCAAAGAAAAAGAGAAGATCACAGGCTTTTGATTGCCTGGCTGACGGTTTGTCATCACCTGAAAACATGTGACTGAATTCATTTGATTTCAGTTCAGCCACAGTTTCTGCAAGCATTTTCTGATAGAGATCAAACCCGAGTTCATGGATATATCCCGATTGCTCAGCACCAAGCAGATTTCCAGCACCGCGGATATCGAGATCCCGAAGGGCGATGTTAAAACCTGATCCTAGTTCAGTAAAGCTTTCAATCACCGCAAGACGCTGAACAGCATCCCTTTTCAGGGTGTGCAGAGGTGGGGTTACCAGGTAGCAGTAAGCTTTTCGATCGCTTCGTCCCACTCTTCCTCGTAACTGGTAGAGATCAGAAAGCCCGAACATATCAGCCCGGTTGATAATGATGGTATTCGCATTCGAAATATCAAGGCCTGAGCCGATAATCGTGGTTGAAATAAGCACGTCAACCTCTTTCTGCATGAAATCCATCATTATTTTTTCAAGCTCCTTCGGTGGCAACTGGCCGTGAGCGTAAACAATTCTTGCAGAAGGAACAAGCTCCCTGAGGGTATTCAGGATATCCTCAAGAGACGCAATCCGGTTATGCAGAAAGAAAACCTGCCCCTCCCGTTTGATCTCTCTGACGATAGCTGATTGAATCAGAGAAGCGTCATAATCGGTAATGAAAGTTTCTACCGGTTGCCGGTTTTTAGGCGGAGTAGACACAATCGAAAGATCTCGTGCACCAAGCATTGAAAACTGCAAGGTTCTCGGAATCGGTGTTGCAGACATGGTCAAGGTATCAACCCCGGGGAACTGTTCACGCAGTTTCTCTTTAACCTCAACCCCGAAGTGCTGCTCTTCATCAATAACAAGCAGACCAAGATCTTTAAAGTGAACGTCTTTCGATACCAGCCGATGAGTTCCGATAACAATATCAACCAGTCCCAGTTCAATTTTTTTGAGTATTTCCAGTTGTTCCTTGCGTGGTACAAAGCGGCTGAGTACTGCAATTGAAATCGGAAAATTCTCAAACCTTCTGGTAAACGATTCAGCATGCTGATGGGCGAGAATGGTTGTAGGCGTCAGCACGGCAACCTGCTTTCTGGATTCAACAGCCTTGAAAGCCGAGCGCATGGCAATCTCGGTTTTTCCAAAACCGGCATCACCGCAGATCAAGCGGTCCATCGGATGCGGCTCCTGCATATCTTTTTTAACCGCCTCAATTGCTTTAAACTGATCAGGAGTTTCATCGAAAATAAACGACGACTCAAATTCGCGCATGAATATCGAGTCCGGTTCAAAGGCAAAGCCGGGTTGCATTTTACGCTGAGCATAAACCTTTATCAGGTTGATAGCAATATCACGGAGTTTCGAACGAACCTTCTCTTTTTTTGCCGCCCATTTCGAACTGCCAAGTTTTGATAGCGTTGGCAGGGAGCTTTCTGAAGCTGTATATTTTGAGAGCAGATTGATACTCTGGACATTAACAAAAAGCTGATCCCCGCCTGAATACTCAATAAGGACAGATTCCTGCTCGGAATTTCCCACTGTTATGGTTTCAAGGGATTTGAATATTCCAATGCCGTAATCCTCATGGACGACATAATCACCCACTTTAAGCTTCTGGAGATCCTTGAGCGAAATCCCTCGTATTTTCCTTTTGCGGTGAGCTTTATGAGAGTGCAGTTTCCCAAAGATGTCCGATTCAGTATAGAGGTCAAGATTGCCAAAAATAAATCCTGTATGCAGGTTAATCGGAACCCAGCTAGCCTCCACACTGCCCTCACTCCCCGAATTCATCATTTCCTCTGCCAGAAAATCGGTCAAACCCTCTATTTCACGACGTGAGCTGGTTGCAAAAAGCGGTTTTTTATTAGAGGCTATTTCCTTTTGCAGCAGGGTTGCAAGAATGCGGAAATTTGCATTAAGTTTTTTTTGCGCAGTTGACTTGAAGTCAATTGCAGCAGGTGAAGAGTGAGTAATCCTGATACATCGAAACCTTGACAGTGCATCAGCTAAGGCGTCATGGTTGTCTCGTGTTGCAAATTCAATGGTATCATCGATGATCACCACTGTTCGCTGGTCCAGATAGTCAAGAATTGTTGTTTCAGTGCCGGCAATGTCTGTTGTTGCATCTAAAAAACTTGCTGAAATATCGGCGGTTGTCACCGTTTTTCCTGAAAGCTGACTGTTGATGTCAAAAATGCGCAGTGATGTAACGGTATCCCCAAAAAATTCAACTCTATACGGTTCCCTCGCTCCAAAAGGAAATGCATCAATAATTGAGCCCCTGACGGAGAACTCGCCCTCGTTTTCAACAAACTCTCTCTGCTCAAAGCCGTTTGCAACGAGAAATTTTTTCAGGGTTTCATACCCTGCCGTCTGGTCGGTTTTCAGTCTGAAAATCCGGCTTTCGGCATCGACTGGTTTGCAAAGGGCAACGTCGAGATCATCGAAAAAAGAGAGTATGAGCGATTTTTTCCCCTTCGAGATAGCCCCGATTGAGAGCGAAAGTTCATCTGATGTATTGCAGATTATCTCTTTGGGAAGCAGTGCATCCAGATCATTGTCATACAATTCGAAGTTGTTTTGCCCGGACACAATCATGAGAGAAGAGTCCATATCTGCAAACAGGGCTGCAGCAAGAACCGAAGAGAGAGAGCCCTGCAACCCGGAGATATCGATTGGTGGAAAAGCTTCGTTGTTTTTTTCTGATCCGTCAACTAAAGATTGAGTAAGCTGGCTGTAGGGAGTTGATTGCTTGACAGTCTCAATGAGAAAGCTGGTATTTTTTTTAGTGACGGTCGTACTTTGCAGATCTGAATCTGATAACGTTTTCATATGAAGCTTACAAACTATATTTTCATGCTTGATTCCCTCAATGCCTGGCTAATACTATGAACCCTTCACGGCCTTGGAAGACTGTTATATATGGAAAAAATTCTTGAACTGAAAAATCTCAAAACTTACTACTCAACCGACAATGGTATTGCAAAAGCAGTTGACGGCGTGAGCTTTTCTCTCGGTCGCAACCGTACACTGGGAGTCGTAGGGGAGTCCGGGTGCGGAAAATCGGTGACTGCACTCTCTATTATGCGCCTGGTGCCAATGCCGCCCGGTTATTTTGCGGGCGGGGAGATACTATGGAAAGGGGAGGATCTCTTGAAGCTTTCTGAAGAAAAAATGCGCCATTTACGAGGTGACGACATTGCCATGATTTTCCAGGAGCCAATGAGTTCGCTCAATCCGGTATTTACCTGCGGCAGCCAGATATCCGAACAGATTCTCATACACCGCGATGTCACTAAGGTGGAAGCAAAAAAACGCTCGATCGAACTCTTGAATCTGGTTGGAATTCCTAACCCGGCAGAAAGGTTTTCCTCTTATCCCCATGAACTTTCAGGAGGTATGCGTCAGAGGGTCATGATTGCCATGGCGCTTTCCTGCAATCCCGCCCTTCTCATTGCCGACGAACCAACCACAGCCCTCGATGTCACCGTTCAGGCGCAGATCCTCGATCTTATCAGCAAACTTCAGTCCGATACCGGCATGAGTGTCATGCTGATTACCCATGATTTTGGAGTTGTCGCTGAGCTTTGCGAAGAAGTGATTGTGATGTATGCGTCAAGAGTGGTCGAAAAAGGTTCGGTGCAGCAGCTTTTCCAGAACCCTCTCCATCCCTATACCCAGGGTCTGTTAAAATCAATTCCTCATTTAGGCGCACCCAGAAAGAGGCTTCATGTTATCGAAGGTAACGTACCAAGCGTTATAAATTTGCCCGAAGGGTGTCGCTTTGCAGGCAGATGCCCGCTGGCCGACGATCACTGCCGGCATGTTCAGCCTGATCTGGTGGCCTATGAGGCCGGCCACGATGCCGCCTGCTGGAAAGTTGGTCTCTGAGTATTGTTGGCATCCACGATAATCTGTCGGTGAAGCGGTATTCGTACCTCCGGTATAAGATCTGGGGTATAAAAGCCGGCATCCAGCAACTCATGGTTTATTCTTATGGCGTCATTATCAACCCTGACCAGGTAAGCAACCACCAGCAGTGAACCATAGAGTTCAACATCACGATGATAAACGCCAATAAGACTGTCAACTTTCCCTTCGAGAGAAGTCTCTTCCATCAGTTCCCGTAAACACCCTTCGTGAGGTTCTTCACCTGTTTCAAGAAACCCTCCGGGAAGAGCCCACTCATTGAATGCAGGTTCATGAGCTCTCCGGATCACAAGGAGCTCATCTTTCGCATTGACGGTATAGGCAACAGCAACAGGAAGAGGGTTGACGTAATGCACCCATCTGCATGATGGGCAAAACATCCGTTCACGTCCGTCAATCATTGCCTTGTCAAGTCTTTCAGCGCAAATCGGACAAAATGAATAAGATTTCATGGCACCCTCAAGAAACTTTTTGCAGTAGTGATTGATTTACAATTGAAATAAGTTCCTATAATTAGAATAAGCTTCATTCATGTCAATATCAATACTTAAAGAAGGCGTCACTGCCCCCCCGATAGTCGCTCAAGACCAGGATGGAAAAACGGTTTCTCTCGAAGAGTACCGTGGCCGTAAGGTGGTTCTTTATTTTTACCCGAAAGATGATACTCCTGGATGTACAAAGGAAGCTTGTGCTTTTAGGGATAATTTCCCTAACTTTAACAAACTTGGTGTAGATATTCTTGGAGTAAGTGTCGATAACGAGACAAAACATAAAAAGTTTGCCGAAAAATTCACGCTGCCCTTCCGCCTTGTTGCCGATCCTGACAAACACATTGTCGAAGCTTACGGAGTATGGGGGCCGAAAAAGTTTATGGGACGTGAATATATGGGAACCAGCAGGGTTACATATTTGATTAATGAACAGGGAGTAATTGAAAAAGTTTGGCCGAAAGTCAATCCGGTCGGACATGCAGAAGAGTTGCTCGACTATTTGCAGCAAAAAACATCATAAAAGAATATGGTAAACGAATTTGACAAGGTTAAAGCTGGCAAACTCCTGATTGCTTCAGCCAATATGCTGGAATCGAATTTCAAACGCACGGTTCTTGTTATGTGTGAGCATAACGAGAAGGGCTCTTTGGGTTTTATTCTCAACCGTCCGATGGAATTCAAGGTTTGTGAAGCCATAGCCGGTTTTGAGGACATCGAAGAACCTCTTCACATGGGAGGGCCCGTTCAGGTAGATACTGTGCATTTCCTCCATCTACGGGGCGATCTTATCGAAGACTCACTTGAAATTCTGCCCGGCCTCTTCTGGGGCGGCGACAAAAATCAGCTGAGTTTTTTACTGAATACAGGTGTGATGATGCCAGGTGAAATTCGTTTTTTTCTGGGTTATGCCGGTTGGACAGCCGGGCAGCTTGAAGCCGAGTTTGAAGAGGGAGCATGGTATACGGCCGAAGCATCGAAAGACATGATATTCAGTGATGCATATGAAAGGATGTGGAGCCGCTCAGTGCGCTCGAAGGGCGGTGAATACCAGCTTGTTGCCAACGCCCCTGAACTTCCCGGCCTGAACTGACGGGATTGTTGTTTGGAAGTTTCACAACGACAATTCTTCTTGTTCTATAGGTTTAAAAAGTATATATAAACAACGCTGCTTCGGTAGCACTGTTCTTTGATGACGTATGGGGATGACAGGCTTTCGACAGGGCAGGTGTGAGATGGAGTTGCACTCCGAGTTT
>SZXX01000033.1 GCA_005843825.1 Chlorobium sp.
TGGCTGCATGCGGCGGAGCCTTAAGCGCAATGTTTTTAGCATTCTTTTTAGGTTCATTCAAAGGAAAATTTGACGTCGGTTTTTCAGTGAACGGACTCCTTGGAGGATTGGTTGCCATCACTGCACCATGCTACTGGGTTTCACCGTTTGGATCAATCATTATCGGTCTTATTGCAGGTTCAATTGTTTTTGGTGGCATCTACCTGCTTGAATATCTTCGTATTGATGATCCAGTAGGTGCTGTACCTGTTCATGGGCTGAACGGTATCTTTGGTACTTGGGCTATCGGTCTTTTTGCAACTGGCGAGTTTGGTGCTGCCACACCAATAGGCGCTGATAACAGTGCCCCTGTAACAGGACTGTTCTATGGTGGCGGATGGGATGTATTCATTGCTCAGTTTATTGGAAATGGCATCATTACAGTAGCAACCTTTACTGTAGCTATCATACTTATGTGGACAATTAATAAATTACCATATCCATTCAAATTACGTGTTGAGCCTGAAGGTGAAACAGGAGTTGGCGGATTGGATGTATTTGAACACGGTGCTGAGGCATATACCATACATTAATACAGTCGATTGAAAACAGGGGCTTGGTAAGCACCCTGTTTTCAATCAGTTAACTTATTAAAAACTCATTGATTATGAAAAAAATTGAAGCCATCATAAGGCGTTCCAAGTTTGAAGAGGTCAAAGCGGCATTGCATGCTATTGATATCGACTTCTTTTCCTACACAGAATCATACGGAGTTGGAAATGAACGGAAAAAGAAAGATGTATTCCGTGGCTCTAATGATACTGACTATATCTCTCGTTTATCGCTATCGATTGTTGTTCGCGACATCAACCTTCAAAAAACAGTTGCCTGTCTTTTGAAATCAGCGTATACCGGTGAAGTGGGTGATGGCAAGATCTTCGTCTGGACTATCGAAGAGTCTTATCGCATCCGTACCGGCGAGAGTGGTGACGATTCAATGTACAACAAGGATTAGTTGAAAGCCATAAAGGACCACCTCTTCTTCTAATCATAAAAGCCGCCTTTTTACGAAAGGCGGCTTTTTTATTTCAGATAATATGGGTGTTGCTGGAGAAACTCAGCTTCTGTTATGGCTCATCAAAGAATGAAAGCTGGGGACTGGCTGAAGTATTTCCTTTTAAACGGAACTCTCTGTATGCATTGATCAATGCATTGGTAGATCCATCATGAGTGGTAACTGTTTCACTCCCCTGAATTTCAGGGAAAATGGTTTTGGCAAGCTGTTTTCCAAGTTCTACTCCCCATTGATCAAATGAGTTGACTCCCCAGATAATTCCCTGCACAAACACCTTGTGTTCATACATGGCAATAAGGCTGCCGAGAGTAAACGGATTGAGTTCACCGACAAGAATGGTATTTGTCGGTCGGTTCCCGGGAAATACCTTGTGGGGAAGCAATGACTCAATTTCTGCTGGATCACAACCAGCAGCCTCAAGCTCACGGCGAACCTCATGCTCATCTTTTCCCTTCATAAGTGCTTCTGTCTGGGCAAAACAGTTTGCAAGCAGAATATCATGATGCTCCCCTATCGGGTTCTGTGTCTTAAGCGGCACAATAAAATCGGCTGGAATAAAATTCGGCCCTTGGTGCAGCAGCTGAAAAAAAGCGTGCTGAGAGTTCGTTCCAGGTTCGCCCCATATAACGGGACCCGTGGCATACTCTACAGGACTTCCCTGCCGGTTAACCCTCTTGCCGTTGCTCTCCATGTCAAGCTGCTGGAGATAGGCCGAAAATCGGTGCATATACTGGTCGTAGGGAATGACTGCGTGTGATGAAACATCAAAAAAGTTATTGTACCAGATTCCAAGTACAGCAAGAAGAACAGGGATATTCTTTTCAAGAGGCGCCTTCAGAAAATGCTGGTCCATGGCATAAGCACCGTCAAGAAGCTCCTGAAAGCGGTCAAACCCGAGATAAAGGGCTATTGAGAGCCCGATTGACGACCAAAGGGAATACCGTCCGCCGACCCAATCCCAGAAACGGAACATGTTCGCTTCGTCAATACCGAATTCAACAACTTTTTCCCTATTGGTTGAAACTGCCGCAAAATGCTTTGCGATATGCGACTCATCACCGGCATGAGCGAGAAACCATTCACGGGCACTCATCGCGTTGGTCAGCGTCTCCTGTGTGGTAAAGGTTTTAGACGCTATGATGAAAAGTGTCGTTGCCGGATCAAGTTTTTTCACTGTCTCGCTGATGTGGGTTCCATCAATATTGGAGACAAAATGCACCTGCAGTTTTCCATGTGCAAAGGGACGGAGCGCTTCGGTAACCATGCAGGGACCAAGATCAGACCCGCCGATACCGATATTGACGATATCAGTCATCGCCTGCCCGGTATATCCCTTCCACTCGCCGGATATGACTCTCTCACAGCAGCCCTTCATCTGTTGAAGTACATCGGCGATTTCCGCTGAAACATCAAGCCCGTCAATCTCAAGGGAGTATCCCGGAGGCCTTCGAAGAGCTGTATGCAGCACCGAACGGTGTTCTGTGAAATTAATGGTTTGGCCATCAAACATCTCACCACGCATTTTTTCAAGTCCGGCACCACGAGCAAGATCCAGAAGCAGCTCCAAGGTATGAGAAGTGATCCTGTTTTTTGAATAGTCGAGCATCAGCCCCCCCTGGGAGATCGAAAACCGCTCAAACCGGGCACTGTCTTCATCGAAAAGCGACCTCATATGCAGGTTGTCGATTTCATGTTTGTGCGACACCAGGGCGCTCCATGCTGCGCTGCGGGATAGGTCCATAATTCTTTAATAAATAAAATTTGAAGCTGGATAGCTGTATAACTGAATTTTCAATAGGGAATATAACGTAACATCAGGGTTGATCCATCCTTATCACGTTCAAGACCGATTATTTCGGCGACGCTCCTGATAATATGAACCCCCCTTCCTGACTGCTTTAATTGGCCCCATGGGGAAGCAGGGCTCGGAAGGTCATCAGGATTAAACCCTTTACCGCAATCCCTGATGGAAACTATAAGAGAGTTAGCTGCAATAGCAAACGAACAGGTTACACTCAAATCCTTTCGCTCTCTATTGCCGTGCTTGACTGCATTGACAAAGGCCTCTTTAAGAGATAGCTGAAGGCCATCGATAAACACATTGCTGTATCCCTCCCGCTCGGCAATCGACATAATAAAATCATACAGTACACTATACTCTGAGTATATGCCGGACAGAACAATTTCAGAATTGATCATACAATGGATAGCGCTGCAATGTTGATAACTCAAAAAATTAATTTACAATGAAGCGACAATACTGGCAAATTCAGAAAAAACACATCATCACCTTCATTTTTTAACATCCAAAGCCAATAACCCTAATTTTTTATTACTTATTTGTATTTTATTGTAATATATTGCTATTGTATCTGAAGGATCTCATTAAAGACTGAGAAAGTTTTTTTTATAGATCAAGAACAATACAACAACTGATTACACACACACAACTGAGAAACCAGAAACAGGAGTAATTCAATGAAAAAAACAACAAAATTTTTAAGCCTTGCCGTCGCATTGTTTGCGGGATTAAGCGGTACAGCTCAGGCCGCGGATCCGTCAGGATTTAAGATTGGCACTGACCTTGTCTCGAGCTATGTCTGGAGAGGTACCGCCATCGGCGATTCCCCTGCCATTCAGCCAGCACTAAGCTATACCTTCAAGGACAGCGGCATTGTTCTCGGTGCATGGGGTTCTTATGGTATAACTGGCACGCCCCGTTATCAGGAGACTGATTTTTATGCAACTCTGCCTGTCGGACCTTTCAGCTTGACTGTGACCGATTATTATATTCCTGTCACCGGCAGCGCCAATACTGACGCTTTTTCTTTTAAGGGAGACGGCCCGAACAATGCGGAAGTCAGCCTGGCTTATGCACAGGACAATCTTAGCCTTCTAGCTGCTATAAACTTCGCTGGCAATCACCTTGACCATGCAAAGTATATTGAAGCAGGATATAAGGTTTACGAAAAAGACGGCTTTACTGGAAAAGTTTTTGCAGGAGCTGGTAACGAGCAGGAATATGCTGCTTCAACCGGCGGTACCGCTTTTAAGGTTGTCAATCTCGGATTTTCCGTATCCAAAGACAGATACACTGGCTCATACTCTTACAATCCTGACACCAAACAGGCAAACTTTGCCCTTTTGGCATCGTTCTAATGCAAATTCTTTTTTGCTCTGTTCTTTCTTCCCGTTAGGTTACAATATAGAAAAAGGAGCCATGTGGCTCCTTTTTTTATCCCCTCTTCAGTCTGTCATCCCGAGGTACTCCGAGGGATCTGATCGCCATAACGGATTACCATGTATGTGATGCCACCTATATGTCGGCCTCGTAAATCACATACTCCTTGTATGGCGTCCCTCCGATAACCTTTGCAAGTTTACTCATAGGCTCATTTGCTTTGAGCACCCAGCTCATTTCACTGGCAAACACCCCATGCTTTCCTCCGTAATCGGCAATCTGGACATTGAGAATGCTATCTACTCCCTTATTGCGGTATTCCGGAAGCACACCCATGGTAATGGTTCGGACCATGGTAATATTGCGGCTGTACCAGAGATATTTCAGCAGGCCAAGCGGTGAAAACGGATTACCGTTAACATGCTTCAATGCCTGGTTAACATCGGGGAGAGAGAGCGAAAAGCCGACGGTACGTTTGTCTTTATCCTCGACAAAATAAATATAATGCGGGTTTGCAAGCGGTTTGAGGCTTTTGGCGAGAAAGTTGAACTCCTTGTCGGTCATTGGAACGAAGCCCCAGTTTTTCTCCCAGGCCTTGTTGTAAATATTGCGAATACGTTCTATTTCCCCGTCAAAGTCCTTCATGTTCATGATCCGTACCGTCAGTCCTTCCTTTTTCATGACATGCTCAGCTATACGACGCAGACGCGAGATATCGATAATTTTCTGATCGATATACCATGCGAGCAGTTCCTGCCCGATATGATGCCCATAGTTCAGAACAAGGTCATTGTAATAAGGCGGATTATAGAGCATGAGAAAAACAGGAGGGCTGTCGTACCCTTTTGTCAGCATGCCGCACTGATCATTCATCGACGGACTGACAGGACCACGCATGGCATTGAGCCCCTTCCCTTTCAACCACCTGGCCGCTGCATCAAAAAGCGCATTGGCAACCTTCTGATCATTGACACACTCAAAGAAACCCCAGAAGCCAACCTTGTCGGCATGCACCTCATTGTGCCTCCGGTTTGCAATTGCGGCTATTGTTCCTGCAATTGAACCGTCTTTCCATGCAGTAAACATTGCCAGATCGGCATGATCATACAAAGGAAAGACTTTGGTATCAAGTGTCTTCATGTAATCATCAATAACCGGCGGAACCCAGTTTTTATTGAGTTCCGGATCATTGCGATAGATCTGCCACGCAAAGGTGATAAACTGCTTCCGTTCTTTTTTGGTACTGACCTGCCTGATCTCTATAGCCATAATATTCGCTTTTGCCCTGTTATAGTAATAGAATATTCGGCAGTGACAACTCCCCCGCCAAAGGATTATTTACTTGATAAGCTTATGTATGACTGCCGCTCCTTCACGAAGCATGCGTTCAGTCTCTTCCCATGAAATACACTCATCGGTTATGGAAACTCCATACCGCAGTTTATCAGGATCCTCAGGAAACGGCTGGTTGCCCCCACAGATATTACTCTCTATCATAACACCGGCAATACTTTTATTGCCATCGGTTTTCTGCTTCAGAATGTTCTCCCAGACCTTCAGCTGCTGCTCATGTTTTTTGCCTGAATTTGCATGACTGCAATCAACAAGAATCGACTGTTCAAGCCCACCCTTGGCAATCCACGATTCAGCAAGAGCAATGCTTTCCTCGTCATAATTCGGCTTATCACCGCCACGAAGCACAAGATGTCCAAACGGGTTGCCTTTTGTCGTAATAACGCTGCTTTGCCCTTCCTGATCAATACCGAGAAAACTGTGCGGATGCATCGCCGAACGAATTGCATCGATAGCCACGTTAAGTCGACCGTCAGTAGAATTTTTGAACCCGACAGGCATGGAGAGACCACTGGCCATCTGACGATGAGTCTGCGACTCTATTGTCCTGGCACCGATAGCGGCCCAGCTGACAACATCAGCGACATACTGGGGAGTTATCGGATCAAGAAACTCAGTTGCTGCCGGAAGACCTATGGCATTGATATCAATCAGAAGCTTTCTGGCATAAAACAGCCCATGTACTATATCGTAGGTGTCATCAAGATGAGGGTCATTGATAAAGCCTTTCCAGCCGACAGTGGTCCGTGGCTTTTCAAAATAGACGCGCATAATGATGCACAAATCATCCTGCAGCTCAGTGCGCAATGCCGAAAGTTTCCCTGCATACTCCAGGGCAGCATCAGTATCATGTATCGAACAAGGCCCGACAATCACAAGCATCCTGGAATCCTTGCCAGTCAATATATTTTCAACCTCTCGACGTCCTCTAATAACTGTCTCAGCTATCTTTTCATCCACCGGAAGCTTATCTTTGAGAGCCTTGGGGGAAGAGAGGCGGATAATGCGTGAAACTCTTAAATCATGTAACTTTTCCATTCGTTTTCAACAATAATATCATCATAGAAATTAACAGGATACAAGATAAAAAAAACCTTTATATATAATCAGGAACCATGCTTATTAATTCCGGCCATCTCAATCCCCCACTCATACGGCCTCTCCGTTTTTTTAATCTTAATGCCTGAAAAAAAAGAAATATATTACCCCAGTTAAGAATAAAGTCTTCACAACTTGCAATCAATAATCAAAAAATAAAATGAACGTACTGATCACTGACGGTATTGATCCGCAATGCGGTCAAATCCTCTCTCAGAACGGTTTTGACGTTACAGAAATACCGAAAATCAGTAAAGAAGAGCTTAAAAAAATCATCGGCGGCTTCGAAAAACTGATCGTGAGAAGCGCTACCAAAGTTACCGCTGAAATTATCGAGTGCGGCACAAAGTTACAGCTTATCGGGAGAGCTGGTGCCGGGGTTGACAACATCGACATTGAAACTGCTACCCGTAACGGTATTATCGTTATGAATACTCCCGGCGGCAACACCATTTCGGCAGCCGAACATACTTGCGCCATGATTCTTTCCTCTGCACGCCGCATCCCTCAGGCAACAGCAGATCTGAAACAGGGAAACTGGAATAAAACAAAATTCACCGGCATCGAGCTCGAGGGAAAAACCCTTTCCATTATCGGTCTTGGGAAAATTGGACGAGAAGTGGCGTCGCGCATGCAGGCTTTTGGTATGAATACCATCGCCTACGACCCCATGATTCCTGACGAATTTGCCTCCCATCTCAATATTGAGCTCCTCCCCCTTCATGAAAATTTCATGCGCGCTGATGTCATTACCATTCACTCATCACTTAACGAATCAACACGTAATCTGATTTCAAAAGATACGCTTGACCTGATGAAGCCGGGTGTCATCATCATAAACTGCGCAAGAGGAGGAATAATTAATGAAGCCGACCTGGCTGAAGCCATAGAATCCGGAAAAGTTTCCGCCGCAGCGCTTGATGTTTTTGAAACAGAACCTGTCAACCCCGACAATCATCTTTTAAAACTTGACGCCGTCATTGCAACCCCGCATATTGCAGCATCTACAAACGAAGCACAGCAAAAGGTTGCCATTCAGATAGCCGAACAGATTGTCGAATGGAAAAGGAAAGGAAAGCTCGAAGGGGCTGTCAATGCATCAGCCGTTGAACTGGCACAGGCACCGGGTGTACAGTCATATCTCACCCTTGCTGAAAAACTTGGAGCAACGCTGGCTCAGATGAGCCCTCAGGATGCCACAAGAATGACAATCAGAACCTCAGGTGAATTCCTTCAAAAATTTAACGAAGTTATTACAGCTGCAGCTCTGAAAGGCTTTCTTGATATTCGCCAGTCAAAAGATACCAACTACATCAATGCATTCACGATGGCAAAGGATTGCGGTATCAGCCTCTCCCAGAAGTTTGAAAAGGAAAACCCTGACTATACCAACCTCATCCGCATTGAGCTTGAAAACGGGCATGCAAAACGAATGATCGGCGGAACCGTCTTTGGTGATAAAGAGGTGCGAATTGTTATGATCGACCAGTTCCTTGTCGAATTCAAGCCGGAAGGCAACATTATCATCTACAACAATATCGACAAGCCGGGTGTCATTGCCAATGTCACCCAGCTATTGCTGCAGTATAACTTGAACATCGCCTATATCGCACTCTCAAGGGATGAAGAGAAAAAAGTCGCTATGACAGCAATCGTTGTTGACGGAGCAGTGACAAAGGAATTGCTTGACGGCATAAGAAATGTCAATGGTGTTGACATTGCAAATCTTGTTTCACTCTAAAAAAAGAGTAAATCGGGACAATAAAAAACCTGCCGGTAAGGCAGGTTTTTTATTGTCCGTTAAGACCAGAGAATCTCATCCGGAGAAAAAAAGGGAAATTCAGTTCGCCTTGGCAAAATCGATACTGAGCCATTTATCTTCATAGGTGGCACCTGTTGATTCCATTCCGGCAAGGAAAATCGGTAATACGACAACCTTCTGGTAATCGCCGATACGGATGGTAAGATCGTCACCAAGTTTGAGAATTTTCGGTTCCAGACCCATATTTTCCATAAACGGCAGCCTGACCCGAACCTTGTAGTGACCGTCAGAAACCTTCTGGATATCAATCGGATTTTCCGAGAAGAAAATATCAAGAGGATTCAAGTCACCATACACTTTTTCACCTACCCTGCGAAGCATCGGCAACCCGACAACCTCATCATCAAACAACGGGACTTCAGCAATGGGAATAGGAGCAAAGGCGTCTGTGATCTGGTCTATATACTTCTGCTGAATAGCACGCCACTTCTGGAAATAAGGATCAGGGCTCTGATCCGGCATAACACGGTTAATGGTAATCCTGTCTACGGTAATGCCATAGAGATTAAGATAGGTCAAGGCACGCATGGACTCCTTGATGACCATCTTCTCAGGGTTCATCACAAGACGCATGGTTGTTTTTGTGTTATCAGCCAGCAGATCAATAATACCCTCTGTTGAAGAGAAGAGATTGTCAACCTTGTCATAAACCTCTACAGGAGCGACAAAATCGTTGATTTTATTGATTTTCTTTGAAAGAGGCCTGATAACCGGCTTCACCATGAATTTTTCGACATTACGGATCATTTTGATAAACCATCCGAATGTTTCAGGCAGAGAAAGAAGACGAAGAGTTTCGCCTGTAGGAGCGCAGTCAACTACAAGAAGATCGTATTCATTCTGTTCATTATAACGTTTGATATATGAGAGCGAAAAGAGCTCTTCCATTCCTGGAAGCACACCCATTTCCTCAGCATAAACACCTTCGATTCCACGTGACTCCATCAAATGTGCAAAGTGCTCTCTAACGACATCCCAGTTCAGATTAAGATCCCCGAAAACGCTGACCTCCTGACCCCAGAGATTTTCAGCAACCTTCACGGGTGAAGGTCCAAGCTTAACATCGAGCGAATCGCCCAGACTGTGCGCCGGATCGGTAGACATAATAAGGGTTTTGTACCCCATATCCGCTGCTTTGAGCGCTGTGGCTGCAGCAACAGAAGTTTTACCAACACCACCCTTACCGGTGAAAATGATATTACGCATACGTTTTAATGATTCTTATTTAAAGAATGATTGAATAAAACAGTTTTCTACCAACCTCTATTTTCCGTCAGCTGAGCAACTTGAAAAGGCTTAAGATAATAAAATTTCCGTGTAATAGACACGCTGAAATAACAAATTACCGTTTAAAAAAAGCCACATTTCTAAACCCCCGATACATCTCTATCGCCTGCGTCTACGAGTCGAATGGGCTGCACGTTCTTTTTTACCTTTATGACTTTTCAAACCCTTACTCCCCTTACCACTCTTGGATTGACGAGCTGAATACCGTGGTTTTTCAAACGTCACAACCTCGCGTTCAATTTTAAGCCGCTGCCCGGGAACGACCTTCATACGATGACCGAGATTGTTCAACTCTGCAAGACTACGAACACTGGTGCCGTACTTTCTTGCAATGGAAGAGAGTGTTTCTGACTTTCCAACCTTATGCATTACCAGCTTTTTCTTGACTGAACCTTCCCCTACCCCTTCACTCTGACTGGAACTGGTGTTATCGCCACTGCCGAAAACAACAAGTTTCTGACCGGGAGTTACATCGGGATCTTTCAGGTTATTCCAGACAATCAGCTGACTGATATAGGTACGGTAAAGCCTTGCAATAGAACCAAGAGTTTCGCCCTGTTGAACAATATGAACCTTCTCGCCCTGTCCACCGGCACTGGCGTTGAGACTTTCAACCTTTGCAAGCAGCTGCTCGCGCTCTGTGGTTTTTGACGACCTGTAGGCATAAATCTCCTGTTCCCGCCTCTGGAACTGACCGATATACTGTTTTGGCAGTTTGATAACGTTTCCTATAGAGCCGGCTGCGGGAATAATGCCAAGCTTGTACTGCGGGTTAAGAAACTGGAGATCACGCATTGGAACTCCTATGGTGGCATTTATCTGATCAAACGCCAACAGTCGGGTGGTCCTCAGTGTGTCGATATCGTGATAGAGAAATCCCGGTTCTACCGGACGGATATTGTGTTCATTGTAGTAATTCATGATATAGTTCACCGCAATAAATGCAGGAACATAACCTCTCGTTTCAGCTGGAAGGTAATCCCATACTGCCCAGTAGTTCTTGATACCGCCAGCTCTCCTGATCGCTTTGTTGACATTTCCCGGGCCCGCATTATAAGCCGCAAGTGTAAGAAACCAGTCGCCATAGATATTATGGAGATCCCTTAAATATTTACATGCTGCCACAGTCGCCTTCTCCGAATCAAAGCGATCCTCTATAAAGGAAGATGACTGCATACCGTACATTTTTCCTGTTCCGTACATAAACTGCCAAAGCCCTTTCGCTCCCGCAGGAGAGACCGCCGTTGGATTAAGGGCCGATTCCACAATGGCCAGGTACTTCATCTCAAGGGGAATGTTGTAGGCATCAAGTTTTTCCTCAAACTGGGGAAAATAGATTTTGGTGAGCCCGAGGATTTTGGCCGTCGTATTTCTCCTGTCGACAGCATAGAGTCTTATAAACCCTCTGACATGATCATTAAAGACAAGATTGAAAGGGGTTTTCCGGGCAAGAGACGCAATTCTTGAAGCATAGACCGAATCGCTGTACTGAGGAACAAAATTTGCAGGAAATCCAAACTTTTCGCCCTCTCTCGATGTGGATGAAAAGTGTTCATCCTTGAAGTAGGTCGCATTGACAAGACTGTCAAGAATATCTGAAACCGATGACTTTGGAAGCGCTCCCCTGATTGCTGCCGCAGGATCTGCAGCAAAAACCGGCAGCACAGGATACTGAAAAACGACCGCCAGTAACAAAACCTTTAAAATCGTAAAGGGACTCACAACGGTTTTCAGGACGTTTTGATTGCACTTGGACGCTTCGTCCGCAAAGCTCTCAATCCGCTTACAACGATTATTGGAAATACCCTTTTTATAAACCCTTATTTTCACTAGCGACACGTTCATTAAGAGAGGAAATACTAAACGATCCATGCTGAAACAGCAGAAATCAACCTTGAAAAAGTAACAATAAAAACCGTTCCTGACTAATACAATAATCTTTTACGTACACGATACACTTAAAGCCCAATATCAGTAGGTAACTTTCCAGAGAAAAAGACCGTTTGCAACGGCCGGCTTCACTGAATTTAATATCACCCTTGAGTCGAGCATGCTCTGGAACTCTTCAGCACTGAGAGCTCCCATTCCTGCGCATACCATTGTATCAACCAGATAGCGCACCATACTCCTTAAAAAACGGTTTGCTGAAATCTGAAATACCAGATAGCGATCATACCGGTACCATTCACTGGCAGTAACAGTGCAGAGGCGACCCGGATTATCCCTATCCTCCTTGGAAAAGGCTGTAAAATCTTGAGTTCCAAGTAATGAAGCGGCAATCTCCTGCATGACCTCAATATCAGGTTTTCCATACGAACACCCGGCAAAGCGACCATAAATAGCTGAAGGTTCTTCAAGAAGAAAATACCGGTACTGCCTCTGGCGGGCACTGTGCCGTGCATGAAATTCATAAGGCATTTCCTGAGGGTCACTCACCCTGATTGTGTCAGGCAGAACTGAGTTCAGCGAATGGACAATTCTTGGAAGATCAAGTGTTGAAGCGCTTAAAAAATTAGCGATCTGCGCCTTGGCATGAACACCCTTATCGGTCCGCCCGGCGGCGGCAAGCGAAATTTTTTCCTGCAGAATCATCCCGAGTGCCGCCTCTATCTCACCCTGAACGGTTGTTATCCTGCCAGACTGCCTCTGCCATCCGGCATAAGAAGTACCATCATATTCAACTGTAATCCTGATATTCTTCATAACTACAAATACCTTCTATAAAACGTATGAACAAATAGAGGATCCCCCATGTAGGTTGGGGTGATTCCTGAACCCCAACAAACCCAAAGTTGTCCTCAGAGGATAGCTCTTTTCAGCCCTCAGGTAAAGTTTGCCTTCCATCTTTTATCGCACCAATCAATTTTCTGAGCTTTTCGTTGAAAAAACGGGTACTCCATAGCTTAAGACTGTGTTGCTCTGCAGGAGGCAGAAATGGGGCAACATCTTCGGCCGCATCTGACCAGAATATGCTCTGAATCTTGTTCTGCATAGCTGTATTGAGCCAATCAGCGTCGATGTTCAGGTGATCTCCGGCCCATGGACCATATTGATACAGTGCATTTTGCAGAAGCAGAAAATTCGGGATAAAGCCTTTGGCAACATACCAGCTGAAATCGAACCAGTCTAGACCCTTTATATAAGGTCGGCACATCAGGGCATGAACCTTGAGAGCAAAATTACTCGACAGATCTTGAGCGCACAGTTCAAAATCAAGAGGAAAATCAAGGTAGCGATAATCAAATCCGGAACCCTCTGGAGGCAAAGTATCGATTTCCAGATTGACTTTTAATTTGCGTGCGTTACTGGTCCCGTAAAATGAGAGATTAAGCTGGCTGCCAATAGAATCATCCTTCAGCATCGCCTGACGAACAGCACGATCCATATGGCCGCGATCAACAAGTTCACAATGGACACCAAATTCTGCCAACACTTCCCTGAGGGTTTTAAAATAAGGGCTCCAGATAAATTCAGGATCCGGGGTCAGGAGAATGAAATCAAGATCTTCTGAAAAACGAGACAATCCATGAAGAATGCGCAAACTGGTTCCTCCCTGAAAAGCGGCTACCTCAAAAAAACCAGCCCTCCATAACCCGTAGAGAGTTACTTCCTGCAAAATCTCCTTGAGCGCATGCTCTTCGGACGAAGCATCAGCCGCCTTGTATTGTTGAAGGCGCTTCCGCAATAACTCAATCATACATTACGCCCCTCCCTTAAGTGACATGATAAATGTTACAAGACGTTTATGCTGATAAACGGGGAGCATACGCTGCAACTCCTCATCCTTAATGCTTGAGAGCAGCTCTTTATCGATACGCATGCTTTCGCCAAGTACCGAGATACCGGAATAATCCCGCTTGCGCAAACAGACAAGATCCAGAAGAGCCCGTAATGGCTGTGCTACCAGCGCAGTCTGACCAACCAAAGTTACACGATCAACACCTTCCAGAAAATAGCCACTCCTTAGTGCTAAAGGATAAAAACGGAAAACACCAAAGATCGGAACATCAATTTCCTGCTTCCGTGACCCAGGCGTGACCGACATCGTTACCGGCGTTGCTTCCGGAATCCATCCATGATAACTAAGAGCTGTTTCAAAAGAGATATAAGAGCCCGCTTGAAGCGACTGGGCTAAAACAAAGGGATGAACTTTTCGATTCTGCAAGGCTGATGCCACAAGATAACGGCCCCGCCGAAGGTGCAGCAACTCACCCTGGTGCAATGCCCGATTAACTAAATTATAGCGCTTTTGCGGCGAACCGTCGAGCAGCCGTGCTAACTGGCCATCGGTAACAACGCGCTCACCCAAATCGGCCTGCTGGATTTTTTTAACAAGCATATTCATTTTTGCAAGATACTTTCATAATTTGAAAGTATCAAACATTTAATAAAACAAGGGGTGCAAAAAGAAGGGCGAGGGAAATGATTCTATAAACAACCGTTTATCCTTAAGAAATCAGTAGGGTTAAGAATGGGAATATCCTTCCACAATGCCAGTTCAAGCAAATGTTTATCCCCCGATACAATAGCCTTGGCCTCGGCAGCATCCGCAGCCTCAAGCATCCGATTATCATCAGGATCAAGAGTTATAATGTCGATTGAATTTTGGGGAATCACAAACGTAAACGTATCCCTGAAGAGCCCTATTATCCGGTATACCTGCTCAGGCAAAAGTCCGAATTTTGGACGATGCAGAACCTCCTCAACCTCTTGGATAATTTCCGGAGAGATACAATTAATTACTTTACCCGATGAACAAAGCTGCAATACTTCCCTCGGATTTCCGCCAAAAAGAAACCCGGAAATGAGAACATTGGTATCACATACAATCCTCATTCCGATTTGACTCTCGCAGCGCGAACAGCCTCTATCTCCCCGGCCACATCATCCTCAGTCAGCTGATTCTCCAACAACACTTTATCGCCAAGCAGAAAAAAATCATTCCACTGATTCCTGCGTTCAATATAAAGCCTCGCAGCCTCCCTGATCAGTTCAGATCGACTTCTGAATTCTTTTCTGGCTGTTTTATCGATTTCATTCAGTAATGAATCCTGAAAAGCAATATTAACAGTGACGGTTGGCATATCAATTTCATTTAAAGATTACAAGGCAATATACAAACCTTGTACATTACATCGTAATCTTTAACCCGTATAAGGCTCCACCTCACCCCAAACCCATTGGAGGAAAAGAGAAAGTTGGTAATGTGAAAAGGATGTTGAGGGAAGTGTAGAGCCGATATGCTCTAGAGTTATTCGGCTTTCAGCAATCTATCAGCAAGCATGGTAATAAAATCACGACGGGTTGATACAAACATGTACACATAAACGCGCTCTGGAACAACCTCATAGATAACTCTGGTTTGACCAACTAACCTTTCGCGAATTCCTTGCAGGCCAAGCTGAATAGCTTCATCAGGCACTAAACCAGCAGAAGGAAATTCCCCGATATTTTTCAGCATCTCTTTATACTTCAGATTTGACTCCTGCCAGACCTTGACACCAAATTTCCTTATCACATATTTTTTAATTTCGCGATAATCGTCCTTTGCGCTCTCTAAAACAAAAACTGAATGAGCCATCACACTTCCTTGTCCATATCAGAAAAGAAATCCTCAGCTGACTGGAATTTACCTTGGGCAATATCTTTTTTGCCCATGTTGATGAGTTTCAGAAAAGCCATAGCCTCATTCTGTTCTTCGTAGGTACGTATGTCCATGACAACCATTTTGGCTTCACCATTCTGGGTGATAATAAGAGGACTTCGATTGTCTTCAAACCCCTTTACTATTTCAGCGGCATGGGACTTGAGGTACGATATCGGGTGAATCTTGCTTGAAAGTTTCATTGTATCTCCTGCTTATAAAGAAAAACTATTAAGACTAAATATAGACTATATTCAGTTCTCCCAAAAAATATTCAGACGAGGGGCTATGTCCCCAGCCACTATTATGACTTTAACAAAAAAGCCGGGTATCAACCCGGCTCGCTTTAGTGAAGAGAGAAAAAGAAGATGATTGGATGGTCAGATTTAATATCTTTTGTACGCTAGCTTTCTCTATAATCGTTATCTTCACGTTTTCTAACCTGATAACAATACCATCCATACGTTGCAGACAACTCATCTGGCATCGCTCCTCCATGCGCTGAAAAGCCTGGACAAGCATTTCCCCGCAGGCTCCTACAGTGTTCCCGGAATCTGGACAGGAAAAAACAGTGCAGTCGAACAGGTCAACCCTGCTGAATACTTTACAGCAATTATTGAAAGCATTCTTCACGGCAGTGATCACCCAGTTGCGGCAGAACCAATTGCTGACTGGAGAGAGGGTGCTGTAGTATACAACCTCTTTATTCGTCTCACCACCGCATTTGACCATAACGGCGACGGGTCAATCGCTACAGAACCTCTTTCATGCGGATTCAGGGAAACCGGCACCCTTCTGAAAGCAATTGCGCTTCTGCCGTATATAAAAAATCTCGGCGCAAATACAGTCTATATTCTCCCGCTCACTGAAATCGGCTCTCAAAGCAAAAAGGGTTCACTGGGCTCCCCTTATGCCGTTAAAAACCCGCGCAAGCTCGATCCGATGCTTGACGAGCCGGCACTCGGCCTCTCTCCTGAGACACTTCTCAAAGCTTTTGTCGAAGCAGCACATCTGCTTGGCATCCATGTGGTGCTTGAGTTTGTCTTTAGAACAGCCTCTATGGACAGCAGCTGGATAAAAGAGCACCCCGATTGGTTCTACTGGATCAGGGAAAATGAAAATACATGCAATTACGGGCCTCCTCACTTCGATCCCGATACATTAAGGTGGATTAATGAGCTTGTAGAGCGCCATGAGATGCACAATCTTCCTGCCCCTACGGCCGAATACCGGGAACAATTCGTCTCCCAGCCTGTCACAGCGCATGTTAAAGATGGTGAATATCAGGGTCGTGCTGAGGATGGCACTGTTTGCCGCATAGCAAGTGCGTTTTCAGACTGGCCGCCTGATGACCGGCAACCGGCCTGGACCGATGTGACCTATCTGAAAATGCACAACAATGACGCATTCAACTACATTGCCTACAACACCATAAGGATGTACGACAGTGCTCTTGAAAATCCGGATAACAGCAATGCCGCGCTTTGGAATGAAATTCTGGATATCATCCCGAGTTTTCAGTCGCTTTATGGCATTGACGGCGCCATGATCGACATGGGCCATGCCCTGCCCTCCGAACTGAAAAAAAATATTGTGCGTAAAGCCCGCGAAAGCAAACCGGACTTTGCGTTCTGGGATGAGAATTTCAATCCGGCCCCTGAAATTCGTAATGAGGGCTTCAATGCTGTATTCGGTTCCCTTCCGTTCGTCATCCACGATATTGTCTTTATCCGTGGATTGTTAAACCACCTGAACAGAACCGGGGTGGCACTGCCGTTTTTTGGTACCGGTGAAAATCACAACACGCCAAGAGTCTGCTTCCGTTACCCTCAAGAGGAGGCTGGACGAAACTTCTCAATGTTTATATTCACGCTGAGCACCATTCTGCCCGCCATCCCGTTCCTGCAATCAGGCATGGAACTCTGTGAATGGTATCCGGTCAACCTCGGACTTAATTTCAACGATGAAGACAGGGCTCTCTATCCCCCCGAAAAGCTGCCCCTCTTCAGCGCATTCGGCTATGACTGGAAAAACACTAACGGCCTCGAGCCTCTCAACAGGTATATCAGGAAGATTCTTGATATCAGGAAGCGCTATCTCGATCTGGTCCTGTGCGGAGAAACAGGATCGATGAGCATACCCTATGTATCCGAAGCTGAACTTTTTGCAGTGATGAGAACATCCGGCGGCCGTTCACTGCTCTTTGTCGGCAACAGCAACCTCTATGAGCATAGAACAGGGGCGCTCGAATTCAGCATGAACAATATCTCCCTGTACGACCTCATCAGCGAAACATCTTTGCCAATCAAAGAACATAAACTTGAAGTAACCCTTGCTGCAGGACAATGCATGCTCATTGAACTTCCGCCGGAGATTTGACGAGATAATCGCCAAAAAACGTATCTTTCGTGATTTTCCATTAACCAAACAATTATCCAACTATGTCTATTCTCATTGTCGGCTCTCTGGCCTTTGATGACATCGAAACGCCTTTCGGAAATTCTTATGACACGCTTGGCGGATCATCCACCTACATTGCGCTCTCGGCAAGCTATTTTGACGACAAGGTAAAGTTGGTCGGCGTAGTCGGCTCTGACTTCGAGGATAAACATTTCGACCTGCTGCATTCCAGAAATATCGACACCAAAGGCATCAAAAAAGTGGAGGATGGCAAAACCTTCCGCTGGGCAGGGCGCTATCATTACGACATGAACACCCGCGACACGCTCGACACCCAGTTGAATGTTTTTGCTGATTTCGACCCTCATGTACCACAGGAATACCGTGATTCAGAATTTGTCTGCCTCGGCAATATCGATCCCGAACTGCAGCTCAAAGTTCTTGACCAGATCAGCAAGCCGAAACTGGTCATCTGCGACACCATGAATTTCTGGATCGAAGGAAAACCTGCCGAACTTAAAAAAACGCTTGAACGGGTTGATATCTTCATCATCAACGACAGTGAAGCAAGAATTTTAAGCGGTGACCCGAACCTTGTCAAATCGGCACGGATCATTCGCAACATGGGACCGAAAACCCTGATCATCAAAAAAGGCGAACACGGAGCACTCCTGTTTACCGACAGCGGCATCTTTGCCGCACCTGCATTCCCTCTCGAATCCATTTTTGACCCGACCGGTGCCGGCGATACCTTTGCAGGCGGCTTTATCGGTCACCTTGCCCGCTGTGGAACAATAAACGACCTTGAAATGCGCAGAGCTGTTCTTTACGGCAGCGCCATGGCAAGCTTCTGTGTGGAAAAGTTCGGCACTGAAAAAATTGCTGCGCTGAATATGCTCGAAATCGAAGACCGGTTCCAGAGCTTCCGTGAACTTTCACGAATCGACGGATAAAGTAACGCGAGTCCCCTGAGAGCCACAAAACATTAAGAAGCACAGGAAAGAAACATTTAAGGGAAAAAAGCATGGATCAGCTCAACATTCTTGATTACAGTTTCATCCTCGGATACCTTCTTCTGACACTGGTCATTGGACTGTGGTTCTCTTCCCGCGCTTCGGAAAATGTTGATGAGTTTTTTCTCTCCGGACGCAAACTCCCCTGGTGGATTGCCGGTACCGGAATGGTGGCGACAACATTTGCTGCCGACACACCCCTTGCCGTTGCCGGATTTGTAGCCAAAAACGGCATCGCCGGCAACTGGGTATGGTGGACGTTTGTTTCAGGAGGAATGCTCACGGTATTCTTTTTTGCCCGGCTGTGGCGAAGGGCAGAAATTCTTACTGACCTTGAATTTATTGAACTGCGTTACAGTGGCGCCGCTGCAAGATTCCTTCGGGGATTCAAGGCAGTCTATTTCGGCCTCTTTATCAATGCTGTCATTATTGGCTGGGTCAATCTGGCCATGTTCAAGATCATCAAAATCATGGTCCCGGAACTGAATCCGGAATGGACCATTGTTGCGCTTGTCCTGCTGACTACATTTTACTCCGGCCTTTCCGGCCTCTGGGGCGTATCAATTACTGATGCGGTTCAGTTTGTCATCGCCATGGCCGGTTGTATCATTCTTGCTGTTCTCGCTGTTCAGTCACCGGCAGTGGTCTCTGCGGGTGGCCTCACCAAAGCGCTTCCAGCATGGATGTTCGACTTTTTCCCATCATTCGGCAGAGAATCAAGCACTTCGCCGACAGGCGCTGCCGCACTTCCTTTTGCCTCTTTTGCCGCGATGGCATTTGTCCAGTGGTGGTCTTCGTGGTACCCTGGCGCTGAGCCTGGTGGTGGCGGCTATATTGCCCAGCGCATGATGAGTGCAAAAAACGAAAAACACTCTCTCCTAGCAACACTCTGGTTTACCGTTGCCCACTACTGCCTCAGACCATGGCCCTGGATCATTGTCGGCCTTGTCAGCCTCGTGATGTTCCCTCATCTTCCGATGAATCAAAAGGAGGATGGGTTTGTCTACGTCATGAAAGCTGTCCTGCCTTCCGGCCTTAAGGGCCTGCTCATCGCAGCCTTTCTTGCTGCCTATATGTCAACGCTTTCAACCCATCTGAACTGGGGCACGAGCTATCTGATCAACGATTTTTACAAGCGATTCCTTAAAACGGATGGCGATGCAAAACATTATGTCACTATTTCGAAAATCACGACATTCCTGACCGCTGCATTTGCTCTCCACATCACCTTCTATGTACTTGAAACAATAACCGGTGCATGGGAATTCATTATCCAGTGCGGAGCAGGTACCGGCTTTGTCCTTATTCTCCGCTGGTTCTGGTGGAGGCTCAATGCATGGTCCGAAATCACATCCATGGTTGCTCCATTCATTGTCTTCACATGGATAAAACTGTTTACAGCAATTACCTTTCCCTTTTCGATTTTCATCATTGTCGGCGTTACCATTGCGGCAACCCTCATTGTCACCTTTCTGACACCGCCGACAGAAACTGCTCAACTTGAAACGTTCTACAGAAAAACAAGGGTCGGAGGAGTGCTTTGGAAAAAAGTGGCAAAAAACCTGCCCGATGTGGAATCCGACTCCGGATTCACCATGCTTTTTGTTGACTGGGCACTTGGCATCATTATGATCTATGCAATCCTGTTCGGCACAGGAAGAGTTATCTTTGGTGATCTTTTTCAGGGATTTCTTTTTCTCGGCGTCGGAAGTCTGGCAGGAGCGCTTATCTTTGCAGACCTTAACCGAAGGGGCTGGAACAACCTGAACTGAGAAATTAATACATGGCAAAACCAACGCTTATCCTTGCATCACAGTCGCCGAGAAGAAAGGATATACTCTCATTAATGCAGATCCCGTTTGAAACACTGGCAGTTGACACTGAGGAAATAATAGACCCGTCGCTCTCTCTTGAAGATAACATCACAAAAATAGCTTTGGCGAAAGCTGAAGCTGCTGCAGCAGTGATAGCCGGTGACAAGCGCAAGGCTGTTATTCTCGCGGCTGACACCGTCGTTGCTAAAGGAAACCAGATTCTAGGTAAACCTTCCGGATTCGACGATGCATTCAACATGCTCAAAAGCCTTCAAAACCGTTCACACCGGGTCTACACCGGATTTGTACTTCTCTTTGGCGAAAAAACCTACACGGAATGTGTTGTTACCACCGTTGAATTCGAGCCGATGTCGGACAGTGAAATCCAGCGCTACCTTCTTTCCGTAAAGCCATACGACAAAGCGGGCGCCTATGGCATTCAGGATCCTCTCATGGCCTGCTATATCAAACGTATTGAAGGGTGCTACTACAATGTAGTCGGGCTTCCGCTTTCGAGGGTCAGCAAGGCCTTAAAACCGCTTTTATGCTGAGATCGTCCGAACAACAGGTCCATGTTATCCTCGGCCCCACAGCATCAGGCAAATCTGCACTTGCACACGCACTTGCAAAAAATATCGGAGCTGAAATCATTTCCGCCGATTCCCGCCAGATATACCGCGAGCTCGACATCGGCTCAGCGAAGCCTTCCCCCGAGGCGCTTCGCGATATACGACATCATTTTATCAATGAAAAAAATATCGGCGAGACGTTTACGGCGGGCGACTTTGCCATTGAATCCAGAGCTCGGATTCGAGAAATTCATAGCAGGGGCTTACCAGCTGTAGTAACTGGCGGGTCCACGCTCTACCTTGAAGGGTTGCTTGAAGGCTTTGCAGAGCTGCCTCCCGGAAACCCTGAAATCAGAAAAAAGCTTCTTCAGGAACTTGAAAGCATCGGAAAAGAAGAGCTCTATAAAAAACTTCTCCAAAAAGACCCTCAGCAGGCTGCCACCCTTGATGCAACAAAGACACAGCGGCTCATACGAAGCCTTGAAATCATAGAAATAACAGGTGTAAGCGTTACGGAACTGCAGGCACAGGGAAAAGCAGTAACTGGCCTTCGCTTTCTTGCCTGGGGCCTCTCTATGCCCCGCGAGAAGCTCTACATGCGCATCAACCAGCGCACAGAGACGATGTTGGAAAATGGACTGCTTGCCGAAGTAAAAATGCTCCATCATAAATATCGTGCAATGCTTGCAGAGGGAAAAATACCTGCACTGCAATCGGTGGGATATCAGGAACTGTTTCAACACTTTGACGGAAAGATCGATCTCTCAACCGCAATCGATCTCGTAAAACAGCATACCCGCAATTACGCAAAACGCCAGTTGACTTTTTTTAAAAACAGACTTGCTGTTACCTGGGTAGACGCTCCTGAAAACGAGAGTGAACTTGCTGCGCTTGTCGACCGGTTGGCCGGGAAACATCTATAATAGAAAATCAATTTTGGGTAACGGGTATTATGCCACGTTGCTCCTGTAACGAAGAATAGAATTTATTTCCGCTTTCTTGATCCGCATTCCTTCCTCTATATCATAGTCATCCTGCAGACCCAGCCAGAACTTTGCGGAATTCCCGAAATATTGTGAAAGACGCAATGCCGTGTCTGCCGTTATACGTCTCTTCCCTTTCAATATTTCAGATATCCGGGTCTGAGGTATCCCGATATCTTTGGAAAGCCTGTAAGCCGTTATTTCTAATGGAGTTAAAAACTCCTCCATCAAAACCTCTCCCGGATGAATATTTCTGAGTTCGTTCATTTCAGTGATAGTCAATAATTTCTGCTTCGGATGCATTTCCATCAGCCCATTTGAATATGATCCGCCATTGATCGTTAATCCGGATGCTGTAAAAATCTTTGTTCTTACCCGAAAGCTTTTCCAGACGATTTGCCGGAGGAACTCTTAAATCAATGATATGTAATGAGTTGTTAATCATTCTCAACTTCCTCCTCGCTGTCTCCTGGATTTCATTTGGCAAACCCCTTACTCGTTCTCCATGCCAAATGTTTTCAGTCTCTTTGGAACCAAACGAAACAATCATACTCTCGACCTAAGTTACTAACGTTAAAGGTAAGTATACCTCCTCAAAAAACCAAACCAAACCTGTCTTCATTTTATGTAAAGTGAAATATACGTAATTATAATATAAGGAAAAGGGGTTTTGATATTTCCTGCTGTCAGGTATGACGGATAGTTTTTTTCGGGAGGGCGAAAACAGAATATTTACTTCGGAAAATAAATATTAACTATGGGCTTTTTTTTTACCTTAGTGAGTAAAGGCTTCAGCATAAGATGAAGTTGATAAAATTTCTTATTGATCGTCCTGCCCCCCGCCAACAAGAAATGCCTTTAAATACTTGTATAGCAATTTTTTACAGTTATTAAAGTATAAGGTTTATGAATTACTCCGTATCGAGCCGTAAAGAGTTAACCATCATGAAAATCGAGGAAGAGGTGTTTGATTTTCGTCATGGCGACTGGTTCAAGGTGGCTATTGACGAAATCGTCAATAAGAACCAAAGCAAAAACCTGATCATAGATTTTTCTCAAGTAAAAGCCATTGATTCGTGCGGTATCAGTTCAATGCTGCTTGCTCATCAGCTATCCAATCAATCAGGCGGATTGGCGATTTTTGTCTCTCTTTGCAAACAGATCAAGGATCTGCTGAAGTTGACGAATCTCGACAAACAGCTCTACATTTTTTCATCCATCAATGAGGTGATAACACTCATTGAACCGGCAATGAAAAGCAAGCGGGGTTCGAGAGGGAAATCTCAGGCTCCCGCCTATGAAGCCATTGATGAACTGAGCGATGACCTTGACCTTATTGCCATACCGGAACTCAATGAAGCCCATCTTGAGGAACATCTTGACGAACACATGCTGGACCCGGACGACATAACCGAACAACCGGAACTCTCCGAAGCACCTGATGGAAAAGAGCCTGGCTCCAAAAAAAGAGGGCGCCCGAAAAAAGCTGACCTGTAGCCTTCTCCCTCATCCTGCATCATGACAAGCCGAAAAAGGCTTGACCACTACGAGCTTTTTACGTAAATTATCACAAAGCGTTCACGACTCCGTCCTTGGAGCAGAAAACCCCTGAATTTGCAGCATTGTGAGGCCAAATAATAAAAATTTGTCCACTCATGACACAAATTTATACGCAAACGGAAAAGGCAGGCATCTCGCCTGAAACTGTGAGGTCATCACAGTTACGAGATAACCATTCCCCTCCAACACCCCACTCGCGGGAAGTTATTGACAACTTCTGCAAAAAACAGCTTGAGCGAATCTTCGATGCTGCAGATATCAACATCGGAGGTAACCGCCCATGGGACATCCACATCCACAAGCCCATTGTTTTTCGTCGCGCCATCACTGAAGGAAACCTTGGCCTTGGTGAATCCTACATGGACGGCTTATGGGATTGTGATGACCTTGAAGAGTTTGTTTTCCGGCTGGTCAGTTCAAAAGCTGATGAAAAAATATTAGCACCGGTAATGTTCATAGGAAAATGGATCGGCAAAACATATAACCTGCAGCGACCCTCCAGAGCTTTCACAGTCGGAGAAACACATTACAATACCGGCAATGATCTTTTTAAGGCCATGCTCGACCATCGAATGATCTACAGTTGCGGATACTGGAAAGGGGCTGACACTCTTGATGAAGCCCAGGAAAAGAAGCTTCGGCTGATTTTTGATAAACTGCAGCTTCAACCCGGAATGCAGCTGCTTGATATCGGCTGCGGCTGGGGTGGCGCTGCCCGGTTCGCTGCCGAACATTATGACGTTTCAGTCACTGGAATAACAATTTCAACCGAACAGGCCAAAATTGCAAGGGAACAATGTGCCGGGCTGCCTGTTACCATTGAACTGGCTGATTACCGCAGGCAGCAGGGTTCCTTCGACCGAATATATTCGATCGGCATGTTCGAGCATGTCGGTTATAAAAATTATCGCAGTTATTTCGACCTGGCAAGCAGGTGTCTGAAGCAGGACGGCTTAACCCTGCTGCACACCATAGGCTGTAACACTCCCTGCACTATTGGCGATCCATGGAGCAGTAAATACATCTTTCCAAATTCGATGCTTCCATCGGCAAGCCAGATAACGAAAACCTACGAGGGACTCTTTATGCTGGAAGACTGGCACGTCTTCACCTATGACTACTCTCTGACACTTAAAGCCTGGCATGAGAACTTTGAAAAACAGTGGCCGGCTCTTCAATCGAGCTATTCAGAAAGGTTTCACCGCATGTGGCGCTACTATCTCCTGAGCTTTTCAGGTGCTTTTCGATCCCGTTCCATTCAGCTCTGGCAGGTACTGCTTTCAAAAAACGGACTGCCGGGCAGGACAGACATTGCCAGGTAACAGGGTGACTCACTGGTAGAGCAGCTTTACAGGAGTTGTCCGGCTGAATTGCTCTATCTGCCTAAGGCTCTCCACCATAATATCGTCAAGCGGCACTTGTTTGCAGATCATCTCCCGGAACAGCGGAGAGCCTGCCAGTCTGTCGAAGAAAATATTGCCTTTCTGAAGGCCTGTTTTCTCCGGATAGAGATGCTGCAGGGCAAGAAGAATCGCAGCTCCGGTTTTGAAGGGAATAAATGTTTTTCTGTCCGTGACTGAAAGCTTCACTCCCTCGCAGCGTTCACCCTTGAACTTGCTTGACGCCGGCTGAAAAACAACAGCATCAAACAACACGCCTGGCAGTTTATACTGCCTGAGAAGAGCTGCAAGTTCCCTCCCGTTGATGAACGGCGCACCAAGCTGCATAAAGGGAGCGTCTGTCCCACGCCCTTCGCTTATGGGTGTCGCTTCAAGAAACACGGTCGCAGGATAGACTATTGCCGTCTCAACACTTCTGATATTCGGTGAAGGAGAGATAAACCTGAAGCCCGGATATTCATCGGCAAACAAACGCCGATTGTAACCCGACATCGATATCACTCTCAGATCCAGTCGTTTATACTTTTGTTCTTTCAGCAGGGAGGCAATCTCACCGACTGTCATGGAATGAATAAAGGGAATATCGACATCCCCTACAAACGATTCATATCCCGGCACCAGCATAAACCCTGAAGGAGAAAGTGGAATAACCGGATTGGGACGATCAAGCACCATAAAGGGGATGCCGGACTCCTCACAGGCCTGCATGGCGTTCTTCATGGTAGAGATATAGGTATAACAGCGAGACCCAATGTCCTGAAGGTCAAAAAGCAGGATGTCAATACTTTTCAGCTGACGGATATCCGGTTTTTTTGAAGTCCCATAGAGTGAAAAGACCGGAAGGGTATCATGAACAACTGAACCCCCGACACTTTTACCGGCTTCAATATCAGCCGAAAATCCATGCTCCGGTGCCATGATAAACTTGAGCCTCACTCCACTTCGGAGCATGACGGCATAATCCGGTTCCGCCTTGCGGCTGACTCCCGCAACATTGGTAATGAGACCGACTTTCAAACCCGATAGCTCACTGAATCCTGACGCCTCAAGGCGGTCTATACCGCAGAGTAACGGTTCCGCTGAAACAGGAGATGCTGAAATAAGAGATAAAAGAAAAAGGAGCAGGGAAAAGGAAAAAAAGCGCTTAGCGCCTGCAAAAAAAAGTGGAGAAAAAAAAGAGCTCTCAATATCCATGTGTGACAGTAACTCTAACCGAACATTGTCAAGCCTGAAAAGACGCTTCCATCCGCACTTCTTAAGAACAAGCGTCGGTAACAGGGTTAAAATACACAGTTAGGGAGACAAAAAACGAATTGAACAAAAAAAAGCCGCCTGTTGATGGGCGACTTTACTTGTGGTGGGGACAGGACTTGAACCTGCAACCTTCGGGTTATGAGCCCGACGAGCTACCAATTGCTCCACCCCACGATGTTTGTGCTACAATGTACGGAATAAAATCACTTAAGCAAGCATTTTATTGTATTTGTTTACCATTTATATCTTGTCCATCAGGTTCTATGACAAAGAGTTTCCCGTCAGCCCCTTCAACAGCAAGAATCATCCCCTCTGAAACTTCGTCACGAATGGTGCGTTCAGCAAGATTGGCAACCAGTACCACATGTTTGCCAACCATCTCTTCAGGCGTGTAATAGCGAGCAATCCCGGCAAGAACCTGTTTTGTTACAGAGCCTACCTGCAGTTGCAGCTTGAGAAGTTTTCCTGCTTTTTTAACTGTTTCAGCAGCTATAACTGTAGCAACCCGCAAGTCAACCTTTAAAAAATCATCAAAAGTGATCACAGGCTTGAACTCCATACGATCCTGTTCAGCTCCTGCTTCCCGCTTCTCTGCTTCGGCGAGCAATGCCTCAATTTTCCTGAGCTCCGGAGCGATATCGGCATCCTCGATTTTTGTAAAGAGTATTTCCGATGCGGCCCTGAGCTTATGCCCTTTCGATAGAGCAGGGCTGAGCAGAGATTGCGCGAGAGAGCTTCCCTTGGTAAAACGATCTTCGATTGAATCCTGAAATCCCAGCATCGCATAAATCCGGTTGCTGGTTTCAGGTATGACCGGATAGAGTGCAACAGCGAGCGCATGACAAAGGTTCAGTGAAAGAGCCATAGCTCTGGCCGCTGCATCGCGGTCAACCTTGATTACTTTCCATGGTTCTGATTCTGTAAGAAACCGGTTGGCGGCTCTGGCTATCTCCATGCCAAGAGAGGTCGCTTCCCTGAAGTGAAACTCTTCAAACGCCATGTCAAGCTGGCGAAGGGTATCCTGCCAGTTAATGCCAAGAGAGTCCCAATCTTCCTGGGTAGACTCACAGGGCACCTCTCCATCAAAACGGGCATTGGTAAAATCAACCGACCGTTTGATAAAATTCCCGAGAGTATCGGCCAGCTCGCCATTCGTCCTGTTCTGATAATCCTGCCAGCTGAAATCACTATCCTTGTTTTCAGGATAATTCATTGCAATACTGTAGCGCAGGGTATCTGCCGGAAATTTTTCAAGGAATTCACCAAGATAGACCGCATAGTTCCTTGACTTTGAAAACTTTCTCCCTTCGAAATTCATGAACTCCGATGCGGGCACATTATCGGCAAGATTATAGCGCCCGCTCTCCAGCCCTTCGTTCCATGCCATGAGAATAGCAGGAAACATCAGCGTATGAAACACGACATTATCCTTGCCGATAAAGTGAATGAGGCGGCTTTCGGGATCCTGCCAGTACTCTTTCCAGCGATCACCCTGCCCACGTTTTTCTGCCCACTCTTTTGTAAACGAAATATATCCGAGCACGGCATCGAACCATACATAGAGCACCTTGCCTGCAGCTTCCGCCGTGTCGAGAGGCACCTTGATACCCCAGCTCAAATCACGGGTTATAGCCCGGTCGTTCAATCCCTGTTTAAGCCATGTGCGGCTGTAATTCAGCACATTCTGCCGCCAGTCATCCTCATGGCTGTCTACATACTCTTCAAGCTGTTTCTGGAAGCGCCCAAGGGGAAAATACCAGTGCATGGTTTCGCGCAACTCCGGTGTCGCATCGGAAAGCTTGCTTTTCGGGTTGATAAGTTCAAGCGGACTTAAATGAGTGCCGCACTGTTCACACTGATCACCGTTAGCCTCCCCGTTATTGCATATAGGGCAGGTACCGGTAACATAGCGATCCGAAAGAAAGCGGTCAGCTTTGCGATCAAAGAAAAGCTTTTCAGTCTTTTTGGTAAAAATTCCTTTCTTCTCAATCTCTAGAAAAAATTCCTGTGCCGTTTTATGATGAAGCTCAGAAGTTGTTCGTCCATAATAATCAAACGAAATACCACACCGCAAGAACGCATCAACGTTCATGGCATGGTATCTATCCACAACATCCTTGGGGGAAATACCCTCTTTCTCAGCCGTAATGGTAATAGGGACACCGTGTTCATCAGAACCGCCGATATGAATGACATCCTCACCCTTGAGTCTTTTATATCGAACATAAATATCTGCAGGGAGGTAAACGCCTGCCAGGTGACCGAGATGAACCGGTCCATTGGCGTATGGAAGCGCCGTTGTGACCAGAGTTCTTTTAAACTGAAGCATACTGAAATGGACCTATTTTTTTACAAACATGGCATTGAACTTCTCAAGGGGAATCCTGCGAGTCTGATCGCTCTTCTGGTAGCGAAGGTAGACAAGGTTTTTCTGGGCATCAACATTTTCAACAACTGCAGCTCCCTCTGGAGTATTCACCCTGCTTCCTACCGGAGGAAGAGCTATCTGGGCAGCTGGCTGCGCATGACACCCCTTCTCATGTTTCGAATAACCAAGGCAGCATTTCGGGCGGTTGCATATTCCTGTGACATTAAAGGCATGGTTATCATTTCCGTTGGATTCGGAATATTGAGATTTTTCAGAAAACGGATTCGCGTGGATCTTCGGCAGCCAGCTCGAACAGCACAAAAGACAGCCGCACGGCCCAAACGCATTTGCCCTTCTGGCCTCTTCACGAGTTGTGATCTGCACCATCTGGATTCTTGCCTTGAACTCCCCTGCCAAATCACGAACAAGAGTCCTGAAATCAACGCGATGTGAGGATGTATAGTAAACCGACAGTTTCTGCTGGTCCATCCGCAACTCTACATCAACCAGTTTCAGATCAAGTTCATGCTTTTTAATCTTGCTCTGGCAAACCTCACGAATCTCCGACTGCCGTTTTTTCAGTTCAAAAATTGCCAGATTGTCATTCTCATCGGCAATTCGCAACACCGCAGTACACTCAGTGCCATTTTTATCCAGGCCTTTCAGCTGAAACTTTTTGCGGGCAATCTGCCCTATGGAATAAACAACGCCAAAATCATACCCGCCATCAGACTCAATAATAACCTGCATACCTATAGTGAAAGGGATACCGGTATTGTTGAGAAAAAATTCACGGCGGCAGCCCTGCAGCTCAACCTCACAGATATCATCCACAACCTCTTCAGTAACTGCCCCGTATATCGCCTCCATCTCACTATGCAGCAATTGTGAAAGCCGCAGCCTGACCTTTGCATTATCACCTAAAAGACAACTGCATATAACATTACTCATAAAAGATTATGTTTTTTTAATTCTGAAACATGAAACACTACCGTTTTCCATGTATAACTTTCTACCGTTTTTCAAGACCAAAAAAACGCGTAACCGCTTCCATACGCTTGTTTATTGATTCCCTTCCTTTAACCAGAGTCAGGGCTTCATACAGCCGTCCCTTCCTGATCTTGCCACCAAGCTCGTCAAGGTGCCGCTCCGTCGTCCCCTGCATGTAAGCGGTCAGATCATCAGCATTTGAATATTCGTCCCTGGTGAGCAACCGGGGCTCCAAAAAAGAGAGTGACAGCTCAGGTTTTTGTTCACCAAGATATTCAATCCGACTGACAACTGAAACAAGGTAAATCGAAGGGGTTTTCTCAAGAACGCGCGAAACAATGGATGCTGTCCCTTTTAAAAAAAGAAGTGGCCGCTGGTCAACAGGCTCAATCTTACCCTGGGGAAAAATCCACAAGGCATTCTGTCGATCACTATCAGCTGTGATCAGCTCAGCAGCATAACGAAGCGTATCGAGCACGCTTCTCGGGCGGGACCGATCGATGGAAAAAGCACCAATACGGGTAAAAAACCGATGTTTCTTTAACTGCTGATACTCGATAATGATATGCAGGTTCTGATGAAAAAATTCTTCGGTGCATAGCTGCGACCAGAACCCGTCCCACCAGTAGGCATGGTTGGCATAAAAAATAACCGGAATACGGGGATTCATCTCCCGTACTCCGGCCTGCATAAAAACGCGTACCGAGTTAAAATACCGCTTGAACTGCCGGCGGGAATACCAGCTGAACCATAGGGTATAGAGCCTGCTCCGTCGGACTTTGAGCATCCGCGCTTATTTGAACGCTCTCCTGATACGGTTTATCGCCTCCTCCAGCGAGGAGATTGAGGCCGCATAGGAAAGACGCAGGTTTTCAGGAGCACCGAAGGCATCTCCTGGAACTGTGGCAACATGATGCACTTTCAGAAGATATTCGGCAACATCTGCAGAATCCTTCATGACCACTCCGTTAAAGGTCTGGCCAAACACTCCGCTGACATCCGGGAAAATATAAAAAGCTCCCTTCGGCAGGGCTGTTTTGAAACCGGGAATACTGTTAAGAGCCTGATACATATAATCACGACGCTTTTCAAATTCGGCACGGCGCTCTTCCACAATCCCCTGATCCCCTGTCAGAGCCGCAACAGCAGCTTTCTGGGCAATAGCATTCGGATTCGATGTTGTCTGCGACTGTATCTTGTCACAGGCATCAATAAGCCATTTCGGTCCGGCAAGATAGCCGATTCTCCAGCCGGTCATGGCATAGGTTTTCGATACGCCGTTACTGACGATAACCCAATCCTTGATAGCAGGAATCCTTGCTGGAGAAAAAGGACGGACATCGCCATAAACGATCATATCATACATTTCATCAGACACGACAAAAATCCCGCGTCCTTCAATAACCTTAACCAGTGCACGCACCTCATCTTCACTATACACCGATCCTGTCGGATTCGATGGCGAATTGAGGACAAGCACCTTGGTTTTCGGGGTAATGGCAGCTTCAAGCTGCGCCGGAGTCATTTTATACTCATTTTCCAGCGTGGTATGGACAATAACCGGAGTAGCACTGGCGAGACGAACCATTTCGGGAAAACTCACCCAATATGGTGCAGGAACAATCACCTCATCACCCTCCTGACAAAGCGCAAGAAAGGTATTGGCAAGAGTCTGCTTTCCTCCGTTGCTGACAATTATCTGGTTTGTTTGAAACTCCAGATCATTATCACGCCTGAACTTCGCAAGAATGGCTTGTTTAAGCTCAGGAATACCGGAATTGGTAGTATATCGGGTAAACCCTGCATTTATGGCTGCAATAGCAGCCTGATTAACATTGTCAGGAGTTGGAAAATCCGGCTCACCTGCTGAAAGGCTGACAATATCCTTGCCTTCTGCCTTCATTGTAGCCGCAAGATTGCTGATTCGCATGGTCTGCGACTCCTGCATGCTGAGAACCCTGCGTGTCAGATATTTTTCTTCAAGAATATGCGTTGTCGACATTTCGAATGGTTATTAATGATTTATTTATTGTTGTTCATCTCGTTTATGATGCAGCATTTCCAGAACACATGGATGCACAAATTTACTGACATCCCCACCCAGCAAAGCCACTTCCTTGATAATCGACGAAGCGACATAGGTGTATTTGACATTCGGCATCAAAAACACCGTTGTAACCTCAGGATAGAGCTGGCGGTTCAAAAGCGACATTTGAAACTCATACTCAAAATCCTTGACCTGCCGTACGCCCCTGACAATGGCCCTTGCGCCTAACTGTCGGGCATAATCAGCAAGAAGCCCGTCATGCAGCATCTCAACACTCACGGTGGAATAATCGGCAATAACCTCCCTGATCATTCCAAGCCTCTCTTCAGCGCTGAACAGTGCATGTTTATTACTGTTTGCCGCAATGACGACAATGACTTCCTCAAAAATATTAAGCGCACGTTCAAGGACATCGAGATGGCCATTGGTGAAGGGATCGAACGTCCCCGGGTATATGGCTTTCTGTTTCATCGGCAGCAATAATTGTTCAGTGCTGAAAAAAAGTAACTCTTGTCATACCATAATCCCTGTGAAAAGAATAATACGGCGACTGCTTGAAATCAATATGAGTACTATGCTCGATAAGCAGAAAGCCCTCTTCTGCAAGCAGTTTCCCTCCGACAATTTTTTCAATCAGCAGGTTGTAATCAGGCCAGGAATACGGTGGATCACAAAAGACAAGATCAAATGCTTCTACAGCACGACCAAGAAATGCAGAAACATCCGAATTCACAATCTTGATACGATCCTGAACACCTAACTGAAGGGTTGTAGACTTTAAAGCTTTGAGTGCATCAACATGCTGATCAACAAAACAAACAAAACCTGCACCACGGCTCAACGCCTCAAAACCAAGAGAACCGAACCCTGCAAACACATCGAGAACAGAAACCCCTTCAAAGTCTATTCTCCCCTCAAGAATATCAAACAGAGACTTTTTCACACGGCTGCTGCAGGGACGTATTGCCTGAGACGATGAGCTCCTGATTTTGCGCCCTTTGTATGTACCCGCCAGAATCTGCACTAAATCCCTGGCAGCCTAAAAGTCACCGAATACGGTCTCCGTAAGGATGGCGAGTGCTTTCTCAGCATCACCCTTTGACGGCGGCTTTCCGTGCCAGTTGGACTTGTCCGGCATAGTCCCTTCAAAAAACGGAACACCTTTACCCATAATGGTTACGGCAAGCACAACCGATGGTCTTGTGCGATTTTCATCAGCCCTGATAGCTTCAACAGTACTTGCAAAATCCTCAATATCGTTTCCATCGCAATGATAGACATCCCAGCCAAATGAGCGCCACTTATCAGCAAATGGTTCAACGCGCATAATATCGTTGACCTCACCGTCGATCTGCTCATTATTGCAGTCAACAATACCGATAAGTTTTCCAAGCCCGTAATGGGAGGCACTCATGGCAGCTTCCCAGATCTGTCCTTCCTGGCACTCGCCATCTCCCATCAGACAGAACACATCACGATCATTGCCGTCAATACGCAGGCCAAGTGCAGCTCCGACTGCAGCAGAAAGACCCTGACCCAGTGAGCCTGAAGCGATTCTGATACCGGGAAGCCTGGCCTCGGATGTCGGATGTCCCTGCAGGTATGAGCCGATCTCGCGCAGGGAGTTCAGCTCGTTGAGAGGAAAATAGCCTGAACGGGCAAGCACACTGTACCATACGGGAGCAATGTGTCCATTGGAAAGAAAAACAAGGTCCTGATCATCACTCTGCCAGAAGTGGTGCGGATCCTTCTGAAGCACCCTGAAATAGAGCGCTGTAAAAATATCAGCCATACCAAGGGAACCTCCCGTATGACCGGAATTGGCCCTGGCAAGCATTCTGATAATATCCCGTCGTACCTGACGGGCCATCTCATTGAGTTCATCAATGGTGGCAAGCTGAAGAAGCTCGCCTTTTTTTTCCGCAGGATACATTTTTAAGTCTTTTGCCATGGCAGGTCAACAAAATTCTCGCGAATTAATAAAAAAGGTGCAGTTTAAGGGTCGGGTGATAATAACAAAAAAAATTATTCATGTTCGCGCTTTCTTTCCCTGAAAAACTTCCATACCGAAAAAGAAAGAAGAAGAACAAATATAATCGATACTGGAACAGTGTACAGAGCTGCATAACCGCCAATCTGCTTCCAGTTGCTTCCCAGTAAAAATCCACCGTACAGCAAGAGTACATTCCATGCGGTAGCGCTTATGGCTGCAGCAAGAAAGACTAACGGGGTTCTAAGATCCATCAACCCTGACATGACTGAAATAACTGCCCTGGAGCCAAACAGAAAGCGGTTTACCAGCACAGCTGCATAACCATGAGCAGCAAATTTCCGGCGGAGAAGATCCATATCGGAAGGAGGGAAAAACTTATGAGCACTTTTTGACAGCCAGTTCTCAACCGATGTACCTCCCTCGGCATATAACTTCATGCCTAGATATTTACTGAGCAGATACACAACCATGAAGCCGGCCGTCGAGCCCGCAGAAGCCCAGAATAAAGCCCCGGCAAAAGTGATCCCGCTTGAATAGATCAGATAACCTATAAAAGCAACAGGCACATCACCAGGAATCGGCGGCACTATATTTTCAAAAAAGGCAATCAGAAAAAGAAACAGATAGATCGAAAACGGATCAGCATGCTGCAGATAAGCAATCGCAGACTCAAGCATTCAACCTCCCTCTCTTCAGTAATTTCAGCCTCAATCGAGCTCGAGCACCCTTCTCTGAACTTCACTGTAAGCATCCTCTACACCGCCAAGGTCAAAGCGGAAACGATCCTTATCCAGTTTTTCATTGGTTTCAAGATCCCATAACCGGCAGGTATCAGGGCTTATTTCATCACCAAGAAGAATTTCGCCATTGTGCCTGCCGAACTCGAGCTTGAAATCAACAAGCTTCAGTTTTCTGTCGGCAAAAAACTTTTTGAGCACCGCATTAATAGCCTCTGCACGGTTTTTCAGCACAGACAGCTCCTCAAGGGTTGCAACACCAAGCGCAACAGCATGAGACTCATTCATCAATGGATCATCCAGATCGTCATCCTTCAGATAGAACTCTACTATGGGTTTTGCAAGCACAGTTCCTTCTGCAAACCCATACCGCTTTACAAGTGAACCGGCGGCAATGTTTCGCACCACAACCTCAACCTTTATAATATCAAGATGGCGGCAAAGCATATCGCGATCAGAAAGCTTCTCGACCAGATGAGTATGAATCCCTTCATGCTCAAGGAGCGTAAAAAGCTTGCAGGAAATAGCGTTGTTCACAACACCCTTGTCTGCAATAGTGCCTTTTTTCTTGTTGTTGAAAGCAGTCGCATCATCCTTGAACTCCTGTATGACCAGGTTGCTGTCTTCCGTTAAAAAAACCTTTTTAGCCTTGCCTTCGTAAAGCTGCGTCGTCTTTTTCATGTAAACCGATTTTATTTGTGATTTGCTATCGCGGCATGTTAACGTGTCTGGAACCTGAAACTTCTCTCTTCAAGCTACCCTTCACTATCGGAAGCTGCCTGTTCAACCGCCCCGGTAAGCACAATGGTAATTTGTTCATCGGTAAGCCCCTTGTCTTTCAAAAAACTCATAAACCTGAACACCCCAAGGTCTGAAAGCATGGCTTTCGGCTGATCCTGTACACTGAGCCCTCTGGTGCGGCTGTACTCTCCGGATGTCTTGATCCAGTCATCAATGAACTGTTCCGATTTTCCGTTTTCAAGAAAAAACCCGGTCACAATCCGTTCAACGTCATCCTTTGATGGTTCCGGATGAGCCGTAAAGAGCAACTGCATCTCTTCAGAAATCCTTGACAACACAATAACCGCCTCTTTGTCCAGGGTCTCTTCAAGGATATCTTTCGCCTGTTCCTTGACACCACTCTTCTGGGGCATACTGTTTTCCGGATCGTTGGATAATAAAATATTGATAGCAGAAAAATCCCGAATAAGTTACAAAGAAAAATAGCAAATACATAAGAGATCATACGTTGTCTTTCTTCTCCTTAAATACACGGCCCGCCTGACAACCTGTCATAAAATAAAACCCCACCACACAGGGCAAACGTCAAGAAATAAATACCTTTTGTGCCATGTTTTGCTAATGTATTTTCGATTTGGCACCCATAAAGCCTATGACAACATCGACCCAGCAACCATTCAGCAAGAGTAAACGAAAAGAGGTGACCATGAAAATCAGAACTGTTGCTCAATATGAAAAAGCGCTCATAACGATTGAATCCTTAATGAACGCCTTTCCTGACGGAGAAAATGCAGCTAACGACAGCAAGATCGCTGAACTGGCAAAAGCCATTGAAGAGTACGAAGATCGTCATGCTGTCATGCCGATATCACTGGTGATAAAAAATCCGGAAACCCTGCATGACGTGATTGAACTCAAAATGTTTGAGAAGCAGATGAAACGCAAGGATATGGCAAAACTGCTGGGAATAACAGATACACGCCTTTCGGAGGTCATGCATGGCAAACGTAAGGTCAATATGGAACTGGCTAAACGGCTTTATAAAACCCTGGGCGTTGACCCCAAGTTTATCCTTGAAAAATCATAAGGATATGGTCAATCAGATAGGCCATCCACGGAAGGGCATAGTCACCACGCTCTGCAAGAAGAAGCAGATAGTTCTTTGTCATCCCGAAACGCATTGAGGGATCTCTTTTCTCCCCTCACGCCATAAACCCTCGTCTTTTATCACTCCCATAAGTCCCATCCGTCCTATAGGTCCTATTCCTATCAAGCAAACCATCAAAAAGCACTTTTTGGGATCATGACGGGGACTCCTTAGCAGATATCTCAACCATTGCTCGCCCGGCAGGCATTGTTATCTATAGCTGTTTCGAGCTTCGGGGTTTAATCGGCACCCCAGTTATTGTTGATTCCTGTCTTCGCTGTTGTGAACAAAAAAACAAAGAATCTGCTTGTGGAGCAAAGAAATTTAATTGATCTATTTACGAGTTCTTGGGATATAGATATTTGAGATGGGTTATTCAGAGAGGAAAAGGCTGAATTCGCAGGTCCATCCCTGTTCAATTGACTCTTCCAAATTTCGAGTCCAGGAACACAAGATGTTCCACGTCGGTTCGGCCACTGATCATTCTGCGAGTTGTCTCTAACCTACCTACACAAAACTGCATTCGGTTCTCACTTATCCTTTCCTCGCGGAACGACTGGATGTGACTAATAAGTTCATTGAAAAGAAGAACACCTTCAGGGCGCGAGGTTTTGAACTCTGCATCACCAGTGAAGACTACAACTGACCGGACATCTTCCGCAGGAAGAAAGTCTAGCACGTCCCGAACTGTCATTACGTGTTTGTAGTTCTGATGTATGGGATTCTGAAATCGACTTCTTTTGTGAAAAACTACTTGCGTCCATGTTGGATTTGAAGCATCTCCGAAAATCCAACCTGTGTAATGCTTAGTCTCTATTACAAAGACTCCGAAACGTGAGATCAATATATGGTCAATCTGAGTTGTCCCACCCCCAATTGGCAAGGTGACGCTATTCATAAGGTGAAAGTCTTTGCCAGCGAATACTATTGAGAGCAGCCTTCGAACTGCAGCCTCTCCAGTGTTTTCCTCTGATCGTCTTCGCCGTTTACCCAGAGTGTATCCAGCCAGGTAGGCGAGGAATAAAGCCAATCCAATGAGGAATCCAACTACAACAAGGAAAGTCATCGAATATGGCATGCTACTGAAATTCTTCGATAGCATATTTTCCTAGCAATAATTATAAATGCGGTAACCTGAACGGCCATGAATAAATGGTAGATTAAATATTACGCATAAATTATGGGTTTCTGAATTGAAATCAGTTTTAATTTCCTTTCACTTCCTTTGCCTTCACAACCGCCTTAGCGATTTTTCTCATGAATGCGTTCATGGATACACTGTCGAAGAGTTGCTGATAGATCACTCTTTCTGAACCGAGGCAAAAAAGGTGCAGATGAAGAATTTCAAAGAGCTGGATATTTAATTGTCTGGCAGCTCACAGTTATAGCGTGTCAGGGTGCCACAAGGCGCATTTGCCGGTGCTGGAGCTATTTGAACGACGTTCTATGCGTGACGTGACACTATATTGATCGTGCGATTCTAGCGATTTCTGTAGCGATACTCTCAGGTGCGAGGATGAAGTCGATGCACCCGGTCTCTATTGCGCTCTCGGGCATGTCTGGCTGTGTCGCCGTGTCGAGCCTCTGGGCAATGGTGATGCCGCCCACTTCCTTGATGCCGCAAAGCGCAGCCGCACCGTCGCCGTCATAGCCGGAGACGATGACGGCGATGAGCTTCCCTTCCCAGTTGGCCGTGAGTGAACGCAGGAAGACCGTGATCACGTCAGGCCATCCCCTGGGCTTGGAAATCGGTTCAAGGCGGAATTCGCCATCAAGAACATGCAGGTCACGCTTCTCCGGGATGATGAACACATGGTTGGGCTCAATGACCAGGTCGTCGGTGATCAACTCAACTGGCATCGTCGTGTATTTCGGGAGGATCTTGTGCAACATGGTAGCCACGGTTCTAAGGTGATTGACGATGACGATGGCCACCCCCAAGTCAGCCGGCAGATTCTGCAGCAGCCGAATGTATGCATCAAGACCACCAGCCGAACCTCCCACGCATACGACTGGGAAGTCCCTGGGTGCACTCTTAGCTTTCATTGAGAAATCTGGCTGAATATCCCGATGCACCGGCAACGAGCATTTTTTTCATACGGGTCATTGGTTATCCCAGTTGATCAGCGAGATAGTTCTGGATACCCATCTGGCTGATCTGGCTAATCTGTGCTTCAAGCCAGTCAAGGTGCCCCTCTTCATCTTTGAGAATTGATTCCAGCAGTTCACGAGTACCGCTATCACCGACCTCTACCGAAAGCTTTATGCCATTATTGTACAAGGCTATAGTTTCGATTTCTGAATTCATGTCGTTTTTGTGCTGTGCAGCAATATCCGAACCGATTGAAATTTTATTAAGACGGCTGACGACAGGAATTCCTTCGAGAAAGAGAATTCTCGTAATAAGCTGTTCAGCATGCTTCATTTCATCGATTGCACGCTTTTCATCGGCTTTGTGCAGTTTTTCATATCCCCAATTGCTGCAGATTTCAGAATGCACAATGTACTGGTTAATAGCTGTCAGCTCACCAGCAAGCAAGGCGTTGAGAATTTCAATAATTTTCGGATTTCCGTTCATGATGCTCTCCTTGAAGTTTTATTGATGCATTGGCTTTGTGGAATGCCTCCACTCTCTGTTCGTTACCGGTCTTGAAGCAAGCTAAGCCCCTTAAGACCCATACCTATATTATATATAAAAACTCAATACGCAACCTTAAAAACTGCTTATTCTGAAAAAAATAACACTTTTATGAATAAATAATATATAAAATGAGTATATAAGAGGAGGGATTGATAGACATTGGTCTATGTAATTTTGGTCTATGTACTCATACTTAAAAGGAGAGAGAAATGCTTGAAACTATCGCAGTAATCCTGATTGTCCTCTGGCTTTTAGGACTTGTTACCTCATACACGATGGGTGGGCTTATTCATGCCCTTCTGGTTATCGCAATCGTGGTAATAGTAATCCGTGTTCTTCAGGGCCGAAGTATTTAACAACACTGAAAGAGTGCCTGGCAGTGCACTCTCCTTCCTCACTGCTCAAAGATTCACGAGATAAAAACTTACAAACATAGTAACAGGAGAAAGTAATGATGAAAAAAAACTATATGGATAGCAGCAGGAATTACCGGAATGCTTCTTGGTAATCCTGCCTGTGATGCCAAGGCTGAATTGAATATCAGAATCGGTGCCCGGCCTGAGTTTATCCAATTGAGAAATCTTGGATTTTCAGTAGCCGTAGGGAGCCCTTACGATATTGTGTACTACGGTAATTTGTACTACCTGAACCAGAACGGTTTATGGTATCGCTCTTCTGACTACCGTGGCCCATGGATGAGTGTCAGGGAAAGCCAGCTTCCACCAAGTATAAGAAGGCATCGTCTGGATGATATCAGAAGGTTCCGGGATACTGAGTATCGTAGTATCTACAGCACGAGAACTCTGGAACAGAGGCGCAGTGATGAAAACAACAGAAGACTCCTGGATCAGCAGCGCACTGACGAAAACAACAAGAGAAATCTGGATCAGCAGCGCAGTGATGAAAACAACAAGAGAATGCTGGATCAGCAACGCACCGACGACAACAACAGAAGACTTCTAGAGCAGCAGCGCAGTGATGAAAACCGTAACCGATAACATCTTTTTCAGCATGAAAATGCCGAACGGTGACTTACTGATTCTATGATCACGATAAAAGCAAAGGGAAGCTGTAGAAACGAGCAGCTTCCTCTTATTTGAATAGTGTCATCAACAGAAAATTTCAATCAATAAAGGAGATTCGTTATGAGTGTAAGAGATGCCTATAAAAAGAAAGCAGAGGCAGAAGTGGATCTTGCGCATGCCCGGCTTGCAGAATTCAAGGCCAACGTTAAGGAGAGTAAAGCAGATGCCCGTATTACCTATGCCAAAGAGGTTGATCATCTAGAAAAAGCTGTTGAAGATGCAACAAAGATGTTGAAGGAATTGGGCGAAGCCGGTGAGGATGTCTGGGAGAAACTCAAGGAGGGTGTTGAAGGTGCGTTGCGTTCATTAAGTGCCTCCATTAAGGATATCGCTGACAAGATTAAAAATTGAACGGTGACTGAGATTTAATTCAAGCGGGTTTGCGGTCAATTAACAGCCACAGATCCGCTTGTATAATCATATCCAAGGAGATTCTATGATCAAGGCACAAAGAACACCGCTGGATTTAATGGATGATATTTACAGTCTGGCCCATTGGCTTACCGGTTCAGAGACAAAAGCCACTGAACTGGTGAACAGCACCTATCTGAATGTTCGTAATAAAAGTTCGGAAACTGAAGTGTTTACAACATTCAGAACCTGCTATCTAGACAGTATTGATCAGGATGATGCATACAGCCTGCCCGAAACACCCTGCTTTTCCAAAGAAACCCCTGAAACTACCCGTCTCAGGCAGGATGCAGATATACGCCTTTCAGTCCTGTTGTCCGCAATTTCCGGGCTCAAACACCGCGCTATTTCCAGAATAATCGGAAAGCCTCTCAAAACCATAAGAGTCTGGTTATCCGAGGGGCGTAAGGCACTGGTGCATGGCTCTCGTTTTGAAAGCCTCTTTTTGAACGTCGGCGGTTACATAAGGAGTGAAGCGTCATGAAAAAACTACGCATTGCTCAAATCGCCCCCTTGGTAGAAAGGGTGCCACCAAAAAAATACGGAGGAACAGAGCGTGTTGTCTACCATTTGACTGAAGGACTGGTCGAGAAGGGACATGATGTCACCCTGTTTGCTTCCGGCGACTCCCTGACAACTGCCCGCCTCGTGGCGCCGATCAGAGAGAGTCTTCGGCTTGGAAAAAAGCCGCATACGCCGATAATGGTCAACATGATGATGTTAAGCCGGGTCTATGAGAAAATGGCCCATGAATTTGACATCATTCACTCCCATCTCGAGTTTTTGACCTTGCCGTATGCTTATAAGGCCGAAGTACCGACCGTCCTGACCATGCATGGCAGACTGGATCTCGGTGACACTGCCGCAATAATGCGTACATATCCGGATATGGCCTATGTCTCCATCAGTGATTCCCAGCGGCGTCCTGTCAAGGAGGTCAACTGGGTCAAAACTATTTATCACGGCTACCCTGAATCCATCTTTGAATTCAACGACAAACCTGACGATTATTTTCTCTATCTGGGACGTTTTTCAGAAGAGAAAAAGCCTCAGGAAGCAATCATGCTTGCCAGGGCATGCAACATACCCCTGAAAATTGCCGCTAAAATTGATCCGGCCGATAAAGGCTTTTTTGAGGAAAAAATCAGGCCTCTGCTTAATCATCCGCTTATTGAGTATGTCGGTGAGGTGGATGACAGGCGCAAGGTTGAACTGCTGAAAAATGCGAAAGCCCTCTTGAATACCATCGACTGGCCGGAACCGTTCGGTCTGGTGATGATTGAGGCGCTTGCCTGCGGAACTCCGGTTATAGTTACAGGATGCGGTTCAGCTCCGGAAGTGATTACCCATGGCAAGACAGGGTTTATCTGTGAGAAAAAACTTGATTTTATCAAGGCTATTCACAATGTCGACCAGATATCGAGAAAAACCTGCCGCAAGGAGTTTGAACAGCGGTTTTCAAGAGAGTGTATGGTGGATAATTACGAAGAGCTCTACTACAATCTTCTGCCATCTCATCTGTTCAACAATGCTACCGTATCGCGATACATGAGTGCCGTTTGATAACCCTTTCCGCTGACCCCGGATGAAGATGTGCTTCGATTATTAACTGTTGACAGCTTGATTAACGATGAAGGGGCTCAGCGGATTATATTATTGCAACTGTTACATAAAAAAAAACATGACCGGAGATTTAATAACTCCACCCTCAGCACCAGCAACGCCCACTCTCGACTCATCCCTTTTCCACTCAGCGCTTCCCTTCCCCCGCTATCGTACCAACAAAAAAAATGGCTTCAAAGCTGCTCTTCTCAAAAAGAGTCAGCCTTGAAACCATCCACACACAACCACCAACGAAAGAACAACTCACACAACTCTTCTGAATTTTATAACAACCTCAGGTCTGTTATTCAGTAACAAAGTGAGCCCTTCTGTTCTGCGCCCATGCCTCTTCGTTATGACCATCTGCAAAAGGTTTTTCTTCACCATAGCTTACGGTCTTCAGACGGGCAGGCTCAACGCCTAGATTAACGATGTAATCTTTTGCACTGTTTGCTCGACGCTCACCAAGAGCAAGATTGTACTCATTGGTGCCTCTCTCGTCACAATGACCTTCGATGACAACCTTCCTTGCTCCATTTGACTGTATCCAGTTGGCATTGGTCTTCAGCTGTGCGACAGCATCCGAGCGAAGTTCGGATTTATCAAAATCATAAAACACATCACCGAGGCCAGGCACAACAACCTCGACTCGCTGTGGAGGAGGTGGCGCCGGAGCTTCAACCACAGGCCTTTCATGGCAACAGGCACCAAGAAAGATCATTCCTGGAACAAACATTGCCTTTACTACTAATGACGATGTAAACGGTTTCATTTTTCACCTCAATTTATTTAGTTTTTTTTCAGAAAATCGACACCCTCACAAAACAAAAACAGAAGACTTTCTCTGCCAAAGCTGGATCTGACCGCTATCCTCCAGTTTGAAATACTCTTCATCTCTATAAATCCTGCCGGCAGTCATCACGCCTTACATGCCCCGCACTCTATTAGTACATATTAAATATATATTAAATTCCAGAAGAAACACTTATTATATAATAAATATTTGAATTATTACCCAGTAACTTAAGTTTACTATAGTTATATTATATATGATCTATATTAGTACTTGAGCTTTATGAACAAAACCCATGAAAAAACCATGAAAAAGATTTATTCACTCCTTGCCGCAGCCGTGATAACTGGCTTTTCGGCGGCCCCCGCATCAGCTGAAACCTACATCAGTGGAAATGTCGGCAGTTCCTGGATGAACGACACCAAGGATGGCGCGTACAAATATGGACTGAGTAACGGCCTTACTGCTCTCGGCGCAATTGGAATGAGGGAGCATTGCTACCGTTTTGAAGGCGAGTTCGGCTATCAGAAAAATACCGTGGACAAACGCTATGGCCCGTCATCTACCATTACTTACAACGGAGATGTTGAAGTAGTCTCTCTGTTGGCAAACGCCTACTGGGACATCTATACCGGCAGCGGAGTCAAGCCATACCTTACTGCAGGTGTAGGCCCGGCTCGCGTTCAATTTGAGAGCGTTGGTGGATGGTCCGAGCATGACAGTGTTTTTGCCTACCAGCTTGGTGCCGGCGTATCGATTCCTATCAGCCATAAAGTGAAGCTTGATGCCCGCTATCGCTACTTCTCAACTGCTGAATTCACGTTGAATGATGGTAACCAGAGCCGACTTTCAAGCAACAGCGTCTTGCTCGGTCTCAGATTTGGACTGTAACGTTACGAGTTATAACAAAGAGAGGATGAACAGGTTGAGGATTTTGGCAAGGTGACAGGTTGGCTGAGTTGCAACTCTCTTGCTGAACAGAACAGAAAAACAAGGAGACTCGTATGAAGATCAAAGCAGTAACAGTAGTTGCACTACTGATGACGCTCGCAGGATGCTCAGCTTCTATCTGGGCTGATGATGCAGGTGTTAAAAATCCGGCAAACGCAAAAAGCGGATACGTGGCAAACCAGACAGGGACAACCCAGAGTGGTGTCTCTGCAGCAAAATGACCGGAAACTGACAAGCGGCTATTGCTGTCGTTATTTAACAACAACTGAACAGGAGATTAATGATGAAAAAAACCATGTTGATAGCCATAGGAATTGCCGGAATGTTTTTGGGCACTCCCGTTGCTGATTCTCAAGCCAGTGTAGGTGTAAATATTAACTTAGGGGGAAGGAGGCATCATCACCGCCATTATTACTACCGCAATGGGCATAGAAGATACCGCCATTCAGGGTTGACAACATCAGCCACAGCCCTGAAAGTAGTATAAACGTTACTCATTGATTCTTTAATCGATGACCAAAGAGAGAGAGTTGTAAAGAATATCAACTCTCTCTTTTCGTATCTGAAACACCAATCCTGATCCATTTATTGAAGATAAAGCAAGACCTCATAGACGGCGAAACAGAAGGGAACACCAAAAGGAGTGAGGTATTAGCTTTTGTTGCCCTTTTAACTATGCATTCAACCGGCTTGCAGTGCGTTGGTTTTACCGGCCATTATAAAATCATTCATATGCACTCCATTTACAGTGTGTGTCCACCAGATTACTGTCACTTTTCCCCATTCAGTAACAAGTTTTGGATGATGCTGTTCGACCTCAGCCAGCTCACCTACCTTGTTAGTGAAAGCGATTGCACTCTTGAAATCCTTAAACGTAAAGGTGCGCTGTAATCGGCTTATACCATCATCTGCTGTTACTTCCCATTCCGGAATATCAGCTAATAACTTATGTATCTCGCCTGGAGGTATAGGTTCCAGGCCTTCCGAACAGGTCACGCAGGTTTTGTTTTTCAGTTCGCTCATTTTCCTCTCTCCAATAATGTTGAACATTTGAAAGACCGGATAAGACGCAAGACGCTTATAATTGCAGAAAAAGAAAGCTTTGGTGATCAATGGGGCGATAACTGCATTGATACTCCTCTCACAAAATCTGCGATTGAGGCTGGCAGCATCGGGTTTTCAAACATAATGGCTCTTGTCACCTATTCTCATTCCAAATATCCTCAGCCCAGTAATTCATGAACCCTGCGTATTACTTATAAGCTTGAGAGGTAATTTTAATCCCCTCAGCATAGGAGGCCGGCTCATATCCGAATGCCTTTGAAAACTTTGATGAATCGAAAACATATTCGGCTTCACTCTGGTAAAGCATCTCGTAAGACTCTCTGACATTTGAATCAAACAAACCAGCAACCATTACAAGCGGGCGTTTGAGTACTCTGTGTTTCGGTTTAACACCGAACCCCTTTGCCGCAAGGTTGATAAATTCCTTGCCAGTTGGAGGATTTGCCGCTGTCGGAACATGCCATGTCTGATTCCAAGCTGTTTCGGATTCGGCTAGTATGACAAGACTTTTCGCAACATCACGGGTAAAGGTATAGGAGTGTGGAACTGAATCATTGACAAGCCACATAGCAGATCCGCCCTTGGAAAATTTGTCGAACACAAGCATATTCGCGACGCTATTTCTGGCGCCGGGACCATAAAAATCTGCAGATCGTGCAATAGTGGCATTAAGCCCGCCAGAGCTGATCTCGCTTAGTAAGGTAGTGGCTATCCGTGCACGAATATCACCCTTTTTGCTGCATGGGTTAAAAGGCGTCTCCTCGGTCATATGTCCGTTGACCTTTCCATACATATACGCGTTATCAAAAAAAACCAGTCTTGCATTTGCTCTTTTACAGGCCTCAATCGTGTTATTCATGATAAGCGACCACAGTTCAGTCCACACTTTCAAGTCATATTTAAGGCCAACGAGCAAGTAAACTACAGTCGATCCGGAAACTGCACGGATTGTTTCATGGAGATTTGAAATATCTGCCGCAACAATTTCAAGCGAACCCGGTACCTTAGTAGGGTTTCGACCAACAAGACGTACTTGATGACCGGCTGTAACAAGTTCCATGACCAATCCCGCTCCAATTGCCCCCCCGGCTCCCAGTATCGTATGCATCACGGCTCTCCTATGTATTCTTGAATAAATAAAGCGGTTCTTTTGCGCCAGCGTTCAATTCAGCCAATCGGGACTGCACCAGTTCCAACTCTGCCTCTGCCTACTTGTTATAAATCTAATACTGGCTCATAATAGATCTCAGCTGTCAGATAGAATTTGAAATTTTCAGATCCTTTTCCATCGCCTGCTGATATGGATTGTCGAACTCGGACAACAGATCAATCAAAACTCCAACACATATAATGTATAGTTGTTTTATTTACAAAACGTTTTAAAATATTCACAATTAATTATATTTTTGTCAACTGATCAATGATTTTTATATAATTTATATATAAACCGAACTTCCATTGCTACAGATAAACAAAAGGATGGTATTGATGAATATGATTACGATGCAAGACGGTACACAGATCTTCTATAAGGACTGGGGAGCAGGGTTGCCTGTAGTCTTCAGCCATGGTTGGCCGCTCTGTTCGGATAGCTGGGAAGCTCAGATGCTGTTTTTGGCTTCGAACGGTTATCGCTGTATAGCTCATGACCGTCGTGGCCATGGAAGGTCGAGCCAGCCCTGGAATGGTAATGATATGGACACTTATGCTGATGACCTCTCAGAGCTCATCGAAATGCTTGACCTGAATGGTGCTGTACTGATCGGTTTTTCCGCGGGCGGGGGCGAAGTTGCACGCTATATTGGTCGTCACGGCACAAAACGTATCTCAAAAGCCGCGCTGATCTCCGCTGTTCCGCCATTGATGCTGAAAACAGCAGATAATCCCGATGGATTGCCGATAGAGGTGTTCGACCAGATTCGCCTCAATGCAGTCGCTGACCGGTCACAGCTCTACAAGGATTTCGCCAGCGGACCGTTCTTCGGTGCAAATAGAGACGGCTCCAAGGTCTCTCGAGGCATGATCGACTCCTTCTGGCTCCAGGGAATGCAGGCCGGTCACAAAAACACCTACGACTGTATCAAGGCGTTCTCCGAAACGGACTTCACTGAAAACCTCAAGAAGTTCGACGTCCCGACATTGATCATTCATGGTGACGACGATCAGATTGTCCCGATCGCTGCTTCAGCGTTACATTCTGCCAGACTGATAAAAAATGCGACACTGAAGATTTACGAGGGTGCACCTCACGGTCTGACAGAGACGCACAAAGAGAAGCTCAACAATGACCTGTTGGAATTTCTGAGAAGTTGAAAATTGTTGTGTTGCCAGGTGCGGGGTGTGGTAGAACAAACCGAAAAAACTCACTATGACCAAGGGAGCCTGGCATTTACTTATTGCAAAAGGAGTCGCCTCAGAAACCGGATTTTAAAGCCCGTTAATGGCTATTGGATGCGGGAATCCATCGGTAGGTCGTCGGAACAGATACTCCAGGATCTTTTGCAACATCCATACCCTGGCATAACCGATAAGTTTGAGGACAGCTTTCACGCAAAAAAGCTTCAAGAAATACCTGCGGGTTCAGCTCTTCTGCGGTTGCCTTAAGTGAATGGATGATAAAATATTACGCATAAATTATGCTTTTCTGGATTAAATTCAGTTATCATTTCATTCACAACTTCCATTGTGATTGTTCTCATGTATGCGTTCATGGATACTCTGTCGAAGAGTTACTGATACATCAACAGAATGATTCAGAAAGAATAGAACGAGGATATGCGAAAATTACTCTCTTCTGCTTTTCTCTTTTTCGGAATGGCTTATAGTCTTTCCTGCCCTGCCACAGCCAATCCAAAGCCAGAAAAATCAGTGCTTTTTATGTGGTGGAATGTTGAGAATCTTTTCGATCCCGCAAACGACCCGGCTACTGATGACGATGACTTCACTCCTGAAGGGAGCATGAACTGGACGGAGAAGAAACTCCTTTTGAAACAGATGCGCGTCCGCCATACCCTTTTGGTAATAAAGGCGCACCCCGACTACAAGAAGTATCCGGACATCATTGCGTTTGCGGAAGTGGAAAACGAGCGAGTCTTCAAGGGAACACTCGACCCCATAAGCGGCATCAGGTACAAAACCATATACTATGAGTCAACGGACCCGAGAGGCATCGATGTTGCTCTGGCCTATAACCCGCAAACGCTTCGTGCAATAGCATCGAAAGCCTACACTGTACCAATGGAAGGCCGCTCGACAAGAAAGATCATTGTCGCCGGATTTTCTGCTGCAGGCCACCCCTTTCACGTTATTCTGAACCACTGGCCGTCACGCTCCTTCGATACTGAGTGGACGGAACGCAAGCGAATTTCGGCTGCAACAGTAACAAGGCATATTCTCGACAGCCTGCGTGTCGGAAACCCTGCTGCTGATATCATTGTCATGGGCGATTTCAACGACGAGCCTGAAAACCGCTCACTGAAAGAGGTGCTTGGTTCAACAGAGGATGCTGCAAAGGTTAACTCAAACGGCAGGGATTTCGTCTACAACTGCTGGAGCGGTTATGAGGGAATTGGAAGTTTCTCCTTCCACAACAAATGGCAGCACATCGACCAGATTCTTCTCTCCTCCGGCATGCTGGACAACAAAGGCCTTTATGCTCGAAAGAGTGCCTTCCGCTGCTTCTCGTTTTCAAAAATGCTAGACGAATCCGGTAAAAGGCCCTATGCAACCTATGAAAAAAGAAAATATAAAGGCGGTTACTCCGACCACCTCCCGCTCCTTTTGAAAGCAGGTATTGCGCAGTAGTTCATCCGGCTTTTGTCTTATTTCTAAAAAAGCCAAACCATTTCAGTGCCTCAAACCAGAGCACACTTGCAAGCCCAGCCAGAAAACAAATAACAAGATCAAGGGGATGGATGCCGGCAAACTTGAATAACGTTACAAAAAAAGGAACATAGAGCACAACCGCAAGCAGGAGAACCGCACCAGCAAGTAACGGCAGCAAAGCATAATTGTAAGAACGCAGTGTTGCGATAAATGTTCGGCTCCACGACCGGTTAGTCAAAATCAGGGCAAGATTTGAAATAATCAGTGTTGTAAAGGTCAATGCCCGCAATTCCGGCTCACTATCTCCCCTGTTGAGGGAATACCAAAAAACACCAAGAACAACAGCAAGAACAATAACTCCCTGCATGATACTTAAAGCTATCGTTTGACGACTGAAAAGGGGCTCTCTGGAGTTACGGGGCCGTCGCTTCATAACATCTTCTTCCTCCTCTTCAGCTTCAAAAACAATGGAACAGGCCGGATCAATGATGAGTTCAAGAAAAGCGATATGTGCAGGCAAAAGAACAAGCGGAAAGTTAAACAGCACCGGAAAGATCAGCATCCCTGCAATAGGAACATGAACCGCCAGAGTATAGGCCATGGCTTTTCTGATATTGTCAAAAATCCTGCGTCCAATCCTTACCGCCTGCACAATCGAAGAAAAATCATCATCAAGGAGCACCAGTGAAGCCGACTCCCTGGCAACATCAGTTCCTCGTCCACCCATAGCTATTCCAATGCTGGCGGCTTTCAGAGCCGGGGCATCATTGACTCCATCCCCTGTCATCGCAACAATTTCTTCATTTGCCTTGAATGCCTTGACAAGTCTCAATTTCTGCTCAGGCACAACCCTTGCAAAAATATTCACATCATTAATCATCTTCTGAAGATCAATGTCCGTCATAGCCTGCATTTCGGAGCCTGTCATAACCTTATCTGCATCATTCAGTCCTATCTGGCGGGCAATATTCCTGGCAGTACCGGGATAATCACCTGTAATCATCACCACACGGATTCCCGCACCATAGCATTCGGAAATTGCCGATGGCACCGTTGGCCGGACCGGATCAGCAAGCCCTATGAGACCAAGAAATTCAAAAACAAAATCATGCTGCTTTTCAGGTAATAATTGCTGCTGACTGAGTGCCCTTGCCACACCCAGTACCCGTAACCCCTTATCGGCCATTTCGCTGATATGAGCTGACAGGAGCTCTTTCTCGGCGGCATCAAAATGACAAAGATCAATGATTGCCTCAGGAGCCCCTTTAGTAGCAACCACATACTCTTCTCTATCCGGTGATTTCCATACGCGGGAAAGTGAAAGCAGCTCTTTCGATAGCGGATATTCATGCACAAGCGTCCAGTCATGGTGCAGATGCTCACTCTCTCGGAGATAGTCTCTCCCTGTCTGCTTTATTGCCTGTTCCATAGGATCAAAAGGATCAAGCTGACTGGCAAGAATACTGTATTCGATCAGTTCATGAAAGCCTTTCGGCATAGAGCCTTTTTGGTCCGATCCAATAGCAATAACCTCTCCCCCGGCAAAGAGTTTACTTACCGTCATACGGTTCATGGTGAGCGTACCCGTCTTGTCAACACAGAGAACAGTCGCCGAGCCGAGAGCTTCTATCGCCGGCATACGTCGTGTAAGTACCTGTTTTTTTGACATGCGCCATGCCCCGAGGGCAAGAAAAATCATCAGAATAACAGGCAGCTCTTCAGGCAGGATTGACATGGCAAGGGTAATCCCGGCAAGTATGCCATTCAAGAGATCGCCTCGGCTGAGACTATAGAATACAATCACCACAACGCATAAGAAAAGCCCGACAAACGCGAGATTACGAACCCATACCCCTGTTTCCTGCTGCAATGGGGTCTTTTCCGTCTCCACAGCCTGCAAAACCTTTCCGATTTTCCCGATTTCACTCCTGATACCGGTTGCTGTAACACGGGCAATCCCCTGCCCCTGAACAACAAGGGTTCCCGAATAGATGAAAGGAAGATCATCTCCTCCCGGATGCACCTCTTTGCCGTCCGTTTCATTATCGGATTTTCTGACAGGAACAGATTCACCGGTTAAAAAAGATTCATCAACCGAAAGATTGAGGCAGGAGAGAAGTCGGGCATCGGCAGGAACCCGATCACCCTCATTGACAATAACGATATCACCCTCAACCACATCGCGTCCAGCAATGCGCCGTTCACTGCCATCCCTGATAACCAGAGCTCGGGGGCTGGAAAGATCCCTTAAGGCTTCGAGCGCATTTTCGGTTTTTCGTTCCTGATAAAGGGTCAATCCCATAACAAAAAACACAAACCCAAGAAGCATGAGAGCCTCCTGTACATCGCCAAGAACCAGATAGACAGCTCCGCACGAAACCAGCAGCAGCAGCATCGGTTCTCGAATTACCTCAAAGGCGGTAGAAAAAATGCTCCGTCGCCCGGCAGATGGCAGCTCATTGTAACCGTCCAAAGCCAACCGTTCTGCAACCTCTGCAGCAGAAAGGCCAGCAAATCCATCGGAAGTTATATCGTTTTTCATAACCTGCATTTCGTGAAAGAAATGACTACTGAACAATCATAAATGAACATAGCGAAGCTTGCCGATCATGTATTGGAGAGCTTTACTATTGTATAACCGGCCTCCTTCAGTAAACGAGGGATACTTTCTGAAACCAGCGAGCTGTCTTTATCTTTTTCCTCTTTCGACAGTCTTTCCCAATCGACAAGAAGAGCATGGAGCTTTTTCTCTTTGTTGGTATGAGGAGAATATGTCCACCCATCTTTCAGTTTGGCATCCATCCACCTCTCATGTTCAAGTTTAGCCATTTCCTTCAGCTCCGGAATCGGGAATTCAACCGCTTGCTCATTGTTACGCATTGGAACAATGGCGTATCCAAACGTCGCGAGTTTATTGGGGATATCTCGGACAGCCGCACGATTCTCTTCACGTTCATGGGGTGACAGTGCCGTAAAGCTGACAAGGGAGCTGTGCGTTTTTGGATCCGCATCTTCATCGGTCACCTTTCCCCATATGTAGCCTTGGCTTTTAAGATTGTTATAAAACAATTTATGGTTAAGACGGGCTAATTTTTCGAGAAGTTGTTCCCGGAGTTCAAGGTGATGAACAAGTGCCACAAAAGAGTGAGGATCAACATGCAGTCTTAGTTGCTCTTCGGGAGGGAGGTAGGAGCGATTGAAATGTGTTGCGTTTCCAAGCCTGCTCATAGCAACAATTGCCTCCATCGAACGGGACCCATGGCGATAAGAATCAACCCGGAGAAAAGCTCGCATGATTCCGGTATCAATTCGGAGTTTATGGTTTACATCAAACAATTGAGGGGTCAACCGCTCGAACAATGATCGCAGAAGAAGTGCCCGTCGTACTATAAAATAAGGGTCATCACGTTCCTCAGAGAGTTGAGGATTCGGCCCAAGGACGTTGAGAAACCCTTTCAGGCGACTTAAAAAGTCGGGGGCTTTTGCTTCGACAAACTGGTTTTGTTTTTTTGATTTCGTAAAGGAATCGAGACTGGAGGAGGTGCCACCTGCAAAAACAAAAATAGCTTTCCCTATTGGATGGGTCAGTTGTCCTTGCTGAAACTCGCCGTCCTGCATTGGAGCAAGAAAAAAACGCAACCAGCCCAAAGGTTTCCCGTCGAGCGATGAATCAAACTCATCCCAGAACGCCAAAGGAATCTTACCTGATAAGGCTATATCCCTGATTTGATGAAAAGCATCAATGAGGTCAGCCGGACCTTTGAACTGAGAAAGATTAAAGGTAAGAGTTTTCTCAGCAATTTTTTTATCAGGACTGGCAACCTTGGCAATTTGCTTGACGGCAAATGATTTGCCTGACCCCGGAGGGCCAAAAACTGCTATTGAAACCGGACGCTCTTCCTGCTGATTACAATATTCTGCAATCAGACTATGAATACTTCTGAGTGACTCAATCTCCTGACGATCCACTGTAACCAGTTCTCCGAACTCACCAATTGGAACATTTTTCAATGCAGCTTTGGCGCCTTCAAGCACAATCCGGTGACTCAACTCTTCAAGGTCATCATGGTATCGATCTCTGAGAATTGTCCAGGAAGAGGGCTGTGATTTGTTTTCTATATCAAATATTGGAAAATCAGCAGTTGCCAGTGGCGTCTCCAGACTTTTCAACGAAGTAACGACACCTTCAATGGGAAAGCGCAATCGGGGCGAAACGTCAGTATCTTTCTCATATCCGGCTTTATGGAGATAACGCATTGCAGTAACGCCGGACTGAATTCCTTTGGTAAGATCAGGATTTTCAGTGTTGATGATGATTTCACGAACAATTCCAGCTAACAATACCGATGTTTTGCCGATAATTTTCCCCTTTCCTGCCGGCCATTCACGTTCCATGTAAAATGGATCAAAAAGAAGTTGAGGAGCTTCATCACTCTTTTTATGTCCGGGAAGAAGCACTGCTCCAGTCGGACCAAAAGAAACAACACTATATGCTGAATGAGTTAGAGTATTGATCATGGGATTGTGAGTCAGTTCCCAGATAAGTTCCTGGGCTGTTTTTTCCCATGAAATTTGAGCGCTGACCTGAATGGCCGACTGCCGCAAATCGTTAATGGATAAAACAACAATCAGGCGATCCGAAAATTTTGACACAAGATGCTCCCATAAGGCCCCCTCAGCGACAGGCCCTGACATCTTAACAATAATCCAGGGAGCTTTTTTATCCTTTAGAGGCTGACGTATCGACTGGGGCCAATGAGCAGGGTGATCTCTGAACCCAAGGTTTCCATCATCGATAACAATAATATCTGCATTTTTGGAACTCGCGGGCACATTGTCAACGCCATTGTGTTCCGTGGCTATTTTGGATGACCGGTCAAGACCAAGAAAGCGCTCAACCCGCCAGATAAGGGTATCGGGAGCGTCCATGTCAGGGTAAGGAGCCCAGACAGAGTAACAATGGTAGTAGTGCGGGTCGTATGGATCAATCGGCTCTTGTGAGGTTGTATGAGTACTTGTAATCTCTATGGAAAAAAGCAGTTCTTCCTTGAGCTGATTCGACATGGCCGTAATGAGGTCGACAAGAAGAGCTGCGCTGCCATATTGCCAGCTCATTCTGCAAATATCTTCTCCAATCCAGTCAGTTTGTTCATGCGATCCACGTGAGACATGTGCGATATTCCAGTCAATCGTAACATCACCTGTAACAAAAACTGAAAGAGCATCCTTTTTTTTCCGCATTGCCGGTAACATTAGATTTAGAAAAAAAAGCCGGGAGAGGCTTCTCCCTTCTTTTTAGAATATGATACCAACACGCCGAACCCACATAAGGTGCTATTGTATCCACGACTTTCAGAAATGATGGCTTTACAGTAGAAAATGTGCTTTACCAACCACATCCTGAATGTCGACAGTATATATTAAACCTATATTACATGGAATAAGTTTGAAACAGGACCCACTATAAGTTGATTATTAATACACGATGAAAGCAACAGCCAAAAAAGCTGGCCTCATAAAGAAATAATGGGGCGCTGTACCAATAATTTCCAGTCTGATTATTTTGGCATTGCAACCGTTCTGATGACGGTCACTTCTCTTTTCCTTCTATGGAATTTTCTTGGCAACTGACGCATGGTGAACAAAGGGCTCGCGCGGTATAAAACGGAAAAAGGCGACCACGGAACTTGCCGTAATCGCCTCTGGTGTCGGGGTGGCGGGATTCGAACCCACGACCTCTGCGTCCCGAACGCAGCACTCTACCAACTGAGCCACACCCCGAAATGCCTCTTATCTGTGCCCTTGGGCAGACTTGAACTGCCGACCTTTAGTTTCGGAAACTACTGCTCTATCCACTGAGCTACAAGGGCCTGTTGTCAATTCACACTATTGAATCAGGGAACTGAAGATAATATTTTCTCTCTCTTAACAGAATCATTTTATGTTTTCAACAGATTTTTTGCTGTTGACAATCTTGAACTGTTTACTGTACTGCCTGCTTTTTTTCTGTGTTTTTGATCTTTTCTCCCTTCGGCGGAAGAAATGGCTTCACACCTTCTTCATACTTCTTCAGCAGATTCACAATTTTATTCCAGTATGGCCAACCCCAGCCATCAAGCTTTCCATCCATAAGAACCAGAGGAGTCAATTCTGCATTAGTAATTGATCTGCTGTTACTGCTTATGTCAGTGCAATAAATCAACAACTCGAAGACATGACGTTTAGACCGGTATTTTTCTATACGGTAGGGATTTTTGAACATGCCTTGAGTGCTTATGCCTGGCGCAATTCCCATTATGGCCAGAACCTTCTGCCTTGACATACCAGGACAAAGCCTCATCAGGTTTTTCTTGTTTTGAGCACTGGTTGAACCGTTTTGAATGCGAAGTGGAGCTTTTTTTTGACTGCCTGAAGTAAGTGAAGCTATTTTAGAACCATTTTCAGAGCTGTTTTGAGAACCGTCTTGAGAATTAATTGATTCCACTGAAGTGCAACCTGCAATACTCAGGCTCATTATGATTGCAGGAACCAAAATTTTCATCATAGATGTTCAGCCGGTTTTTTTAAATCAGAAACAGGGCGTATCCTATCGACTATGACAGAGTTATTTCGACGCATACCTGCCCTCTTAATTTACGCCATTTCTTCAATAAATACAGTAGTGTCCGGAAAAAATAAAGAGGTTCTGCATGGACTTGCCGCTGCAGAATGGAGGCCTGACGCGCCAGGCCCCACCGTTACTATCAGTAGTTGTTCAAACCCGCTTGCTTCACTAAGCCCTCTACTGCCAAATTTGCGCTCATCACTGCACCACCCATTGAATCGTAATAGAGCTGTCGGGAAAATCCTCCTGCGAGAAAGAGATTGCGAACCGGTGTAGTCTGGGTCGGGCGGTACTGCTCCATGAAAGGGGCTGGAGCATAGACAGAGTGAGGAATTTTTACCAGCGTTGATTTCAGAATCCGGGCCCCGCGTGAGGTTTCGGGATAGCAGTTTCTCACACTGAGATCAACCTGCCGGATAATCTCCTCCGTGGAAAGTCCCATGAGATTTTTTGCCGGTGCCACGCAGAACTCAAAACGGGTTTTGCCGCTGAAAGGCATACTCCTGAGCGTACGGTAATCAGGCGTCGTTTGTGCAAGGTTTGCATAAACCGGAATAACACCGTCAGGAGAGAACAGCACGTTGTTATCGGTGGCGATTTCCCGATCGTACCATATCTGCACGGAAATCACCGGGACAGCATCAAGATTATCAAGTCCACCGAAAAAACGGTCATGTTTTTTCAGACTCCCCGGCAGTACCCTGTTCAGGTTATGAATCGGAAGCGCACAAAGATAGTAGTCAGCCGTCAGTATTTCACCGTTACGCAGCTGAACGCCTTTTATTTCACCCCCGTCATAGAGCAGTTCGTCGACAGCTGTCCTGTTCTTGAAAACAGCCCCTTTTGATGTCGAATAGTCTAAAAGCGGCTGATGGATATATTCCTGGGGCGCCCCTTTCAGAAATCCCATACAGGATGACTTAGGAAGCCGGTAAAAGGTCTCAATAACATCAAGGATTATTTTGGCGGATATCTCTTCAGGCGGAATAAACTTCAGGGCCAGAGCCATCGGACGGAACATTTTATCCATCAGGCGACGCCCGAATTTATGCTGCTCCGCCCATTCAGCAAAGGTCAGGTGGTCCTGTGTCGGCGCATATTGATCCTTTTGCAGTGCCAATGGAATGAGCGCTTTCGAAAAAGCCGCCATTTCGCCAAGGGTAAAATAGCCGTTTTTTGCAATCGCCGGCAGCAGATGAAGCGGACTGGGCATATCCCAGGTATTGAAGGTGAAGCGCTCACCGCCGGTAAGAGTATAGGTCAGCTGGTGCTCTTTCCACACAACGGCATGACCGGTTTTAATCTCCTTCAGAAGATCATAGAGCACGGTGTAGGCTCCAAAAAAGCAGTGCGTGCCGGATTCAATCCAGTCTCCTTCATTATCTTTCCATGAAGAGACCTTACCTCCGAAAATCTCCCTTTTTTCAAGCACCTTGACCTGAAACCCTTTATCTGTCAAGCGCTTGGCTGCGGTCAAACCGGCCAGGCCTCCGCCAAGGATCAAGACTGACTTTTTTTCTGAACTCATTAATTGTGGAGTTAAAACAGAATTGCTAAACAGCAGAACGCCCTTCCATCGCCCGCGAAAGGGTTGCTTCGTCAATAAACTCAAGCTCAGCTCCAACAGGTATCCCCCGTGCTATTTTTGTAACCAGTATACCGAGCGGCTTGAGAAGTTTGCTGAGGTAGAGAGCTGTAGTTTCTCCCTCAATCGTTGGATTAAGCGCAAGAACAACCTCTTTGACTTCCGAAGGGTCATGGGCGGAAATCCGGGCGAGCAGTTCGCGAACCTTGATATCATCGGGTCCTATGCCGTCAAGCGGCGAAATGACGCCGTGAAGCACATGATAGAGTCCTTTATAGTAGCCGGTTTTCTCAAAGGCGAGCATATCAACCGGTGATTCCACCACGCAGATCACCGAACGGTCGCGAGCCCTGCTGGTACACACAGCACAGGGATCTGCGCCTATATCGGTGACATTCTGGCAGACTGAACAGCGAATAACCTTGTCCTTAACTTCAAGCAGGGCGTCAGCCAGCTTCGCCGCCTCACTTCTCGGCTCATGCAGTATATGCATCGCGAGTCGCTGAGCGGTTTTGCGTCCCACACCGGGAAGTTTTGCAAATTCATCAATAAGAGCCTCAATGGAGACTGAGCTATAATGCATGAAGGCTATTTACCGAGATTCAGGTTTTTGAGCATATCGGCAGGATTGATCATTCCTCCGGTGGCTTTGGATATCTCTTCCTGGGCAAGTTTGGCAGCCTCGTCCAGCGCATTGTTCACGGCAGCCAGCACAAGGTCCTGAACCATTTCCGCATCATCCATAATATCAGGATCAATAGTGAGACTGAGCACTTTCTGCTTTCCGCTGACACTGACCTTTACCATCCCGCCTCCAGCCTCTCCATAGGCTACGATCTTTTCGAGCTGTTTCTGCACATCCTGCATCTTTTCACCAGCCTGCTGGATCTGCTTCATCATATCACCAAAATTAGGCATTGCCATAGCTTGAGTCTCCCCTGCGTTAAAAAATTGTCAATCCCTTATCATCCTTTTCCTGTGCTTAGAACCGTAACATCAATTCTTTCTGCGCAGAGCCAGATAAATTTTTTCAAGAATATCTCCTGTTGTCAGCTTGTATTTTTCAAGAAGATCATCAGCTTTTCCTGACTCACCAAACTGATCCTCAACAGCCACCATCTCGATAGGCACCGGAATATTCAGGGCACAGACATGAGCCACAGCATCGCCGAGTCCATTATACATCTGGTGTTCTTCAGCCGTAACAATGGCACCGGTATCGTTGGCGGCACGGACGATGGCCAGCGTATCTATCGGTTTAATGGTATGCATATTGATAACCCTGACGCCAACACCCTCTTTCTCAAGAATAAGGGCGGCTTCAAGGGCTTTCCATACCATGATGCCGCAGGCAATAACAGTTACGTCCTTGCCGGGATGAAGCTCAATCGACTTGCCGATTTCAAACCCGTCATCATCAAGGGTAAAATCAGGAACATTCGGCCTGCCAAAACGCAGGTAGACGGGGCCATTATGTTTTATAACTGCTTTTGTCGCCCGTACAGTTTCGCTGTAATCACAAGGTACGACAACCGTCATTCTCGGCAATCCGCGCATAAGGCCGATATCTTCAAGAATCTGGTGAGTAGCGCCATCTTCACCAAGCGTAAGGCCGGCATGCGAGGCACATATCTTGACATTAAGGTTCGAATAGCAGACCGACTGGCGGATCTGGTCAAAAACCCTGCCGGTAGCAAACACCGCAAAACTTGCTGCAACCGGTATTTTTCCTGTAGTGGCAAGGCCGGCAGCCATGGAAATCATGTTGGCCTCAGCTATACCTGTCTGTATAAAACGGTCAGGAAAAGCTTCACGGAACAGATTCATGTTTAAGGATCCTGTAAGATCGGCGCATAAGGCGACAACAGAGCTGTCCTCCCGGCCGATTTCAAGCAAAGCGTCACCAAACCCGGTTCGAGTAGCCTTGTTTCCCCGCGAAACGTATTTCGCCGCTGCGGCCCCGATGATATTATCTTCCATTACTTCCAGAATAACTTAAATTATAAAAACTAGTTCCGCCTCTGCTTTGCCGACTGAATTAATGCTAAACCTCTCTGATGAGAAAAGTTGAATATAAGGATACTGAAATAGCGGTGAAAAAAAAATTAGGTCAAAACTTTCTGACCGACCGCAATATCACAAGAAAAATAGTAACCGCATCCGGGGCTGGGTCTGAAGAGAACATCCTGGAAATCGGTCCGGGGTTCGGAGCCCTTACAAGGGAGATTATTGACGTCTGTCCTGCCTTTACCGTCATTGAAAAAGATCGGAGACTGGCGGAATTCATCCGAACCGAATACCCTCAGCTTACCCTTATTGAGGGCGATTTCCTTGAAATTGACCTGAACCCCCTGGCAGAAGAAAAACCACTGCGAGTGCTCGGCAATATCCCCTACTCCATTACAACGCCCATTCTTTTCAGACTTCTGGAATACCGCCAATCCCTTCTTTCAGCAACCCTGATGATGCAGCACGAAGTTGCCATGAGAATAGTTGCAAAACCACGTACAAAGGAGTACGGCATCCTGGCCGTCCAGATGCAGGCATCTTTTGATGTCGACTACCTCTTCAAGGTCGGGCGAAAAGTCTTTCGACCGCAGCCGAACGTAGACAGCGCCGTTATCCGAATGACGCCAAAAAAAGAGGAAAGACTGGAAGACCAGCCGGGATTCGGCCGTTTTGTCAGAACAGCCTTTCACCAGCGCCGCAAAACGCTGCTGAACAATTTAAAAGAGAGCTATAATCTTGAGTCAGTAGACAGCAATACCCTTACACTGCGCGCTGAAGCACTGTCGATTGAAGATTTTTTCAAACTATTCAGCCAGCTCAGGCCGCTTTCAGAATAAATTTCAAGGGAAAAAGTTGACACCATCAATACCTGCCGCTGGACTCCAGCAATACCTTCCGATTGCATCCATGCACCTTTTCAGCTCTTCCGAATCTTACCCTCACCTCGTTTCAAACCCAATGGCCTTCTTTTCCAACTATAATTGTTCATTGTTCGAATGTGTATTTTTTGTTAACATTAGGTTTAAAACAAACAAGCCATACCAGTTCATGCTCTTCTTTTACCCTACCGCCAGTTGTTGCACTCTTAGTAATCCACCCTCCCTTATTTTTCATTAAATCATTATTTATCAGGGGGTCACTCGTATGCCGCAGTCCTTCAATACCGTCTATCAGAACTCAATCCAGAATCCGGAAGCATTCTGGGGAGAAGCCGGAGAACAGCTTCACTGGTACAAAAAATGGAACACGGTTTTAGATACAAGTAACCCGCCCTTTTACCGATGGTTTGCCGGAGGAATCACCAACACCTGCTACAACGCCCTTGACCGCCATGTCGATGAGGGACGCGGCAACCAGTTAGCCGTTATTTATGACAGTCCGGTAACTGGAACCAAGCAACGCTACACCTACCGTGAATTTCGCGACATCGTAGCACTCTTCGCCGGAGCCCTGCAGTCACGGGGAGTCCGCAAGGGAGACCGGGTTATCATCTATATGCCCATGATACCCGAAGCCGTTGTCGCCATGCTTGCCTGTGCAAGGATCGGAGCCATCCATTCCGTAGTGTTCGGCGGTTTTGCTTCTCATGAACTTGCCATACGAATTGACGACTGCAAGCCAAAAGTCATCATTTCAGCATCATGCGGCATTGAGCACAGTAAAATTATCGATTATAAACGACTCCTTGATTTCGCCATTGAACTGGCCCACTTCAAGCCTGAAATCTGTATCATCAAACAGCGTGACCAGCTCAAGGCTGAACTGAACGAAGAACGCGACCTTACCTGGAACCAGTCCCTTCTCGGCGCAGAACCGGCACAATGTGTCCCTGTTGAATCTTCCGATCCCCTTTATATTCTCTACACCTCAGGCACAACCGGTCAGCCTAAGGGCATTGTGCGCGATCACGGCGGCCACATGGTAGCGCTGCAATGGTCAATGAAAAACATCTACAACGTCGAACCCGGAGAGGTATTCTGGGCGGCAAGTGATGTCGGCTGGGTTGTCGGCCACTCCTACATAGTGTACGCGCCTCTTCTTCAGGGTTGCACCACTCTCATTTTTGAAGGAAAACCGGTCGGCACTCCCGATCCCGGAACCTTCTGGAGAATCATCAGCGAATACAACGTCTCAGTCCTCTTTACGGCACCCACAGCATTCAGGGCCATCAAAAAAGAAGATCCGAACGGCACCTATCTCAAAAACTATGATTTAGGAAATTTCCGCACGCTGTTTCTTGCCGGAGAACGGGCTGATCCCGATACGGTAAAATGGGCTGAAGAAAAACTCAAAGTGCCGGTTATAGACCATTGGTGGCAGACGGAGACCGGATGGGCAATTGCCGCAAACTGCCAGGGCATTGAACCCGGACCGGTCAAATACGGGTCAGCATCAAGGGCGGTTCCCGGCTATAATGTGCAGGTCATTAATGCAGATATGCATGAGCTTCCGGCCGGACAGATGGGCGATATAGTTGTAAAACTCCCTCTTCCTCCGGGCTGCATGCTCACCCTGTGGAAAGCTGACAACCGGTTTGTTGAAAGCTATATGAAAGAGTTCCCCGGATACTACCAGACCAGTGATGCCGGCTTTATCGACGAAGATGGCTACATCAATATCATGTCTCGTACTGATGACATTATCAATGTTGCCGGGCACAGGCTTTCAACCGGTGGCATTGAGGGGGCTCTCTGCGAACATCCTGATGTTGCTGAAAGTGCGGTTATCGGTGTCCATGACGACCTTAAAGGACAGATCCCGCTCGGCTTCCTTGTGCTTAAAAATGATGTCGAAACTCCACACAACCTTATCATCAAGCACGTTATCGAGTACGTCCGTGAGAATATCGGACCGGTTGCTTCGTTCAAGAGTGCAATTATTGTCAATCGTCTGCCAAAAACCCGGTCAGGAAAAATTCTCCGCGGCACCATGAGAAAAATTGCCAACGGTGAAGAGTATACCATGCCCGCAACGATTGACGATCCGATGATTCTCGAAGAGATAACAGCGGAATTGCAAACAATCGGATACGCTCAACCAAAGCAAAAAACACCAGCAGCAAAAAGTAAATGATTACAAAAATTGACCACATAGCCATTGCCGTTCAAAACCTTGAAAGCGCACTCGAAACGTTCCGGAACGTTATCGGGTGCGCCGGGGAAGCAATCAGGATCGAAGAGGTTGCTTCCGAAAAAGTCAGAGTGGCATTTATTACCGTTGGAGAGACAAAAATCGAACTGCTTGAGCCGTTGAGCGATGAAAGCCCGATTGCAAAATTTATTGCAAAAAACGGGGATGGAATGCATCATATAGCGCTTCAGACAGACGACATCAACAAAGAAACAGAACGGCTTGAATCACTGAACATTAAACCACTCAGCTTGCCAAAAGAGGGGGCAGGCGGAAAAAAAATCATGTTTCTTCATCCGAAAGAGACAAACAAGGTACTTATTGAGTTTGCGCAGAAAAAGCATTAACCAATCAAGACAAAGAAGCTTGTAACCAGTGAAACATTTTTATCTGCCTTTTGAAAAACGAGAGGGCTTCAGCTACTCTCACGAGAGTATTGAAAAGCTGACTGAATACGAAAAGTATCAACTCTCCTTTCACCCCGAACGCCCAAAACACCTTGACTACCTGACAGTATTTGATGACGCTGAAGCGTGCCTTGAGAACAACCTTCACGGCAGCTGCATCATCCAGACCCACCGGGCAGTTCTGCGAAATGGAGCAAACGCATGGCCGGTCATGCTTATCGGGCAGCAATCAGGACCGACATCTGATTATAAGCTCATGCGCACGCTGTTGAAAAACCCTGTCGAGATGCAAAAATGGAATCAGGGAATGCCGACGCCTGCCGCATTTGAAAAAGCGAACGCTGCCATTAAACTCGCTGAAGAGGAAAACCGGATCATCATTACCGTCATTGACACTGCAGGTGCTGATCCAACGGAACAATCCGAAGCTGGCGGCATCGCCTGGAAGATCGGACGATGCATGCAGCTGCTGGCAGAAGCAACTGTTCCAACCCTGTCTGTCATTATCAACCGCGGCTGCAGCGGTGGAGCCATTGCGCTGACCGGATGCGATGCTGTTCTGGCAATGGAATACTCCACCTACATGGTTATTTCGCCTGAAGCGTGTTCATCAATCCTCTTCCGCACAAGGGAAAAAGCCGGTTTTGCTGCTGAGATTTCGCAAATTACAGCTCAGGAGGCATTGAAAAACCGCATCATTGATGACATTATCGTAGAACCTGAAGGCCCTGCACACCATTACCGTAAGTCTGCCCTTAAGTCGTTCAAAACATCAATGGCGAAGTGGCTCGACAAACTGAGCAAAATACCGCCGCAAGAGATTTTTTCACAAAGAATGGAACGCTGGGAAAAAATCGGCCAGTGGAATACCATTACTGAAGAGGAAATTGCTGACTTCGAAAAATCGGTATCCTTCTTTATCCCTAAACCCGACAGGGTCCTTTTCGTTGCCAGGCACAAAAACTGTCACAACCTGGCTGGAAAAAAAGTGCTCGACCCGGTACTCTACACAAAACTGCTTGCCGACAATTTTGTGTGCGAAACGTGCGGACACCGCTATGTCAGGCTGACTGCCCATGACTACATCGACCTGATCCTTGACCCCGGTTCATTTCAGGAACACCCGGAAACCCGATACATTGTCGACAAGGATATCCTTACGTTTCCCGATTACCAGCAGAAAATTGAGGATGCCCAGCACAAAACCGGTGCTGCTGCATCGTTTATAACCGGTGATGCGACAATCAATGGAGAACCTGTCGTCTTTTGTGCCACAAACTTCAACTTTCTTGGTGGATCGTTCTGCATGTCGACCGCAGAAAAAATCTGGCGAGCCAGCAAATCCGCCATCAAACAGGGAGTGCCGCTTATCGTCCAGGCTACAGGAGGTGGAGCAAGAATGCATGAAGGATGTTCTTCGATGGTCGGTCTGCCCAAACTGCATGTCGCCATATCGAGTGTTGAAAAAGCAGGACTCCCGGTCATCTCCATCATTACCGATCCTACGCTCGGCGGCGTGGCTATCGGTATCGCATCAAGAGGAGTCAAACTCTTTGAACACAATGCCGGCAATATCGGATTTTCCGGCAAACGGGTCATTGAACAGTATACAGGAAAACCTACAACAAGAGACTTCCAGACTACCTGGTGGCTGCAGCAGAAAGGCTTTGTCGACAGGACTGCATTGCCATCAAAAATTAAATGGTCAATCTCCGAAATCCTCAAAGAGCACAAAATCGAGCATGCCCTGCTTGAAGAGCAGGAAGCATAGATTGCCTCTTTTTGCATGAACAACTCTAAACGAAGTTATGACACACTCCCGGCCTGATTCTCTCTTTCATGAGTTCCCGGCGGTCAGCCGGGAGGATTGGAAAAAAAAGGCAACCGCTGAGCTCAAGGAAAAACCATTCGACAGCATTGTCTGGCATACGCCGGACGGTTTTACCCTTGAGCCCTGGTACAGCCATGAAGAAAAATCGCAACTTCTTGCTATCCAGCCTTGCAAGACGACCAACAGCTGGAAAAATTGCCGGCAGATTATTGCTGATGATCCCGAAATAGCAAACAAAGCCGCATTACAAAGCTTTGAGCTGGATGCCGCGGCAATTGAGTTCCTCTTAACCGACCCTGCACTCTCTTCTCCGGAAAACCTCAAGAGACTCTTTGCAGGCATTAAACCATCTGCTGTAGCAGTTTACTTTTCCGGTAACCTCCCCCCTGCTGCTGAACTTCTGAGAAACCTCCTTACCATTCCCGGGTTTACCGAAAATTCAGGCGGATTGCTTATCGAGGCTCCTGCTAATTTAAACGGGCAGGATCGTGAGCTTTTTGCCAGTGGCATATCACTGCCGGACTTCAGGATTCTTGCTGTTGATACTATTCCCTGGCATGAAAAGGGCTCAACCGCCGTTCAGGAAATTGCGCTTGCACTTGCCGGAGTAAGTGACTACCTCCACCGTTATCTAAAGGCGGGAGTTCCGGCTGACACCATTGCCTCAGCTATAACCATCATCCTGCCGGTTTGTTCAAGCCATTTTACCGAACTGGCTAAACCAAGAGCCCTGCGTTTCCTTCTTGGGCATCTCCTGAAAGCATACGGAGCATCGGGCGCAGCATTGCCCTCCCTTTTCGCCAGAACATCTGAAAGGAACCGCTCTCTCCTCGATCCCTACACCAATGTGCTCAGGCTGACCACTGAAGCAGTTTCAGCCGTGCTCGGCGGTTACGATACGCTGCAGATAGGAGCGTTTGATAGAGGCCTTTCCGTCAGTCCTGCTCTTGCCGAACGAATTACCGCCAATATCCACCTCATTCTCAAGGAAGAGGCCTCCCTCGACCGTGTAGTCGATCCGGCACAGGGCTCTTATTACATTGAAACCCTGACAAAAAAACTTGCTGAATCTGCCTGGACACTCTTCAAGGAGATTGAAGTCGAAGGCGGTCTCTGCGAAGCGAATAAGAACGGGTTCATCCACTCAATGATTTCAGAGGCAGAAACAAAACGCCGGAAAACTCTCGACAACCGCAAAAAAACACTGATCGGCGTCAACCGCTATCCATGGCCTCTCTTGACCGAACAAGTTAAAAACATTGATTCGCTTGAGCTCGCTGTTGCAAATGAGCCTGATGGAAATGAAACGGCCGGCTACGAGTTATTGCGTCTTGAAACCCTCTCGTTCAGCCTCAGGACAGGACGCACTCCTTCTGTTTTTATCTGGATGCTGGGTGACCCCGCTGTAAGCTTCCGCCAGGCTGGATTTACAGAAGACTTTTTTAATTGTGGCGGATTTGATATTGCCGGCAAAGCTGCACTTCTCACGGAACAGAGCTCATACCACGTTGCGCTCGAAAGTAAGCCTGACATTATTGTTCTCTGCATTGCCGAAAAGGATCCTGTACCGGCAGCCGCAACCATGGCGTCAAAGCTTCGCACCCTTCAACCCGGCATTATCACGGTCATGGCCGGTAAACCGCCAAAAGAGCAAGACCAGCTTCTCAATGCAGGCATTGACAGCTTTATCTATACAGGCGTCAATGTTCTTGAAATGCTGAAATCCTACCAACATAAAACCGGAGTGAAATGAGACCGGACTTTTCAGAGATTGATATTTTTTCTTCCAATCCCGCAACCAGTCAAAAAAGCTTCGACGCTGAGCCGGAAACCTGGACAACGGCAGAAGGTATAGGTATCAAATCAATATACAGCGAATCTGACCTCAGAGAGGCTGAGCATCTTAACTTTGCTCCCGGCTTCGCACCGTACATTGGCGGCCCCTACACCACCATGTACACCACAAGACCATGGACTATACGACAGTATGCCGGATTTTCAACCGCTGAAGAATCAAACCGCTTTTACCGTCAGAATCTTGCTGCAGGCCAGAAAGGACTCTCCGTTGCCTTCGATCTTCCAACCCACCGCGGTTACGATTCCGATCACGAGCGCGTCATTGGCGACGTCGGCAAAGCCGGTGTAGCTATCGACTCGATCGAAGACATGAAAATTTTGTTCGACCAGATTCCGCTCGGCGACATTTCAGTCTCCATGACCATGAACGGAGCGGTACTGCCCATTATGGCATTTTATATCGTCGCAGCCGAAGAACAGGGTGTAGCGCCGGAAAAGCTCAGCGGTACGATCCAGAACGATATTCTCAAAGAGTTCATGGTGCGCAACACCTATATCTACCCTCCTGAACCCTCAATGAGAATTATAGCTGATATCTTCAGCTACACGAGCAAGCACATGCCGAAGTTTAACTCTATCAGCATTTCCGGCTACCACATGCAGGAAGCCGGTGCGACAGCTGACCTTGAGCTGGCATTCACCCTTGCCGACGGACTTGAATATATCCGTACAGGCCTCAAAGCCGGGCTAGATATCGATGCCTTTGCACCCCGCCTCTCTTTCTTCTGGGCAACAGGCATGAACTATTTCATGGAAATTGCCAAACTGAGAGCGGCAAGAATGCTCTGGGCAAAAATTGTCAAACAGTTCAATCCGAAAAACCCGAAATCCCTGATGCTCCGCTCGCACTGCCAGACCTCCGGATGGAGCCTGACAGAGCAGGACCCGTTCAACAACATTACACGCACATGCCTGGAAGCGCTTGCTTCCACACTCGGCCACACGCAGTCACTGCACACCAATGCGCTCGATGAAGCTATCGCACTCCCCTCTCCCTTTTCAGCAAGAATTGCCCGCAACACCCAGCTCTACCTGCAGGAAGAGACCGATATCACCAAAAGCATCGATCCATGGGCAGGCTCAGGTTATGTCGAATACCTGACCGGAGAACTCGCTGCAAAAGCATGGAAAATCATCAGCGATATCGAAGAAGCAGGAGGTATGGTCAAGGCAATTGAACAGGGGCTTCCTAAACTGCAGATCGAAGAGGCTGCAACCCGCAAGCAGGCCCGCATCGACAGCGGCAAAGAGATTATTGTAGGCGTTAACGGCTACAAAACCACCAGCAAAACAGATATCGAACTGCTCGAAGTCGACAACACCCTTGTTCTCGAGCAGCAGCTCCGGCGGCTTGCAAAGATCAAGGCTGAACGGAACAGTGAAGAGAGTGCTAAGGCTCTCCGGGCAATTGAGGATGCAGCCCTCTCAGGCGAAGGCAATCTGCTTGAACTTGCCGTTGACGCTGCAAGAAAAAGAGCTACATTGGGAGAAATATCATTGGCCTGCGAGAAAACCTTCGGAAGGTACCGCGCAATCACCAGGCTCAACACCAGTGTCTATATGTCGCAGATGCAGGATAACGCACTCTTTCAGGAAGCTCAGCAGCTTGCCGACACCTTTGCAGGGCTTGAAGGCCGCCGACCAAGAATCATGGTCTCCAAGGTCGGTCAGGACGGCCACGATCGTGGCGCAAAAGTAATTGCCGCAGGCTTTGCTGATATCGGTTTTGATGTCGATATCAGTCCTCTCTTTCAGACCCCTGAGGAGGTTGTACAGCAGGCGCTTGATAACGATGTTCACCTGATCGGCATATCAAGCCTTGCGGCTGGCCACAAAACCCTTGTTCCAAAAATTATTGAGGAGCTGAAAGCAAAACACAGGGAAGATATCCTTGTCATTGCCGGCGGAATCATTCCGGAACGGGATCACGCCTTCCTCTATGAAAAGGGCGTTGCAGGTATTTTCGGCCCCGGTACCGTTATTGCGGAAGCTGCCGCTACCATCCTCAAACAGCTTATTGCACGCTTTGCCCAATGAGCATAATTTTACCGCAAGGCAGTTTGAAGCCCTATCACGATCCGGACGTCGATACCGTTGTCAGCGGCATCATCAGTGGCGACCGCCACATGCTGAGTCGCGCGATTACCCTGATTGAATCGCAGAAACCCGAGCATGAACGAAAAGCCCATGAAATCCTTGACCGCTGCCTTGCAAAAAAAACAGCTTCCATACGCATTGGTATAACCGGCGCACCGGGAGCAGGGAAAAGCACCTTTATCGAGTCGCTGGGCGAATTGATCATCAGCAAGGGACTCACCCTGGCTGTACTGGCCATTGACCCCAGCAGCCGGCAGTCCAAAGGGAGCATCCTCGGCGACAAGGCCCGGATGGAAAAGCTTGCATCCAGAAAAGAGGCCTATATCCGTCCCACAGCCTCTTCAGGCTACCTCGGGGGTACATCGCCGAAAACCCATGAAGTTATCGTGCTGTGCGAAGCTGCAGGGTATGACGTGATTATGGTTGAAACCGTAGGTGTCGGCCAATCAGAGGTGCTCGTGGACACCATGGTCGACTTCATACTGCTGCTTATGCTGCCCGGCTCAGGAGACGAACTCCAGGGCATCAAACGCGGTATCATGGAAATTGCTGATGCCGTCGCCATCACCAAAACCGATGGAGATCAATCCGGCATTGCCGCTATCTCTAAAGCAGAATTTGAAGCGGCACTCAGGATGATGCCGGTAAAACATCCTCAATGGCAACGGGAGGTTATACTGACTTCGGCTCTTACCGGCAAAGGCATCGCCGAAGTGTGGCAGAATATTTCTGATTTTTTCACGGCAATGCGCAAGGGAGATACACTTGAAACCCGACGACACGAACAGCTCAAAAGCCTGCTCTATACGGTGCTCGAAGAGATGCTGAAAAAAGAGTTCTTCTCTCACCCCGATGTCAAGGCATCCAGAGAGATCGTCGAACAACAGGTGCTTTCTGCAGAAATCAGCCCTTTCAGCGGCGCAAAAAAGCTGATAGAGGCTTTTATTCGTCCCCTATAAACTCCTTCTCTTCCGATTTCACAATCAGTACGGGGCAATTGGCCTTGCGGACAACAGTCTCCGCAACACTGCCCATAATCAGGCGGCTCAGCCCTTTTTTGCCGTGAGACCCCATAATGACCAGATTGACATTGAACATCTCGATGTTTTCAAGAATCGAGTCTGCGGGATTGCCTATCACCACACCATACTCAGCGTTGAGCCCGACTCGCTTGAATTCCTGAACAATAACATCAAGATCATCTTTTGCGGCTTTTTCCAGATCAGCTTCAAACGGCACATAATTGAGCGATACATCCATAGCCATAGGCCTTGGTTCAATCACATTCAGCAGATAGACAGACGCCCCCATATTGCCCGCAAACTCCTTGGCATAGCGTATCGCTTTTTTAGATGCGTCTGAAAAATCGACTGGACAAAGAATAGTATGAATCTTGAACATGATTGAAAACGTTTAGGTTGTCGGAGGAGTGACTTGGGGCTTGATTTCAAAAAATGGTCTGAAAAGATCCATTGGTATTGGAAAAACAGTGGTGGAGTTATTCTCGGCTGCGATATCCTTCAGTGTCTGCAGGTACCGAAGCTGCAGGGCTGCAGGAGTACCTGAAATGATAGCCGCAGCATCAGCAAGGCGCTGGGCAGCCTGAAACTCCCCTTCCGCATTAATGATTGCCGACCGCCGCTCCCGCTCTGCCTCGGCCTGTTTTGCCATTGCCCGTCGCATACCCTCGGGCAAGTCAATCTCCTTCACTTCAACCTTGCTCACCTTGACTCCCCAAGGCTCGGTATCCTTATCAAGGATTGTCTGGATACGGTCATTGATTTCATCCCGTTCGGCAAGCAGATTATCAAGCTCCCCCTGTCCGCACACACTCCGAAGCGTGGTCTGGGCAAGCTGCGACGTTGCAAAATGAAAATCCGCAACATCAACAATAGCCTTGATTGCATCAAGCACACGAAAATAGACAACAGCACTGACCTTGACCGATACGTTGTCGCGCGTGATAATGTCCTGTGGCGGCACATCAAGCGTGACGGTACGAAGATCAACCTTCACCATTTTATCGATTCCGGGAATCAGAATAATAAGCCCAGGCCCTTTTGCACCGATAATGCGGCCCAGTCGAAAAACTACTCCCCTCTCATACTCCCTGAGAATCTTAACCGACGAAGCCAGAAAAGCAAGCAAAACAACCAGAACAGTCATCAGATCAAATGTCAACATAATCTCCCCCTTTTTCGTGACTACAGGCGATGGTATAGATATAATATAGTGTTCATTTATATTTATAACGAGCTTTCACCCGTCCATCGTTTTTCTTTGAAACCAATATTCAGTAAATAGATAAGCCTTTCTTTCATCTCACATAACCAAAAATACAACCGTTCATGGATACCTCGCAACATACAGATAACGCATTAGCTGCTCAGATCGTTGAACGTTGGGCCAAGGGCAGGCCACTGCTCGAAACAACCGGAAAACCAAGCGGCTACTACCGCCTCACCAACTACCTGCGCGACTACATCGCCACCCATAACACCCTTCCCACAGGCATCCACACCATGCCCGAAGGACGCGATCGCAACAACAACATCGAACCATCATTCCCCGTCAACTTCGACACCATTCCCTGACCAGCCCCTTTTATATAAAGTAATTATTTCGTAAATAACACAGAGTGTAGGTTGGGGTGATTCCTGAACCCCAACATCTTCAAATTTAGAATACGATTGATGAAAATGGAACTCATGACCCATGCGCTATAGACGCGCCAATATTGAGGGTGGCACCTATTTTTTCACTGTTACCCTTGCTGACCGCACTCAATCGCTACTGATAGAGCATATCGATCTGCTGCGTTCTTCATTCCTCAGCGTAAAAGAACACCATCCATTTACTATTGATGCCATTGTCATCATGCCTGAACATCTCCACACAATCTGGACGTTGCCTGAAGGAGATAAAGACTTCCCTACCCGCTGGACTCTAATCAAGGCCGCGTTTTCCCGGACTTTACCCAAGACAGAAGTGATAAGTGAAAGCCGACTCAACAAGGGTGAACGTGGCATCTGGCAACGTCGTTACTGGGAGCATCTGATTCAAAATGACGACGATTTTGCTCGACATGTAGACTACATTCATTTCAATCCTGTAAAACACGGGTACGCGACAACTCCAATTGATTGGCCAAATTCCTCAATTCACCGGTTTGTATCACAAGGTATCATCGAGAATAATTGGGGAGCGTCATTTATCGACAATGGCGGCGATTTTGGGGATTAAAACCGTTGGGGTTGTAAATATTCTCAATTAGAGGCGTAGGTTGGGGTGATTCCTGAACCCCAACAAAACAAAAGTTCTCCGAAAAGGATAGTGGCTGAAGGCAAAGAAAAAAACGGCTGATAAAATCAACATCAGTGCCGGGTGACGTGATGATGACGCCACGCAATCCATACGGGGATATATATTAATTTCGTATTCTTTTTTCCAAAACAAAATCTTTATACTGTATAAAGTATATAATAAGTAGGGTTTGGCGGCTATAATTAGGAGAACATTGTGAAAAATTCATCAAGATGTGATAATCAGATTATTGGAAAAATAATCGCATGTAAAGTGAAGTTGAATATTTTTGTTTTGTTCGTAGTATTGTCATTTGTCTCGCTTCTTGACCCGCACGTGGTATCTGCTGCATCAATACTGGGTTCGTCAGAAAACTTTTCAGTTCTGGGTGGCTCAACAGTTACCAACACTGGCTCGACCAACATCACTGGAGATTTAGGTGTATTCACAGGTAGTGCGATCACTGGACTGGGAAGTGTCACCCTCTCAGGATCGTTACACCAAACTGACGCGGTTGCGCAGCAGGCTCAGAGTGCTGTCAATACTGCATCGAATGCTCTTGCTGGCATGCAAGTCAATACTAACTTAACTGGTCAGAATCTAGGGGGGCGCACGCTGACTTCAGGCGTCTATAGTTTTGCTTCGTCAGCTCAGTTGACTGGAACACTCACTCTCGATGCACAACACAGCAACAATGCCTACTGGGTTTTTTTAATAGACAGCGCACTAACAACCGCAAGCAATTCGATGGTTCAGGTGGTTAACCTTGGTTCAAATCTTGGTTTGGATGATGGCCTATTCTGGCGAGTCGGCAGTTCTGCTACTCTTGGTACCGGCACTTCGTTTGCTGGCAATATTCTCGCAGTCCAGAGCATCACTTTAAATAATGGGGCGAACATTCAAAGCGGTAGAGCCCTAGCGCAAAATGGTGCGGTGACAATGGACAGAAACACAATAAACAATAGCCCCGGTTTAAGTGGCGGCCTTGAATTTAATACAGCTGGCAATATCGTGCCGGTTTCCGGGGCACCTGCGCCAGCACCTGAACCATCAACCATACTCCTCTTTGGTTTCGGCCTGATTGGTGTCGGTTTTCTTAGAAAAAGAATAATAGTGTAAATATTTCTTACACTTATTTGATACAGGGGGCTTCCAGTTATGGAGGCCCTTTTTAGTTTAACCTGAGTTGAGCGATTCACAAGTGCATTTGGCCATAACCCTGGAATGGAAAAACCCCGGTGATAGTCCCGGGGTTTTCCTATAACTGTTTATCGCTCAACTATTCCTGCTGGCTGAAAATCGAGCCCTTCCCTCTCCGCTGTTAATGGAAATAGTAGCGAACTCCAATGGCGCCATTCCAGTTGAGATTAACAGAGGGTTTCACATCAAGCACAGGAGATATTTCACCAAAAATATCTATAGGAGCTTCAGCGACCAGATAGGTAACTCCAACAGGAACTCGAACACCTATATGAGATTCGTTATTGATGTTTTTAACCCGTCCGCCAATACCGTAATACCATGGAAGCGAGCCCTTGGAATCCGAAGATAAAGAGGGGCCGTGAATGAGGTAGTCTGCATGAAACTGAAACGGACTATGGTCTGCAAGCGACCAGGCACAAGCCGCATCAAATGCAGTAGTCTTATCAATCCAGTATTTTACACTCACACCGGAGGGCTCGCCGACAATGGCGCCAACGCCAAAACCATCCCGGCCATAAGCTTGAGGTATGGCAGCGGTTACAAACAATGACCCTGCAGCTGCAAGAGTTGCGAGTCGGGTCAGAAAATTCTTTTGGATCATATTTTCATCCTGAGGTTATCGGTTGTTGAACTGAATACAGACGCCTGACTGTAAAGAAATAATAAAGTTAATAGTAAACAAGAGAGCCTTAACTGTTCCTTAATGAAAGCTTAATTTTTTCGAAAAAAATTTATTCGCAACTTTAAACCCGCAGCCCTCTTGACCGCTCATACCATCTTTTCTTCCAGTACCATAGCATCGCACATTTTGCGTTTCAATGTGCAAGATTTTCAGACAGGATTCATCATGTTCATTTTCATGCATTAAGCAAGAGGCGCTATATAGTATTATAGATAAATACGTTATCTGATTTTTTCAATTCTCCATAATTGACCTTCAATAGTTTGTTTTGCTATTTTTTTTTTGGAAAATTTAAGATTTCATAAAGGCCCCTTTAAGAAAGTATTGCGTAAAATGATCCCTGTAGATAGTGACTTGTCTGATGTACAGAACAAGTTTTTATGACACTAAACGAAAGGAGCATAACATGATTAAAAACACTATCCGGTTCATCAAAACCGCTGCGTTAATGGCTGGCTTCGGGTTCATCACCACGAATGCATTTTGCAATGGAACAATCACCGGCACAATTGATACAAACATGCCTAAGTACAAAGGGAATGCCGTTGTCTATCTTGTAGGCGTCAAAGGGCCTGCTGTGTGCGAGCATAAAACTATTGAACAGCAGAGCCTGACTTTTATGCCTAAAGTTACAACTGTACCGGCAGGATGTACCGTTGAATTCAAGAACAACGACAAGATCAACGCAAGCGTTACTTCATTCAGCCCTGCCAAAAAATTCAACGTGGACAAATTGGAGACGGGGAAGTCCAGGGCACTTACTTTTGACAAGTCTGGTGTAGTTCAGTTGCTCAGCAAGCCCCATCAGGAGATGACGGGCTGGGTCATCGTTACCAAAAATCAGTATGCAGCTGTGACGGAACATGACGGCAAGTTCACCATCCCGAATGTTCCTGCCGGCACATACGAAATCAGTGCATGGAGTGAAAAACTCAAGCCACAGGGCAAAACGACCGTCACCGTAGCTGAGGGGAAAACGGCTCCGGTTGTTCTCAAAATGGCGATATAAGAGTATTTGAACACATTCAAAAGCCCCCCGATATGAAGCGTAAAAGCTTTATATCGGGGGACAGGTAACAGGAATTATGTCGAAGCATTCTTTGCCAACGTGTTCAACGTATCATTTTTCTTTGCACTACTGTTCGAACTCCCGAAATAGTAACTGAATATTGATGTTAATATTGATGAAAGAACACCCAGAATATATAGGATGATTTCTTTTACCGCAGTTCGTCGGCCTTGCTTTTCTTCCAAAGCAGCTTTAGCATATGCAACTTTATGTCTAAGAACGATTGGCTCATCTTTGAGACCTTCTTCTCCTTTTTGACGAGTAGAATCTATTTTCGATGATTTTACATTTAACTTGTTCACAGTTGCTTGACGAGTAGAGTCTATTCTAGCCGTTTCGTATTTCTGTTCAGCAGAAGAAACTGCCCTGATTTCATCATTGGGAGGATTCATGATGATAAAAATAAAAAAGCCAAACATGAAAAAGGTGAGGATAACCGTTACAAAAGCAAGAATTGGTGAAATATTCTTACTGAACCAGCCATCAACTTGATCAGACGCCTGTTTTTGCTTTTCTGGATTATCAGACATACAAGTTCCTCCTCTTTAAAGTTGATTTTGCTGAAAACTATGCAGCAGCATAGTGAGTTTAATCCCGCTATTCGTTTCCGACTCCAAATCGTCGACACAATTGGAATAGTTTGAATGGCATCCAGGCACTATGAACAAAGGGAGTGCAAGGGCTGCCGGCGTAATAAACCTCCGTTTTAATGTAAAAAAACTTTTTGAAACCCCAGTTGTATGAAGCTTTCATAAGCCTGACGGAATGAACTGCTTGAGGGACTATGGAAAAGTAGCGGCAAAATAACTTTAGACTATAGCGAATTAATATATAAATTATATATGTAGTCACATGAGGATGCGGATTCTGATATGCGATAGTGTTTCGTTGATAATGTGAGTTCACACAGAAGATTCCGCAACCATTTGAAATGTTGACCTTTACTAAACATAAACAATAACAGCCATGTCAAACATATCAACACAGGAGAATCAGGGAGTCTTAGGCAATCTCGTGGGAGTCATTGGTAAAGTTGCTTTTTTCCCGATTGAAGCAATTAAATTTGGTGCAGTCACAGCGCTGAACCTTATTACTTATGTTGGAATAACCTCGATCAACCTTGCCAACAACGTGTTAAAGGGTGTAAGCTCTGTTTTGGACGGCGTCCAGACAGGTATTGCCTCGAAAAAGTAAGCTTCCGTTTTTTAAAAAAAAGCACCTTATACCTGTTGTATAAGGTGCTTTTTTACTGCCTTGATGGGGAATATTGGCTTGACAACAACTATCGGCTTGTATGAAAAATGGATACTGATCACAAAGAGTTTTTAGCTGCTGCGCATCTTAAGTTCTCAAAATTCAAGGAGCTTAGCGAACAATCGGGGCCTGATGTTGCTTGGGAAAAAATGCTTGAAGGGTTTCCCGAGCAGCAGCAGCATCGAATGAGCCCGTTTATTGCCAATGCAACCCTGGCTGAGGGATTTACCAAAGCCATTCCTTTTTTTAAGAGTGCCGGCATGGAGATGGAGGTTGTGGACATTTCAAACAACCACATGGATGCCGCGCTGGAAATACAGAAGGTTTGTCCTTACCTGGAGATCTGCAAAGAACATGGTTTTGACACTCCATGCCATGTTATCTGTGAAATGGACGTGGAGGCTACCCATAGGGCTTTTCCTGAAATGAAAGGTGAAATCTTAAGCCGCCAAGCTTTTGGAAGTTGCGTCTGCCTCTTTAAATATGAGCGGAAAGCGAAGTGCTAGAATTTATATTTCGTGCAGAGGGTTGACTCTACTCTTGTTTCAAAATCAGAGTCAATCTGTTTTTATTGTTCAACCGCTGGTAATCAATACTCTGGGTCACGTTCTGGATGATGCTCAATTTCAATCCATCCGGCAGCAGATTACTGTCAAGCATGTTCTTGGGCTCCCCTGTGCTTTCAAAGACAACTTCAAGACTCTCCTTTTTTTCTGAATAGGCAAGATTGATATCGAGAAGCACCGTGGAAAGGATTGGATTGAACAGCTGAAGCATAACTTGAACAAGCGAAATCAGATTCTGTCTTGTCTTGACCGGCAGAATCTGTTTTTCACAAAATGTTTCGATTTCAGCATTCAGGGCATACAGATCATAATCGGGAGATGCGATATGATAGGTAAAGCTTCTTATCCTGTTTATGAATGTTCTGGTTTTTTCCTTTTGCGGATTATCAAAAATCTGCGCTGGAGTACCTTCTTCGTAGATAACTCCCTCATCCATATAGAGCACCCGATTTGAAACGTCCCGTGCAAAATCCATTTCATGGGTAACAATCAAGAGGGTCATCCCCTCTTTGGCAAGGCGACGGATAACGGAGAGAACCTCACTGACCATTGTGGGATCGAGAGCCGAGGTAGGTTCATCAACAAGAATAATTTTCGGTTCCATAGCCATGCATCGGGCAATGGCAACCCGCTGCTTCTGCCCGCCGGAAAGTTCATCGGGATAGCTCCCGGCCTTCTCGGCAAGACCCACCAGTTTAAGCAGCTCCATAGCCCTGTGCTCGGCATCCTGCTTACTCTTCTCCAGAAGTTTAATCGGCCCGAGCGTCAAATTATCCATCACCGAGAGATGAGAAAAGAGATTGAACGATTGGAAAACCATGTTCATCTTCTGCCGGATTTTGGGAACATCGGCTTTTGGATCCAGGATGTCAACGCCATCAATACGGATTGAACCTCCTGTGGGACGATCAAGCAGATTGATACAACGCAGAAAAGTGCTTTTACCTGTTCCGGATGGACCGATAATTGAGATAACTTCTCCAGCCTTTATGTCAACGCTGACCTCTTTCAGTACTTCCAGATTCCCGAAACTCTTGGAAAGATGCTCTATCTTTATCATGCGTTTGCAATCTGTTTTCTTCTGAGTTTGGGGTTAGCCAGGCGTTCTGCATACTCCATTACCAACATAAGAGACCATGAAATCAGGTAATAAAACACGGCAACCATAATGAGGGGAAAGAATGCATCAAAGGTGCGGCTGCGAATGATGTCACTCGCTTTGGTCAAATCCTGTACTGCGATGTAGCCGACAATGGAGGTCATTTTAACCAGCGAAATAAATTCACCCTTATAGACCGGTAATATTCGCTGGACTGTTTGAGGCAGAATAATAAACAGAAAAGTGTTGACTCTGGAAAAGCCCATGGCTATACCGGCTTCAGACTGTCCTTTGTCTATGCTTTCTATGCCTGAACGGTATATTTCGGCCACATAAGCGGCAAAATTCATCCCGAAAGCAATAACAGAAACAATAACAGGATCGATATTTACCGAAGCAAAGACGACATAGAATATCAGCATTAAAAAAACCAGGACAGGAGTTCCCCGTAAAATCGAGATATAGGTTTTTGCCAGCACCTTAAGTATCTCGTTGCTAGACATTCTCATGAAACAGACAATCGCCCCGAGGAAGGTGCCAAGGATTGTGGAGAGTACCGAGATAATCACCGTAGTTTTAAGGCCCTCGAAAATAAGCAGATAACGATTTTCCTGAACGAGATTATTCTGAAAGCTGTTTGCTATCCCTTCAAAATTTCCACTTTTGCTGCAACCGGCACAAGCTGCTGAAAGCAATAACGCTGACAACGCGAATAGCGCCATCTTTTTCATCTTTACGATCATAGAAGAACTTTTTTACTCATTGATGACCGCAGCGATACCGCCAACGTAATAAGGATCGGAAAAGAGGACTTTTTTGGCACGCTCATCAGTAATAGTGATGCATGCTGCTATCATATCAACTTTACCGGAAATCAGGGCAGGAATCATTGCTCCAAACTCCATATTGACGATCTCAAGTTTCATATCAAGCTTTTTAGCGATATAGCGCGCAAGTTCAATATCAAACCCAACGATACCACCAGAGCCATCTACAAAAGAAAATGGTTCTGTTACACTTGATGTACCTAGTCTCAAAACGCCTTTCCTGCCGGTTAACGGAATAGCCGGCATCGGAGCAGGGTTTCCGGTTTTGGGAAACCAGCGTCGCATCATGTCATCATAACCGCCATTTTTTTTAAGCTCGCTGACAACAAGGTCAATATTTCTTTTCAGCTCACGATTATCGGGCTGAACTGCAAACCCGTAATTATCCGTTGTTATCATCTCTGGAAGCACTAGGAGGCCACTGTTTTTTGCTGCAATATTCTTCAGAATCGGCTCATCATAAGCCGCTGCATCGGCCTTCCCTGATTTAACCGCCAATGCCGCATCCATGACGCTGTTGAAATATTTGAATTTTGCATTGGGTAATTTTGAAAGTACCAGCTTGTCTGCAACGGTTCCTGTGGGGACCGCAATCTCTTTGCCATCAAGTTGTTGAAGCTTTGTAATTTTTTCTCTTTTGCTGCAGCCCGAGAGCATAACAAATGAAGAAAAAACAACTACCAGGAGCAGCCTGAAAAATTTACCTGTCATGAAAGTTCTTATTATTGGTTAAACAGAAATTCCGTCGGAAAATATAAACAAACGGATTATACCCTTTACATGCCGTCATCATAAATCGGCAAGGGCTCAATAAGGGCAATGAGTGTGATTTTAAGAGGAATTGTGCCTTTTTTTAATCGGCCTGGTAGACGGCATCCGTATATGAACCAATAGTTACAACATCAGAGGATGTTGAGCTGGAAACAACCACCTCCCTGCTGCTCTTTTTGAAAGCAGTTTTACCAATGTAACTATATTTCAGATTATCTTTTATCACTCATAGAGTTCATCAATCGGAACTGGTGTTGCCGGGTGGTGATCCCCATCTCAGCCCTGCCTACTGCCAACTGCTTCACCAGGATGTCCGTCATGAGGGAAAGCAGACCGTTCATAGTCCCGGCCAATCTACCAGTTTAGGGGCTGAGTTCTTTTCTGTCAATAAATCCGGCGGAAGTGCAGGGAAAAAAGTAACGCCGGTTTCTTTGGTAATATCCGATATCGGCACAGCGTATTTAGGTAAATCACTTGACGAAACAGCTGCATTCGGAATTTTAAAGCCGATAAACTTCCTCGATTTCCTGTCCACGATCACCTTCCACATTGCCATTGGAACGCCAATACTATCCCTCCCGATTTTTCGGTGTGTAGAGCCATATACTGTACCGGTAATTACGTAGAGGTCTTTTCCCTTCCTGACCCAGTTCCGCACAACGGTCTCAAGTTTCTTCCACATCCCTCGATTGAGGTTTGGATTTTGCGGAACCATATTACTCAACAAAAAACACTCTGACATAATTTTTGCTGATTGCGTGTTATCGTCAGCCGGATCAAGGTGACCTCTGTCGTAGGTCTTATTGTAGTCGCTCAAATTTGCACGCACTGAATCGGCCAATTCAGGATCAGGCCGAAAATCATCCTTTCGCTTTGCAGGACCGCTTATTGCGTTTTTGGTGAGATGCTCACAAACATATTCAGCGGTTTTTGTCCTGTAAAGGTAATGCACTGCATACGTAGTCCTGAGCAGGTACTGATCATTATTGGTTACCGAACTGACTGGCGCACCCCAGCAAACAAGTTGCGAAGCTTTATCGTCAATCGGGTTCGCATAAACACAGACCGCGTCCAACGACTGTAAAGAGAGGATAAGACACAGCGACATTGCGATTGTGCTGATTTTCGCCGTAGTTTTTTTCATGAGTCTCTTCCTTTTCTGAATGTTCATGAGATATTTTCAGAAACCACATTGCCATCCATCAGCAGCTGCTCAAAATAATTCTGTCACAAGCTATCAATCAGCATGAATTGATAGCGGAATGAAGCGTTACGGAACAACGAAATGGCTGAGTTGTAAATGTGAATTATCTACTATAAAAATTCGTGGGTATCGAAAGGACTACCGGACAATGCTCTTTTGTTTGAGAAAAAGCATCGATGATACATGAAAATATGTTGTTTGGATAATTAATCCAACGTCCTTGCCGGTTAAAATGATGAGTAGTCGCTGAGTTGCTGCAACACTATTCCACGCCTGTTTTCAGGCTGTCACTGACGGCATGCTTGAACTCCTTTGAAATCTTGAATGCCGGAACGTTTTTAGCACCCACTGTCACTTTTTCTCCTGTTCTCGGATTTCGTGCATCGCGCAAATTCTTGTGCCTGATATTGAACGAACCAAAGCCTCTGATCTCAATTCTTTTTCCTGCTTTGAGCGAATCAATAACACTTTCAAAAAAAGCATCCACAACAGATTCTGTTTCGTACTTCGTCAGGCCGGTTTTCCCTGAAATAGAGTTCACCAGATCAGCTTTTGTTGTTGTTGTTCCCATGGTGATATGTAATTAGCCGTTACAAGTAAATGACGTTTCTGCAATACCTATAACTGTTAAACGTTTTACTACAGTAAGAGTTCCCTGGAGAATAGTAAAACAGGCACTGGGCAGGACTCAGAACCGATTTCTTCAGTCCAAAGAAACTGCCAACTTCTTCCTTCATAACTCATCAGGATTGAGTATGCCATGAACAGTCCTCATCAGCGATTTGAAAGAGAATGGCTTCTGGATAAAATGAATTCTGTCATATTCCTCGTTATCGGGTGAAAAAACATTGGTAGTGTACCCTGACATAAACAGTGTTTTAAGGCCAGGAATACTGGATTGAAGCTTTTTTGCAAGGTCAGATCCATTCATCTCCGGCATTACAATGTCAGTCAATAACAGATCAATACCTGCATTGTGTTTGCTGGCAAGCTCAATAGCCTCAAGGGGCTTGGCTGCTGAAAGAACCACATATCCATTGTGTTCGAGCATACGCCGGCTGAGATGAAGGATTTCGGGCTCATCTTCAACAATCAGAATTGTTTCCTTCCCGGGTTTGACCGGAGGTTCCGGGTTATCACGTTCATCAGGATCACCATACCCTCTGTGACGAGGAAGATAGATTGTGAATGTTGTCCCCTTGTTCAGCTCACTCTGGTGTTCGATATAGCCGTTATTCTGTTTAACGATACCATAAACCGTTGAAAGCCCTAATCCAGAGCCCTTCTCCTTCGTCTTGGTTGTAAAAAAGGGTTCGAAAATATGAACCAGATGCTCTTTTTCAATACCACAACCATTATCGGTGACAGAGAGTGATACATACTCACCAGGGATTTTACAGGAAGAATCAGTGAAACTATTTGTCTTATCAACACTTTTTATCCCGGTTTCGATGGTAATTTGTCCGATGCCAGCTATGGCATCCCGGGCATTGACACAAAGGTTGATAAGAATCTGGTCAACCTGAGATGGATCAACTTTAACCTGAGAACTATGACTGTCAGGCATCCAGACAACGGTTATATTTTCGCCAATCATTCGTCTGATCATCGAAAGCGACCGTTCAATCAAATTGTTAAGATCAAGAACTATCGGCATTACCGGCTCCTTTCGGGCAAAAGCAAGTAACTGCCTGGTAAGATTGGCCGAGCGTTCGGTAGCATTGAGGATATCCTTGAGGTTCTCCAGCATAGGCTCTTCAGTAGAGTGACGCTCCATTGCTATTTCTACATTACCGATAATGACTCCCAGCATATTGTTGAAGTCATGGGCAATACCTCCGGCGAGTTGCCCTATCAGCTCCATTTTTTGAGATTGCATCAAAGCTTCGCGTGTGCCCTGTTCAGATAACTCTGAACGTTTACGTGCTACGATATCCCAAGCTGTATCGGAAAGGGATTCTATCAATTTGACATCATCCTCATCATATTTACCTCGCTTGTTTCCTGCACCGACAATTGCCACTACCTTGTTCCCCCGGATAACAGGAACAACCAGAGCGCATTGGAACTCAGAATCACCGTCTGAAGACTTAAGCTTACCCTGACCGTTATATATCAGCGACCTCTGTTCCCTTAACGCTTCACTGTAGAGATCTGCTTCTATAAGAGGAGAGGCCATGCCGATTTCATTCGTCCTGCACATCTCTTTCTGGGCGTTAGCTGACCATGTCTGCATTGAAATTGTCGTCTGGTCATCCGCGAAAAGGAGGCAGAAACTGATACTGCTTTCTGTCATCCGTTCTGCTTCTTTGAGTGTAATTTTCAGCATTTTCTCAACAGAATTGGTCTCCGCAATCTCAAGCAGGTGGAGCCGGAAAGCAACAAGTGATTCATAGCGCTTACGCTCAGTGATATCATGAATAATCGAATAGAGAAAGTCTTTCCCCTCAATCTCTATGACATTGCTGAACACCTCAACATCACGCATTGAACCGTCAGCCCTGTTGTGGCGAAATGAAAACCGGTTTTGCTTGGCAGACCTGATTTTTTCAAAATTGCTTTTTATGATATCAGGCGAGATGGAGTTTATCTGCTGAATGCACATCTGCCTGAGCTCTTCAATAGACCATCCATAAAAATCAGCTGCCGCGTGATTGGCATCAATAATATTGCCGGTTTCGGGATCAATAACGATCTTGATCGCTGCATTGTGTTCAAAGAGTTTTCGGAACCGCTTCTCACTTTTATACAATGCCCGTTCAGCCTGCTTTCGTTCGGTAATATCCAAACCCATACCGATAAGAAAAGGCTTGCCGTCAAATATTATTCTTCTGACAGTGATCAGTCGCCAGCAGATTTTTGGCCCCCCGTGAACGAGTACTCTAACTTCAATAATCTCCGAAGCTCCGGTGAGGAGTATATTTTGTATTGTTCGATGTATAAGCGGACGATCATCAGGATGAAAAAACTCTCTGACATCAGCACCGGACATTTCACTTTCAGTTCTGCCTGTTATTTCATCACGAAGAAATGCGTTCCACCTTACAAGTCGCCCGTCAGCATCCAGCATATAAAAAGAGCCATTTATAGCATCAATAACGCTTTTACTGAAAAGCTGCTCCTGTTCAGGGGTCAACAGCAGGTTTTCGAGTTGCGGCCATTGTTGTTTTTCGGTCTGACTGTTCGTCATAAAATGTTCTTATATGTGCAAGGATAATTAACGCTTACAGAAGCGTCTACAGGGGTTCATCCGACTCAATCGTTGATTGATAATGAGTGTCTGAAAAACATAATGTACACACTCATAAGAACAAATCGAGCCTCTGTTAAAAAAACTTTCCAGGGCAGAGTACTCATAAAGGGTTCAATGGGTTTGATTACTCGCTGATATTGCCATCAGCTCCACCGTCCAAAAAAAACTCTGCCAGCTTTGATTTTTCACTCATATTGTGGACATTGGTTTTATATATACTGATGTTTGTTGATGATACTCACTTGTAACGATAATTTTTACTGACATGTATTTTGATCCAATGTATTTTGTTTTTGCCATGCCCCCTATGCTTCTTGGCTTATGGGCACAGTTCAAGGTAAAATCCTCTTTTAAAAAATATTCACAGGTACGCACCCAGACCGGGATTACCGGAGCAGAAGCGGCAAGGCGCATTCTTCAGCGGGGAGGCCTTGGAAACGTGACAATTGAAACTGCCCAGGGCATGCTTTCCGACCACTACGATCCGCGCAGCAAATCGCTGCGATTAAGTGAAGAAGTGTTCAATATACCCAGTATTGCCTCAGTTGGTGTTGCTGCTCATGAAGCCGGACACGCCCTTCAGGACAAGTCTGGCTATATGCCCCTGCAACTGCGTTCTATAATGGTCCCTGCTGTTTCTATCGGCAGTAATCTCGGCCCGATTATCTTTATGGCAGGCATCTTTCTTGCAGGAACGCTTGGAACAACCCTTGCCTGGGCAGGCATCATGCTTTTTGGGGCAACGGCACTTTTTGCTCTCGTTACACTTCCTGTTGAATTCGATGCCAGCCGCCGGGCAAAAGAACTTCTAGTTTCACAAGGCATTGTTTCGACTGCTGAAATGAAAGGGGTCAACGCTGTGCTTGACGCTGCTGCGCTCACCTATGTTGCTGCAGCTGCCCAGGCTATTACTCAGTTGCTTTACTTTCTCACGGTCATGAACCGTCGAAACTCTTAACAAGCTGGTCAATCCCATTATCCCTTTGAAAAACAGTTTCAGAAAAAAACCTCTTGCACTTCTGCTTGAGGAGATGAAAAGCGAACATAGACTAAACAGGGTTCTCGGGCCTGTTGCGCTGACAAGTTTAGGCATAGGAGCCATTATTGGAACGGGAATTTTTGTTCTCATCGGGGTAGCCGCTCATGACAAGGCAGGCCCTGCGGTAAGCCTTTCGTTTGCTCTTGCCGGTCTGGCCTGTATTTTTGCGGCTCTCTGCTATGCGGAGTTTGCCTCCATGGTCCCTGTCGCCGGGTCCGCCTATACCTATGCCTATGCGACCCTCGGGGAACTCTTTGCCTGGATTATCGGATGGGATCTCATTCTGGAATATGGAGTGGCTTCAGCAACTGTTGCGCATGGATGGTCGCACTATTTTCAGGATTTTATAGGAATATTCGGTCTGGGAGTTCCCCTGCTCCTTACAAAAGCCCCACTTGACTTTGATCCCAATACAGGAGTCATGAGCTATACCGGTGCATGGTTTGATCTCCCTGCTGTGCTGATTACTTTTGCAGTTACCGCTATCCTGGTCAAGGGAATCAAGGAGAGCGCACGGTTCAATGCCGGCATGGTCATTGTCAAAATTGCAATTGTTCTCCTGGTCATCGTGCTCGGTGCAATGTATGTGAACCCTGCAAACTGGAAGCCCTTTGCTCCATTTGGGTATTCAGGGCTCAGCATCTTCGGCCATACCATTCTCGGCGAAGCGAGTCCTGGCGGAGCCCCTGTGGGAGTGCTTGCCGGAGCTGCTATGATATTTTTTGCCTATATCGGCTTCGACTCCATTTCAACCCATGCCGAGGAGGCCAAAAACCCGCAGAGAGATATTCCTATTGCCCTGATCAGCTCGCTTGTGATCTGTACAGTGCTTTATATTGCGGTGGCAATGGTCATAACCGGAATGGTACCCTACAATCAAATCAATATTGATGCTCCTGTCTCCAACGCCTTCAAACAGGTCGGTATCGGCTGGGCACAATTCCTCATTTCCCTTGGAGCCATCACCGGCATCACCTCAGTATTGCTTGTGATGATGCTCAGCCAACCGAGGATTTTTCTTGCCATGGCCCGCGATGGTCTGCTGCCGAAATCTTTTTTTGGAGCTATTCATCCAACATTCCGGACACCCTGGAAGTCAACTATTCTGACCGGTTTTTTTGTGGCCGTGCTTGGAGCTTTGCTTCCCCTCAGATTACTGGCGGAACTGGTAAATATCGGCACTCTCTTCGCCTTTGTCATTGTTTGCAGTGCTGTGCTGATTATGAGAAAAAAACATCCTGAAGCAGACAGGCCCTTTAGGGCGCCTTTTGTTCCCTTTGTACCTATTGCCGGTATTTTCACCTGCGTCATTCTCATGCTCTCCCTGCCTGCCGAAAACTGGATAAGGCTTGTCGGCTGGCTCCTTATCGGCTTTGTAATCTACTTTTTCTATGGCCGCAAGCACAGTGCATTGAACAAGAGCAAACCGTCATTGGAAAATGGAAAATAAAGTTTTTCTCATTACAGGGGCCTCTACCGGAATCGGTGAAGCTACGGCGAGGCGAGCAGTAGAAGCAGGATTCAATGTTGTGCTTGCCGCACGCTCTACTGAGAAGCTTGAACGTCTGCGCGATGAACTTGGCCACGAGAGGTCACTGGCCGTTACCTGCGATGTTGCAAACTGGCAATCACAACAGGAAATGGTAGCGCACACAATAAAACACTTCGGCAGAATTGATGTTGTTTTTGCAAATGCCGGTTTTTCAAAAGGCTCAACATTTTATGGCGGTGAAGACAAGCCTGAAGAGTGGCAGCAGATGGTCATGGTCAATGTCTATGGCGCTGCCGCTACGGCTCGTTTGACGCTTCCTGAACTGGTAAAAAACAGGGGTCATCTTCTCGTCACCGGCTCTGTGGTAGGACGGATTACCTCAATACGGAACCTCTACTCGGCAACCAAGTGGGCTGTGACCGGCATGGCTCAGGCTATCCGTAATGAGATGGTTGGAACAGGAGTTCGCGTTACCCTCGTTGAACCGGGAATCGTTGACACACCCTTCTGGGATAATCTGCAGAAACCCGACTCTGCGAAAGAGTTACAAGCTGACGATATTGCCCGGGCCGTCATGTTCGCTGTAAGCCAGCCCCCTCATGTCGATGTGAACGACATTCTCATCCGCCCAACAGGCCAGCTCCACTAAAGGAGCCCATTATGATTCGTTTGGTCACCAACAACAGCACCCAGTCCTCAAAACTCACAACTATCTTTCTTCACTGCCCACTGCAAACTGCCGACTCTCTGTCTTCCATTGCCCACTCTGCCCACTGCCAACTTTCTTCCTCCTGTAGGTTGGGGTGATTCCTGAACCCCAACAAAACCAGTTAAAGAGGTTGTCCGGAGACCTGCGTTACCGAAGTGCGTCAATTTTTATCTATTCCAAATGAAAATATTCTTGATAAACGTTTTATTTTCAGCCATTTTCGAAGAGGTTTTTTATTGGAATCGGGAGATTGAACAAATTTAGACAAAGAGGGATAACAATGTCAGAAGTGATTTTGGTTGCAAAAGTTGTAGCAAAAAAAGAGTCAGTTGAACTGGTCAAGAGTGAATTACTCAAACTTGTTGCTTTTGCCCGAAAGGATGAGGGGTGCAAAACGTACTTATGTCACGAGGATCAGAACGACCCTGCGGTTTTTATGTTTTATGAAGTATGGGAGAGCCAGGCACTGCTGGAAAAGCATATGACCACAGAGGGTTTCAAAGCCTATCAAAAAGCTGTAGATGGTCATATTGCCGAGAAGGTTTTCAATAAACTGACACTGCTTGCGTAACACATCTGAGCACCTCTGGTTATCTGTTCCGAAACCCGGTTACTACGCTGGGCGGTGATCGAAATTAAACCGTTCACTACAAGTTCATAGCGATTTTAAAGTGTAGTGAGCGGTTATCGGTTCTTTTTCCATGCAGTTTTATGCCCGTGACAGGGGTTCCTTATCATATATTTCAATCATAGCTCGACCGGCAGGCGTTGTTATGTATCGCTCCAGTAATCCCGCCTCCCCCATCTTTTTATCAGTCCTATAGGCCCCATTTGTCCTATAGGTCCTATTCCTCTTTTTGATTGCCGCTGCCGTTTGCAACTCTTTCCTCGTCACTCGCTCCTCCGCACCCAGCACAACGATCCGAGGCATTTATACATTTTGCAGATTTGTTTGAGGAATTGTATAACCCGCTATGCTCTACCGTAAACTAACAGCATCCCTTAGAAATCAAATCCGGTCAGACAATCACCGATGACTATATTCGTGCAGGCTTAAAAGCCGGAAGATTTGCCGCTTCAGAAGCACTTCAGCCCTGGCTGATTTATGGAGGTAACTCTTCATACGAGCGGAGCGGGGTGTCGGTCATGAGCTGGCGCGACATCGCAAAATGGGCCGAGCCTTAAACCTACACCTCTTTCTACTCAACCCTCAGCATCATGCCTTGAAGGAAGACGGCAAATTCCTCATGCCTGCTAACGATGAATTCAAGCAGAATGATGATTTGATTGAGAAGATTGTCAAGAAGCTGAGCAAAGCGAAGGCTCAAATGGTTTCGGCTGTTGCTAACTTACTAATGTAACAAGAGATAATAAACTTAGCTTTACATACCGCTGACTATACAACAAATCTTGTGGCGATAAGCACAACCTCGTTAGCAGGTTTGCTCAAGTGAGCCCAATTATCTGAACCAAAATGATATGGGAAATTGGGTTCATCTTCCACCTTGCTATCCAAATTAAGGGGCTTCTGACTTTTGCCAAGTCTTTTTCCTGCAGAAGACTCCAGCCTTTGCTGAACACACAGACCGTCCCTCATCTCTTCTACTGCTTGTCTACGACACACCAACTTGACAGACCCTCCAAGAGAGTTACGTTATCGTCCTTCGGCCGCAATCCGTCGGACCACGGTCTGCAATATCCCTCCATTCCGGAAGTATTCCACCTCAATAGGGCTATCAATCCTGCATTGCAGGGTGAATTGAATAGTCTTTGCAGTTTTCGGATCGGTCGCTACAACATGGACAAGTTCACCATGCTTGAGGGAATCGCTGATAGCTATATCGAAAATTTCACGCCCCGTAAGACCTAGGCTGGTGGCGTCCTGACCATCGCAGAACTGGAGTGGCAGAACACCCATACCGATCAGATTAGCACGGTGTATACGCTCGAAACTCACGGCGATAACCGCACGTACTCCAAGCATCGCCGTACCCTTTGCCGCCCAGTCACGACTGCTTCCCATCCCGTAATCCCTTCCGGCAATAACAATCAGCGGAACCCCGGCCTCCTTGTAATGCATGGCCGAATCGTAGATGCTTCTCACCTCTCCATCACCATCGGAGCGGAACAGGGTCGTATATCCCCCTTCACTGCCTGGCGCAAGTTTGTTGCGGATCCTGATATTGTCGAAGGTGCCGCGAACCATCACCTCATGATTTCCGCGCCTTGATCCGAACGTGTTAAAATCCCTTTCAGAAATCCCTATTGACAGAAGATATGCGCCAGCCGGTTGACCAGGCTGGATCATCCCGGCCGGACTTATATGATCGGTTGTCACGCTGTCGCCGAACATCGCAAGACAACGACCTCGACTAATCGACGCGGCACCCTCTGGATCTGGCCCGATGCCTTCGAAAAACGGAGGTATGCGGATATAGGATGAATCAGGATCCCACTGATAAAATGCACCGCCGTCAGTTTCGATCGCCCGCCACCGTTCCGGCCCTTCATGAACTTCGCCGTAACGCTTCTCGAAATACTCTGGCAGGACGACAGATCGGGCGATCTCGCGAACCTCCTCGTCGGAGGGGTAAAGTTCACGGAGAAAGACCTCGCGGCCTTCGCCATCAGTTCCAAGGGGATCACGTTCGAAATCGATAGCAATGGTACCGGCAAGGGCATAGGCAATGACCAGAGCCGGACTGGCAAGATAGTTCGCCTTGACGAGCGGATTGATCCTTCCTTCAAAATTGCGGTTTCCAGAAAGCACAGAGGCAACTACCAGATCACCCTTCTTGACTGCCTGGGCAACGGGTTCAGGTAATGGACCGGAATTACCAATGCAGGTGGTACAGCCGAAAGCCACAGTACTGAATCCCAGCGCATCAAGATCATCCATGAGTCCGGCTGATGCAAGGTAATCGACCACCACCCGTGAACCGGGCGCAAAAGAGGTCTTAACCCAGGGTTGCGCAGTAAGCCCGCGTTTCCGCGCGACTCTTGCAATGAGTGCGGCGGCAATCAGGAGTTCCGGATTGCTCGTATTGGTACATGAGGTAATTGCCGCAATAACCACGGCACCGTCCCGGAGCGAGACCTTTTGTCCATGCATGGTGATATCGATGCCTTTACTGACCGGATCGGAATGTGATTCAATGGCAACGCCACCTTCGGAAGCCATCTCATCGGCCTCCGGAATGGAAGGTTTATCGAAAACAGTTGAGAGGTCTTTCTTCCATTGGCTGCTCATCGCCGTCATGTCGATACGATCCTGTGGCCGTTTCGGGCCAGCCAGCGATGGACGAACCGTTGTCATGTCAAGCTCGATCACCCTGCTGAAACAGGGTATATCAGCCACTGCGTGCCATAGTCCCTGTTGGCGAGAGTAGCGCTCGACAATATCGCAACGATCTTCCCTTCCGCTGAGGGCAAGATAGTCGAGGGTCTCTTCATCGACGGGAAAAAAGCCTGTAGTCGCACCATATTCCGGAGCCATGTTCGCTACCGTTGCACGATCAGGCAGGGAAAGCGAAGGAAGGCCTGGTCCAAAAAACTCAACAAATGAACCGACAACGCCCGCTCGTCGTAAAATCGACGTGAGGGTCAGAACGAGATCGGTTGCACATACACCTTCAGTCAGTTCACCCGTCAACCGGACGCCGACAACATCGGGCAGCAGCATGTATACCGGTTGACCGAGCATGACGGCTTCGGCCTCTATGCCGCCAACTCCCCAGCCAAGCACCCCAAGCGCGTTGATCATGGTGGTATGACTGTCAGTACCAACAAGGGAATCCGGATATGCGACACCGTTTTCGAGATGTACGACATCGGAAAAATATTCCAGATTCACTTGATGTACAATACCGGTACCGGGAGGAACAATATGAAAATTACTGAACGCCTTTTCACCCCATTTAAGAAACTCGTAGCGTTCCATGTTACGCTCAAATTCCCTTTCGAGGTTTTTCTCAAACGCATCGGGTGCCCCGAAATAATCAACTTGCACAGAATGGTCGATAACGAGATCGCAGGAAACGAGGGGATTGATCCTTGAAGCATCCCCGCCAAGAGCCGCACACGCTTCACGCATAGCGGCCAGATCGACGATGGCAGGTACAGCGGTAAAATCCTGCAAAACAACTCTTGCCGGTTTGAACGGAACTTCAACCTGCGGCTTCGCCGAAGAGTCCCAATTCACAATCGCCTCGATGTCGGCGGTGCGTATGGTGTGGTTATCGAAATTCCGTAATGCGGCTTCAAGCAGTATCTTTATGGTTTTCGGATAAGCACCTAAAGCTGGCCAGATATGCTCAAGGGGTTTAAGGGAATAGAAGAAAAACTCTCCCTTTTTTAGGGAAAGTGGCAAAAATACGCCAAACGGGTCAAGAGGTTTACTCATGGTGAAATTGGGTTAGATTGCCCGGGGCATACCCCAATCCGGGAAAGCTTTTCTGCAGGTACTTTCAAGTTATCAAAAAAACCAGAAGGCAGAATTGCGTATAAAAATGGATTTTTACCTGAAAAAGTAATATTGATACATTCAGGCAGCGCTCAGAGTCCCCGTCAATTCTAGCCAGATGGCAACAGCTTGAAGACGTTCAGTTCGATAGTCAGAGGAGGTTTCATAATGATGATGAATTCGGAACCAGTTCCCAACATGAGCGTGAACTGACAGAAACCGTTGTGCATGATTTGGTAATTTGAACTTTCGCATTTGTTGTTCTTTCTGTCTGGTTGGCTGGTTCGGCAATTCCGCTCGGTTGTTGAGTTCTTTGTGTTGTCGGTGTTCAACTCCTGGCATGAGTTCTCTGTTTGCTGCTCCCTGGTTTTTCAGCTTGTCGGTGATAATGAAGCTTGGAGCATAACTCCTGGATAAGTCAGCGGTTCTTCGATATCGCGAAAACTCAAGGTCAAACGAAATTAAAGCCACACCAGGTGGTTGATAATCTCGGCTAGATACCGGTGGCCAGTGTAAGGGTTCGTGTTCTTTTCAATAGCAGTCGGAGTGCTTTTGCTGCCTTTTAAAATATATTCGTTCAATCTCCTTTCAGTTCGTTGGTTTTGCCTGCCATAATGAAATCGTTCCTATGCAGGCCTTTTACAGAGTGAGTCCACCAGATAATTGTTACTTTTCCCCATTCAGTAACGAGTTTTGGATGATGCTGTTCGGCCTCAGCCAGTTCACCCACCTGATTAGTAAAAGCGATTGCACTCTTGAAATCCTTGAACGTAAAGGTGCGCTGTAATCTGCTTATCCCTTCATCTGTTGTTACTTCCCAATCTGGAATAAATTCTAATAATTCCTTTATCTCGCTTTGAGACATAAGCCCTGCCCCTTCCGAACAAGGCATGCAGGTTTTTTTTTAGTTTGTTCATTTTCTTTCTCCAATAATATTTTTGTGTTCAAGAACAAAATAACGCCAGTCGAAATGGGGGCTCCTGGGAAAATTCATTGATTCAATGCCGGAAATTGGTTGCGTAAACGTTTCAGTTTTGGCATATCGTTGATGATGATATAGGGATCAGCTGGATGAAAGGCGAGATAATTCTGGTGATACTTCTCCGCAGGATAAAATTGTTGCAGCGGTACGATTTGCGTTACGATAGGAGAATCAAATTTGTGTGAGGCGGTGAGAGCCTTGATGTAGGCTTGTGCAATATTTTGCTGCTCAATCGTGGTATAAAAAATCACAGAGCGGTATTGGTTTCCTTCATCAGGCCCTTGACGGTTTAGCTGGGTTGGGTCATGTGCCACGGTAAAAAACACGTGCAGCAATTGCTGGTAGGTAACTTGATTCGGGTTGAAACGAACCCTCACTGATTCGGCATGTCCGCTATTGCCATTACTTACTTGTTCGTAATGAGCTGTGGCAGCTTTACCACCTGCATATCCTGATTGCACCTCTGAAACACCTTTGACATGCTTAAAGACAGCATCAACACCCCAGAAACAGCCACCGGCAAAAACAGCTGTTTGTTCGGTCGGCGATACTGCAGCATTTGAAAGCGCACTTATCCCGAGCATCATGCAAACGATGATGATAAACCTATACCAACTGATCAGCCTGTTGCCGAGCATGATAATTCTCCTGTTGTTTAACCGAAAGTGAAGGCAATCTTCGGCACTCTATCAATCTCCTGTTCAATAGTAAGTTTTAGCTGGGATTACGAGCACCAAAAGTCACTTCATGACCTGCGTTTAAAAGATTTCCTGCAAGTGCCGAACCAACTTTCCCGATCCCGATACATGCGATATTCATCTTAGTGCTGCACTTATTTTATGAATTTATTGGGTAACTGTTTCACTATTCCGGCAGTTGCTGATCGTATTTCTTCTTTAAAGACAAAATCAATCAGCATAAAAAAATATATATAAAGTATATGTTTTTTTATGGATTTTTCATAAAAAACATATAAATTTGAGCAGTATGGACAGTAATTGTATTCATTACATATACAGTATCATTCATTAATCCATATTTTACTGATAGTTAATTGATGCTTCACGCCATTTCAGGAGAAGGGGCAAATTCCCTGACCGGCTGTATTCATTGAAGTTGATTCCCTCTTTTTTTTTGAATGTTCATTGGAGATTATCCCTCTCCATCTTAACTCTTTTGGACGAAAGAAAATGGGTACAGCAAAAAGAACATCACTGTACTTGATGGATGAAATATATAGCCTGGCATACTGGCTGACCGGTTCAGAGACAAAAGCCACTGAGCTCGTCCACAATACCTATCTCAACGTTGACAAAGACAGTTCCGAACGAGAGGTATTCAAAATGTTCAGAGCTTGTTATTTCGATAGTCTTGGTCAGGATGAAGCAAACACTCTGCCCGAAACACCATGTTTTCCGAAGGAAACCCATGCTGTAGAGCTCCTGAAACAGGAGGCAGATATAAGACTTTCAGTCTTGTTGTCAGCAATTTCCGGACTCAAACACCGAACTATATCCAGAATAATCGGAAAGCCACTTAATACTATTCGAGTATGGTTATCCATGGGGCGTAAATCGCTGGTACACAACGCTCGTTTTGAACACCTCTTTTTGAACGAAAGATTTTACTTAAGGAGAGAAGTATCATGAAAAAACTACGCATTGCCCAAATAGCTCCCTTAGTCGAACGTGTCCCACCAAAAAAATACGGAGGCACAGAGAGGGTTGTCTACCATTTGACTGAAGGACTGGTCGAGAAAGGGCATGATGTCACCCTGTTTGCTTCGGGCGACTCCTTGACAAGTGCAAGATTGGTTGCGCCGATCAGTGAGAGCCTGCGTCTTGGCAAAAAGGCTCATACAGCGATAATGGTGAACATGATGATGTTAAGCCGGGTCTATGAGAAAATGGCCCATGAATTTGACATTATTCATTCCCATCTCGAGTACCAGACGTTACCGTATGCCTATAAGGCACAGGTCCCAACCGTTCTGACCATGCATGGCAGGCTTGATCTCGGGGACAGCGCTGCAATCCTGAAATCATACCCCGATATGGCTTATGTCTCTATCAGTGATTCCCAGAGGCTTCCTGTCAAGGATATCAACTGGGTCAAAACTATTTATCACGGCTATCCTGTCTCAAGTTTTGAGTTTAACAACAAACCCGAAGATTATTTTCTCTTTCTGGGACGTTTTTCAGAAGAGAAAAAGCCTCAGGAAGCAATCATGCTTGCCAGGGCGTGTAACATACCGCTGAAAATTGCCGCTAAAATTGACCCGGAAGATAAAGGCTTTTTTGAGGAAAAAGTCAAACCTTTGCTTAATCATCCGCTTATAGACTATGTCGGCGAAGTTGATGACACCCGCAAGGTTGAACTGCTGAAAAATGCGAAAGCACTGCTGAATACGATAGATTGGCCGGAACCTTTCGGGCTGGTGATGATTGAAGCCCTTGCCTGTGGAACTCCTGTGATTGTTAGAGGATGCGGTTCAGCTCCGGAGGTAATCACTCATGGCAAGACTGGTTTTATCTGTGACAAAAAGCTTGACTTTATCGAGGCTATTCATCATGTGGACCAGATATCGAGAAAAACCTGTCGAAAGGAGTTTGAACAGCGTTTTACCAGAGAGTGTATGGTCGATAATTATGAACACCTCTACTACAAATTGTTACCTGCGCATCTGTTCAATAACTATTCCGTATCCCGATACATGTGTGCGGGGTGACGACTCTTTCCGCTGACCCGTATGAAGAAGTATTTCTATGATTAACTGATGACAGGCTGGTTAGCGATGTCTGGGATATGATTCACCTTAGGTATGTAACATTCAGTTAAAGGAGATGGAATGTAAACCTTGAAGACACAGCATCAGAAATCTAGACTTTCGATTACGGGCAAGTATTATCAAGCGGAAGAACAGGGTAAAGGCTCTTGCTATACAGGCGATCTTGGGAAACGTTGGGCTTTATTGGATGGCCGATATGCATGGTTATTAGCTTTAGCCCTGTTGTTGATGCCTTGTATTGGTCATCGCACCCAGATTTTTCGAAAGCTTGATTAACAGTATTTTTGAAGTTGCCTGAAACGCTGTGGTGAGAAAGTTGGTTCGCCAACCATTAACAGAACAAACGCACAATACTCTATTTCTTTGTTCTCATGTTGAATGGGTTTTAGAAGCATGAAGTATAGACTCGAAAAAGATACTCTTGGGGAAGTTAGAGTTCCTGAGGACCGTTATTGGGGAGCCCAGACCCAGCGATCGATAGAGAAGTTCAAGATTGGAGCTTCACATTCGATGCCGCAAGGCGTTATCAAGGCATTTGGGTATGTGAAAAAAGCTGCAGCTATAATGAATTGTGAACTTGGAGTCTTGAGTCATGACAAGATGAAATTGATTGCGGGTGTATGCGATGAGATCATTGACGGCAAACTGGATGAGCATTTTCCTTTAGTGATATGGCAGACAGGGTCAGGCACCCAGACCAATATGAATATCAACGAGGTCATTGCCAATCGAGCGCATGTTCTCTCAGGAATGCATTTAGGGGAAGGAGATCGGCTTCTTCATCCCAATGATGACGTAAACAGATCGCAATCTTCAAATGATGCGTTTTCTTCGGCCATGAATATAGCCGCATCCATAATGCTCGGACAGAAGAGTATTCCAGGTATAAATCATCTTCGCAGTGAGTTTGCCGGTCGTTCTGTTGCATTCCAGGATGTGCTGAAACTTGGGCGTACCCACCTTATGGATGCAACACCGCTTACGCTTGGTCAGGAGTTTTCAGGGTATGTATCACAACTTGATCATGCGCTTGCCGCTCTCGATCACACATTGCCGCATCTTTCGGAACTTGCATTGGGTGGAACAGCGGTCGGAACCGGACTCAATGCCCCTGTAGGGTTTGCTGGAAAGGTTGCAGCATCCATTGCATCAATGACCGGACTCCCCTTTATAAGTGCGGAAAACAAGTTTGAATCTCTTGCTGCGCATGATGCACTCGTGGAATCGCATGGCGCTCTGAAACAGACAGCCGTAACTCTGATGAAAATAGCCAATGATATTCGTCTGCTTGCTTCTGGTCCTCGCTGTGGAATCGGAGAGATTTTGTTACCCATAAATGAACCGGGTTCTTCGATTATGCCGGGCAAGGTCAATCCTACACAGGTGGAAGCGCTTTCAATGGTTTGCGCACAGGTGCTTGGAAATGATGTGGCCATATCGGTTGCAGGTATGCAAGGTCATCTTGAGCTGAATGTTTTTGGTCCGGTCATGATAGCCAATTTTCTTCAGTCCGCTGAATTATTAGGGGATGCGTGCTTGTCGTTTGCTGATAACTGTGTTTGTGGTATTGAACCTGATAGAGAAAGGATCAGGATGCATCTGGATCGTTCACTGATGATGGCAACAGCACTGACCCCGCATATAGGTTATGATAAGGTTGCAGAAATTGTGCAGAGCGCCTGGAAGGGTGGTATAACGCTGCGCGAAGCAGCCATAGTATCAGGATATGTCTCATCTGAGGAATTTGATTCCCGGGTAAATCCTATGAAAATGATATCGCCGTAAATCATACCCGGCACTTGAATTCATTCCACATTTTTGGACTATTGAAGGAGACATTGCTTATGTATCAAGATATATCCATGGTGTTCAGCGGGGCTGCTGGGCAGGGAGTTCAAACCATCACGGGTGCTCTCCTTCACGTATTGAAAAAGTATGGTTGCAACGTTTTCTCCTGTTCAGAGTACATGTCTCGTATTCGTGGAGGAAGCAATTCAACTGAAATCCGGATAACGGAAAAAAAAAGAGACGCTTATGTACGACGCATCGATATGCTCTTTGCCCTCTCCCATAATGTTGTTGAACATTTGAAAGACAGGATAAGCAGCAAGACGCTGATATTTGCGGAAAAAGAAAAGTTTGGTGATCAATGGGGTGATAGCTGCATTGATACACCTCTTACCAAATTTGCAGTGGAGGCTGGCAGCGCCGGGTTTTCAAATATTGTTGCCGCAGGGGTTGTCCTTGGTATGTTTGGCATTCCTCTTGAGCTGTTTACGGCTTATCTGCAAGTAAAGTTTGCTGCAAAAGGTGAAGAGATTGCCACAAAAAACTGCATTGCAGCAAAGCTTGGGTACAGTTTCGGACGAGATACTGCGGCGACTGCAAATATATCTCTTCAAATATCTATTCCTGCAGCCATGCCTGAAAGAGTGCTTATGGATGGGAGCACAGCGCTTGGTATCGGAGCTGTCGCTGCCGGGTGTAATTTCATCAGCTCCTACCCAATGTCGCCAGGAACAGGCCTGCTCACCTTTTTGGCTAATAGAACAAAAGAATATGGCATTGTCGTTGATCAGGCTGAAGATGAAATTGCAGCAATCAATGCGGGACTCGGAGCATCCTATGCCGGGGCAAGGGCAATTGTGACAACTTCTGGAGGTGGGTTTGACCTTATGCAGGAAGGAGTAAGTCTTGCAGGTATGATTGAAACTCCAATTGTTATTCATATAGGTCAGCGCCCTGGACCGGCCACCGGCTTGCCGACACGTACCGAGCAGGGCGACCTCAATCTGGCTCTCCATGCGGGCCATGGAGATTTTGCGAGGGTAATCTTCTCTCCGGGAACCCTTGCAGAAATTATTGATACTACGCAGCAGGCATTCAATCTTGCACAGCGGTATCAGATTCCTGTTTTTATCCTGACCGATCAGTATCTGCTTGAATCTGTATCTACCATTGAAGCTGCATCGGTGAAACGTAGGACGGTGGAAACTTTTCTTGTAAAAACCACTGAAACCTACCAGCGGTATGCTTTCACCGATGATGGCTTAAGCCCAAGAGGAGTTCCCGGATATGGTGATGGTCTTGTACGCGTGGATTCCGATGAGCATGATGAAAATGGCCTTATTACTGAAAGCTTCGACATTCGACGTCGTATGGTTGAAAAGCGCCTGAATCGAATTCGTTCCCTCATGGAAACAGCATGTATGCCGACCTTTATCGGCAGTGTTGATCAGGCAGAGACACTGGTGATTTCCTGGGGCTCGAATCGATGGGTTCTTGAAGAAGCGCTTGATGTACTCGGAAATAGAGCATTCGGGGGTATTCATTTTTCCCAGGTGTTTCCCCTAAACCCTGTCATCAATTCCTTATTTGAAAACAAAAGACTTTTTGTCATGGAAAACAACGCAACAGGCCAGTTTGCTGATCTCCTATCATTTGAAACAGGGAGACGGATATCGCGCAAAATCCTGAAAGCAACCGGGGAACCCTTTACTGTAGAGGAAGTTGTTGATGCATTACATCAGTCAGATCATGAATAAAACAGTTACCCCTTTTGATATGCCCGATGGCATTGACGTTGCCTGGTGCCCAGGGTGCGGCAATCATATGCTTCTTAAAGCCGTGAAGTCTGCATTGCATGAACTGGGTATTGATCGTAAAAACCTCGTGATGGTTTCCGGAATCGGGCAGGCGGCAAAATCACCACAATATATAAAAGCAAACATGTTCAACGGGTTGCATGGTCGTTCACTTCCAGCAGCACTGGGTATAAAACTTGCAAACAGAAACCTTGTTGTTGTGGTCGAATCTGGTGACGGGGATATGTATGGTGAAGGGGGTAATCACTTTCTGCATGCTATCCGCAGAAACATTGATATCACCGTAATTGTTCACGATAACATGGTGTACGGCCTAACCAAAGGTCAGGCCTCTCCAACATCTCAACGCGGTATGACAACGCCGTTACAGGAAAACGGTGTTATGCTCGAGCCCTTCAATCCTCTCGCTGTGGCGCTGGCCCTCAATGCTCCTTTCGTAGCAAGAGCCTATGCCGGTGATGTGGAGCGAACAAAAGAAATTGTCAAGCAGGCCATTGCATTCAAAGGGTTTTCAATTGTCGATGTTTTTCAGCCCTGTGTTGTATTCAATAAGGTGAACACCTACCAGTGGTTCAAGGAACGTACTGTTTACCTGCCTGAAAATCACAACGTCAGAGACCGTACAGGGGCATTCGGACTTGCAATACAACAAGACAAACTGCTTCTTGGGGTTTTCTACCGCAATGAACAGCGTGAGCGCTATGAGGATCAAATGGGTATCGGAACCATTCCACTCTATCAGAGCAATCCACTTGATGAAGAGGCCTTCCAAAAATTAGTAAACAACTATCTGTAATGGATATAAAATTGCGACAAACTCTGCTCGAATCATTTCGTTGGCCTTTTACGAGAAGGAAGCCAGTTGGCATGTCCCTGGAAACCCTTAACACCTGATTAACATTATAGCTCTAAGATTTAAATACAGAGATTTATTGCAATATTTGAACATTGAACATAGCCTTCTTCGCAATTTGCCAGCACCTAATGCCACCCGCCACTCTTCAAAAACCCAACCCGGATAACTGCCGCAACAACTGCCGGCAACAGAAAACCTCCATACATCCATAAACAACAGTAAGCGAAACGGTTACTCTTCAGGCGGCTTTTTCATGATATCCTGGACGATTTTCGTGAATGCGGTGAGGGAAAATGGCTTTTCGATGAAGTTTACCCCCTTATCATCAGCAAGGTGCTTGGCGATATATTCAGCTGTGTAACCCGACATATAGAGCACATGAAGCTTCGGACAAATCGGTTCAATTTTTTGGAAGAGATCACTTCCGTTCATCTCCGGCATAATCACATCGCTCACGAGCAAATCTATTTGCTCTCTGTATCGCTCTGCATGCTCAATCGCCTCCAGAGGGTTCGAAGCAGCAAGCACGGTGTATCCTTTATGCTCCAGCATTTTCCTGCAGAGTTGCAGGATATCGGGTTGGTCTTCAACGAGAAGGATAAGTCCTTTGCTTTGCGGCAATCCCGGCTCCTCAATGACACCCTCTACCGGTAACATCTGTTCCTCCCGCTGCAATGGCAGGTAAATGATAATCCTGGTTCCTTTCCCCTCTTCACTCTCTATGTCAATAAAACCGTTGCCTTGTTTGACAATACCATAGACCGTTGCGAGGCCCATACCAGAGCCTTTGCCAACCTCCTTGGTCGTAAAAAATGGTTCGATGATATGGGGAAGATGCTTTTTATGGATGCCGAGTCCATTATCGGTGATGATCAGCATTATATAATCGCCAGGTATGGTGCAGGTGTGTCCGGCATTGATTTTGGCTTGGTCAATATGGATTTTATTTGTTTCGATGGTGATGGTGCCGTTACCTGAAATGGCATCGCGGGCATTCACACAAAGGTTTGTAAGAATCTGAGTGATCTGAGACGGGTCAAGCTTTACAGTTGCATCCTTTACTTTGGGGGTCCAGGTGAGCGTGATGTTTTCACCGATCAATCTTCTCAGTATGGTGAGCACCTCCTTAACCGATGAATTCAGGTCAAAAATCCGGGCCGATACAGTCTGCCGACGGGCAAACGACAGGAGTTGCCCCGTCAGTTCTACTGAGTGGGTCGCAGCTTTCTGTATTGCCTTCAAATCCTCATAAGAGCTGTCGCTACGCTCAAGGGCCAGTTCGGTATGGCCGAGAATCACCGTCAACATATTGTTGAAGTCGTGGGCAATACCTCCTGCAAGCTGGCCAACCATCTGCATTTTCTGTGCATGATGAAGCTGCGCCTGTAAACTCTCTCTCTCCTCCTCAAGGAGCTTGCGCTCGGTGATATCTGTCACAATGCCAGACATCCTTTTCGCGTTTCCAGTAGGATCGTGCTGAAGCCCTCCGACCGCCCAAATCCAACGTGTTTCGCCATCCGCTCGACAAATCCGGCATTCAAAATTCCACTCGCTCCTGTCCTCTATTGCTTTTTGGAACTTTCCATCTACTTCGGCACGATCCTCGGGTAACACGTGATCTAGAAACATCTTGTAAGTCCACTCGGGAAGAAGCGATTCGTAGCCGAAAATACGATCATGAAGGAGCGTACGATGAGCGATTTGATCACGCAGATCAAGATCCCATCCTCCCATTTTGCTTTTTTCAAGCATAAAGCTGAACCGTGCTTGACTTTCAATCAATTGCTCCTCTAAACTTTTACGCGAAGTGATATTGATAACAGTCCCGAAATAGCGCACCAAACTGCCTTTTTCGTCAATGTACGGCATTCCTCGGGCCATCAACCAGTGCATTGTGCCATCACGGTGAAAAACACGATACTCAATTGCAACAGGGTTTGCATTTTTCGCAGCATGCAAAACAGTCCGGACTATTTTTTTCCTGTCGTCAGGATGTATGGAACGTATCCAGAGTTCATGGGATGGTTTTTCCTTACCTCGCTCCAGCCCATATAAATTCCATATCTCGTCTGACCATATATTCTCTCCTGATATCACATCCCATTCCCAAACACCCGCTTGTGCAGCTTCCAATGCCTGAGTAAAGCGCATCTGATTTTCAAACAACATAATCTCAATCCGCTTGCGTTCAGTAATATCGATATTTGTGCCGATATAATGAGTTATGCTGCCTTCTTTATTACGTAAAGGCATTCCTCTTGACATTATCCAGTGAACGGAACCGTCAGGGTGGCAGATTCTATATTCGAGATTCAGATCAATGCCTTTTTTAATGGCTGCGTCAGCAGCACGTATAATATTCTCATAATCTTCAGGATGTATGACTCTCTGCCAAAGTTTGAAGGATGGTTTGTCATTTAGCCGTATAGAGCCCATAATGTAACAGACCAGAATAGCTCATTGGTTTTCAATTCTCGTACCCAGAAACCGGTTTTCGAGCCTAGCAATGCAAGATCGAAACTTTTCTTGTAATCAATGAGTTTCTCTTCGGTTTGTTTCTGGTTGGTGATATTGATAACGGTTCCGATATACCTCTCTGCATTGCCTTGTTCATCATAGAGGGGCTTTCCTCGTGACATAAGCCAGTGAACCGAGCCGTCAGTATAAAACACACGATATTCAATTGTTAACTCTGTATGTTTGGCGGCGGCTGTTGTAACGGCCTCAATTGCCATATCCCTGTCATCAGGGTGAACAATACTTTCCCAAAGCTCGAAAGTTGGTTCTTCTTTGCTCCGATCCAAACCATGCTGAGACCATATCTCTTCTGACCAGATCAGATTATTGGTTTCCAAGCTCCACTCCCAGACACCTGCATGTGTGGCTTCCAATGCCTGGGTAAAGCGTTTCTGGTTTTCAAGCAACTGAGACTCAGCCCGCTTGCGATCGGTGATGTCGTAAATAAGAGAGTAAAGAAGGGATTTCTGCTCAATGGTAATGGGACCACTGTAAACTTCTACATCGCGGAGAGAACCGTCAGCAAGTCGATGGCGAAAGAGAAAGTAATTGCGCTTTTCAGTGCTTGCCCGTTGCATTTCAACCTGAATTTCTTTATCCGTCAACTGGTTGATCTGCTTGATGTTCATCCGGCAAAGTTCCTCATGCGTCCATCCATAGTAACTGGTCGCTGCAGGATTGGCGTCAACTATGGCGCCATCCTGCTGATCAATGATGAACATCACTGTATGCTGGTTCTGAAACAGACTCCGGTATCGGGACTCACTCTCGCGCAATTTTTCTTCCGCCTCTTCATGCGCTTTGCGGGTTCGGAGCATAAAGACACCATATGCCAGATTATCGGCAAGTGCACTCAGCAGCCGGGTCTCATCGGTATCAAAAGCGTCTGGGATAGAGGAATAAATACACAAACAACCAAACACCTCATTCTCTGCTTTTAGAGGCAAGCTCAACACAGATGCATAACTCCGAGCAACTGCCTCTTTCCGCCAAGGTTCAAAGTCAGGATCAGTCAGCATATTAGCGTTGACTGCAGGCTGGCCTGTATGGATTGACTTCCCGGCTGGTCCTCGCCCCCTTCCAACATCTGCCCAAGTGAGTTGCATCGTTTTCAGGTAACCCTCTTCAAGGCCTGCTTGAGCAACAGGGCGTATGAACTTATTAGTATCATGTTCTATATAGCCTACCCACGCCATCTTGTAGTCGCCGATATCAACCATGATGCCGCATATCTTTTCCAGCAACTCCTTCTCATCATTGATATGAAGTAGCGACTGATTACACTCGTTGATAGCTCGAAGTGCACGAGTCATCCTGTGGAATTCATATTCGGTTTGCTTTTGCTCACTTATGTCGGAAAGAATAACCCGACACCCATAATCGTCATTGTGCATTGCAGCATCAATCCGGAGAGTGCGGAAAGAAAGAGCGGACTCAGTCTGAGAGGTTTCAGTTTTTCCGGCCAGAAGGCGAACCTCAATGCATCCTGGCTCTCTCTTGGTGAACACTTGTTCGAGCAGGACATCCATTACCGCATAATCCTCGGGAACAACATATGCTTTAAAGTGCACGCCCTTTAACAGTGAGCGCGCAACCCCAAGCATGGTTGAAGCGGTGAGGTTCGCATCGAGTATCCTGCTGTCACGACCAAGTGAAAGATAGCCAAGTGGGGCAAAGTCATAGAACTCAGCATACCGGCCAACACTTTTTTCCAGCTCAGCCCTTGACTGAAGCAGTTCGTCATGCTGCATCTCAAGTTCTATCTGATGAACGGCGAGTTCATGGTTTATCCTGAGTTTTTCCTCAGGTGGACTAGAATAATCAGGGGTGCTCGATTGATTGACCTTCAGGTTCTCTTCAGCAAGAGCCCTCAACTTTGCCAAAGTGGCAGAGCTTTTGCTTTGCTGCTGTTTTGCCATAGAAAGACAGGTTTGTTTTCATAGATAAAAACAATACCAACCAAAAAAAGAGTAATATTATCAACATATTTGTGTCATTTTATTTCTCTATTAAGGTAATAATAAATTCACTGAGTTTCATTTTTCTCCGAATTCAGTCAGGGAGAGCGACTATCTGTTGCTGATAGGTTTGATGCATTAAAATCACTATAGCCTATGCATCACGCCTCTTCGAAAAAAACGCGCCACTGTCCCCTAAGAACCAAGCGTGCGACTTTCACCGAATGGGGCTGAAGCATTGTAAAAGCTTATTGCTGTTCCCAGTCAAAGTTGAACTCTCTTTTCCTCAACATTCGGATTGCAGACGGCTTGGTCATATTGACGCCGATGGTGCACATACAGAGGCTCTGAATTCATTTGCTTTCCTTCCGTTGAGCAGGTTCTCCAGTATTCCTGTAACGCGAGACCCCGAGAAAATCTGCCCGCTTTCGCGTAGGGTAATGAGTTGGGATATTTCAGTATCACCAACGAACAACCTTTACTCATGTTCGCACCGATGAAGAAAGAATCGGGCCCCATACCTTATCCTAATCATAACTGAATGCCCCCCCTCCTGAACATGCTGCCATGCGAATTAAATTCAAACGAATGCAGAAAAAGAATGACCGAGAGGTATAACGTATCCAGCCAAGTTTGCTTCAGATTTTGAATGTTATGCTGCGGTTGCGTAACTACTGCAAACGCGGAGCGATATATGCAGAAGTTTGCATGTAGGGCTGTAAAGATATACCTGAGCTGTTTTCGCCAGGAAAGGAATAATTAGCAGCTACAAGACCTATCAACGCTTTCGCTTGGATTGCGCGGATCAATTATAAGTTCTATCTTGAAGGGCTTCCCTCTGACTAATTACGGAACGTGCGGCGGAGAACCCCAATAAAATAGCGGGTTATCGGATTATTTCGGAATACGGGTGAAAGCCTTCAAGACTATCTTTGTGTAAATGCTTATTACATTTGAAGGAATAGATGGCGCAGGCAAATCGACGCAGATAAAAAAGCTTGCCGGTTATCTGGGCAGTCAGCAGCGGGAGGTTCTGGTCTTACGGGAACCCGGAGGCACTGAGGTTGCTGAAAAAATCCGCTCTATCCTTCTTGAAAGCAAGGGCGAAATCAGCCCGATCGGTGAACTGCTTCTGTTTTCAGCAAGCAGGGCGGAACTTGTTCAGGAAGTGATCCGGCCTGCACTTGACGCTGGCAAAATTGTCATTCTCGACCGTTTTTTTGACTCAACGACCGCGTATCAGGGGTATGGACGCGGAATTGACTTTTCACTGCTCCAGTCGATTATTTCAATTTCCACCTGCGGGATTGTTCCGGATATTACTTTTTATCTTGATATAGAGCCTGAGGAGGCTATGAAAAGAAAGTTTTCCAAAACCTCCATTCCTCTCTCATTTGAGCATGCTGAGCTTGACCGTATGGAGCGGTCAGGGGAAATATTCTACCGCAATGTCCGCGAAGGATATCTTAAGATGATCAGCAGCAATAAAGAGCGCTTTCTGAGCATCGATGCCCTGCTTCCGGAAGCGACAATTCACAGTAAAATCATAGCGATTCTTAATGAACGATTCCCTCGGTGACCTCAGCATTGTTTTCCTTCGCAATAGTTTATAAAACGGAGTTGCAAAGGATAAAAAGCAATCTGAAACTATCACAATAATGCGGCTATTATTTGTATAAAGTTTTCTAGAGTTTTTGCCAAGATTTTGCTTAAATTGAGGGACATATTACTTCGCCATCACTTCCTTACTGACAACGCATGCACGATAGTATTCTTAAAGAACGTCAGCTAAGCACATGCGCTACTTCGATCACTCTACAGGATATCCGGACTCTTAAAGAGCTCTACCAGCTGAAGGCGGAAACACGTGAACTTCGCGAGCCTGTTGTCAGAAACATAATCAAGCAGAGAGTTGTCGGGCAGTCGTGTGTAGAATCGCTTAAAAACGCGCTCTATTCACTGGAGACAATCTATATTGACGATGATACAGGGCATCGTCTGCTGCGTCTTGACGGCATGAAGCAGATAGAGGTCGATCTGACGTATGAAATCAGGGAACTCCAGAAGGACATATACTATCTCGAATATGGTGAGGATAAGTTCATTGATTACCTTGCAAAGTTTATTCCTGATTTCCGGGCCTATGTCAATAAAGGGGTCAATCTGCTCAGAGGCAAGCGCTTTAATGCCTTTATCACTGACCGGGATGGAACCACAAATAACTACTGCGGACGATACCGCTCCTCAGTTCAGCCCATCTATAATGCAGTCTTTCTCACCCGGTTTGCCAAGAACTGCTGCCAGTATCCCATTATTATCACCTCTGCTCCTCTGAGAGACTTCGGCATATTGAATGTCTCCATCAACCCTAGCAACACGTTTGTCTACGCTGGCTCCAAGGGAAGAGAGTTTATCGATATCAACGGTGAATTCAACAGTTTTCCCATTGAAGAGAAAAAACAGAAACTGATACGTCTGTTGAACGACAGGATGCTGGTACTTCTCCAGGATCCGAATTTCGAAAAGTTCAATTTTATCGGATCAGCCTTACAGATAAAATTTGGCCAGACCACTGTTGCACGGCAGGATATAAGCCACTCGATCAAAGAGACCGAATCTGCTGCTTTTCTGGAAAAGGTAAAAAGCATCGTGCGTGAAATTGATCCGAGCGGCAAAAATTTCAGAATTGAAGATACCGGACTTGACATTGAAATCATTTTAACAATCGAAGGGGCGACCGAGAATGTACCGATCAAGGATTTTGACAAAGGTGACGGGCTCTCCTTTATCTGTAGCAAGCTGAACTTAAACCCTTCAAGGAGCGCAACGCTTGTGTGCGGTGATACACCTTCAGATATTCCAATGCTGAAAAAAGCAGTTGAAATGTTCGATGATGTCTGGGCTGTTTTTGTAACAAGGGATGAGAAGCTTCAAAAGCAGGTTGAAGAGATCTGCCCGAACAGCTTTACTGTACCCTATCCGGATATTCTCTTGACAATCCTTGGACTGCTTTCTCTGTGATAACAATCGTCTTTATATAAAATCTTTTAATCATTGGTATGAGTAACATTTTCAAAGGAGCAATTTTTGATCTTGACGGAGTCATAACCGGCACGGCAAAAGTCCACAGCCTTGCCTGGGAGTCAATGTTCAACTATTTTTTAAAGAATTACGCTGAAGTAAACAATGAACCCTACGTTCCTTTTGATCCTGCTCATGACTATCATAAGTATGTAGATGGCAAACCACGCATGGAGGGAGTTAAAAGCTTTCTTTTGTCGCGGGATATCGATCTGCCCTATGGCGAAATGGACGACATTCCTGAAAAAGAGACCATCTGCGGGCTTGGAAACCGGAAAAACAATCTTTTTTCGGAAATTCTCATCAAAGAAGGTCCGGAGGTCTACGCTTCTTCGGTTGAACTTATCAATGAGCTCATAAAGAAAGGCATCAGAATCGGTATCGCCTCTTCCAGCCGTAACTGCAGGCTTATATTGCAGCTTGCCAAGCTTGAGCATCTTTTTGAAACCCGTGTTGACGGAGAAGTCTCCATTGAACTCGGCTTGAAGGGCAAACCAAACCCTGATATTTTTGTTAGAGCAGCCCAGAATCTCGGACTGGAGCCTCATGAATGTGTTGTTGTTGAGGATGCAATCTCAGGTGTTCAGGCTGGATCGCGCGGTAATTTCGGAATGGTGCTTGGCATTGCCCGTGACATCGAAGGATCAAAGCTGAGAGAAGAGGGTGCTGATATTGTTGTCAGGGATCTTGCAGAAATCACTATTGCCGATATCGAACGATGGTTCAGCGAAGGCCTTGAGTTTGAGAACTGGAACCTGAGCTATACTGAATTTTCCGCAAAAGATGAAAAGCTCCGTGAAACCCTTACCTCAACTGGCAACGGATACCTTGGTGTAAGAGGCGCATATGAAGGTTCTTCAATTTCCCAATACCACTATCCCGGCACCTATATTGCAGGGGTTTTCAATAGAGTCCCTTCGGAGGTTCACGGCCAGACCATTTTCAATAATGACTTTGTCAATACACCGAACTGGCTCTCGATTGAGTTCCGGATAGGTGGCGGAGAGTTCATCGATCCCTTTGATCAGACAATACTCAGCTACCGCCAGAACCTCAATCTGCGTAACGGCCTAATGGAACGTGAGCTTGTTATTCAGGATAACCTCGGAAGAATAACCAGCATCCACACCCGCAGATTTGCAAGCATGGATGATCCGCACAAGTGTGCTCTGACGTTCACGCTGAAGCCGGTCAACTACAGTGCTGAAATTGAGTTCCGGTCGGCGATCGACGGACGGGTGAAAAACAAGAATGTTGCGCGTTATAATGGACTCACAAACGACCATCTAGAGCATATCCAAAGCAGTAGTGAAAATGGGATAATATTGCTTAATGTCGAAACCAATGTTTCGCATTACGGCATTGTAACCGCTGCAAGAACAAGGGTTTTGAGCCATGGAAAACTTTTGAAAATCGAGCGTTCAACAATCAGTGATTCACGATATATCGGTGAGTCGTTCAAGCTGGGGCTGACTCCCAGCAAAAGTTGCACCATTGAAAAACTTGTCTCTATACATACAACACTCGACCAGAAAAGTACCGATCCGGTAAGAGCTGCTCGACAATCTCTTGAAAGCGAGGAATCTTTCGATTCCCTGTTCAAGACGCATGCTGAAGCATGGGAAAAAATATGGGATAAAGCTGACATTGTTATTGAAGGTGACCGGTTCAGCCAGAAAGCGCTCAGACTGCACACCTATCACATGATGTGCACAGCATCGCCGCACAATGCATCCATTGACGCCGGCATGCCCGCGCGCGGTCTTAACGGCGAGGCTTACCGTGGTCATATATTCTGGGATGAAATTTTTATTCTGCCGTTTTTCAACCGTCATTTCCCGGACATTTCAAAAGCTCTCCTGATGTACCGCTACAACCGGCTTGATGCAGCCCGGGAGTATGCGCGTGACAACGGGTACAAGGGAGCCATGTTCCCCTGGCAGACTGCCGACGATGGCCGTGAGGATACACAGATCCTTCATTTCAATCCAAAAAGCGGCTCATGGGGTCCGGACCTCAGCCGACTGCAGCGACATGTTTCGATAGCTGTATTCTATAATACCTGGCGCTACATTTACGACACAGATGACACTCAGTTCCTTAATGAATATGGAGCGGAGCTGATGTTTGAAATTGCAAGATTCTGGGCATCCATTGCCACATATTCACCTGACACCAAAAAGTATCATATCGAAGGCGTAATGGGCCCTGACGAATTTCATGAAGCCGTGCCTGATAGTGGAAAAGAGGGATTGAAAGATAATTCCTACACCAATATTATGGCGGTCTGGCTTTTTGAAAAAGCGGCTGAAATCGGTGAAAAAATAGACCCGACCATTCTCCGGCACTTGATTTCAAAAATCCATCTCGGGTTTGATGAACTGAAGCACTGGATCGATATCAGCAGAAACATGAATATCCTCATTGATGGTGATGGTGTCCTTGAGCAGTTCGAAGGCTACAAGAGTCTCAAAGAACTTGACTGGACTCACTATCGTTCCCGGTATGGCAATATTCACCGAATGGACAGAATCCTGAAAGCCGAGGGAACGACACCTGATCTTTACAAGGTTGCCAAACAACCTGATGTCCTGATGACATTCTATACGCTTTCACCAGGTGAAGTGGCGGAACTTCTGGAAAAAATCGGCTATAAAATCCCTGACGACAAGACTCTTGTCAGGAATAATTATGCTTTCTACGAACCAAGAACAAGCCATGGCTCAACGCTGAGCAAGGTGGTTCACAGCATCATCTCCAGTTATCTTCATGATGGTCATGAGATGGCATGGAAATGGTTTTCAGAAGCTCTGAAAAGTGATATTGAGGACACTCAGGGCGGCACAACCCAGGAAGGTATTCATTGCGGCGTTATGACGGGAACACTGGATACGGTTATCCGGTATTTCGCAGGCATCTCGTTCTACAATGAAAAGCTTAATGTGCACCCCAACAGGCCGGCTCACTGGAAAAAGCTCACTCTAAGCATCTGTTTCCGAAAAAACCGCTATGAAATCACCATTGCAGAGAACGATATCATTATAACTCTGCTCGAAGCTGAGGGAGATGAAGCCCCTGCATGCATTGCAGGAGTCCATCTAACGCTGAAAAAGGAAGTTGCCTATCACTCGGCGTCTGTCTGAACTCCCGTAATGGCTATCGCGATGCCTTCATTTTTTGTATTTTTGCGGTTATAACTTATTATTGTTTTTTTGCATCATTTTTTGTTTACCCATTCGATATCTCTTTATGCGCCTGTCTAATTTTCGATACACCCTGCCAAAAAGCAAAATAGCCGAAGAACCATCCGTACCGAGAGATCAGTGCAAAATGATGGTACTGAACCGGCGAAAAAAAGACATTGAGCATAAAGTTTTCGAAGATATTGCATCCTATTTCAAGAAGGGTGATCTGCTTGTTTTAAACAACAGTCGGGTTTTTCCTGCTAAAATATTCGGGCAGAAGGAGAAAACAGATGCAAAAATAGAGGTATTCCTGCTGAGAGTCCTGAACAAGGAAGCGGGACTTTGGGATGTGCTCGTCGATCCGGCAAGAAAAGTACGGGTAGGAAACAAAATTTATTTCGAAGAAGATGTGGTTGCCGAAGTAGTTGACAATACTACTTCCCGTGGAAGAACCATCAGATTTCTCAATCCTGACATTGATGTGTTCAGTCTTGTTGAAAGAATCGGCACAATTCCCCTGCCCCCCTATTTTACCCGTTCTCCCATTGCTTCTGACAAGGAAAACTACCAGACTGTCTATGCGAGCCAGACTGGTGCTGTTGTCGCACCTATGGCAGGGCTGCATTTCACCATGCCGCTCCTTCAGAAAATCCAGAAGCTCGGGGTGAAAATTCTGCCGATAACCCTTCATCCGAGTTTGAGTACTTTTAATGCCATTGAAGTCGAAGACGTTTCGAAGCACAAAATGGATTCGGAATATTTCAATATTCCCTACCAGACGGCAATGGAAATCAATGAAACCAAGCTCAACAAAACAGGACGGATCATTGCGGTCGGAACAACGACATGCCGGGTTCTTGAAGCCAATGCTACGGTTGACGGAAAAATAAAGTTCGGAAGAGGCTGGACAGACAAGTTCATCTATCCACCATACCAATTCAAGGTTACCGATGCTCTTGTCACCAATTTCCAGCTCCCTGAAACAACGCTGCTTATGGCAGTCAGTGCATTTGCCGAACACCGGCTCCTTATGGAAGCCTATAAAACAGCACTGAAAGAAGATTACCGCTTTCTGGCATACGGAGATGCCATGTTTATTTATTAAACCCCCGACGGGATTGACAATCTCACTATGAATGCCATTGCCATTATTGCAGCAAGCGGTATCGGAAAACGAATGCAGCTCAAGAACGGGCAGAGTAAACAGCTGCTTGAAATTGCAGGATTTCCTGTTGTTCATCATACCTTAAAGGCATTTCAGGCAGCCTCGTCAGTCAGAGCCATCTACATAGCTACAAAAGAGGAAAACATAGCAACACTGGAGGGTATGGCGGCTTCAGCGGGCTTCAGTAAGGTGCAGGCAGTTATCGAGGGCGGCAAAGAGCGTCAGGATTCGGTAAACAACTGCATCAAGGCTATTGAGCATGAAATACGCTCGTCCGGCAACGTTCCTGATACGATTCTTGTTCATGATGGAGCCCGTCCGTTTATCCAGCCTGAAGAAATCGACGAAATTGCACGCCTTTCACTGGAGTTTGGAGCCTGTGTCCCGGCAACAAGACCAAAGGATACAATCAAGTATATCGGATCCAATCCTGACTTTTTCGGAGAAACGCCTGATCGCAGCCGGCTGCTTCAGGTACAGACACCTCAGGGTTTTCAAAGCAGGCTTCTCATTCAGGCCCACGAACAGGCTGAGCTTGAACGCTGGTATGCAACAGATGATGCCGCACTGGTAGAACGTTTTTTTCCTGAACAGCCCATAAAAATTTTTGAAATGGGTTATCACAATATAAAAATCACAACCCCCGAAGATATCCCCGTTGCCGAAGCCATCTTCAGTCAAAAGGCATCATGGTCTTAACACGCTGAAAAAGAACAAATAAAAGTTTTTCATAGCTTGTTTATTCCTCTGTGCTATGGTATATTTTCAGCCCGGAAAAAAGGTGAGGTAGCTCAGTTGGTTAGAGCACAGGATTCATAACCCTGAGGTCGAGGGTTCAACTCCCTCTCTCACCACCCTTAAAAAAGCGGGTGTAACTCAGTTGGTAGAGTGTTTGCTTCCCAAGCAAAATGTCGCGAGTTCGAATCTCGTCACCCGCTCTTTTGTGGATATAATTCTTTCTTGTGGACACATTGCCTCTCATGACTCAATCATCTATTTTCTTTTCCCCGGTCAGTGTTGAGGATATCAACACCACGCAAATCATAGATGGCCAGATGGCCCGACATCTTGGCATTGAAATGACCGAAATCGGACCGGATTTCATGACGGCAAAAATGCCGGTCGACCACCGTACAATCCAGCGTATCGGAATTCTGCATGGAGGAGCCTCACTGGCTCTGGCTGAAACGGTGGGAAGTATTGCCGCATCATACTGTGTCGATAGAGAGTCGTACTACATTGTGGGGCAGGAGATAAACGCCAACCATATTCGTCCGGTAAGGACAGGATTTGTCTATGCCACTGCTACTCCCCTTCACCTCGGAAAAAGCTCTCAGGTATGGGATATCAAGGTGAGAAATGAAGAGGGGAAACTGACCTGTGTCAGCCGCTTTACAGTTGCTGTCCTGAAAAAAGAGCAGTGAGATAAATTTTGCATTTCCATTCGCTGTCTTTTCTTGCCCTTCAGGGTTTATCTGGAATGGAGCGCTCAAGTAATCCCGCCTTTTGTCATCCCGAAACGCAGTGAGGGATCTCTCTTCTCTCCTCACACCCCGCCAACATCATCATTTTATACGTCCTATAGGTCCCATTTGTCCTATATGTCCTATTCCTCTTGTTATCTATTGAGTTGAAACCAAGGTTCTCAACCAGGCGGTCAGGCGCAACATGGAACGTTTCCCAAGTTTATCCTTGAAAAATCATAAGGATATAGTCAAAAAAAAGGCGACCATTTGAAGGCCACCTTTTCCTGAGTTCAACTGAAGTATTGAAAGACTCTGCTCCCAAACTTATTTTTTCTCTGCTTCCTTTTTCGGCAATTCTACCTTGAGATGCAGCTCCCGAAGCTGTGCCGGGGTCACTTCTGATGGAGAGGACATCATGAGATCCTGTGCCTGCTGATTCATAGGGAACGCAATGACTTCACGAATGTTCTGCTCGTCCCGCAAAATCATGACAAGCCGGTCAAGGCCTGGAGCGATTCCTCCGTGGGGTGGAGCTCCAAGTTTGAATGCCTCAATCATGTGGCCAAATCGCTCATCAACCTCTTCCTTTGCATAGCCGGCAATCCCGAAAGCCTTGTACATGATATCGGGCCTGTGGTTACGGATGGCTCCACTTGAAAGTTCGATGCCATTACAGACAATATCATACTGATAGGCGAGAATATCGAGAGGCTGCATGGTTTCGAGCGCCTCCATCTCACCCTGCGGCATTGAGAAGGGATTGTGTGAAAAGTCTATCTTTTTTGCTTCTTCGTTGTATTCATACATCGGAAAGTCGACAATCCAGCAGAACGAAAGTTCGTCTTTGTCAAGGGTAAAGATATCTGCGAAATAGGTCCTCATCCCTCCCATAATCTTGCAGGTCGAAGCCCATTTGCCTGCTCCGAAAAAGACGACATCGCCAGTTTCAACCCCAAGGTTTTCTTTGAGATGTGTAAGATCGTCTTCAGAAAGGAACTTGACGAGAGGTCCTTTTGGTCCCTCCTCCCTATACTGTATATAAGCCAGACCTCCGGAACCAAGCTCCTTTGCCCTTTTTTCAGCCTTGTCGAAAAACATCCTCGATTCATTAGCTCGACCCTTGAGTACAAGCGCTTTCACGCATGACCCCTCTTTGGTATTATTTGCAAACACCTTGAATCCTGAATTAACAAAAAGCGAAGTAACATCAGCGATTTCAAGAGGAATTCTCAAGTCGGGTTTATCTGTCCCGAAACGGTTCATGACCTCTTTATAACTGATCCTCGGGAATGGAAACTGCGAAATACGCTTTTCACTCATAGTCCGGGTCAAATGCTCAATCAAGCCTTCGAGAATGGCAAAAAGATCATCCTGCTCAATAAAAGCCATTTCCATATCAAGCTGATAAAACTCACCGGGACTGCGATCTGCGCGGGCATCTTCATCACGAAAGCATGGCGCAATCTGGAAATAACGTGGAAAGCCGGATACCATAAGCAGTTGCTTAAACTGCTGGGGAGCCTGCGGGAGTGCATAAAATTTGCCTGGATGAAGGCGGCTTGGAACAAGAAAGTCTCTTGCTCCCTCAGGAGAGCTTGAGGTAAGAATCGGTGTCTGTATTTCAATAAATCCCCTCTCTTCAAGATAGCGACGAACAGCAGCAGTCAGTCGGCTGCGAAAAATGATATTCTCATGGATTTTTTCACGACGCAGATCAATAAAGCGGTACTTCAGGCGGAGCTCCTCCGACGTTTGCACCTCATCAGCTACGGGAAAAGGCAACGGCTGTGCGTTGCTTTCAACAGTGATCTTGCTGACCACAACCTCAATTTCACCTGATGCCAAGCGAGGATTAATTGCACCGGGAGCGCGAAGGACTACGATACCCTCTATTCTGATCACCGATTCAATATGCAGCTGTTCGGCTTTTGCAAACAAATCCTGATGTTCAGGCTGGATAACAAGCTGACTGATACCGGTATGATCTCTCAAATCTATGAAAATCAACCCGCCATGATCCCTTTTTCTATGAACCCATCCTGCGAGCTTCACTGAGGTATTCTCAAGCTCCGGACTTAATAAGCCGCAATAATCAGAGCGGAACCGGTTTTTTAGAGTCTCGGTGCTACATGCAGCTTTACTCATATTGTTCTATCGTCCTTTGGCATTAAAAAATTGAACCCCGAATGAAAACCCTGAATATGTAGAATTTTTAATAATTTATAAAACACCTTGAACCTCTCAGTAAACAAGTTCTCCCCCGAATTCCGTTATTAGAAATCTGAGTACTTCATTTTTCTCAGCGAGTTCCTGAAAAATGGTAAAGACAGTCTTCTCTTTTGTGCATGCATCTTTTTCAGCATCATAGAGAATACGGAGTTTAAGAGGTAAAGCATAAAAATCTGAAACCTCACCCTGAAGAATCGCTACATCCTGTAAAAGCTCTTCGTATGAAAACTTTCTGCAGCATACAATGTCGAGTATCCCGTTTGGGCTGCAGGCTGCAAGTTCACAGGACTGAAGATGCGTTGCCATGAAGTTATGGGTCTTCCTGGAAATATGATCAAGGAACTGGCGCCATTCAACCTTGAGTGAATCAAGATCGGCAACTCTTTCCAGCCCCTCGACACTGCTCTGGCCCTTGTTTTCAGATGCCGCATTCACCCGAGGCTGCTGCACCACTGGATTTGTTGCAAAACCGGAAAGTTTTTTCTGCCATGATCCCAAATCAAGATCCGCTGAACCTGAACGTTTAACGGCGGGAGTCGGAGCTGAAACAGCAGGCACAGATGAAACTGATGGAGATGACGGAACAGATACCGGAAGCTCTTTCAGGGGCTTGTCAGGTACTTTTTTTTTTGAGACTGTTGATCCAGCAGCTGGGGGGCGGAAGAAACAGCATGTACTATATCGATAAGCTTGAGAAGCGCAAGCTCGAAGCGAAACTGATATTCGAACTGAAACTTCAGTTCTTTCTGTGTCAGCAGAAGAAAATCAACCATCTGCATGACCGATAGTGGAGAGAAGTTTTTGGCATCTTGCTGGTATCGCTCACGTATTGCATCCGGCCGTTCAACAAGACGTGCAGAAGAGAGATTCTGCACAACCAGAAAATTCCTCAAATGCTCGATCAGTTTTTCAAGAAAATCCTGCTCGTCATAGCCGTTTCTGATAACAAACTGCGCAACATCAAGCATCTTGGCGGGATTGTGCTCCTTAACAGCATCAGTAACGGCAAACATCTGTTCATCGTCAATGTAGTTCAGCAGTTCGGCAACACCCTGGTAACTGATAGATCCCTCTTGATCATTCTCGGCTGAAAAGGCAATAACCTGATCCAGAATACTCTGTGCATCACGCATCGACCCCTGAGCCTTGCGACCAATGAGCTGCAGGGCATCGCCATCAACTTTTATATGCTCGGCATCACAGATAAGCTGAAGCTGACTCTGGATATCCTCAAGAGGAATACGCTTGAAGTTGAAACGCTGACACCGGGAGGCAATAGTGGCCGGAATCTTATGGAGCTCGGTGGTAGCAAAAATAAAAATAGCATGCGGCGGCGGCTCCTCAAGGGTTTTCAGAAACGCATTGAATGCCGCAATGGAAAGCATGTGCACCTCGTCAATAATATAGACCCTGTACTTGCCTTTCTGAGGGCCATAGCGAACATTTTCCCTAAGCGTACGGATATCATCGACACTGTTATTGGATGCTGCATCGAACTCCGCAATATTGAAACTGGTGCCCGAATCGAAGTCCCGGCAGCTTTCGCACTCACCACACGGTTCAGTAACATTCTGCAGGTATTCCGCGTCCTCCATCATTTTCAGGCAGTTCACCGCCTTTGCAAACACCCTTGCAGCTGTGGTCTTGCCGACTCCACGCAATCCCGAAAAAATATAACCATGCCCTACCCTTCCCATGCGAAGCGAATTCTGTATCGTACGGGTGACGTGCTCCTGTGCGGTAATATCGGCAAACTTTGCAGGTCTGTACTTCCTGGCTATAACCTGATAACTCATAACTGCTCTTGATTATTGTCCTCTAACAAGGTCGCAATGGACATATCCATACTGCTTTTCAGGCACTCGGAAACACCTCTGCTTATCGTCTCCAAATGTACGCTATTACCGCCTGAAATCAGCGAACCGTTTTCATCACCGCTTAATCCCTGCGGCATTATTGCATAGAGATCGAAAAGCGTCTGGGAATAGAGATCACGACTGACAGACAAGTCTCCGTTTGCAGTGACATGGATAAAATTGTTCTGAAGCAGAATATCAATAATTTTTCTCAAGTCGGAAGGTTGTACTGAATGAACCGTCTTCAGAATCTTTTTCATATTAGTCGAGCTGCCGCTCTTTTGAGCGTTCCATATTGACCCGAGTATGGAAAGAATCACAGGAACACCACGCAATGGACTGAATGGTTCAGCCATAACTCCAAGCGGCTTCAGGGCTCCGAGACAAAAAACAAATTCCGCGCCTGTCAACACAACAACCCAACCGAGATAAATCCAGAAAAACAGCATCGGAATCACCGATAATGCGCCGTAAATATGCTCGAAAGTGGAAATATGAGTGACATAAAAGACAAACCATATTTTTGAGAGCTCAAACAGCACTGCTGCCAGGAATCCGCCGGACATGGCATGAACAAACCTGACCCGACGATTCGGCACAAGCATGTAAAGCAGGAAAAAAGCAAAAATCGAATTGATGAAGGGAAGATACGAGAGAAGCCTGGTTTTCAGTTCGAGCAGAGGGCCTTCGGTAAACACGGTATACCAGACATAGGAGCTTGCCGCCAGACTGCTGCCGATAAGCACCGGTCCCAACGTCAATACTGTCCAATAGAGGGTAAAACCCTGCAATGCCTTTCGGGGAGCATGTACCTCCCATATTTCATTCAGGGTATGGTCGACAGTCGAAATAAGAAATAGCGCAATAATAAACAAAAACACCCCGCCAAGAAGAGGGACGCTCGCTGTCTTGCCGATAAAATCGGTGAGGTATTGATGGAGCAGGGCTCCGGAAGCAGGCATGAAATTCTGAACAAGAAAGTCTTCAATCGAGCGTTTGAACGGAGCAAATACAGTGAATACACTCAATATGGAAAGAATAACTGCTAGCAGCCTGTCGGATTA
>SZXX01000026.1 GCA_005843825.1 Chlorobium sp.
TAAATACCGGTGCGCTCAAGATAATCATTGCCGGAAAACTTGAGTTTACAGCGCTCCATTATTTAGTGAAAAGGGTCTCAAAAAAACCTCTAAACCATTCAAGGCATGTAAGATGCTGTATGATGGATATTGGGCAATCTACGTTCAATTTTTGCATTATATATATAAAGTATATTTATAAGTTAGGAAATCACTTTTAACGCTTTTATATTGAGTCATTTTATATATCATCGATATATAATCTAGAGGCGAAAGCAGACAGTTTATTTTTCCACTCTACTAACAAACCAAAGGACAAGTCAAATGAAGAAAAAATTTATCGCAGGTATGATTGTTGCTCTTGCAATGACAGGAGTGTTTGGCGGCGTTTCTTTTGCCGCTGACAGTGCAACTGAAGTAAAAGCTTTAAACAAAGCAGAGAAAAAGGCAGACAAGAAGGAAGAGATCAAAGCCAATTTGAAATCTGATATCAAAGCTGAGAAAAAGTCTGAAAAGAAAGAAGAGATTAAAGCAGAAGAAAAAGCTGAAAAGAGAGCTGTAAAAAGAGCTGAGCTGAAAGAAGACCAGAAAGCTGAAAGAAAGGCAGAGAAAAAAGCTCACAGAAAAGCCAAGAGACTAAGAAGAGCAAGGATAGCTGACAAAAAGGCTGATGCTAAAGCCGCTGAAGCTAAAGTCGACGCCGGCAAATAAGATTGTCCTGACTGTTCAAATAGAGAGCCATCGGTATGGCTTACAAGAAAAGCCCCTTCGCAAGTCGGGGCTTTTCTTATTTGAGGAGAATTTCCAACTCGAAGTATTACAGTAAATGGGGCAGGTTCCCTGGCAGTTAACGTCTTTAGTTGCTGTCATATTTTGGCAGCAAGGACTGATTGAACAACAGCAGCCATAGACTCTCGAGTAATACCACGAGTGATGCAATAATTTGAGTCAAGCCAATTGACAAGACTTTTTGCACCCTTGCTTGAGTTGCATCCAATACAGCACAAAACAATATTTTCACGGGTGATGATGCTTACATCATTAATAATGTGCTCCCATGATGCTCTGTTACGTCTAGAGCCGTTTTTGTCAGAAAACTTCCCTCCACAGTATACACAGCAACGGTCACGTTCAATAACCTCAAGCTCAAGCCAGTTTGGAATATTCCATCTGTTCATCTGCTATCACAATATTTTTTTGATGATTTTATCAGTATAGTACTAAAAAATGTACGGTCTTTCACTTTTTTTTATCTGAATGTACATCAAGTTAATAGCTTTTTTTCTCTTTTCGGTGAGTTATAAGACGTAATGTCCTGCTCCTATTATTACCGAAAAAATCCGTACATTTACCGTAATACGTGACAATACAATTTTATAAGGGTTACAATTAAAACATCCGCGGTTTAGGCTGATCAGTCTAAACAATGTTGGGTCAAAAGAAGGAACTTTGGATGACAAGGATTCAAAACTACTTCAACGGAGTTGCAGACAAGATTGCAAGTTCTTCGATTATTTCGAGCACTGCGGATCACCGGCCTGACATAGGGGCAAATAGAGAAAATATCGTTAGAGACTTCCTAATTCACCATCTACCGAGACGACTTTCTGCCTCACTTGGTGGGCAGGTTATTTCCCATTATGGCCGAGAATCTAGCCAGGTAGATGTTATCGTCTCGAATGACCTTGGTGTGAGATTTGACGAAAACGAGAAGACTTTTTTTACCACCGAAAGCGTCGCAGGGGCTATTACAGTCAAATCTTCTCTAAATAAAGCCACTTTGATCGATTCGCTCACCAACTTATCCACCATTCCTGAACCAAGTACTGAAGTGCTTGGCTTCAAAATTTTCAGACCAGGATCAGTTGAAGCATTTCTGGAGCGACACCCTTCCCTGTACGTTTTTGCTTACGATGGTATTGGTGGTGAAATGTGCCTTACACATATTCGGGACTTCTATAACAACCGTCCCGATATTCCATGGCGAAGATATCCAAAGGGAATCATCGTTAACCGAAAATACATGATTCGTTTTTTCCGGAACGAAATACGCACATCGACAGGTCTCTTGGTGCCAAAAGATAGTTTCTTCTTAATGACGTTGGAAGAGTCAATGCGTGGCTATCCATTCGTACAACTGCTAAATGATTTGTCGTCTTATACGGACTGGCTTAATCACATGAGCTTTGACATTCATCATTATTTTAATGCGGGGTTTGGATTATCCAATGCATAGTCGCAACCCAACATTCCACCGGATGCTACGCGATAAAGCTGCAACAGCAAGCAATAATTCAAAGATCCGCGGTTATGACGGATCTATCTAATTATTGTTATGTAATTCTTGTAATGAAGAGGTTCGATCAGGAGTTGATAATGGATTTACACACGGCGCCCTTATGAAAAGTGCAATGAAGTCAGGTTATATATATGTTTTGGCGCACCCATCTGATCCTGACCTTTACAAGATCGGAATAACGATTCGTAAACCTGAACAACGACTTTCCCAACACAATAGCGATTACACACAGCTAACAGGGCGTGTTGTAAAAGAAACGGGCCAGAAATGGGAATTGAAGGAATTCCACGCCGTCCCTGATCCGTATTGGGCCGAATCTGTTTTTTGGGGGGCAACGCCTTTCGCAGATATTCCGTATCGATATGGAGTTGAATTTGAAAGGATGGACTGGGCCCAAGTGCAGAAAGGGTTAGAAGTAGCAAAGAAAGCGGGTGTCCGCCCAAGTCAAGGGCCTTTGCCTGATCATGTCTATGCCTACACAGCATCGATCAGAAAACGACTGGAAGGCCGAGGTATCACCCTTTTAGGATACGTGAAAAGCATTATAAGTGGAAAGGCTTACTTTCGATGCAGCAATGGGCACGAATGGAGGACGACACCTAGTATTGTGGGGGAAGGTCAAGGTTGTCCTGAGTGCGGGATCGGTGGACGAGATCCCGAAGAAATCAGAAAAAGGATTAAAGTGGGTATTATCTGCCTATTAACGCATCCTGACAAGCCAGGGTTTGTAAACATTGGGTTGGGTTACGGTACTCCCGAAGAGGTTTGTAGAGCAAGGCCTTGGGGCGACTGGGAGATGCACCGCTACCGAAATGTCGAGGAAGTCGCTCTAGCTGAATCGCTAATCTGGGAATTGCTGGGTGAACCACTGCCCCATGATCGCGAACCAATCAAAAGAGATTTGAGTGTAGCAGAGGACGCCTTTCGCAAATTGATTTACGCGATGCAAGAAAAGATTGCTTTGGCAGAAAAGGCAAAAGAATTCATTCAGAAAATCGAATGAATTTTAATCTAATGGGATAAAACACATAACAATGCGCCCCAACCGACGCATGAAGAATATCAGACTTAACAAACGGATTTTTTCCAGCCGCAGGTGGTATGGTATACGGGGGGTACGTCCAACCGAACATGATAACATATTGTTATAAAGTATCTTAAGTGATCATCAAATTTTGAATGCAAAATCTTCAGTGAATTCTGAGCGGTTCATCAGAGCGCTGACAACCCAGTCATTTGCTGTACTGTTGAGTAGACTTCCGCAGTATGAACACTTGATATCAAGCGTGTCTTTGACAGGTCCACCACAAGATGGGCAATTATGTTGATAGATTGAGCCCTTTCCAGCCCCTGCGAGGGCATCGCGGGTCAGAACAATTACCTCTTCCCTGGTCATAATATCCTGATCAACCAGCTCCATCCTGTTGTTTGCAACCAGCACTCTCTGGATCGAGCTGGTGACAGCAAATGTGAGGATGTTTTTATTTTCCTTCTTCTGTGCCCCGATGAGAGTCACCTTGTTCAGAAAAATACGATTGAAAATCTCACGATTCATTTCAATCTTTGGTGCAAGCTGCTGGAATAATTCATCTGAGACAAACCGACGCATAAGTGAAGGGTCATGCATGGCTTTTGCAGTCATGATCTGCATGTATGCATTTGAAGCCTTGTCCTCAACCAGTTGAACTGAAAAATCTCCATACACCGATACCATGTCATGTATTTTTGTTTCCAGATTACCAGGCTTTTCTGAAAACACATCATCGCTGTAGTAATCATCTTTTTGGGTAATTTCTGAAAGTATCCAGTCGAACTCCCCGGAGTTGAGCGTTGCATTGCAATGTGTACATTTGCAGACCTCGCCTATATTCTCTGGCAGGGGAGCGCCACAGTTAGGACATTTATCTGAATCATAGATGTCTTTTTTCGGTACTCCGCGCTTGCGGATGAAAGACCAGAACTCGACAAAATCCTGAGAACCTTCCTCGTCAAGATTGTGGTTCAGGGCACATTCGAACCTATCGTTCATGCTGGCTTCGACTCCAACCTGCATAATGTCATACAGGCCGTCCTGTTCGATCTTATCGACCCAAATATTCGCAATTTTGATATTGCTTATAGGGTTAGTCTGCTGAAGAAGTTTCATCATCTTGAACTGGGTGTTGAACCGCTGATAGACACCGTCAGTAATGAACCTGCGCATGCGATTCGTATTTTGCTCAGACCAGGATGTTTGAACTTCGATGAAGGCTTTGCGGACTTTCAGCAAAAATTCAGATAAATCAAAGTTCGGATTCGCTGCAATAAATTCGTTCCATCCATCGATTTTTTCAGATGACTTTTTTTCATTGCCGACAATCGTGGTGTTCGTTGCAATCGAAGATTTCTTTAAAAATAAAACAAGTCTGAACGCCAGGAAGAGGAGCACAATAAGAATAATAGCGGTAAAAAATGGAGAAAAACCGAAATGGCTGGATCCACTATAGTAGCTGGAAGAATGTCCCAAGCCAGAGTATCCACCACTGCTGTGCCCGCTTCCTCCACTATGGCTTCCTCCGCCACGGTGACCTCCTCCGCCACCCCCGGCCCGTGCAATAAGCTCCTCACTGATGAAAGGAATACCAAGAAAGGAAAGGGTGATAATACAAAGGAACTTTAAAAAGTGCTTGGATCGCATAGGTGACACCTGATAGTTGCATTCTAAAAAATTGAATCGCATAACATCGATTACAGTTGTGCAAGAATCTGCTGCTTTTTCGTATCGTATTCTTCCTGGCTGATGAGGTTGCCCTCAAGCATCTGTTTCAATTTGGCAAGCTTGGCCACAGGATCTTCCGACGCTGTCTGGGGTGCATTCATGTTGGTCATCATGCCAGCCATTGCCTGGCCCATTCCAACGCCAGCACCAAGCCCAACTCCCATACCTGCAACTCCGCCCTGGTTCTGGGCCGCATCTCGAAGAGCTGCCAACTGCTGAACTTGAGCAAAATTCAAACCTACGGCTTGGGCCGCCTGTGCCTCAGCCTGCATGTCAGCAATACGTTGCACTCTGTGCTTTGTGTCATCATCAAAATCAGTATTTTCGACACGAAGATCCTTAAGCTCGAAACCAAGGGTCAAAAAAATCGGGGCTACCTTTTCCTTTATTCCATCAGCAATTTCATTCCTGTTGGCATCAATTTCATTGTATCCGAACTTGGCTTCTGCAAGAAAATCGGTAAGTGGCTGGACAAGCCTTGCCACAATGACAAGACGGAGTTCATCAATGAAGTACTCATCCTTCTGACCCATAATATTGATGAAGAAACTTCCCGCATCTGAAATACGGAAAGAGAAATTTCCAAATCCTCTCATCCCTACCGGAAACTTGTACTGCGGATCGATATATTTCACCGGCCCGGGAGTACCCCAGCCCTGATTCAAAATTTCAGCTGTCCGAAAAAAATAGATCCCGACCTTGTGTTCACTCCTGAACGCCTGCATGAATTTTGTGATAGTAGTCCAGAACGGGATGTTTTGTGTTTTCAAATCGATCATGCCAGGTTCTGTAATAACAGCTTGCGGACGACCCTCATAAACAAATATCGCACCTTGACCGGGCCCAATAATAAGTTTCGACGCATTTTTGATCTCATCTCCATTATCCGTCCATCGTTGGAAAAGAACATCCGCAGCAGGATTTTTCCATTCAATGACTGATCGTAATTGCCCTGTGATTGAATTCCATAACGCCATATAAACCCTCCTGTTATTTCTTTTAATTTTAATACTGTAGCAAAACCGCAGCACTTGCAGGCACCTCTATTTATTCAAATGGGATGCATAAAAAATTGATTATCAAAACCTTATCTCCGCAAGCTATAGTATGAGCGTTTTTATCTTATAAATAACGGAAAAGATTTGATTGTTTTTCTATCGTAGGTTGGGGTGATTCCTGAACCCCAACAAAGCAGTCCAGGTTAAATCTTTCGCTGCAAACAATGAAGTCCTCTTTTTTCTGCCTGCCGGTAAACACAATAAGGTTGATATGATGGGCATATTTCAAGATACCTGCCAGACACTTTTGAGATGATGAGAGGGTGACCAGAACTCTTTTGCAGACATTCCTCAGCCTCTTCTAATGTGGCCATCCTTGCTTTTCCGACCGATGCCATTGCAACAGCAAGTTCATTGAGAAAAACTGATTCAGTAAGGGCAGATTCCGGATGAAGTGCTCTGCAAACGCTTTCACCTATTGCAATGGATGTGGCGTTGCAAATGTATTCTGCAGCCTGATTGAGTGACAGTATCAGTGGCTCAAACTCCTTGATGTTTTGAAGCAGGTGCTGACCTTTTTCATCCTGAGTAAGCGGCCCTTCCGTGGAATCAAAAAAGTGCAGCGCCTTGCTTATGCTTTCGAGTATAGAGCCTCCGGTATAATCCGCAATGGTTCCCATAGTGACCGGGTGGGTTGCTGTAATAATTTTTGTACTGTTTATTTACAAAAATTTACCTGGTAAAGGTAAACAATTTACTTTATGCGAGGGTCATTGCTTGCGACTTGTTTTATACCTGAAAGCAAAAAAGGCATGATCATCAATAACGATCATGCCTTTTTGAAGCGGAAGTTTATAATCCCTCTCAGAAAAGAGAGGGTTACGTTATACTTAGAAGCTTGCCCTGACAGCCAGAGCGAAAGTGTTCTGATTGGTTACGCCTGTCACTGCGTTAACAGTTCTCTCTTTAGTGAAATAGGTGTAGGTTCCTGTGAGTGAAACAGCGGGCGACAACCATGCGGAAATCGCAGGCGCTATTGTTGGCTGATGCACGTCATAAGGTGTTGCTATTTTACTTGCATTTGCGATGTCCGAGTAAGAGACTTTTGCAAAAAGCCAGGAGTACATGAAGTATCCAGCTTCAACCTTGAAGTTGTTGAGTTGCAGATCACGGTCATGGCTTACAGCTACACCAATCTGAAAGTCTTTATAGACGCCCTGGATATCACCACCGTAGACTAAGGATTCTCCAGTATAATTGCCGGTAAATCCAATTGTCGGAATGATTTTAGTTGTTGGATCAGCTACGCCGCTAATGCTGTTTTTGGCGTAAGTGAGTCCGCCTCCGATGACGATTTGGTTGTCCAGACCGGTATAGGGGTTGCCGAGTTCTCCATTGGCGCCGCTGAGCAGGCCTGCACCGAAGAGCTTATATTTTCCACGAAGATAAAGCAGATCGTCAATGGTATTTGAAGTTGCAACTATAGGAGTCGTGGTTTTAGCTGCCATGCTGGTACCTGCAGTAAGGGAGTATCCAGCAATCTCTCCTCTTGTGAAGTTGATTTCAGCGTAGGTTGCCGGAGAAGGTAGTACACCCGAAACATTTACTACGCCACCAACGCCTACACCATTCCATGTAACATTGCTGAAACTGTTGCCGAGAGCCAGGTTAAGGCCTGGAGAAAATTGCCAGACTGCCCTTACATTAGACGAAACAGGAGTATCAACAGTAGAAGTTGTTGTCGCATCCTTGTCGGTTTCCACAGCAGCACCGCCAAATCCATTTATTTCACCGAATATCGTTAGATGCTCACCTACTGAGCCGCCAAAAAAAAGCGAAGCTACATTCGGGGCGTTGTACGTAAGCTCTTTCCCTGAAACGGTAGTGCCGTCAGGTTTGTGTGTCGGTGCTTTATAACTGATCAAATTGCCGCTGAAAGCAAGGCTTAATGGATCAAAAGAAGGGTAGGAGCTCTCGACAGGTGCTCCAAGGGTTTTTTTCCATTCCTCATTACCAATCTTGACCTGCTGTTGACGGGTAAACGCCTCTTCAACGCCCGATGGCATACGATACCCGTTGTTTTTGAAGGCTTCACCGACAGCATTCCGCTGCGGCATACCAGAGTGACACATCAGACAGGAGGTCTGGTACTTCCTTCCCCAAGATGGTATAGCCTGGCTCTCTGAGCTCCAGAACAGAATTGGCAGCATACATAGTGTCGCAATAGATGCAAATGTCATTTTCCTCATAAGAGAGTCTCTCCGTTGTTTGATTGTTATGATTGTTATGTTTTAGCAAAAAAAAAGAGCTCCTCGATAAAAGAGTAGCTCTGAAAAAAATCAGAAAAACAAATTTTGATCAATTATGTGCTCACGAACCTGAATAGTGGGCCGTTTCGTGAAATATCAAGGCTGATGTTGATGACCCTTAAACCCCCCGAAAATATTCAACAGGTCAAACTAAGCTTGACTAAGATAAAAAAATATGTAAAATATATATAAAAAATTCTTTAATAATTCTTTAAAAATTATTAGGAACCTTCGTGCAGATTTCTAAATTATTAGTCGATTTTGAAAACAACCAACCATTAATCATTTCCGGGATACAGTTTATGTCACGATTTTTTTTAGTAATAGTGTTGTTAGCATTGAGTTTCAGCGATGCTATGGCGGCCTATGATCTCAATTCTGGTAAGGCGGTTTACGATAAAGCCTGTATAGTCTGCCACAAGACAGGCATGGGTGGAACACCAAAACTCGGCGACAAAGCGGCATGGACTCCGCGTATTGCACAGGGCATGGATCTGTTAATAAGCAAATCCATCAAGGGTTTTCAGGGCAAAACAGGGCTGATGCCGGCAAAAGGTGGCAATCTTGAGCTTACGGATGCTCAGATCGGTAACTCTGTAGCCTATATTGTTGAGCATAGCAAGTAAGAACTATTACCAGTCTGCTCAATCAATAATTCCGCCCACTCTTCGAAGCGATTCCTTTTCAGCAGTCACGATAGTTGCTCAAAATATAACAGCAACTATCGGAGGCTTTTCATGCCAGGAACAGGGGAGTTGCTATTACCACTCAGCGGCCGGTCATTTGCAGCAGCTTTTCCGGGTACCGGGCACCTTGTACTGTAATTTTTGACGCTGCACTCTCTATCTCACTGAGATCGTCCGAAGTAAGGTCTAGATCAACCGCTCCAATGTTCTCAACCAGGCGTTCAGGTTTTGTGGTGCCGGGGATTGGCACAATCCATGGTTTCCGGGCAAGCAGCCATGCGAGTGCTATTTGGGCCAGTGTAGCTTGTTTTCTTTCCGCAATCCTGTCAAGCAGATCAACCAATGCTTTATTTGCCTGCCGGGCTTCAGGTGTAAAGCGGGGCAGGGTATTGCGAAAGTCGGAGCTGTCGAATGTCGTGGTTTCGCTGATTTTTCCCGTAAGGAATCCCTTTCCCAGCGGACTGTAAGGCACAAAGCCGATGCCGAGCTCTTCAAGAGCGGGCAGCAGTTCCTCTTCAGGGGTTCTCCACCACAGCGAGTATTCACTCTGGACGGCAGTTAAAGGCTGGACTGCGTGAGCGCGACGAATCGTCTGTACTCCAGCTTCAGAAAGACCGAAATGCTTGACCTTTCCCTCAAGAATCAAATCCTTCACTGTTCCCGCTACCTCTTCGATCGGAACATCAGGGTCAACCCGGTGCTGATACAACAGATCAATGGAATCGGTTTTAAGTCGCTTGAGCGAGGCCTCAACTACCTGCCTGATATGCTCTGGACGACTATCCAGCCCCGTCCATCCGGGTGTCCCGTCCGCATTGAGTTTAAAGCCGAACTTTGTTGCTATCACCACTTGGTCACGGATGGGTGAAAGCGCTTCGCCGACAAGTTCTTCGTTGGTGAATGGCCCGTAAACTTCAGCGGTATCAAAGAATGTGATGCCTTGGTCAACTGCGCTCCGAAGAAGGGAAATCATCTCTTGCCTGTCAGCAGGTGCACCGTAAGAAAAACTCATTCCCATGCAGCCTAACCCGAGTGCCGAAACTTCAATGTTGCTGTTCCCAAGCTTGCGTTTCTTCATAGGTTCTCCTTCAGTGTTAAATAGTTTGCCACATGTATGTATCATCATGATATTTAAACGGTATTTTACATCACGATCAAAGTCGGAATGTTCGCTTTCTATGCAAAATACCAAGCAGCAGCCAGTGCAGCAAGAAAATCTCCTTTTGTTCGAAGATATGACTTCTTACCTTATCCATGAAAATAGAGCAAATTTCAAAGGCACCCCGGTTTCTTCCTGAGTTTGAACGCTCTTTGACACTCACCCTGAAAATTTGTCGATCATGTGCTTCAAGTTTAAGAATAGATGCGCTTTACAACAGATGAAGAGAGTCACCCTTTTTATTGCAGCTTTCATAACACTATCTTGTTTTGCACAGGTTCTGCATGCTGAAGAGTTTAAGAAACCGCTTCATTTTGCTCAGGGTAAAAAATCCGCAATAGTCAGCGGTGATGTAGTCAGGGGCGACAGGGATGTGTACCTCATCAGGGTTCATTCCGGTCAGGTGATGTCTATTGATCTTTCATCGCTTGAAGATAATGCAGCATTTGACCTTTTTGAACCCGGGGCGAGGGGTTCCAGAAAAGAAAAAGATATCACAGGGGGTTCTGATATCACAAAATGGAAAGGCACTCTCTCTAAAACAGGTGAGTATAAAATCGTTGTAGGCGGAACAAGAGGGAATACAAGTTATAAACTTCAGGTTGCCGTGCAGTGAAGAATGAAACAACATCTATAGAGCAACAATTATGAATCTACTCGAGCCTAATAATACTGCTGCCAGTTTTCGGGATATCGTCAAAAGAGAGATCAGCAAAGAAGGATATAAGATAAATATTGTCGGTCTTCTAGCCTCAGAAGACCCAGCCTCCATAACCTATTCCAATTACGCACGGACTGGATGCGAGGATGTCGGCATCACCTTTAATTTGATTACGGTGAACCCTGATTCGATCGGGCGGATACTTTCAGAGGTAAATAGTGATAACACCATTCATGGAATATTTATCTATTACCCGATTTGGAATGATTATCGGGATGCGGAAATTCGGAACATGGTCTCTCCGCATAAGGATGTAGAAGGGCTTACCTCTTATTGGATAAGCAAACTGTATGCTAATGATCGTTTTGATGATACAGAACAACGAAACAAGGCTATACTTCCCTGCACCCCCCTGGCAATTACTAAATTGCTGCAGGAAACGGATGCTTATATGCCTTATGGCCTGCCTTTCTCAGGGCAGACTATAACTGTTTTTAATCGTTCAGAAGTTGTAGGAAGGCCCCTGGCCTATATGCTATCCAATGATGGTGCCAGAGTTTTTTCCTTTGATGTCAATGGTGGCGTAGTAGTTGATATTTCGGCCAATCAAAAGGAAGAAATCGCTGTGACTCGCCGGGAGGCGTTAATAAAATCTGATATCGTAATAACAGGGGTGCCGTCGAAAAACTTCGAGAAGATCAGGGCAGATGAATTAAAACCGGGGGCAATTTGCCTCAATTTTTCTTCAGTGCAGAATTTTGAAGAAGATGCAAGGGAGGCGGCCACTCTCTTCATTCCGCGAGTTGGCACTATGACAGTGGCTATGTGCATGCGTAACGCCTTGCAGCTCTATCACAATTATCATCAAATAAGTTAACTGCAGGAACCCCCTCAAGCTTCATGTCGTGCTCTCCTCTCTTGACATATCATGATATCAACCCTGAAAAGTCTGAAAATAAGCCCCTTTATTTTATATATTATATACATATAAGCCTATTGCCGCGATGTTTCGCGTCTCGCCCGTTTGTTGCCTGTTATTTATAAATATATATAAATAATAATGTTAGATATGGCGGCCGTATCAATAAAAAAGTTTTTGTTTGCATATAAAAAACATATATTTCTTTGTGTTATGAATTTGACTGATCTATGAAAACCAATAACAGGGGACACCATGTCTACAGCACTGTTAGTCATATCAAAGAAATGTGAGAACAAAGACTCTGAACTGACTCCTGAACAGCGTGAAGAAAAAATCAGGGTTGAATCTTATTATCAGTGGAAAGCGAAAGATGGAAATCTCTGGTCAGATAAAACTGACTGGTATGAAGCTGAAGATTACCAGGTTGATGGGATTACCGACTGAAAGTAGCGGTAACGTGTAAATTGAAATTGATGCTGACTGAGAACGCATTGAAAAACCGTGTAGGCGGTTAAGCAATGCCTATTTTTTGTTACTGGACATAGCCAATCACGTTATGAAGTTATTTATAAAGGGAGCGGCCTGTTTTCTTGCATTTTCCTGCCTGTCACTACCTCATTACAATAGTGTAATTGCGCAGCCTTTGAAAATTCCTGATGTACGGCCTGACAACCAACAGTTAGCGTCCATTTTCCCGGATGCTGAAAAAGAGAAAAATAATGTGAGGCCTCGTGATTCAGGGGCGGAGATTGAGCTCTATCCGAATTATGATTATGCCTCTGAGTACGGAGTGTTTCTAGGCGTGGGGGCAAAAGTTGAGGATTACGGTTTCAATAATGAAACGTACCGATACAGAATGCAACTGGACGGAGGCGCTGCCACAGCGAATGATATTCGTTATAAATTACATTACATCGGTGATTTTAGAACGCTCATCACTAATACCTCTCTTCTTGTTGAAGCCGGTACGACAGGCCTTGATATCATTCAGTTCTACGGGCTTGGAAACGAAAAATACTTTAAAGGCAGGGGCTTGGAAGAAGAAGATTTCGAAATTTTAAATCAAGTCACCTCATTAAAAGCTTCATTGGGCTATCCGATGAATACAAACTATAAATGGAGCGCAGGGATCGATGCGAAATGGATAGATCTTTCTCTTAAACCCGGCACATATAATTATCTGCACAGAGCTGAAGTTCCTGGTATCGATAATAATTTTGCCGGTAGTTTCACTCTTGGATTTCATTATGATTCAAGAGAAAGTGGTGATGCAATTGAGCAGGCTTCCCGATATGCAAAAAGTAATCCGGCAACTCAAGGTTCTACAACAGCGCTCAGCGGTATCCTGCTCGATGTGACAGGGAAGTACTACCCGGAATTTATGGGAAATAAAAATGCGTACGAAAAAATCAGTGGAGAATTCCGGACCTATATTCCGCTTGTCTCATCCCGTTATTCAAGAGTGGTCTTCCGTCTTGGAGGAGAGAAAATCTGGGGTGATTATCCGTTTTATGAGGCGGCTTTTCTCGGCGGGTCTACCTCACTAAGGGGCTATGACAAACAGCGCTTTGCTGGCGATGCATCACTCTATGCCGGTTCGGAACTTCGTTTATATATGGGTACTTTCAAGCTTTTTGTTCCGGTTAAGTATGGCCCGCTGTTCTTTGCCGAAACTGGAAGAGTGTTTCTTGCCGGTGAAAATTCAGATGCATGGCATTCGTCTGCAGGTGGTGGATTATGGTTCACCCTGCCTGATCCCCGCTATACAGCGACCATTGCGTTTGGACAGGGGTTTGATAATGGCCGCCTGATGAGTGATTATGGAATATATCTCAGGACCGAATTCAGCTTTTAACTGAGAATGGAGTTTTTGTGCTACTCCATGGCTGCATCCGCTGCAGCAGGGGGTTCCCGTTACGCGCTAAACGTGATAAACATACTCTCCTCCGCTGAACTGAACCAGGTTGATGGAGGTGTCAATCGGGTTTTGCCTGTTGATCCACTTCAGAAAACTGCTGCCCAACCAATCCTGGCGTGTACCTGTAAATCCTGAATTGGCCGGATATATGTCAGTAAATTCTTTGAAAAGCTTCGCAGTAAATTCTGTCTCTTTCCCGACCGGTTGGTATGTCTCCTTACCCGGACATCGTTTGCACTGCGAGTCGCTGTCGGCCAGAGAACACAGTGAACTTGGTGCGGTCAGGTATCCGCAGTGGCTTCCGTTTTCAACATTGGCGACAACCGCCCAAGAATCACTTCCAACGGGAGCCATCTGGCTGTACTCAGTCACAACCGACGGATCGCTGGACCATGCCGGTGGCTGCGATGAATCAAGGCTGGCACAATCGCACTGACCAACAATCATCAGGTTCGGTATCGGGATGGTTGCAAGTTTTTGCCGGTAAGGTTCCATGCCGCTAAAAAGCGGATTGTTCATATCTACGGGAGAGAGCTGGACAAGGCCGACTGGGTTGGCCCGGCTTTCCCCCCCCCAGGTCGAAAGCTTCCCGGTAGCTCTTGGAAAGATAATTCTGTCGTACACAATGGGGTCAAATCTCTTGTTTGTTTTTTCTCCGATCGCCTGCAGGTTATCAAATCCGGTTGCTGCAGCCTGTGCATGAGCACCTCCAACAGAGTGACCGGCAAAAATGACATTATTTGAGTTCATGAACTGAAATAGCTTTGAGCGGTTTGCATCGTAGAATGTACTGGTTGCGCCGAAACAGATGAGATAGGATGCAGCCATAAACGCTTCCTGTCCAACCCTCGGATTACCGCCGAAATCAGTCGTAGGAATAAATTGGCTTTGCTCGTGAGTCGAGGTCACAAAAGCCATTGCCCAGTTCTTTTCTACAATGGCTGAGGTATAGTTGTAGTAATTGGAGGGATAGTTGTCAAACAACGGTTCCTTCTCTTTGTCAAAAATGCCTGCAAGAAGTCGTTTTGGAAAATAGAGGAGGTCGGGACCGATCAGGAAGCCATGACTGAACATGACAAGTCCATTCGCCTGTCGATTTTTTGGATAATATACATCAATGGCTATTTCAGTGAAATTAAGATCTCCAGAAGCATACTGCATCCAGAAGTACACTCTTTTGAAACAGTAGTCATTAATGATGATAGGTTCCATGATGAATTGAATTTGTTGATCAAAACCCTATTTGCTCTTCCAGACAGTTTTAAATTCCTGAGCCATATTAACAAGCTTCCACTTGTTTACTGACAAAGAATCTCTCCAGGCAGGAACTGAACCTCCATGATATGGTGGGTATGCATACTCGCGAATTGCATCATCATGATTGAGTAACAGCTCGATATTGGGGTATTTGTTTGTGGCGGTTAAATGAAACATACCAAAGTCGCCGTTAGTATTTCCAAAAGCAAATACAGGCTTTTTGCCGATTTGTGAATAGATATTTATGCTTTTCCCGTCTTTATCATCCTTCGAAGGGAAAATTCCTTTATTGATAATAAACAGTGTCTTATAATCGCCAGGCTTATAAACAGGGTTTAAAATCTGACGGGTGCCGATAAGATGCGCTCTGTCCAGATTGATTATTTGAGGACAAACGCTCCATATAACCCCCTGCATTGAACCGGATACTATGTAGACAGTGAATTTATTTTCCTTCAAATACCTTATCAGCTCAAGCATTGGCTGATAAAACATATTTGCAAGAATGATGTTGTATTTTTTGTCTTTTGTTGTTGTTAAATATGAGCGGGCTGAATCTACATAGCTTTCATGGTCAACTCCTTCGTATGCTTTCCAGACCATTGAGTCGATATAGTTATAGTAAGGCGCTTTAGTGAAGTTAGTCCAGTTGTTTATAACCGATGTATCAGCAGGGTCCACTGCAAGTTTTTTTGCATACTGATATTCCGGATATTTCAGTAACTCCGGTTTCTTTGCGGATTTCCGGTTCAAGCCGTCAATTGCAGCATACATTTCAAACCACAATGGAGCTTCGCAGGCAATAGTGCCATCCATATCGAAAACCGCAATACGATCTGCAACAGGGATTTTCTTTTTTGCCAGGGTTACAAAATCTACAATTGATTTTTTATTCGGAGTATTATTCCATGCCGGGAGTGGATCGCAGCTTGCTTTTTCGTTTTGGCAAAAAAGGCAAAGTGTTACTGCTGCGAATAACAGTAAATAAGGAAAATTATTTTTTTTCATCGCTTTATTTTTTTCTTCATTTACTTGCTTTGCTGAACGATATAGGCGACAGCATTACCGACCTGGGCATCAGTCAATTTCGGATTACCACCTTTTGGCATCATCATCCCCTTTTTCCCCTGGAATCCTTTAATTGACTTACTCACGAGTATAGCCATGCCTTGAGCAATACGTGGAGCCCATGCTGCCTTGTCACCGGTTTTTGGAGCACCCATCAAGCCGGTTTTATGGCAGGTAATACAGCTGACATCATAAACAGGTTTGCCTGCACTGGCATTATACGCAGCAACTGCATCCCTGGAAGAAATAAGAATGGCACAAAGGAGAGCTAGAGGCAGGAAACGTGACATAATAGTACCCCCGTTAAAGAGCGTTCTGAAATACTATATCTTACAGTTCAAAGTTACTCTTTACAGAGATTTGCTGCAACATTCTTGAGAATATGAAAGTTGTACCTTGCTCCATTTTTATGGTCAGGGTAAGAAGTTATCTCTTCCATCAAAATGATAGATAAGGCTTCGCCGCCTCATGAAATGTAACGGAAGGGAGGCGGCAGAAGCGAGATGACAACAGTAACTGCTCAAGCTCCGTAGATAAGGACATCCACGCCATCTGAACCGCTGCCGCCAAGTGCATCAGCAAAGATAGTCAGTTTTGCACCTGGAACTTCGTAGACCTTTGTTACTTGAGTATGCGGTGTCAATGTCAGTACATCCAGCTGAGCCACTAATTCATTTCCTTCCGTGATCGTGAGGCGGATGTTGACACCAGTGCCTGAACCCACACGCTCATCGGCAACAACCCTGATTGACGAAAACGGACTAACGTCGACCACACCCAACTGCTTTGATTGTCCTGCAGGAATGGCGACCGACCCGACAGGTGTTCTGAATGCAAGTTTTGTACCCATAAGTGTTGACTCCTTTTTATGTTTTATGAAGCGCGCTAAATGTTGCTATTTCCTTTTCGCCGCGCTCCTTGGCGAGAGGTTTCAAAATCAACTTTTTCGACGACGAACCTTCCTCCCCTTCTTTGACAGAAAAAAGTGGTACTGATATGTATGTAATGATGAACTGCGAGGGTATCGAAAGGACTACCGGATGGAATTTTTGCGGACAGGATGAAAGCAATAAAACTATAGGGATAGCTCAACCTTCTTAAAAAATCCTTAAGGAAATATATAAAATAGTTGTATAAAAATTGTGCGGCCTTGGAGATTTAACAGGAAATATTACAATCCTTACTGCCGTATTATTCGGTATTCTTGTACATAAGCGGATATGAGTATCGCTCTGTTTTGACTGGGAATCCAAAACATTCTATCTCGGTATACTGAAACGTTCTTGAATGCCGTTTTTTGAAAGCAGCACCTGCCATAACTGGTTGGTTCTCGACCTGAACCCTCCAGTGCAGCTCAGCAGGTAGTATCTCCACATGCGTTGAAACTCTTCGTTGTACCGCGGCGGAAGCAATTGCCACTTGTTCTCGATGTTCTCATACCATGCCATGAGTGTCCGGGCGTAATCGTCATGGGTAAAAACATGCCAGTCCTCAAGAGTAAACAGCCCTTCATAGCTTTCAGTGATCTGGCTGGCTGACGGGACGTTTGAGTTTGGAAAAATGTATTTGTTCGCCCATGGTTCAACACTGTATGTCGACTTGTTTCCTCCGATGGTGTGCAAGAGGGTCAAGCCGTCCTCTTTCAGACATTGGTGGACAATTTTGAAATAGTCCCGGTAATTCTTGTATCCGACATGCTCGAACATGCCGATAGAATAGATGCGATCGAAAGAATCCTTTACTCTCCGGTAGTCTGTCACTTCTATGGTAACGGGCAGGTCAGCGCAATGCTCGCGTGCAATTGCCGCCTGTTCTGTTGAAACTGTGACCCCATGCACTGATACTCCATAGTGTTCGGCAGCGAACCGTGCGGCCCCACCCCATCCACATCCGATGTCAAGCACCTTCATTCCGGGTTTAAGCTGCAGCTTCTGAAAAATCAGGTGGAGTTTCTTTTCCTGTGCCTCTTCAAGGTTTTTGGCATCTTTCCAATAGCCGCAACTGTAAAGCATCCGCTTGTCAAGCATCTCTTTAAACAGGTCATTGCCGATATTGTAATGTTTTTCTGCCACCTTGAAGGACCTTGAGGGACGCTGCATGTTGTAAATCGTGCTGATTACCTCGCCAAAGAGCATTACTGGTGGCGAAACTTTATCCTCAGCCCTGGAACTGATAATCCTGTAAAAAAACTCATCAAGCCGTTCACAATCCCACCAGCCATCCATGTATGCCTCGCCCAAACCAAGGTTTCCCTGTGATATAACACGACGGTAGAGCTCCGGCCTATGGACCTGAATGTCCCACTCCCGGTTACCGCCTATTTTGATATCGGCAGCATCAAGGATGCGCTCAACCTGCTTTTTATAAAATCCGTCCAGCATACTGTGAGGATTCAGTTGTCGTTAAAAAGTCAATATGAACAAGGACATTGCCAGAGAGTTTCTCCATTACGGTTTTATTTTCGACATCCGGATTTAATTCACCCTGCCGACAGGTTTTGATTTCGGGATTTATTATAAACGAATTGTATGTGTTGGGCTCTATCTGCTCTTCCTATAGTGCTATAATATACAAAATGTAGCAAAAAGAGAGGATATAAGGATATCCATCGATGATGATGTACAGGAGGCATTAGAGCGGAAACAATGCAGAATGAGGAGGGAATGAAAAAAAGGATCCCCCCGGCGTCAATCGGTCTAAATTCCAAACCAGGCGAGCACACCAAAAACCAAACCTATCCCGGCGCATGTCAAACTCACATACTCAAGCCAGTTTTTTCGAGTCAGGATTGTTATCGCTGCAAGTGAAATCGCAATTTGAAGCATCGTCACTCCAGTAGCCCAACGGTGGTGGGAATGCATATACTTTTCCGAGCGTTCATCAGCCTCACGCGAGAGCTTCTCTGTTGCTTCGGCTTTCTTTTTAATCTCAATTTTTTCAGTGGTATACCGTGCGATATCAATTTTTTTATCCTCCTTATCCTTACCGGCAGTCAGCTTTGTTGCGAGTTCCGCAAGATTTTGCTTATTGCTTTTCGCCTGATAAAAATTCCATTGATCAGAAGCTTCAGTTTTCTTGATAGCCGCTTCATTTTTGCTGAGAATAGCTTCGCCAAGAGTGACGCTGGCTTCGTAAGAGATTAGAGCGCCGATTGTTGCCATGATTGCAGTCATAACCGCAATCCGGTTATTAAAGCTCTGGCCTCCTTCTCCTCCTTCCAATACTTCTTCGTGAGGTCCTTTAACTTCAAATTCCTCGCTCATTACAGGCTCCTTGTCTTATTGATTCATGTTTGCAAAGAAGATAACTCCAGAACGATACAAATGAAAAATCATTGATGCGTACCTCTATTTATTCAAAGGGATGTATTAAAAATATTGATTATCAAAACGATGTAGGTTGGGGTGATTCCTGAACCCCAACAAAACAAACGTCGTCCAGAGAGGAAAGCTCTTTTCAGCCTGCAGGTAAAGTTTGCCTTCCATCTTTTATTTCAATCGTTTGTAGTACGAAATAAGAGATGCCTTTGCTATCGCATTCTGATTCAGCATGAACCCGATCATCGCGGGTGGCGTTTTTCCATCAACGTCCAGTTTCGCTACGTTGAGGGCATATACTGTAAAGATGTAGCGATGTGGTTTGTCGCCAACAGGAGGGCACGCACCGCCAAAACCAGGCTTTCCATAGTCAGTTACGCTTTGTATGCTGCCTTTGGGTGCCACCGACTTTTGTGGATCGCCGGCATCTTTTTTAAGTTCATTAGTGTTTGATGGAATGTTCACAATAATCCAATGCCACCATCCGCTTCCTGTAGGTGCGTCAGGGTCATAGACCGTTACGGCGAAGCTTTTTGTGTCGTGAGGAGCATTGACCCATTTCAGGGAAGGAGAGATGTTTTTCCCTGTGCAGCCGAATCCCGAAAATACCTGTTCTTCTGTCAGCTGTCCTTTTAAGTCATCACTTTTCAAGGTGAATTCTTCACCATGTGCGTTAGGGGCACCTATAAAAGCCAACATAAACACAACAAAAGCCAGTTTTTTCATTGTCTTTTCTCCGTTGTTTTTTTGATTACTGTTCTATGAAGCTTTTTTATAGTCTGTTTCCACGTAAGGTAAGCAACATACTTGTAATGCCGTAAAATGAGCAATATCCTTTTTCTTTATTATCAACAGACTGATATAGGCTGTGTTGGCATAGCGGAGAGGGGAGGTTCTATAACCAGCCTCCATTTTGAATCAGCTGCTCCTCCGCCCGATGCCGAACTCATCGAAACAAAGCTTATTGCAGAAGCGTTTCGGCAATTGAACAGTTATTTTGCCGGAATGCTGAAACAATTCTCATTACCGCTCGCCCCTTCAGGGACGCCGTTCATGCAGCAGGTCTGGAAAGCCCTTTGTTCAATTCCCTATGGAACGACCGTGACCTATAAGGATATTGCCACTGCTGTCGGAAACCCTCTTGCCGTCCGTGCTGTTGGAATGGCGAACCACCGCAATTCCATACCAATATTCATTCCCTGTCACCGGGTTATCGGCAGTGATGGCACTCTTACCGGATATAGGGGAGGCCTCGCATTAAAACAAAAACTCCTTGAACTTGAACAGAGCTGCCGGTAATCAGTTGGCAGTTGGCAATAATCACCCTCTCACGTTCAAGCCAAAAAGCCCTTTGTCACCCCGAACTCCCGTGAGAGGGGTTTATCTTCTATCTTAACTGCCCACTGCCCACTTGTTTTCTTTCTTAACTCAGCACTCATCACTCAGCCCTCAGCACTTTTTTTAAGGTATGCATCATACCCTAAACAAGGTATTTGCATGGTGCAGTTTGTTGCTACATTTATTGACAGGCAATATTTGAGGTGAATAAGCGTTATGATGTCAAATTATTTATGAAATTCTTATGTTATTGCTACTTATAGGTTAATTTCGACAACAAAGTTATTGTGCTGAAAGAGTACTTGATTGTTTCTGGCAAGTCCATAAAGAAGCCGATTCTTGATGTCAAAGGATCGGCTTCTTTATGAACCTGGATATTCGATTCTTCCCGGGTTTCATCAAAAGACTCGTTGAACATGTTTTCTGCGGATAAATAAAATGATCTATGAATAAAAAACTGAGAAACAGGTTTATCAGGATGTCGTCAGTTATCGGACTTTGCCTGCCGGTAATCTTTTATGGCTGCGGACCTGGAAGTGACAGCAAAGATGCCGGTAAGCAAAAGCCCTCGTTGCCCGTTATGACGGTTAATCTGTCAGATGCTACCGTGACAACCTACTATTCGGCTCTTCTCGAGGGAAAAGTCAATGTTGAAATTCGTCCGCAGGTTGATGGCACGCTCGAGAAAATCTATGTCGATGAAGGCGCCTTTGTCAAAGCAGGTTCTCCGCTGTTTAAAATCGATGACCGGGTTTACCGTGAGCAGTACAACAGCGCATTGGCATCTCAACATGCAGCTGAAGCGAAGCTCGTCGTCGCTAAGCTTGACGAGGAAAAACTTGTGCCGCTTGTTCAGAATAAGGTGATCTCTGAAATTCAGCTGAAAACCGCGACAGCCAACACCCATGCAGCTCAGGCTGCCACGGAACAGGCTAAAGCCGCCACCCGTTCTGCATTAGTGAATCTTGATTATACGGTCATTAAAGCACCCGTAAGCGGCTATATCGGAAAGATCCCGTTACGGCTTGGCAGCCTGGTCAGTAAAAACCAGAGTGCATGGCTAACTCTTCTCAGTGATGTCAGTGAAGTTTACGCCTATTTCAGTATCAGTGAAAATGACTTTATGCGTTTTCGCCAGCATTATGCCGGTGCTTCCCTGCAGGAAAAGCTGCGCCAGCTTCCTCCGGTCTCATTGCTGCTGTCGGACGGTACCCGCTACACTGAAAAAGGTGTCATCGGCTCCATAAGCGGGCAGTTTGATCAAACGACAGCATCTGTCAGGATAAGGGCGGTTTTTCCCAATTCCCACGGTTTTTTGCGTTCAGGTAATACCGGAAAGGTTGTAATGGAATCACAGTTCCATAATGCACTGCTTGTCCCGCAGGCTGCGACGGTTGAGTTGCAGGACAAGATCTTCGTTTTTTTTCTTGATACAGGCAATAAGGTCAGGCAGCAGGTTGTAACGGTTTCCGGAAAGAGTGGCAATAATTATATCGTAAGTGACGGCCTGAAACCCGGTGACACTATTGTTACTGCAGGCATAGATAAATTAAAAGGTGGTATGGTTATCAACCCGCAGAAAGGGACTCCTGGACCTGCGGATTCCAAGGCATTGAAAGTCAAGTGAAATGAGGCATTTTTTGTACAACGATCTGGCAGAGCTAAACGCACGTATTCATGTTTGAAAGATTTATTTCAAGGCCGGTTCTGGCAACGGTCATCTCGGTGATTCTGGTCATCCTCGGTGCGGTTGGCATTTTCCAGTTGCCGATCACCCGATTTCCGGATATTGCTCCTCCGAGTGTTGTTGTGTCAGCCAGTTACCCCGGAGCCAGCGCTGAAACTGTTGGTCGTTCAGTAGCTCCTCCCCTCGAAGAGGCAATCAACGGGGTGGAAAACATGACCTACATGACCTCAACCTCCGCCAATGACGGCTCTCTTTCCATAACAGTATTCTTCAAGCAGGGAACAAACGCCGACCAGGCAGCTGTCAATGTTCAGAACCGGGTTGCACAAGCCACAAGCCAGCTTCCAGCAGAGGTTAACCAGATAGGAATTTCGACTGTCAAGCGCCAGAACAGCCAGATCATGCTCATCAATCTAGTGAGCGATGTCAAGGAGCATGATCAGATTTTCCTCCAGAACTATGCTAAAATCAATATTGTTGACGATCTCTCAAGGGTTCCAGGCGTTGGTCAGGTTTCGGTATACGGCAATCTGGATTACTCGATGCGTATATGGCTGAGGCCACAGCAGATGGCGGCCTATAAGGTGACACCGCAGGAGGTCTCCTCCGCTATCAAGAGCCAGAACCTTGAGGCTGCTCCAGGATCATTTGGAGAGAACAGCCGAGAGGCTATGCAGTATGTCATGAAGTACAAGGGAAAAAACCCTTATCCGGGTGATTATGAGCAGATCGTGATCCGGGCCAATCCTGATGGCTCAGTTCTCAGACTTGGCGATATTGCCCGAGTTGAGTTCGGGGCTTACCGCTACACCGTCGATACAAAAGCAAACGCTCAGGATGCCGTTGTGCTTGCTGTCTATCAGTCACCTGGTTCTAATGCCAATGAGGTTGAAACGGGTCTTCGCAAGGCTCTTGAAAAAGCCTCAGCTTCATTTCCATCAGGTATTAAATACTCCATACCGTTCAGTTCCAAGAAGGTTGTTGACGAATCAATTCAGCAGGTTCAACACACTCTTATTGAAGCATTTATTCTTGTTTTTCTTGTGGTCTTCATTTTTTTGCAGGACTTTCGTTCAACCCTGATACCAGCAATTGCAGTTCCGGTAGCCATTGTCGGAACTTTCTTTTTTATGAACCTGTTCGGCTTTTCCATTAATGTTCTGACTCTTTTCGGACTGGTTCTCGCAATCGGTATTGTGGTCGATGATGCCATTGTTGTTGTCGAGGCGGTTCATGCCAAAATTGAGCAAAAGCACTATCCTGCCAAAGCAGCTACCGTTTCGGCTATGCGTGAAATCACGAAAGCCATTATTACCATTACCCTTGTGATGTCATCGGTGTTTCTCCCGGTAGGTTTTCTTCAGGGCTCAACAGGAGTATTTTACCGACAGTTTGCCTTTACCCTTGCCATTGCCATTCTTATCTCAGCTGTTAACGCCTTGACGCTCAGTCCTGCGCTCTGCGCCCTTTTTCTCCAAGATCTTCATCAGGAAAGCAGCGCAGGTAAACACGAAAAGCTCAAAAAATTCGGAGCATTCGGCCATCGTTTTTTTGTAGGCTTCAATACGGGATTTGAAGCGTTGAAAAAAAAATATATCGGAAGCCTTGTTTATTTGATTCGCAACAAGCGCCTTTCTTTTACTCTCCTGGCTGTAATGATAGGGCTTTCATTCTGGCTGTTTAAAACATTGCCTACCGGATTTATCCCTGATGAGGATAACGGGTTTGTGATTGTCTCTGTCACACTTCCGCCAGGTGCTTCCTTTGCCCGCACCAAGGCTACCATGGACCGGGCTGTTGTAACCCTGCGCAACACCATGCCTGCTCTGCAAAAGGTAATATCTGTCGCAGGTATTAACATTCTTTCCCGAAGTTCCTCACCCTCTTCAGGTCTTCTTTTTATTCAGCTTAAAGATCATAAGGATCGTGGGCCTGATGGTAATATCAAGACAATTCTTGCTACGATAACCAGGAATCTGAGTAACAGGGAAGGATCATTTTTTGCCCTTGCGCAGCCCACAGTTCCCGGTTTCAGTGCCGTTGGTGGTCTTGAATTTGTTCTGCAGGATCGAACCGGCGGGCGTCTTGACAAGTTCGGTAATGTGGCTGAGGGCTTTCTCGGTGAATTGATGAAACGTCCTGAAATAGGATTTGCATTCACAACCTTCAAGGCAACATTTCCTCAATATGAACTTGAGGTTGACAATATCAAGGCTGCACAGCTAGGGGTTAACGTCAGCGATCTTCTGACGGTACTTCAGGCTTACTACGGCAGTATGCAGGCATCCGATTTCAACCGTTTCGGCAAGTACTACCGTGTTGTCATGCAGTCTGAATCTATTGACCGTGCAGAGCCGGCATCCATGCAGGGGATCTTTGTGAAAAATTCTCGAGGTGAAATGGTCCCGGTCAGTTCAGTGATAACCTTGAAACGGGTCTACGGTACTGAATCGGTTGACCATTTTAACCTCTTTAATGCTATTTCAGTCAACGCTGTGGTTAAGCCTGGTTTCAGTACCGGGCAGGCAATCAAGGCTGTTGAAGAGGTCTCTAAAACGCATCTTCCCTTAGGGTACAGCTACGACTGGAAAGGCCAGAGCCGTGAAGAGCTTGAATCAAGCGGTGGGCTGATCCTTATCTTCATGCTCTCTGTGGTCTTTGTCTATTTTCTGCTTTCAGGTCTGTTTGAAAGCTATCTGCTTCCTTTTGCTGTGATGCTCTCTATCCCGACAGGGTTACTTGGCGTTTTTTGCGGTATAAAACTGGCAGGTATAGCTAACAACATCTATGTCCAGGTTGCTGTTATCATGCTGATCGGTCTGCTGGCTAAAAATGCAATTCTGATTGTCGAGTTTGCACTGCAGCGAAGGGTTGAAGGCATGTCACTTTCAGCCTCTGCTATTTCAGGTGCAAAGGCAAGGCTAAGGCCTATTCTTATGACTTCGCTAGCTTTTATTGCAGGTCTTCTGCCTCTTCTTTTTGTTGGCGGTCCGACTGCCCAGGGCAACCACTCTATCGGTGCAGCAGCTATTGGCGGTATGTTTATGGGTATGGTGCTTGGTATTTTTATTGTTCCAGTCCTCTTTATCGCATTCCAGCATCTTCAGGAGCGTATTACCGGTCCGGCATCTCCCATAGTGGAAGCAGGGGAGCTTCTTGAAGTGGTTCTGGATAACGAAAAAGATCGCTCCGTGAAGGCATTGTGAAGAGAAATATTGTATTAATGGTCTCCCTTATGAGAAAACAAACGAACAGTTTTATATTTGCCTGCATACGCTTTTTGATGTTCAGCTCTCTCTGTGCATGTGGTGTCACCCATGAGTACAAGAAACCTGATGTGGCATTGCCAGACTCTTATCGCGGCAGTTTGCCTGCAGCTGGAGCTCATGCAGATACGGTCATCTCCCTCTTGCCATATAGAAGTTTTTTTGCCGATGCCAAACTCCGGGCACTTATCGACACTGCTGTAGTAAACAATATTGACCTGCAGGTTGGCCTGAAAAACATTGATATTGCCCGGCAGACTCTTAATTCCGCAAAACTTGGAATTCTTCCCGCTCTCAGCATTGGAGTTCAGGAGACTCGAACAAATCCATCCGATAACGGGGTTCAGACTACCCGCCAGGATTATGTTGCCTCGGCATCCGCTTCATGGGAAGCGGATATCTGGGGAAAAATAAGAAGTCGCAGTAAATCGGCCCTTGCCTCATACCTGAAGACCGAGGAAGCCACAAAAGCAGTTCGAACCAGACTTGTTGCGGATGTTGCATCCGGATATTACAATCTTCTTATGCTCGATTCGCAGCTTGATATTTCAAGAAAAAATCTGGCGCTTGCCGATACCACTCTGAAGATGATCGGGTTTCAGTACACGGCCGGTCAGGTAACCTCTCTCGGCGTTCAGCAGCAGGAGGCATCAAAGCAGTCAATAGCCTTATCCATACCTCTGCTTGAGCAGAAAATAGCAGTGCAGGAAAATGCTCTCAGCACTCTTTGCGGTAGAATGCCAGGCACCGTCAATCGTGATAAATCTTTTTTCAGCATAAAGGTTGCCGATGATCTTCCTCCTGGTATCCCTTCTTCGCTGCTTCAGAACCGTCCGGACGTTCGAGCGGCAGAACTTGCTGTAAGAGGCGCTCATGCCGATATGGGCGAAGCCAAAGCAAATCTCTACCCGACCTTTACCATTACGGCCACAGGAGGTTTTGACGCCCTTAAATCCACCAACTGGTTTTCGACGCCGGGTTCATTGTTCAGTTATCTGCAGGGCGGTGTGCTGCAACCCATCTTTCAGCGAGGCCAGTTGAAGGCAAAGTATGAGCAGTCAAAAATAAAACGTGAGCAGTCGGAACTTGAATTCAAGCAGTCGCTGCTGAAAGCGGTTGAGGAGGTCTCCAATGCCCTTGTTCAGCTCGAAAAGATAAAAGCACAGGAAGTTATTGCTGAAGAACGGGTTGCAACCCTTCATCATGCTGTTGCCAATGCCTCTATGCTTTTCCGGAGTGGCATGGCCACCTATCTTGAGGTCATTGTCGCCGAGACCAGTGCGCTGCAGGCCGAACTCAACCTTGCCGATATCCGGCGGCAGCATCTTTCAATCATGGCAGAGCTCTATCGTTCGCTGGGCGGGGGATGGAGGTAAGGGGGAATTCACCATTCAATCTCGATATCGTACGTCGTCAATAAGCCAGTAACCCCCGGTATTGAGAACCGGGCCTTTCTGATACGGTTTATTTCCGGATTGATGGAGTAATGAGAGGCCGAACGGAAATCTGCTTTTTCGAGATTTGTATGCATAAATGTTGCTAGAAGCAGATCACAATTATCAAATAGAGCTCCAGTCAGGTCCGCTTCGGAAAAATCCGCTTCCTGCAGATTGCAGTTTTTAAACGCTGTGTTTTTGAGCTTCAGCTTGTAAAAAACAGAGAGTTTCAGCATGCAGTTTTCAAAATAAAGCCGAAGCAGAAATCCATTGCACTCATGAAACTGCACACCAAGCAGTTTGCTGTTCACAAACCGCACATCCTGCAGAATCGTGCTTTTGAGTTTAGTCAGGCTGCAATCGCAGTTATTGAATGAGCATGTTCTGAATGTAATTCCCGAAAGGTCGACACTGTTAAAGTTGCAGTTATTGAAGGTACACTCTTCGAAAATCCCTTTGACAAGGCTATGTTCATTAAAGGATATTTTTTCAAAAACCTTATTCTCAGTAAGCATTGTGTTCATTTTTTTGTTACGGATGAACGGTTATCACGAGAGGTATGTTCATATATATAAGTCTTTAACCCATTAAAAAAGTATCAGTATAAAGGAGTCAGGGCTTATGGATTCTTCAATCTATAATGCAACGGTTATAAGTAAAATCCTGATCAATCCGGATATGATGATTGTTCAGATTAAAACCGATGAACCGCAAATTGAGTTCGAAGCCGGCCAGCATACCTTGCTTGGTCTTTATGGTTTCGAAAAGCGCTCTTCCAATTCAGCAATTGAGTCATTTCCCGCTGAAGTTGACAAGCTGATCAAGCGGCCTTACTCAATTGCTTCGGCAAAGGATGAGACCGGGCACTTTGAGTTTTATATTTCACAGGTCAAATCCGGTCAGCTCACCCCGAGGTTGTTCAATCTCAACATCGGAGACAAGGTATATGTCGGTACAAAGATTTCTGGCATGTTCCAGCTTGACGAAACACCTGAGGGCACCGATATCATCATGGTTGCAACAGGAACCGGTATTGCGCCCTACATCAGTTTTTTACGCTCCAGTATAGTCCAGCGTCCCGAAAGCAAAATGATTGTAATTCAGGGTGCTGCCCAACGCTGGGATCTTGGTTATTACAGTGAGCTGACATTTCTGGCAGAGAGCTATGCCAACTTTTTTTATGTGCCCACACTGACTGACCCTGATGATCAATGGAACGGTTATCAATTACCAATTGAGGAGTTGCTGAAGAACGATATTCTGCAAAACGAATTTAACATAACGCCTGATCCTGAACGGACACGCTTTTTTGTCAGTGGAAAGCCTGAAATGGTAGGTCAGGTAACTGACTGGCTGCATGATTTCGGCTACAACAAGCACCGACCCGACAATTCAGGAGAGGTGTATGTCGAGGAGTTCTGAGCTGATAAAGAAAGGGATGCCCGGGAAAACCCCAAGGGTTCCTCTCTTTGCTATCGGTCAATAATCATCCGAAAAGGTGTCTTTATCGCGGGCACCATACTTTTCCTCAAGTGCCTCAATCCAGAATCCTCCACCGGTAAAGGACACCATAGGTCCCCATATCAAGTGCTCGTACAAACCGCAATCACTCGGCAAGGTTCTCCCGTTGGACTTGATTCCCCTGTTAAGGATTGACGTTACAAACATCTCAGTCAGGGATTCATTCTCATACTCAATTCCATCAGGTGCGTAAGTGCCAATGATGTCCAGCGCATCGTTCCAGTCTGCCCAACAAAAACCATTGAGGTCATTATTGGATTCTACACGCATTATCATCTCTTTCAGCGTAGTCATCGTTATCTCTCCGTCCAGTCATTATCATGAAGGCTAAAAAAAATACAAATGCTGATTCAGAGTTGTTCGTTCAATATAAATAGTGATTAGAATGGAAGGTGGTGAATCGGGTTATTACTAACCGAATGGAGGGGGTTGCACAAAAAAGGCTTAGACGTACTTTGCTTTTATGCGCGAAAGGTGCCTATCTTTTTATACTAAATAACCTTTACTCTAATAAAGGATTTAGTTGACCGCAGTAATACCGAAAAATTCAGATGCCGGCTGAGTCTCTGGAAGTATATAGACGATACCATTTGAAGCGGCAAATATCTTACGCATAGTTCCATTGAAAAATTTTACCGGAACATTAATGCAGCCCCATGAAATCCTGTGCTCAGCAGGATCAGCCGATACTATTCGTATCAGACGTCTTTGCCCCGGGGGATTTACGACGGCATGGATGGCGAGGCCCGCCTTGTAATTAATCCAGAAATACTTTCCTTTACCTAAATATTTGCCACCCCAGCCTGTATATCGTCCTGCAGGGGTTATACGTTGTTCCGGTGGAATATGTGCCAGTGTTTTATTGCCGACGCCCTCAAAGTCTTTATCACCGACAGCCGCGCCAAGAAGCGCCGGAGCTGCCCCAATCAGCCGTCCGTCACGATTAAAGAGAAATAATTTTGCCTGTTTTTTATCAAGGATAACAAAAGGTATTCCCTTATTATCCTGTGATCTGAGTGACCAGTCAGCAACGATTCGAACATCATCAGAAGCCTGTTCTGTTCCAAAAAAAGCTTTTCGTTCTTCCTCAGCTGCTGAACATGACACCGATGAAAAAGCAATGCTGCTGATGAAGGCAATAATGATAAGGAGCCAGGAATAAATGTGGCGTTCAGGTTTCTGCATTACAGCGGTTGAAGATTTGTTGATGGAACTACCCACCTGTTAATTATTAAAAATCGGTAACAGGCTTTTTTGCATTCATCCCATTATGGTACTTTTTTTGAAAATATAGTTATTTTTCATTATAAAGCTCAGTTTGTAATTGTATCACAATAATTCGGAAAATATGATTCCAACTCCGGTCAAAGTAGCTGTTCCTGCAGCTCTTCTTGCTCCTGTTGCCATCCCGGTTCTTCATGGTATTGCTGGCATAGCAGTGGTAGGTCTCGGTATTTTTGCAGCAGGTACGATTGTCAGCAAGACGGTAAAAGCCTTTACGGGCAACCCTGCACATAAAACAAGCGAAGAAGATTCCTCTTTAAGCTGACGGCAGCGGTACAAAATTTTTCTATCAGAGTAAGTCCTCTTTTCTGAGAGCTTCATGTGTTCTGTTCATAATTCATTCCCTTCCAGACGTTTATTGCAAACCTTAACCATTTAAATCATAGCCATCTATGCGCAATTTTATCTTTCGAGTGAATGCATCGTTCATGACCCTGTTTCTTTGCCTCATTTTTACTGTTCCCGCAAGAGCAGCCGGTGGTATTGAAACTGCGGGTGACATTATTGCGGTTGCTTTACCCGTCGGCGCAGCCGCACTTACCCTTGTCAATCATGATCAGGATGGCTTCATCGAACTTTCGCAATCTGGTATTCTAACGCTCGCAGTCACTTACGGATTGAAATATACAGTCTCCGAGACCCGTCCTAATGGTTTGGATAATCACTCCTTTCCATCAGCTCATACCTCTGTCTCTTTTGCCTCCGCCGAGTTTATCCGCGAACGTTACGGCTGGAACTACGGAATTCCCGCTTATCTTGCCGCATCATTTGTCGGTTACAGTCGGGTAGAATCCAAAGCGCACTTTACGCGAGATGTCATAGCTGGCGCCGTCATTGGAATCGGAAGCAGCTGGCTTTTTACCACTCCGAACGATACGTGGAACGTCCGGCCAGTGGCAGGCAACTCATACTATGGTATTGGCCTGAGTCGCAATTGGTAGATGACTTTTGAAACCTTCTGCATTCACCGCTGGTTATAGTGGTAATACAACAGCCATAATAATTAATTGCGGCAAGTGATGCGTTCAAGGAGAATCAGGAGTTATGTAAAGATTCAGGGTCTGATCATAGCAGGCATACTGCTTGGTCACCTTTTTCTATTGTGCGCATGTTCGCGCAATGAAATTTCATATTCCTCAGGGAAGCCTCGCTTGACTGTTCAACAGGAGAATAGCAGTATGAGTTACAACAAGTTGTCGGCCGACGAAGAGCGCGTTATCGTCAATAAAGGAACCGAACCGCCTTTCAGTGGTAAATATTATTTGAATAAGGAGCAGGGAAGCTACCTCTGCAAACGTTGTGATGCTCCTCTTTTTCGCTCATCCGCCAAGTTCGAGTCCGGCACTGGCTGGCCAAGCTTTGATGATGCAATTGACGGCGCTGTAAAGCAGATTCCTGATGCAGACGGTCGGCGTACGGAAATAGTCTGTGCACATTGCGGGGCACATCTAGGGCACGTTTTTTTTAGTGAGGCTTTCACAGCAAAAAATGTTCGTCATTGCGTTAACTCGCTCTCCCTGAATTTTCTGCCTGAAGCCAGTGCTGCAACAAAAACAGAAAAGGCCATTTTTGCCGGTGGATGCTTCTGGGGTGTTGAGTACCATTTCAGTAAAATAAAAGGAGTGCTCTCAGTCAAATCAGGGTATACGGGTGGTTTGACCGATCATCCCACATACAAGCAGGTTTGTTCCGGCAACACAGGGCATGCTGAAGCAATCGAGGTGGAGTTTAATCCCGCTCAGGTCAGCTATGAAACGCTTGCAAAACTCTTTTTCGAAATTCACGATCCAACCCAGTTGAACCGTCAGGGCCCGGATATTGGAACGCAGTACCGTTCAGCTGTTTTTTATACCAGTGAAGAGCAAAGGAAGGTGGCTGAAAAACTCATTGCACTCTTAAAAACCAAGGGATTCAATGTTGTCACCAGTGTCGAAAAAGCCAGAACCTTCTGGGAAGCAGAAGCCTACCATCAGGACTACTACCAGAAAAACGGTCACCAGCCCTACTGCCACATCTACCAGAAAAGGTTCTAATCGAGTCAAGCGTTATAGGTCCTATAGGTCCCATAAGTCCTGTAGGACCTATTCTTTCTTCTCATTCAAGCTCTCCCTGATTTTCTCAATGAGATCATCAAGACCGGTAAAACCGTCAATCTCCTTTTTTGAAAGAAGAATCTCTATCTCTTCCTCCTTGCGAAGAATCACAGGGTAGTCGAATGTGAGTCCGTATTTTTTCTCAAACTCATCACGGTGCAGAAACTCCATTTCCGTCCCGGCACTCTCCCTGAAAGCTCTCCAGGCCTGCTTTTCAGTAATCGTATCATAAGTAAGTCTGCAGAGACCGCATGAATAGGTGCCTGGGCTGATGATTTTATGACCGATATCAAAGAGCCCGCTGATGGGGCCGCTATCGGCATTGTAAACAAAGATCAGTTGCATAAGTGTATCTCATTGGTTTAACCATTAATCCCTTCTTTAAGCAACACGGTTAACTCCCATGAGGTTCCATATTAAGAAAATTGATTATCAAAACGTTATATCTGTGTAGGTTGGGGTGATTCCTGAACCCCAACAAAACAAAAGTTTTCCCGAGAGAAGAGTAAAGTGGGCAGTGCGCAGGACTCAGTACCCAGTACTTTCTTTCGAGCACGTGTCACCCCGAATTCCCGTGAGGAGTCTATCTTCTGTTCCAACTGCCAACTGTCCTCCCTCAGCCCTTGTCTAATACCTCAAGCACTTCCTGAACAGTATTGCATATCGAATAGTAGCTGCCATAGTGTTCCGTTATCATATGTTCCTCAGCAATACGGTTGAAAAACAGCAGCAGAGGGTTCCAGAATCCGTTCAGATTCAAGAGGATGATCGGTTTATGATGGCGGCCAAGATGTTTCCATGTTATAACTTCGATCAGTTCATCAATGGTTCCGAACCCGCCTGGCAGAACAAGATAGGCATCTCCCCATTCTGCCAGTTTCATTTTGCGCTCGTGCATGGTTGCAACCACATGCAGCTCACTCAGTCCGTAATGGGCAACCTCCCGTTCTTCAAGAAACTTTGGAATGATGCCTCTGACTGTTCCTCCCTGCTCCATGACGGCATCGGCAATACAGCCCATCAAACCCACCCGGCCTCCACCAAAGACCAGGCCTATGTTTCGTTTTGCCAGTTCACGGCCAAGATCTTCAGCAGCGGCAAAATACTCAAGGGGAGCGAGATTGCTTGAACTGCAGTATACGGTTACAGATGAGATCATGGATAGCTAATAATTAAGGGTAATGCTGTCCTCAGCACGCTGGTAGACATAGGTTTTCGGATCTTCTATCTTTTTCACTGCATAGAGCGCCTCAGCTCTTTCCCACAAGTCGGCATCCTCAGCATATTCCAGGTCTCTGAACCCCTCCAGAGACAAAAAGATCTCTCGGGTTCCAAAAAAAGTGCCTCCAAGAATGCACTCCCGGATGTTAACCAGCTTGTCACTGTTATAGCGGTCTTTGACCCGGATATCTTCATCGCAGATGAATCCTCCGGAAAGCAGGGAAATGGTCTCATATTCTTTTAGAATGGCTACTCTCGTTTCGAGATGATTAGCCAGATAATGGTCATCACTGTCAAGAAAGGTGATATAGCGCCCGAAAGAGGCCTGAATACCCGCATTGCGTGAGAGTGCAGCTTTACGGTTCTTATGTTTCAGGTAGCGTATATTTGCAAACCGTTCGATATAAGGGTTGAGAGTTTCAAAGGTATGGTCAGAGCTCCCGTCATCGACAATAATAAGCTCCCAGCTCTCGAAAGATTGATCAATAACGCTTTGAACGGCATTTTCAAGATGCCTGGCCCGGTTAAAAGTGGGCATAATCACCGAAATTTCCGGATTGTAACTGAACCTCATGGTCTTGCCGCTTTAATGGCAAATGCGCAGAGCAGCATGCCGGCTACAAGAAAGTTTTGCGCAATGGCGTTATAGCGCACATCCATTGTGGCTGGTGAACGGATAAGGGAAAACTGCAGAATAAATTGAGGAACGATCAGCAAACCGACAATGACTCCATAGATGGTCTGACCGATGATGAACATATAGCCGGAGGCCAGAAGCTGCCCGCTATTGATCAGTACTGCTGCGATCAATGCTGCCTTGGTCTCTCCGAACACAACAGGGAGTGTCCTGATACCGTTTTGGCGGTCGCCTTCAATTGATTTAAAATCGTTGATGGTCATGGTTCCTGTACTCGAAAGAGTAAAAAGCCCCGCAACGATAAGTGATGGTTGAAGCGACGAAAGGGTAAATGTCTGGCTGTAAGCTATTTCTCCAGCTATCCAGGGTATGATGAGGTATGAAATCGCAACAATGATATTGCCGGCCCAGAGTCGTTTTTTCAGCTTTATCGGATTGGCGCTGTAGAGGTGGGCATTAATAATGCCGATGACCACATATAACCCGATCAGGGGATGAATCAGATATCCTGTGATAACCGAAAGCACCGACCAGATGGCAATAAGTATTGTTGCGTTTTTTAGCGACATAGCTCCGCCGGGTATCGGGCGGTTAGGCTCGTTGATTTCATCGAGATCGCGGTCAAAATAGTCGTTAAGCATCTGGCAGGTACCGCTTGCCAGAGGTCCTGTCAGCAGCATCCCGAGTATGAATTTTATGCCGGACATCTCATTCCATCCAAAAGCACCGCTTGCCACAGCACCACAAAGAAAGCTCCACATGACCGGAATCCATGTAACCGGTTTTAGAAACCGGATAATGAGAGCGACCCTGGAAATATTCTCGGCAGGCATGCTTCTTGCATCCACCAGCTTCCTCACACTTAATGGCGTTTTGAACTCTCCGTTATCCGGCGGTTTCAATCGCCCAGAATCTTTAATGGAATGAAAATCACTCACCCTTACTGACTTATGTTGGAGAAATATTGCCGGTATGAAAATAACATGTAAAACTAAAGAAAGGAACCAGAGTATCGTAAAACAGCCAAGTTTATGTTTAATATCCTGAAATATCCTGAGGAATTTTTTTAAACTCGAAAAACAGCATGAATTATTCAACTTAATAAGCAGTGCTGTTGTTATTCTGACTTCAACCCACCATTAAAACAGGAGATATATTCCATGGCAGGTCCGGGATTGTTCAAGGATATGAAAAAGACCTTTCTGTTTCACGCTATCTCTGCTCATTTCAGTAACGGTCTGATTCCAGTTGCAGTCCTCTATCTTCTGTTGACACTTTCAACAGGAAGCACCTATTTCGAGCATACGGTTGAGCATCTTATTGTCATTGTCGTCATGGCTATTCCTGTCTCTTTTTTTTCAGGTATATACGACTGGAAAACAAAATTTCGCGGAGCAAAAGCCCCCATATTTATTAAAAAACTTAGACTTTCAGGCTTGCTCTTTGTGTTATGTATTTCTGCTGTTGCCATCAGGTTGAGCATTCCCGACGTTATGAATCGTCAGGGTGTCGAGCATTGGCTTTATATCGTCCTTCTTTTTTCCATGCTTCCCGTTGTGACGCTTCTTGGTCATTATGGCGGCAAACTCTCCTCCCTCCCAAAGCCTCAGCAAAAGCCACCTCAGAAACCTTAAGCCTGCCTTTTTTATAGACCCTATAAGTCCTATAAGTCCTATAAGTCCTATTGGTCCTATCTTCCTTCCTTATTCTTAAAAAAAACTTAAAAAATAATTTGCTGCATATCATTTCAATTGTTAAGTTCTTGTTAATGGGGTAATGTTATACGTAATGCAGAGTAAAATCTCTGAGCCTCTTTTACGAAGATTGTTCTTTATCAGTTAACAGCAACGCTGATTTTTCCATATTTCCACACATTCATTTATTACGTTTATCTCTGTTCGATGCGTAATTGTCAAGCGATTGACCATAAAGGGTGATGCGTTTTATCTATGATTGCTGCCTTTTTTTGATATGCAGTCATAAGCCTTAGGCGCATTTTCTTCATTCGTGTGTACTCCTGATACTAAAATTCATGTAACGATTTTCGTCTTGTAATATTCCGTTACGGCTTTTCTTGCGCAGGTTCCTGGTCATTACCGATAGTATTCTATAGATAAATAGTAAGGCGCATTATACGCTCTTTATAAGGGGTTTGCTTTTTTTCGCCCATAGAGGCATTGTTCTTTTAAGGTGGAGCATAGCTTTTTTATAAGTATGCAATTATTGATCAATCACATAAACGGAGAGAGTATGACAAAGAATGCCGGGCCGGTTTCGGCCATCAGAAGTAAAAAAAGGTGTAGTTTTATTTTCCTCTTGTGTAGTATGGTATCTCTTATTGTTTTATCGGCGCAGGATAGTTTTGCTTTGCCGGTATTCGCACGAAAATACCATACCGCATGTTCCACCTGCCATATAGCATTCCCTGCCAGAAACGGTTTTGGCGAAGCTTTCCGTAACAACGGTTATCGCTTCCCTGATGGCACCGATGAAGATATGGTAAAGGAAGAACCGATCAAGCTTGGTCAGGACGCCTATAAGGATGTCTTCCCTGATGCAATCTGGCCTTCTGATTTGCCAAATATGCCCTCTCTTGGTTTCCTGGCAAGGAGCGGAGGCTCGTTGAAAAAGAGCCCGACTACCGGGTACAGGAATGTGGATGTCAATTCCTCAGTTGATATGTTTTTTGCCGGGACGATAACCAGGCAGTTGAGCTATATCGGCGACTTGAACTTTGGTACTGATCCTACAACTCTTGGACGCCTGCAGTTGCTCTGGACGTTCAAACCCGGGATCGGTATTGCATGGGGAGATATTGGCTTTCCGGAACAGTTTGACTTGATTTCAACCACACCTGGCGCTGACCTGAATGGTTATGCAGTAACCCTCCCGAATCCCAACAAAGGGATTGAATTAAGGATTGCCGGGAATACAGGAACCTGTGGAGGCTATTCGTTTCTTGCTGGAATCGGCCGGAATTCTCAGTTCGGTGCAGCTGGTTTCGACAACGTTTCAGGCAATTTTGCAGATACCAGATTTGTACGGGCAACCTACAAGGTCGGTGGCAACGGTTTGATGAGTGGGGTCGGCGGGTCCTATGGCGTTCAGGCTATAGGAATGGACAACTCTGTAACTTTCGGCGTTGATTATGTCAATTCAGGTCAAGGTGCGAGCACTGGTTCTGGAGATGCCTATGCAGGTTTGACTAAAACAGCTTACTCCGGTGATGTGCGGATTAATTACGGGTCATTGCGTGCTGTCGCACAGTATGCCCGCTTTAATGAAGTGGTCAATGATGGAGTGTTGGCTGGTGCCGCGGATGATGGTTCCGATATTGCAATAGGCGGCAAGGATTTTGGTAAACGCTCAGCTCTTTCTCTTGAAGCGGACTACTGGATCTATCCTTGGCTTTTTGGACTTGTTCGTTACGAGCATCTCCAGGATGATTTTAACGGAAAGATCAACAAGGTTATTCCTGGTATCGGGGCCTTGCTTAGACCGAATGTCAAGTTTGGTATTGAGTATGTTGCTGTTACAAAAGAGGCGTCTACTATCGCAGGTGCTTCCTCGGCGGCCTTTGATCAAGCAGCCAACTCAATATCCCTCTATACCCAGGTTGGCTTTTAACGGTTTCCGTTGTTGATGTTCTTTTTTTGCTTGTGTGTTGTGTGGAGAGGCGTGCTTTCAATACAGGGAGATTTTTGTTTCCATGTATGAAAGCACGCCTCTTTTTTTTTGTCTGAAAAGAGATACATGACTGACATTTTCAGTATCCAAAGCCACAAACATATTGTACTTTCCTTTCTCTTCGTAACAGAAACAAATTGCTCGCATGATCGACAATACCGTTCTTCTGGCATTTTTTACGACATCAGTCATTCTTGCGCTCTCTCCCGGTCCCGATAACCTTTTTGTCATGGCGCAGTCAGCCCAGAAGGGTCGCATGGCAGGCCTGTTTGTAACACTGGGCCTTGCTACAGGGCTGATTGGTCATACTGTTGCCGTCGCATTCGGTCTTGCCGCCATCATCCGTGCTTCGACACTTGCGTTCACTGCCCTGAAATTTTCAGGTGCAGCCTATCTTCTTTATCTTGCATGGCAGGCTTTCAGGGCTGGGGCTGCAACCGTGAAGAAGGACGATGTTCAGGCATTTTCTCGTGGTAATCTCTATCGGCGCGGGATTATCATGAACCTCACGAACCCTAAGGTATCTCTCTTTTTTCTAGCTTTTCTTCCGCAGTTTGCTGATCCCCGGCGTGGTTCCATGATGCTTCAGTTTTTTCAGTTGGGAGGGATTTTCATCATGGCAACCATTTTCGTTTTTGGGCTCATTAGTTTCATCGCTGGAGGAGTGGGGGAGAAGTTCAGCAGCTCTCCGCTAGCGCAGAAAATCGTCAACAGAATAGCTTCTGCGGTGTTTGTCGGGCTTGCCTTGAAACTGGCACTATCTGAACGCTAAAAAAGTCATAATCATGCAATACATACCTCTTATCCCCCTCTCGGACCTTCCGGAAAACACCCATAAATCAGTAAAACAGGGCAGCAAATCGATTGCGCTGTTTCATTACGAAGGCATTATATCTGCGCTTGATCATGCCTGTATCCACAAAGGCGGAGATCTTGGGGAGGGCTTCATCCAGATACTTGATGACCGGGAGCGTTATGTTGCCTGTCCCTGGCATGGATGGCAGTACAACCTGAAAACCGGTAAAGCTCCGGATGGCTACAAGGACCGACAGGCAATCTACGATGTCATTGTGCGGGATGGGATGATTTGCGTGTCTGAAAAACCGGTGACAGATGCTTTCAGGTCTGAACACGAATCTGATCCCCTGGCCGACTTGAGGAGCCTCAACTATCAAACCACAGCGACCTCTCTCAATGTCCTTGGAATTTCTACTACAAATATGAATCGTGATCTTCCGAGGCCTTCAACTTCAGAGACAGCATTGCAAAGCGCTCTTGATATAGCGGCCTCAAAATTTGGTGCTCAAACAAAAATGATAAAACTCCGTGAGTTGAACTTTCGTCATTGTGAAGGTTACTACAGCCGTCATGAGAAAGCTTGCACATGGCCGTGTTCCATTTCAGAAATGGATGCAAATGACGGTATGAATGAAATATACCGTTCCCTGGTGTTGTGGGCAGACGCCGTTATCCTTGCAACCCCGATCAGATGGGGAAATGCATCGTCGCTTTATTATAAAATGGCAGAACGGCTCAATACCGTCCAGAATCAGATCACTATTCACGATAAGGTGCTTATAAAAAACAAAGCAGTATCGTTGATTATAACCGGTGGTCAGGATAATATTCAGGGGGTTGCAGGACAGCTCAACTCATTTTTTGCTGATCTTGGTTTTTCGTTTCCACCCTTCAACTATCTCGGCTGGAGCAGAGGCTGGATAGCTGAAGATATGGAAAACAATTACACCCGTTTTTTTAAGAACCGCTATGTTAAGCGCTCAGTCGTTGATCTGGTCACCAATACGGTCAAGCTGGTCCAGCAAATAAAGCAAATGGATGCATCACAACTTCAAGCCCCGAAGCCTAAAATATCTGAGGCTGGAAGTCTTTCTGAATAGGGAGTGTTAACGGATGTTGGCAGTTTTGGTTTATGTTTGTTTTTAATGACAAAATTCAGTACAATTAATTGTACGTAAAAGAGTACAATTCTTAAATGGTGTATGGGTAGTATCAATCTTGAAGAAGATATAAGGCCGTTGTCGGAATTTCGAGCAAACACGGCCTCGTTGGTAAAACACGTCAAAAAAACCGGACGACCTCTCGTGCTGACGCAGCACGGCAAAAGTACGGTAGTATTGCTTGATGTAAGTCACTATCAGTCGATGGTATCTAACATTGAGTTGTTTTCAGGTGTAGTTGCCGGTCAAGGTAAAAGTATTCTGGCCTCTACACTCAAAAAGTGAACCTCAATATTTTGTTAATAAAAGGATGAATTGATCTCTTTTTTACCTTCAGGTTACTTTGTCGAGTGGTAGAAAAGTTTAGTTTTCCTCTCAATTGAACATTAAGAACAGCAGCCAAGAACAATGCCTAATAAAATCCTGACATTTGCGATGTCCCGCTCGCAGAACAAGGCTATCCTGCACAACAGGAAACTCATTCCCTACGCTCTGTCAATCTTTGCCTTTCTGGTAACACTCCTCTTTGCCTCGGCTCTGGTGCTGCCACTGGTGTTGCATGCCCATACAGCAGAAGATTCACTGCACTCTCAGGTTCCAATAAACTCCTATATCCTCAAGGAGATAGGCACTTCGGCAGTCCTGATGGAAAAGGATATTGACAGACCGGTTTCTCCGGCAAGCCTCACCAAGATACTCACCTGTACCATGGCGATTGAAAGTGGCAGGCTTGATCATGATGTGCTTATTACTAAAGAGGCAACGATGGTTGAGCCCTCAATAGCTGGATTCAAAGTGGGTGAAAAAATCAAGCTTATTGATCTGGTCAAAGCTGCCATGGTCAATTCAAGCAACGATGCGGCATTTGCTATCGCAATCTATCTCTCCGGCAATGTCGATGCCTTCGTTACCGCCATGAACTCCAGGGCGAAAATGATAGGAATGAAAAATTCCAGGTTTACCAATCCGGCGGGTTTTGATAAAGGTATCTATGCTGGTAATATCTCCACAGCCGGAGACCTGTTGCGCCTCACTGAACACGCGGTAAAAAACCCTGTTTTCAACGATATAGCCCGCCTTGAGAAAGCTGTTTTTACAGAGCAGACAACCCAGAAGGTTTACTCGCTTAAAACGCACAATAAGCTTCTGGATAGATACCCCTATGCTGTCGGTATTAAAACCGGTTTTACCACCAAAGCAGGCGGATGTCTTATCGCCAGGGCCATCAAAAACAACAAGGATGTTCTTCTGGTGATGCTTAACGCCAGAACAGACAGATGGCATGTTGCGGCGAACATGTTTGATATGGCTTTTTCAGGTGTTAATCCTGATCAGGCATCAATATTTCCGCCATCCAGGGGCGATTCAGGTCGTGCCCAGGTTTCTGTTGTAAAAGAACGGGGACGGTCAGGCAAAAGAGTCTATCATTTGTCAAAGGCAGCTCTGAGGTCTAAAAACAATTCCATAGCCTTGTCAAAGTCCGGCAGAAAGCAAAAACACAATGCTCTTGCTCTTGCAAAGCAAGGCCATAAAGCAAGGAGAGCTGCTCCTGCCATTGCGAAATCCGGCAGAAAGGGGAAGAAGCATGAGCTTCTCGCTTCTCGACAAGTCAGAAAAAACAAAAAAAGAGTAAATCTTTCATACAAGCCATTCAATATCAATACTGCAAGCCAACGTTATATCGCGGCGTAGTTGACTCTCTGTTTTCTTCACTGTTCTCACTTTTATTAAATCTAATGAGAGGGTAATGGTCAAGCATATTGTAATGTGGCGCCTTAAAGACACTGCACATGGAAATGACCCGGCAACCAATGCTTGTCTTATCAAGCAGAAGCTTGAAGGTCTGCGGGGCAGAATTCCAGGACTGATCGCTATCGAGGTGGGCATTGATTTCAGCAGGACAGAAAGCTCAGGAAATATCGTGTTATATAGTGAGTTCGCAGACAGGGAGGCTCTTGCATCCTATCAGGCACATCCGGAACACCAGGCATTGATTCCGTTTATCGGTGAAGCGACAAGTGAGCGCAGGCTGGTTGATTACGAGATGTGAGCAGTTTATGGGTCTGAGTACAATGCGGTGCAGAAATAACAGAAATAAAAAAGCGGATGGTCAAAAACCATCCGCTTTTTTATTGTCGCTTTTTTCCTGTTCAGGTTTATCCCTGAACGATGCACTCTGCTGGGCAGACTGCAGAGCAGGCTGGGGAGTCAGAGTATCCTACGCACTCTGTGCAGGTTGCAGCATCGATGATATAAACATCATCGCCGGCAGAAATCGCATTGACTGGACAATCTGGTTCACAGGCTCCGCAGTAAGTACATTCTTCAGTAATGTAGAGTGCCATATTAATTTCCTAGCTTAATAGTTGTAAAAAAAAGGAAAGAACGATTCGGGTGAATTTCGACTAATATAAGATTTTTTTTTAGCTCAAAAAAAACGTCGTATGCTCTGAGGCGTTATTTTAAGCCAAAATAGCATTGTTTATTCAAGGCCGGGGGAAAATCAGCCTGGTAAAAAGATGCTTGGGCCTTTGCGCAAAACCCATCAGTTGGATTTTCAGACTTTGATGATGCAGTCAACCGGGCAGACCGAGACGCATGCAGCTTCATCATGAAATCCTATGCAGTCAATGCAGGTTGTTTCATCAATAACATAATAATCCTCACCAGCTGTAATTGCGCTTACCGGGCATTCAGGTTCGCACGCTCCGCAATAGGTACAGGTATCAAGAATTCGATGTGCCATTTTGTCCTCCTTGATTAAAACTGAGAAAATGATGGATGATCTGTGTTGATCTGAAAGCTTCTCCACAAACGCAAATTTACAGAAATATCCCGGGATTATTATTCCTGTTCATGGATTTCATATGCGTTGATGATATCACGGACAAGCTTATGGCGGACAACATCTGTTTTATCGAGATATACAAAGCTGATACCCTTGATATCCTTCAGTATCTTCGGAGAATTGGTAAGTCCTGAATCGAGATCCTTGGGAAGATCAATCTGGGTGACATCGCCGGTAATGATAGCTTTCGAATTGACACCCAGCCTTGTCAGGCACATCTTCATCTGCTTGTTCGAAGCGTTCTGGGCTTCATCGAGAATAATAAACGCATTGTTCATTGTTCTTCCCCGCATATAGGCAAGAGGCACAATCTCGATAATGCGCTGCTCCGTAAGGAGTTTCAGCTTTTCAGCAGTCAGCATATCCTGCAATGAATCATAAAGGGGGCGAAGATAAGGATCTATTTTCTGAGCCAGATCGCCCGGTAGAAACCCAAGGCTTTCACCAGCTTCCACAGCAGGCCTTGCAAGAACTATCCGCTTGACTCTTTTTTCTTTCCATGCAGCAACCGCTATGGCAACGGCGGTATAAGTTTTACCCGTACCTGCCGGTCCGATGGCAAACACAATGTCGTTGTTTTTCGCTTCAGCCACCATTCGCCGCTGACCGTTTGTTTTTGCTCTGACCGTATAATTCGGGGAGGTGACTATTATATCCTCATCACCCATAGGTGTCGCTGCCGTTCTGGGAGAAGGGGAGAGGGCCAGGTTGATAAGCGCATTCAGGTCAGTGTCAAGCACCTCCCCATGCTTGTTGGCAAGCAGAATCATCTCACTGAATATCTGTTCAAGCAGTGCCACACCATCTCTACTTCCGCGGAGGGTAATCTGAGTTCCGCGAGCAGTTATCTGCATCTCGGAAAACTCATTTTTAATTTTTTTAAGGAGAGAATCGTAAGGGCCAAAAAGAATGACAGGCTCAATGCCCTGAATTTCAATGATTTTTTCTGTGGTCAAAATAGAAGTTGTTAAGCATTATAGGGAGCTCGAACAATATCAAGATATGGATTGGAATCGGAGAGGTAGTGCTGCACATACTCTTTTACGCCAGCTTCAATCGAGGTAAAAGCTTCGCTGAATCCCGCCGAACGAAGCTTTGTCACTTCAGCACAGGTGTAATACTGATATTTGTCACGCAAGGTTTCCGGCATGGGGATGTAGTTGATAGCCGGTTCACGGCCTAAAGCAGAAAATGTTGCCGTAGCAAGGTCTTTGAAGCTTCTTGCCGTGCCAGTCCCGACATTGAAGATTCCCGCTACGGAAGGGTTTTCCAGCATCCAGGCCATTATTCTCGTACAGTCTTTGACGTATATAAAATCCCTCAACTGTTCGCCGTCTTTGTAGTCCGGTCTGTGCGACTTAAAGAGATTCAGCGATCCTTTTTCGAGTATCTGATGGAACGCCTTATAGACCACACTGCTCATATCCCCCTTGTGGTACTCGTTCGGCCCGTAGACATTAAAGAATTTCAGCCCGGCCGCTTTGTCCAGAATATGATTCTTCACTGCCCAGCGGTCAAATAGCTGCTTGGAGTACCCGTACATATTGAGGGGACGAAGCACGTTGAGGCCTTCAATGTCATCGTTGTAACCGCTTGAACCGTCACCATACGTTGCAGCGCTCGATGCATAAAGAAGCCTTACATCATGAGCTGCACAGAAAGCGGCTATTGTTTTTGAGTAGCCGAAATTATTGGTGAGCAGATGATCAGCATCAGTTTCCGTTGTCGAACTGTTCGCACCCATGTGGATAATGGCAGAAATGCCCTTCAGTGCGTTCCTCTCAAGAAGATCAGGAAAAAGATCCTTCGGGATAAAATCAGTAAATGCGAGTCCGGAAAGATTGCGCCATTTTTCCGTTGTTGTCGACCCTAGATCGTCAACAACAATGATATTCTCTTCACCCTTACGGTTGAGTTCCAGAAGCATGGCACTGCCGATAAATCCCGCGCCGCCGGTGATAATGATCATGTATGGAAAAAGGTATAGTTTAATGCAGGTGCAATCGAATATACAGAGGCGGGTATAAAAACAAAAGGCCGCCTGTAATTAAAGCGGCCTTTCAAATAAAGCGCGTCATGCAGTGGCCTGAAGCAGGCCATCGTTAGCCAGAAGCTTTCTTCCCCAATAGAGCCACAATCTTACAGTATTAACCGGTTTGCCGACAATGGCCGATATCTGGCGATGTTTAAGCCCCGATATTTCACTCAATAGAACTGAAAGTTTGATATCAGCAGCCCACTGTCTCAACGAATCAATCAGCTGAAAGTGATTTTTACAGGGCTTGCCGCTGATACAGAACTCTGTGTTCTGGCCGAACTGGTCCACATAGCACTTTCTGAAGGTTTTAAGCAGATCACCCTCCCTCGTTGTTGTGTTGGCATAGAGATAGGTCTTGTTGACCAGTTCGCTGGATACACTCTCACTGCCGGTCATCCAGTATGCAAGGCTGTATATATCATCCAGAAGATCAACAGGTGTTTTTTTAATCTGTGTCATAATCTCTCCTTTATATTGGATTAATTTTGTCTTGTTTTAATTTATAAAAAAAAAGCAGATTGTCCAGATTTATTTCATGGATTGTATGAAAAAGATGTTTTTTTAATCATGTTGACTGCCATAGCAGGCTACTAATACCGGGATAAAAGATTTACAGCCAGCAAACAGAGTGTTACCATGCAAAGAGATATCAAGAGTATACTCAACCCTGCCCTGCAGAATATTGCGACCTACAAGGTCGAAGGCGGACAGCAGGCCGAGATAAAACTGAATCAGAACGAAAGCCCCATTGATGTGCCGATGTGGCTCAAGGAAGAAATTACCAGTGAGTTTATCAAAGAGCCATGGAACCGTTATCCTGATATTCTGCCATATAGAGGTATGCAGGCCTATGCCGATTTTCTTGGAGTTTCCGCTGATTCTGTAATGATGAGCAACGGATCAAATGAAATGCTCTATACCATATTTCTTGCATGCCTTGGTCCCGGCCGGAAAATTCTGATTCCCGATCCATCCTTTTCGCTCTACGAAAAAATTGCCCTCCTGTTGCAGTCTCGTATTGTCAGCGTTCCCATGCTTCCAGGTCTCGAATTCGATACCGATGCCATTCTTAAGGCAGCTCGTGACGAGCAGGTCGATTTTATTGTTCTCTCAACACCAAACAATCCTACAAGTAAATCGCTCTCTTTTGATGAAGTCCGTCTGATTGCCGAGTCCAGCGACGCTCTTGTGCTTGTTGACGAAGCCTACATCGAGTTTTCCCGCCAGCGCTCTGTTCTTCAGCTCATCGATGGGCTCCCTAATCTTGTTGTGCTTCGCACCATGTCCAAAGCTCTGGCTCTTGCGGGTATCCGTATTGGTTTCGCAATTGCCAATCCCATACTCATGGCCGAGCTTGCCAAACCAAAAATTCCTTTTGCCTCCAGCAGGCTGGCCGAAATAACCCTGACCCGTGTGCTGGCCAATTACTCCCTTGTGACCGATGCCGTCTCCTTCATCCTGCATGAGCGTGATTTACTTTATCGTGAACTGCTTGCAATTGATGGTATCGAACCCTTCGAGAGTGATACCAATTTTCTGATCATCAGGATAAAAGATGCAGGAGAAGTTTTCAAAAGTCTTCAAAGTGACGGTATTCTTGTGAGAAACGTTTCCGGCTACAAGCTTATGGACAACTGTCTGCGCTTCAATGTCGGTCTTGTTGAAGAAAACCGCCGTCTCATTGAAAAACTTCGGACGATTTGAGCATGCAAGAATTCAGAAAGCTGCATGGAAGTGAAATGAGCAGGCTGACGGTGGAGCAATATGCCGAAGTCCCGAAGCACCCTGTGGTTCTTTTGCTGCATAATATCCGAAGCATGTGGAATGTCGGATCAATGTTTCGCACCGCTGATGCTGCAGGAATTGAAAAAATTATTCTTTCAGGCTATACCGCGACTCCTCCGAGAAAGGAGATCGATAAAACCGCACTGGGTGCTCAGGAAACAGTTTTGTGGGAGTATCACGCCGATCCACTTGAGGCACTTTCAGCCTTGAAAAAATCGGGGCTCCGAATCTATGGACTGGAAATTACAGAAGGCAGTCGTCCTTATACGTCGCTCGATCCCTGCGTTTTTCCGCTCTGTCTTGTCGTAGGCAACGAAGTGGATGGTCTTGAAAACGAAGTCCTTGCACTGTGTGATGAGGTGCTCGAAATCCCGCAGTACGGCACCAAACATTCGCTCAATGTAGCTGTCGCAGCAGGAATTGCCCTGTTTGAGATGGTCAGAGTTTTTCGGAAAGAGGTGTAACTTTTTGTTTTTTACTGAGGTTTTGTTTACTTAAGGACTTAAATGTTTATAACTGCGGTTTTCCATGCTTCATTACAAGACATACGAGTTGGATGATGCCACTGCCCCCTGGGTCGTTTTTGTTCACGGCGCCGGCGGTAGTTCCTCCATCTGGTTTTTGCAGATCAAGGAGTTCATCAGGCATTTCAATGTTCTGCTTGTTGATTTGAGAGGTCATGGAAAGTCAAAAGCCTTAGCTGCTCACAAGGAGGACCGTCATTACGATTTTGAGGTTATCACCCGTGATATCATCGAAGTGCTTGACTCCCTCAACATCCACAAAGCCCATTTCATCGGTATTTCACTTGGGACCATTCTTATCCGCAACCTGAGCGAAATTGCTCCGGAGAGGGTCAGTTCAATGGTTATGGGTGGAGCCATCATAAGGCTTAACATCCGCGCAAAGGTTCTTGTAACCGTTGGCAACATGTTCAAGAGGTTTGTTCCCTACATGTGGCTATACAGCTTTTTTGCCTGGATTATCATGCCAAGTGAACGACATAAAAAGTCACGACTCCTTTTTGTCAACGAAGCAAAAAAAGTTGCACAGAAAGAGTTCATGCGCTGGTTCCGTCTCACCTATGAGATAACCCCGCTGTTGAAATACTTTGAAGAAAAAGATACAGCTATTCCTACACTCTACCTTATGGGTGAAGAAGACCATATGTTTCTCCCCGCAGTACGGTATATCATTACCCGCCACACCAACTCCTGGCTTGAGGTTATCGTCAATTCCGGCCATGTCTGCAATGTCGACCAGCCTAGTGAGTTCAATGCGCGCGCTATTTCCTTTTTGAAAAAAATGTCTGCAGGCGATTCATCTGAAAAAACGATCAAGCTGGCGGTCTGCTAAATCGCAGGCTTGTTGTAGTTGTTCATGGCATGCCCGATGCCGTTGATCGCAAAATCAAGAGCCGCATCTCCCGAAACAGGTAGTACCTTACTCATTACCGTTTTTTCCTCCTCGCTGAACTTCCCCAGTACAAACGATGAAAAAGAGCTCAAAGGCTGCTCTTCAAGCCTTATGCCTATCCTCATCCTCGCAAACTCTTCACTTCCCAGGCACTCAATAATGTGTTTCAGGCCATTTTGTCCACCGGCGGATCCTTTAGCGCGTATGCGTATGGAGCCCGAAGGGAGGTTGAGATCATCGCAAATGACAAGGATATCCATGCGCTCGATTTTATAGAAATTCATCGCAGCTATAACCGCATGACCTGAAAGGTTCATATAGGTCATAGGTTTTACAAGGATGATCGACTCCCTTCTGTGGATAAGTTTCGCACTGAGGTATTTTCCTTTCCCACGAATGAATCCAGCCCCGAAAGAGGCAGCAATTGAGTCCACAACATCAAACCCGATATTGTGCCGTGTACCGTTATACTGGGATTCAGGATTTCCGAGACCTACAATAAGTTTCATAACACAAGCACCAGATTCGGGGAACTCTACCGGTTTTTATTTCACAAAAGAGTACAGCAACCGCCAAGAATATAGCAGGAGCAAAGCAGAATCTGTAATAAAACATTCATGGAGATAATGGAAAAACACATTGCAACGATTGACCCCGAATCAGGGTGAACCCCATAAGAACTTCTACAAAAAGGTATTGAGATTCCTTAAAAAAGTTGCAAATTACATCTTACTGTTTCCAACAGGATTGTTCCTTCTTATGATTTAGCTGACAACATTTTTTTCTTGAGTCAAGAAAAACAGTGAAAAAAAAAGCAATGAAAAAATCGTTAAAAGTAACATGGTTGTCCAGAATTGTTTCAATTCTGGGAGGTCTAGGCATTGTGTTGCAGTCGCAAAATGCGTTTGCAAGTGAGGCCGATTTGTTGTTGCCTGATTTGCATTCGGTGTCATTCCTTGGCGGAATACCCGGAAGCACTCTTCTTTTGTGGGGTCTTGCAGTCTGTCTGTTCGGTATGGTTTTCGGGATCATACAGTATGTCGGAATTCGCAAGCTTCCAGTTCACAGCGCCATGCGGGAGATCAGCGAGCTGATCTACGCAACCTGCAAAACCTACCTTGTCACTCAGGGTAAATTTATTCTCATACTCTGGGTTCTGATCGGAGCCATTATTGTCGCCTATTTCGGTTGGCTTCGGCACCTTCCTGCGATCAAGGTTATTTTCATTCTAGTAGCCAGTCTTATCGGTATTCTCGGAAGTTATATCGTTGCCTGGTTCGGTATGAGGATCAACACATTCGCCAACTCAAGGACAGCATTCGCAAGTCTCGGCGGCAAACCTTTTCCAACCTACGAAATTCCTCTCAGAGCCGGTATGAGTATCGGTATGCTGCTTATCAGCATCGAACTCTTCGTTATGCTCTGCATCCTTCTCTTTGTACCTCGCGATTTTGCCGGACCATGCTTTATCGGGTTTGCTATCGGTGAGTCGCTCGGTGCTTCAGTGCTTCGTATTGCCGGCGGTATCTTTACCAAGATTGCCGACATCGGCTCCGATCTTATGAAGATCGTTTTCAAGATCAAGGAAGACGACGCCCGTAACCCTGGCGTTATTGCCGACTGTGCCGGCGACAATGCAGGTGACTCAGTTGGTCCTACAGCTGACGGTTTTGAAACCTACGGTGTTACCGGTGTAGCCCTTATCTCCTTTATCCTTCTAGCCATCAAGGCTCCCGAAGTGCAGATCATGCTGCTTGTCTGGATCTTCGCCATGCGCCTTGTGATGATTCTTGCCAGTGCGTTCTCCTACTGGACAAATGCTGCCCTGGCCAAGATGAAGTACAGCAATGCCGATGAGATGAACTTCGAGAAGCCTCTGATCACTCTGGTATGGCTTACCTCGATTGTCTCAATCATCCTTACCTACATAGCATCCTACTTCCTTATCAGCACACTCGGCGATGGCACCATGTGGTGGAAGCTTGCTTCGATCATCACCTGCGGAACGATTGCCGGTGCACTTATTCCTGAGCTGGTGAACCGCTTTACCTCCACAGAGTGTGCCCATGTCCGTAACGTCGTTCAATGCTCCAAAGAGGGAGGCGCAGCCCTGAACATTCTTGCAGGTCTTGTTGCCGGTAATTTCAGTGCCTACTGGATGGGCCTTGCCATTGTCGGTTTGATGGGAGCCGCCTACGGACTCAGCACACTTGGCATAGCCACTCTCGGGCTTACTCCTGAGCTGATTGCTTCGCAAGGGCTTCTTACTGTCGGCCTTACCAAGGTTATCATGCTTGCACCTTCGGTCTTTGCTTTCGGTCTTGTCGCCTTCGGATTTCTCAGCATGGGTCCTGTCACCATTGCAGTCGACTCGTATGGGCCGGTTACAGACAACGCTCAGTCAGTCTATGAGCTTTCCCTGATCGAAACTATTCCGAATATCAAGCAGCAGATTCAGAGCGAGTTTGGTTTCCAGCCAGACTTTAACAATGCCAAACGCTACCTTGAAGCCAACGACGGCGCAGGCAACACCTTCAAGGCAACTGCTAAACCGGTGCTTATCGGTACTGCTGTGGTCGGTTCCACCACAATGATCTTCTCGATCATTATGATCCTGACCAACGGTCTCGCTGATACAGGTGCAATTGCAAAGCTCTCAATCCTTTCGCCTCCGTTCCTCCTTGGCCTCATGATGGGCGGTGCAATCATCTACTGGTTCACCGGAGCCTCAATGAATGCCGTCACAACGGGAGCGTACTACGCGGTGGAATTCATCAAGAATAACATCAACCTTGACAGTTCCGTTGAAAAAGCCTCCATCGAAGACAGCAAGAAGGTTGTTGAAATCTGTACCAAGTTTGCCCAGAAAGGTATGATCAACCTCTTTCTTACCGTATTCTTTACGACACTGGCTTTCGCCTGTCTCGACTCATTCTTCTTTATCGGCTATCTCATCTCCATTGCGCTTTTCGGTCTCTACCAGGCCATCTTTATGGCCAATGCCGGCGGTGCATGGGATAACGCCAAGAAGATTGTTGAAACTGAGCTTAATGCCAAGGGCACTCCGCTTCATGATGCCTCAATTGTCGGTGATACGGTCGGCGATCCTTTCAAGGATACCTCTTCGGTTGCTTTGAATCCGATCATCAAGTTCACCACATTGTTTGGTCTTCTTGCCATTGAACTGGCTATCGAACTTCCTCCTCAGATAGCACTCTCTCTGGCCGCAATCTTTTTTGCCCTTTCACTGGTTTTTGTCCATCGCTCCTTCTTCTCAATGAGAATAAAGGTCGACGAGCACTAACCGCGTTCTTGAAATTATGTTAAAACGGAGCCGCAGTCATGCGGCTCTTTTTTTTTGTGTGGAGCCTGAAGATATTTGATTGTCTGGCTGAGCTGAAATGGGTAGGGAGACAGATAAAGAATTATTATGTCTCAATTTGAGGCGCTAGAGTATTTTTACCAAACATTCAGATTGACTCATGAAATAGCATATGTAATTTCTATATTATTATAAAGTTAGCTATTAGTGAGAATATCGATGCCTTTTAGTTGTTTCCTCTTATTCTTTTGGCTTACTTATTGCAGTAATATCGTTTATGCTCCTGCTGAATTTGAGAATTACGGTTAACAGTTTATCAATAAGGATTTATCCATGAAAAATCTTGTTCGTTGTTTATTTACGGCCAGCATCGCTTTAATGCTTGCGTCTCCTTCTGCTTCTGCGGCTGTAAATTCGAAACCGCTGTACTCCAGTGCGGCAGCAAAACTTAAATCGCACGATACACAGGGAGCTATAGCCGATTACACAAAGGCAATTGAACAGGACCCCATGGACACCTATGCATATATTCGACGAGGGATTATAAAGAACTCTATCGGCGATACTCTTGGAGCAGTAACTGACTTTACGAAAGTTATTGAGATTGATCCTAAAAATCCTCAGGGATATTCTAATCGAGGGATTCAAAAAGAACAAAATGGTGCATTTAAGAGCGCAATAGAAGATTATACGAAGGCTATTGAGCTTAACCCTAAATATGCTATAGCCTACATTAATCGGGGAAATGCAAAAACGAAGGCATGGGATTTTAATGGCGCCATAGCAGACTACACGAAGGCTATTGAGCTTAACCCATTTTCTACGTTAGCCATCAGTAATAGAGCTACAGCAAAAGGTCTGCTCGGAGATAAAGAGGGCGCCATAGCGGATTATAAAAAAGCAGCAAAACTAAACGATCCCGATGCCAAGGCATGGCTGAAAGCCAGAGGGCTGCCGCTCAAGTGAGTTAACCGTTTATAAGAATCGAGCTTAAAATACAATACCCCTTGGTGTCTTCTTGATCCAGGGGGTATTTTCATTATAAAAGTTTTGTCAAGCTCAGTTTAAAATCTTGTAGTAAGTCCGGCAAGAATAGTTTTATCTGTCTCAGCATGGTTCAATCCAGCTTTTACACCCAGATCAAGATCAAAGGTGTCATTTACGCTGTAGATCAATCCGCCGAGCAAAAAAACACGATTAGGATCCGCTGTCCTCTCATTATTGCTATCGATGCTTACATCAGCTACAGAGCGCAGTTTCTCAGTCATATGAAATTCCGCAGCAACTGAAGCATGCCAGATATCCTGTTTTAATATTGCATTATCCTGTGCCAATGCGTATGAATTGTGGGTGTACCCGATATTACCGTGCAGAGCCCTGTGCTCCCACTCCTTGGTAGCAATCAGCAGCACACCCCCAGATATGTTACCGTTACCCAATCCTTTTTGAGCATCCCCGGTTGGAAATATCACTTTCGGCTTCAGAGCTACGCTGAACTCTTCCTTTTTACATTCAAAAAATCTCCATTTAACTTCGACCGATGTATCACCGATCCCATTATCATTGGAAACAAGGTTCCCATCCACACTGAGAGAACCCCACTGCCAGGGAAGCCCGACTACGATATCCAGGTTATCGGTCATGCCATAGGTCAGTGCGGCAGTAAGAGTTCCACTCGTTTCCTTTTCCGCAACGCCTGCTTCATGTTCATCATCTCTTGAATATTCGCCGTTATACTCAAACTGAAATTTCCCTTTTCCCTGAGTTCCGGTATCATCGGTCATCAAAGGGTGTGCAGCAAAAGCTGGAACTGACCATAGCAAGGCCAGAATTATGGGGGGAATTCTTTTTATCATTGATAATGGGTTTTTCGAGTCGTTTACTTAATTCAAAGTACAAAGGTAATAGACAAAAAAAATCGATTGGTGACGTGTATTCAGAATTTAACTCGCTAAATTGATCACGATTGGTTTTCGAGAACATTATCAGGAGCGCTCTCTATGTTGAAAGAGTTCAAAGAATTTGCCGTTAAAGGTAATGTAGTTGATATGGCCGTTGGTATCATTATCGGGGGAGCTTTCGGCACAATTGTCAATACAATGGTTTCCCAGGTTCTGATGCCACCACTTGGTTTGCTGGTAGGTGGAGTCGATTTTTCAAACCTCTATATTGTTTTGAAAGAAGGGGCTAAGGTTGCCGCTCCATACGCTGCGCTTGCAGATGCCAAGGCTGCCGGTGCTGTCACAATCAATTACGGAATGTTTCTGAATTCTGTAATCAGCTTTTTGATCATGGCTTTTGCTGTTTTTCTGCTCGTCAAGGCAATTAACACGTTTCGTCGGGATGAAAAGCCGCTTCCTCCGTCTCCAGCGACAAAAGAGTGTCCGTACTGCCTTAGCAATGTACCAATCAAGGCAACCCGTTGCCCAGCCTGTACGTCAGAGATACGCGGTCAGTAATGCTGTTAGATTTTCTTAAACGGAGTTTAATTATTTTTTAATCCGTTTTGAAATATTTTTTTGTATAGTGTTAAGGATATGAAGTCCCTCATATTCTTCCAGTCTTTTTAATTATCGGCGCTGATTATCAACGGAGTAATGATGAAAAAACTTCTCTTGGTCGCAGGACTATTGGTGTCAATTATTTTTCTGGATCACAATACATGTCAGGCTAAACTTTTTGTTCAGCTTCGTAATCACCTTAAATACGATGAAGCAAAAGCATCGTTTATACCTTCCACTCAAGGGTGGGGACAGATCATACGTATCTTCAAAAGCGACACTGTCAATAAAAAAACTTCTTCAAAAAATACTATCACCAGAGAAGTCCGCTTAAGTATCAATGAAGCCTCTGATCTTATATTTTTGTATATCACTCCAAAAGATGCGAATGATCTTGCTTTTAACAAAGTAATAAAAGTTCAAAAAATGATCATAAGCAAAGAGATTGCTAACTTTAACCTTGGCGTGAACACTGAGATTATAGTGCCGGAACAGTTGGCAAAAGTTGAAGAGGATTCAAAAGACCAGGTCAAAATATCCTTTAAATTCAGTCACCCCGACAAACACTGATTTCCTATAGTCCCATAATTGCTAAAGGGCCTATAAGTCTCATAGGCCCTATAGGACCTATTCTTCCAGCTTCTTTCTCTTCAGTCTTAGCGAATTGCTCACCACCGAAACGCTGCTGCCTGCCATGGCAAGTCCCGAAAAAACCGGATTAAGAACAATGCCCCAAAACGGGTAGAGCGCTCCAGCTGCAAGCGGAATTCCAATGATGTTATAGATAAACGCCCAGAAGAGGTTCTGGCGTATCACCCTCATAGTGGCGCGCGAAAGGGTGATTGCCTGGGCAACCTTCCTGATATCGCCCTTGAGCAGGGTAATTCCGGCAGACTCAATGGCAACATCAGTTCCTGTAGCCATAGCAATTCCTACATCAGCCTGAGCCAGAGCCGGCGCATCGTTGATGCCGTCTCCAACCATGGCAACCTTTCTTCCTTTCGCCTGCAGCTCTTTGACTTTTATTGCCTTTTCCTGCGGCAGCACCTCGGCAATCACCTCGTCAATGCCAACTTGACGTGCCATAAAGTCTGCCGCCAACCGGTTGTCGCCCGTCATCATGATGACCCTTACCCCTTTCTTGAGCAGTGCGTCAACAGCCCTCTCTGCATCCTCTTTGACTGTATCGCTCAGCGCAATCAAACCGGCGCATATCCCGTTTATCTCAACGATGACGACACTTTTCCCCTCCTTCTGCACTCTCTGGACTTCAGTGATGTTTTTTTCAGTCTCAACCGGTTTGCGAACTCTCACCGCAATGGTATCGATCACAGCCGAAACGCCGATGCCCTCAAAAGCTTCAAATGCACTGGTATCGCTAAGAGTGATCTGCTGTTCTTTAGCTTCCGTCACAATTGCCTGAGCAAGAGGATGTTCCGAGCGGTTTTCAACACTGGCTGCCAGTTGCAAAAGGGAAGCCGCGCAGCTCTCACTGTCAAGCGGTATGATATCTGAAACCTGCGGATTGCCCGTCGTCAGCGTCCCTGTTTTATCAAATACCACCGTATCAACTGAACTGAGCTTTTCAAGGCTTTCAGCATTCCGGATAAGGATGCCGTACTCAGCCCCTTTCCCTATACCTACAATGATTGCTGTAGGAGTTGCCAGACCAAGTGCGCAGGGACAGGCAATCACCAGAATACCGATAAGGCCGGAGATGGCAAAGGGGAGTGCAATAGAAAATCCGAGAAAATAGGTTCCGACAGTCAGCCAGATGATAAACGTCGCCAATGCAAGAAGCAGCACAACAGGAACAAAAATCCCGGCAATTTTATCAGCCATATTCTGTATGGGAGCTTTCGATCCCTGGGCATCTTCAACCATCCGTATAATGCGCGCAAGCAGCGTCTCAGATCCAACCTTCGAAGCGGTGAAGGTAAACGATCCCTGTTTGTTGATGGTGCCTCCGATGACCTGGTCACCAACCGCTTTATCAACGGGTATCGACTCTCCGGTCACCATAGATTCATCAAGTGACGAATACCCCTGGGTAATCATGCCGTCAACAGGTATTTTCCCCCCTGGTTTGACAATCACAGCATCGCCCGTTCTCACCTCTTCTATCGCAATCTCAATCTCTTTTCCCTCGCGTATCACAAGGGCCGATTTAGCCTGCAGGCCAATCAGCTTTTCGATAGCCTCACCGGTTTTCATCTTAGAGCGTGCCTCAAGGTATTTCCCCAGCAGCACAAAGCCAATCACAACAATGGTAACATCGAAATAGGTATAGTTGGGTATTTGCAGCAGCTCTCTTACGGAGGGAATCAGCGTCACAACAGCACTGTAGAGATAGGCAGTCAGTGTCCCGATGCCGATCAGCGTATCCATACTCGCCGCTCCACTCTTAACGTACATCGATATTCCGTGCAGAAATGGAGCCCCGATCCAGAACACCATATAGGTGGCAATAACCATGGAGACAAGATTGAACAACTCCATGGAAATCGGCATGTTCGGGATAAAAGAGAAAAACATCGAACCGGTATCCCACATCATAAGGATGAACACAAGCAGAGCCACCGGCAGGGCAAACCGCACCTTCTTCAGTTGCTCCTGAAGCTCTTTCTCTTTTTCCTCTTTTAAATGGAGAGCATTACCCCTCTCTTCCGTCTGTTCAGCACTGAAGGTATAACCGTATTTGCCGATAAGATCATTAACCGCCTCCGCCGACAGTGCAGTGCTGTAAAACTCAAGCTTAGCCTTCTCGGTAGCAAGATTGACGTTAACCTCACTAATGCCCTCAACCTTCGAAAGCTTCTTGGTAATAATCGCCGCACAACTGGCACAATGCATCCCCTTGACGCTATAAGTCCTACTCGTCATACCAAAGTATTTATCTCACTCTTGATAGTCCCAAAGCTGCTATAGGTCCCATAAGTCCTATAGTACCTATTCTTCCAAACCTCACTTCACCACAATAACCCCGCGGTTCACACCCATGGCACAGGTTATCTTATAAGAACCTGCCCGTTTAGGCGTAAACTCCATAACAATTTTTTTCCCCCTGATAATCGGTTCAGGTTTGTCCCACAATCCCGGCACCATAATGGTATTCATGCACCCGGTTGCTGTATCCAGAGGATTGACTTCAAGCCGTACCCTCTCGCCTGTGTTTACCGTAAACGAATTTGGTGCAATATTTTTGGCATTTGAATAGAGTATGGTCAATGTCTTCACACCGCTCGTTTGAGGCACCACGGTTTTTGTGGCATTTGACGTTGCCTTCTGGTCAGCAGCGAACAATGCTGTCGTCGCTGTACAGGTAAAAAGTGCTATAGTGATCACTATGCTTGTTTTCATGGTACTGCTTCTATTTTGATTAATCTTATTATAACAGTCTATAATCACTATCATTTACCATGCCAGAACAATACAGCCTGTCATGGCGTTCCTTTTACTGCTTGCTGATTGTAGCGATATGGAGAATATTCAACACTTCTGAAGCATACTCCTCAAAAGAGAGTATACTAAACTAATAATGCGACTATTTGTTATTATACAGGACGGTTAGAAAAGTAGTATTTCAATTGTTGTTTCTATGAGTCCCACAAGCTCATTAGTAAACTGTTTAACGGAGAGAAAAAATGAAAATGTTATTAACTGTTCTGGCGGGTTTGACGCTGTTCAGTGTTTCTGCGAATGCAGAGCCGAAAGAGGGTATGATGCAGGGTCAAATGCCCAATAAAGCCATGAAGATGGATCAACCCTGTACTATGACTCCCAACTGTCCGATGATGGGTGATAAAGCAATGCCCATGAAAAACCCCATGTATGATATGATGCGCCCCATGGTTGATATTATTAAAATGCAGCAGAAGATCATAAAGGGTGTGAAGCCGTCAGAGAAAAAAGCAATGCTGAAAGAGATCGATAAAAAGATTGATCAGATTGAGAACGTGGAGGCTTATATGCCGTGTGTACAGCCTCCGCCATCCGGTCATGATCATGAGCATATGCCGATGGGGAAGTAACTCCCTTTTCAGCGAGTCTCCTGAAAGCCCGGTATGTACCGGGCTTTTTTTTCGTCAGTGTTTCATACCCGAATGGTGCAGCCGCCCCTTTTTCAGATCCCGTGTCTTCATCAGCACAAAAATGACAGGGGTCATAATGAGCACATGCACTGCAGAGGAGATCATCCCGCCGATCATTGGCGCTGCGATAGGTTTCATCACATCAGCACCCGTACCTGTTGACCAAATGATTGGAATCAAGCCCAGGAGTGCCACAGCAACGGTCATAAGTTTCGGCCTAAGCCTGAGCACCGCCCCCTCAAATGCAGCATCATAGATATCCTGTTCGGTGCAGGGCCCATTGACAAGCTTCTTATCCAGCGCCTCATGCAGGTAAATCACCATCACAACCCCGGTCTCCACAGCAATTCCATATAAGGCGATAAACCCGACCCAGACCGCAACAGAGAGGTTATACCCCAGAGCCGAAACCAGATAGACCCCGCCCACAAGAGCGAAAGGCACAGAGAGCATCACCATGGAAGCTTCTATGGCTGAATGGAAAGTGAAGAAGAGCAGGATAAAGATAATCACCATGCCCAGCGGTATCAGCACCTGCAAGCGAGCCTTGGCACGAATCTGGTTCTCCCACTGTCCCGACCATGTCACATAATAACCTGCCGGCAGTTTGAGCTTTTGTTCCAGAATCTGTTTGGCCTCGGTTACAAAGCCTCCCATATCCCGGCCACGAACATTAAGATAGACCAGCGAACGAAGCAGTCCACCCTCACTGTTGATCTCAGGTGCGCCGGTCGACAGTTTCAGTTTTGTCACCAGCGACAGGGGAATCTGGCTGCCCTCCATACCGCCCACCAGAATACGTCGGATCGAGTCAATGTTATCACGGTAGTCACGCAGGTAGCGGATTCGGATCGGAAAGCGGTTGCGTCCTTCAACCGTGGTCGAAAGCATCTCGCCGCCGAGAGCCGTCTCTATCACATCCTGTATATCTCCCACACTGACCCCGTACCGGGCTGCTGCCTGACGATCAATGTCGATGTCCAGGTAGTTGCCTCCGGTAACCCGTTCAGCCACCACGTCGGCCGCCCCATTAATCGGTTTGAGAATTGTTTCAGCTTGAATGGCAAGATCCTTCAGCACATTCAGGTCATTGCCGAATATCTTCACCCCAAGGTCAGTGCGCACACCGGTCGAGAGCATGTTGATGCGGTTGATGATCGGCTGTGTCCATCCATTTCGCACACCTGTCTGCTGCAGTTTTGAGTCCAGTTCCGCAACAATGTCAGCCTTCGTCATTCCCGAACGCCACTCAGCTTTCGGCTTCAGGATAATGATGCTTTCAAACATTGAGACGGGAGCCGGATCAGTTGAAGTCTCTGCTCTGCCGACTTTACCGAGCACATGTTCAACCTCCGGCACGCTTTTGATGATTGAGTCCTGCACCTGGATAATCCGTTTTGCCTCCGTGATGGAGACGTTCGGCAGGGTCACCGGCATATAGAGCAGCGAGCCTTCATCAAGTGGCGGCATAAACTCCGAACCGAGATTCATGAACAGGGGCACCGCAATGGCAAGAGCCGCCAGGTTAAGGGCAATGGTGGTTTTCTTCCATTTCAGCACCCATCGGATAACCGGCGAATAGATTTTGATGAAAAAGGTTGAGACCGGGTTTGAGCTTTCCGGAGGCATCTTGCCCCGCATGAAAAAGTACATCAGCACCGGCACCAGCGTTATGGCAATAATGGCCGACCCCATCATCGAGAATGTCTTGGTGAAAGCCAGCGGGTGGAACAGTTTGCCCTCCTGTCCCTCCAGCATGAAGACCGGTATAAACGAGAGCACAATGATCGCGAGAGAGAAAAATATCGCCCGACCGACCTGCTTGGCCGATGTAATGATCACCTCCAGCCGTTTTACGGCTCGCTCCTCAGGCGGCATCTCCGAGAGGTGGCGATAGCAGTTCTCCACCATAATAACACCCGCGTCAACCAGCACGCCGATTGCGATGGCAATACCACCGAGCGACATGATGTTGGAGGTAACTCCCATGAGCTTCATGGTGATAAAGGCAATCAGCACCGAAATCGGCAGGGTGAGTACAATCACCAGCGCACTTGGAAAGTGGAGCAGAAAGACCAGAATCACAAGGGAGACAACGATGGACTCCTCCAGCAGGTTCTCCTTCAGGGTATCCACGGCCCTCGATATCAGGTCGGAGCGGTCATAGGCGACCTTTATCCTGACACCCGGAGGCAACCCTTTCTCCAGTTCTGTTATTTTTGTTTTTACCCGGTCAATAACCTCTTTGGCATTTTCACCGTACCGCATCACTACAATACCGCCAACCTTCTCGCCCTCACCGTTCATTTCCAAGAGACCGCGCCGTATTGCTCCACCAATCTGGACGGTGCCGAGATTTTTCAGGTAGACAGGAGTTCCGCGCATATCAGCCCCGACCACGATGTTCTCCAGGTCAGCTTTCGATTTCACGTATCCGCTTCCCCGTATCAGGAACTCGGCATCCGCCTGTTCGATCAGCCGGCCGCCCACATCCTTGTTTGAAGCCTTGACCGCCTCCATCACTTTCCCTACCTTGATGCCGTAGGCAAAGAGCTTGTTCGGGTCCAGATCAATCTGATATTCACGCACAAATCCGCCTATTGAGGCAACCTCTGCCACTCCCTGCACTGTATTGAGCTGGTAGCGCACAAACCAGTCCTGCAGGGTTCTGAGTTGCTCCAGATCGTACCCCTTCCCCTCAATGGTGTACCAGAACACATGCCCCACACCGGTCCCGTCAGGGCCAAGCGTCGGAACCACCCCCGATGGCAGAAGCGACGCGGCGTAGTTCAGCCGCTCAAGCACACGTGTTCTTGCCCAGTAAATGTCAGCCTTGTCCTCAAAAATCACATAGATCATGGAGAAGCCGAAGGCACTCGATGCCCTAACGGCACGGACCTGCGGCAGCCCCTGCAGGTTGACCGCCAGAGGGTAGGTCACCTGATCTTCCACTACCTGCGGCGACCGGCCGGGGTAGTCGGTAAAAACGATCACCTGGTTGTCGGACAAATCAGGAATGGCATCTACCGGCGTGTTATAGACCGACCATCCGCCCCAGGCAATGACAAGGGCAAAAAACATCAGCACAATAACCCGGTTTCGGGCGGAATACTCTATGATCTTTTCTATCATTTCAGTTGGGATTCAGAGTCAATAAGGTATCCGCCCGATACTGCCACCTTGTCGCCTGCATGGAGGCCCGATAAAATTTGAACTTTTTCGCCCGACTGCTGTCCGACCTGAACCGTCCGTGATTCAAACATGCCGGGTGAGCTTTCCACCCACACCACCTGCCGTTTGCCTGTATTCATGAGAGCTGTGACCGGAACGACAAGAGAAGGGGAGAGCGGCACCCTGATGATCGCATTAACGAACATCTCAGGCTTCAGCTTTAGCCCCGGGTTAGCCAGTTCAACCCGGGCCTTGACCGTTCTGGTCTTGGGATCGAGAAAGGGATAGACAAACGCTATCCGTCCGGTTGAAGGCTTGTCGGGGAAAGACTGTGACCGAATTTCCACCTGCTGACCAATGTGAATATTCGAAAATTCATTCTCATATACCTCCACTTCAACCCAGACGCTCGAGAGGTCAGCGATATTGAAGAGAGCCTCACCCATGGCGACATACTGTCCCTGCTGAACCATTTTTTCAATCACAACACCTGAAAAAGGGCTATAGATCGGGATTCTGATATTTGGCTTGCCGCTCTTCTCAAGTTCAGCAATCTGACTCTCCTTTACGCCAAAAAGCAGCAGCCGCTGTCTGGCCGATCCAACCAGTCCTTCGCCATTCTGCGAGATAGAGGCGATCGGTGAGTTTTTCAGCTGTTCACGACTTTTAAGGGCAAGGAGGTACTCCTGCTGCGAGGCAACAAGATCAGGAGAGTATATCTCTGCCACTGGCTTCTCTTTGCTGACGAAGGCTCCAACACTGTTGACATTCAATTTTTCAAGGCGACCTGCAATCCATGCGGTGACTTTAGCTTGTCGCGACTGATTGTACTGCACAATGCCGACAGCGTTGATCTCCTTGTTCAGAGTTTCATTTTTTGCTTCTGCCGTAGCGACATTGGCCATGACCCGCTGTTTCTCTGACAGCGAAACATGCTCGTGCATGTCAGTCTTCTTTGGCTCTCCTACCGGCTGAACGATTCCTTTTGGAGCGGTATCAATTTTCTTGATCAGTTCCATGCCGCATATCGGACAGAGGCCGGGCTTTTCCTTGATGATAAAAGGATGCATGGAACAGGTGTAAAGTTGCTTGACCTGTGCTTGATCAGTTGCTTTGCTGCCCTGTTTATTCTGCCATAGATACCAACCTCCACCAGCAGCAATTGCAAGCAGTATAATCACCAGAGGAATTACGTATTTTTTGTTCAGTGCCATGGCTCTTACGTTGGTATTGTTATTTGTTTGGAAGTTCGTGGTTTTCAGACCGAGGTGCCGCAGGTATTGCAGCAGATGCAGGTGTTACTGTTACCTCACTGCCCACCACAGCTTCAAGCTGTGCGATCTTCATCATATATTCGGCCTTCGATTCGAAAAGTTCCCGCTCATAGTTGAAGAGGTTCATCCTGCTGTCGAGCAGTGTCAGAAAATCCACCTTGTTGACCCTGTAACTGATGAGTGCCGATTCCAGTGATTGTCCCGACTGGGGGATGATACCACCGCTGTAAAGCTCCACCTGTTGACGTCGACGGTCAAGCTGGGCAAGGGTTTCGTTGATGGTGTAGCTGATGCTGTTCTTCAAGGCATTGAGTTCTTCAGTGGCCATCGTTGTCTCAAACGTTGATTCAGCAAGCATTGCGCGGCGTTTCTGCTGCTGAATGGGCAGGTTGAAGGAGAGGCCAACGCTGAACATGTTGTAGCCCGGATCAGTGGTCATTCCGGTTGTTATCGGCTCACGGAACATATACTCTGCGGAGAGGTTGAAATCAGGATACGACTCTTTTTTGGCAAGGCGGCGCGATGCTTGAGCCTTGGTCACCAGACTCGCCAGACTTTTCACCTGGGGGCGATTATTGAGAGCAGCCTCGTTCAATTGTTCACGCGACAGGGTGACGCGGGGGAGTGTGAAATCCGGAAATGTGCCAATCGGTGTATTGCCCGAACGATAGGTAAGGTAGTTGAGGTTGGCTTCCAGGCTTTTACGTTGCTGCTGGAGCGAAATCTGCATGTCGAGCATCTTTGACTTTTCAAGTCCCGCCTTGTAGATATCCTGCTGCACTCCCTGACCGACCGAGTACTTTAACTCGTTAATGGTCAGAAAATTAGAGAGGATTTTCAGGTTCTTATCAATAATCCCGATCATCTTGTTCACAGCCCAAAGCTGGTAGTAGTTCTCCTTCACCATTTTTGTCAACTCAAGCTTGCGTTCCTCAAACGCCCACTTGTACGACTCAGCTTCACTCAAAGCAACTTTCTCTCGCAAACCCCGCTTTCCCCAGAAGGGGAGTTGCTGCGATATGCCGACTACCTTCGCGGATGTGGGGTCCAGGTTAAAAACTCCCGGTTGGCGGGTCAGCATGTTCTGTAGTTTAAACATCACCATCGGGTCATCGAGCGCTTTTGCCTGCTTCGCCTTACTGGCAAACATCTGCCAGCGTGCTTCTGATGCTTTCAATTCAGGGTTGTTGGAGAGTGCGGTGGTAACAAGAGCTGCAATGTCTTCCGCCGGGTCGTTCACCTCAGCCGACCATGCGAATGCAGGTATAAGAGATAGCTGGATAAATAAGGCAAATACCAGGCGCTTTTTCATAGGATTTCAAGACGATAAGTTGTCGATCTAACTCTATATAACATAAAGCGTGCCATTCACCGTTCATCCCGGTATTGTTGAGCTAACGAATGCATTGTTGATAAGTTATGGAGAATATTCTTCACTTGAAGGACAATAGTCCTCATAGTCGCACAAATTCTTCCCAGGCATCGATACCGCCTCCGCATCAATCTGTTCCGTACCATCCCGAACTCCGCTCCTTTGTCATCCCGAACTCCTGTGAGGGATCCATCTTCACCAACCCAATTTTCTATAAGTCCTATAGGACCTATAAGTCGTATAAGTCCTATTCCCTCTACCGAAGGAGCTTCATGGTTTGATTTCGCGAGCTGAGGAAGATTGGGTAATCAATTTGGCTAAGGAGGGCATCAATATTCAATCTCGAGCGTAAGACTGAAAATCTATGTGTGGCTTTACTCCAAAAACAGCTCCGACGCGGCGCAGAAATGCGAGACTGACGTTTCTGTAAGTTCCTGATTCCAGGCGGGAAATCGCAGCTTGTGAAGTATTTGCCCGGCGCGCAAGTTCCTTTTGAGTCATACCTGCATTTATGCGGAGGTGGATAATTTTTTTGGAGACCTCAAATTCCTCTTCGAGTGCTTCATACTCTCTTTTAACATTTTCGTCTTTGAGATTCTCTGCCAGCAGGTCGTTAAAATTAGTTGTTTTCATTGTGTCATCTCCTCTATAAATCTCTTTCGTAGTTTTTGAGCCTTTTCAATTTCACCTTGATCTGTTTTCATCTCTTTTTTTATGTAGCCAGAAGTCAGCACATACAAAGTGTTCTTATGATGGAAGTAAAATATTCTGCAAATATCGGTACCAACTTTGACACGTAATTCTTTAAGACCATCGGTGCCGACTAATGTTTTTGAATGCGGCTCACAGAGCTTGAAGCCAAATTCTTGGAGAAGTTCAATTGCCCTCAATGCTTTCGCCCGGAGTTTCGGGGAAAGCGAACTAATGAAATCATTGGCGGACTCCATGACTTCAACATTATATTTCATTCATAGAATATATCATATTTGGTATACTGGCGCAATTTTGTATTAAGAGTTTTTGAAGATTAAGATGATTATACTGCATTTTCACTTACAAGACAAGAGTCTTAAAAAAGCAGGGGATTCGGCTGAGCGCAGCGCAGCGAAGGATCCATCTTCACCGACCCAATTTTCTATAAGTCCTATTTCCTCTAGCCTCAACTCTTCTCCCTGAGCTCCTCTGTATCAAGCGGCTAATGGTTATAAATTGTCGTGTTCATTAGGTGTTTTATGCGTAGAGAGGCTGAAAAATGTATGCGATTAGCTATATTTACAGAAATTACAATGAGCAGGTTATACTGATCGATCTAAATCGGGGAGAGTCACATTTTAGATTGAAGGCATCTGTCTCTACATAAATGTTTTGAGCCGTAATTCTGAGGTTTTTTTGAAAAAAACTTTCTGTTTTAAAAAAGTAATTAGGCAGAACAGTCTGACAATGTTAGTCGTCAAAGCTTACCGTGCGGATTTCACTGAGGAAAAATCATGGCTAGACGAGTTTTCTACAGCTTCCACTACAAGCCAGACAGCTGGCGTGCCTCCCAAGTTAGAAATATCGGAGTGGTCGAAGGAAACAAACCCGCTTCAGACAACGACTGGGAATCAGTTAAGCGTGGCGGAGACAAGGCTATCCAGAAATGGATTGACGATCAACTAAATGGCAGGTCTTGCACGGTAATCCTGATTGGGAAAGAGACAGCTGGCAGAAAATGGATCCACTACGAGATAAAAACTTCTTGGAATAGCTCAAAAGGAGTCGTCGGAATCTACGTTCATAACCTAAAAGATTCGAGCGGGAATCAGACAATGAAGGGGAAAAACCCTTTTGAAAAATTCACCATGAAACGTGACGACAAGACTCTATCTTCAATCGTAAAAACATACTATCCTCCATACGCAGATAGTGAAAAAGTGTACGACTACATCAGTCAAAATCTGAATAATTGGATCGAAGAAGCGGTGACGATCCGGAATAAGTATTGAATCGTGACAGAAGTGCCCGAATTTAAGGAAAATTCACAAGCCGTGCAGTCACACCTGACCATATTGCAGTCAGTGATTCAGCGTATGGCAAACAATAGTGCATCCTCTAAAGCATGGTGCATTACTCTGGTTTCAGCAATTCTTGTTATTGTTGCTGACAAGGCAAAACCTCAGTATGCTTGGATCGCAGTGATCCCAACGATTCTTTTCTTTGTTCTTGACTCATACTACTTGGCGCTGGAGAAGGGAATCCGTAATGCATACAACGACTTTATCAAGAAGTTACACACGCAAGCACTGTTGGCTGATGACCTTTTTGTTGTTGTGCCACAAGGGGGCCTGTTTGGTCTTTTTGTCAAATCAATGATGTCGTTTTCGGTTTGGCCGTTCTACTTGACACTTTATGGAATGATTTATGCGGCGAAGGTATTTGTCATATAAGATGCCCATCTCATTATTCTATAGGAACTTGCTTCTTTAATATCTCATTACTTGTCTATTCTGTTGAGGCTACATCTTCATTAACACTTAGGGAGTATGGAATCATCAGCACTTCCGGTACTTCCGAAAGAGGAATGTGCCGGAGATTATTGGATTGGATTTCTGTTTAGTTCTGACTGAATCCAGAAGTAATGACAACTTTCATCCAAATCTGGAGGAAGGTTGTTTCCTTTGAACCTAAGTGCGTCTACAATGAAGCATAATTTACTGGAGTGTAAATGACTGAAGACACTAAGCTAATTATATCAAACGGGTCTATTATGCAGCAATCGCTCATTAGTATGGCATCAGAATCTTGGCGCTTTAGTCGAGTTTTTGACCGGCTTGTCATGAAGCTTGATGCTGGTGAAAAGAGTCGGTATCATAGCCAGTTGCGTTGGTTTATAAAAAAGGTTGATGAAGCTTTAGCTCAAGTTGATCTGCGGATTGTTAATGTTGAAGGGCATCCATTTGATCCAGGGATGGCTGCAACACCACTGAATATTGAGGAGTTTCAGCCTGAAGATTCATTGGTTGTGCATCAAATGCTGGAACCTATTATCATGGATAAAAATGGCTTAGTCAAATCAGGAACTGTCATACTAAGGAAGCTGTAGTTATGAAAAATTTTATCGGGATTGATCTTGGTACCACCAATAGTGCAATTTGCTCATATGATGGGAAGGAAACCCGCATATGGAAAAGCCCTGGCCAAAACGATGTGACGCCATCGGCAATATTATTTGCCCGCAGAGGGAATAAATACCTTGGTACGCGGGCCTATGATTCGGCTCCTTGGCAACCTGAAAGCGCAGCTCTTTTATTTAAAAGACTCATGGGAACAAGTACGCCCATTAAATTACCTGCTCTTGATTTGACCATGACTCCTGAAGAGTGTTCATCTGAAATACTCAAGTTGCTCTTTGGATACCTTCCAGAAGAAATGCGTAATGATCCTGATACAGGGACCGTTATTACAGTGCCAGCAGCATTCAACCAAATGCAAAAAGATGCTACTATGCAGGCGGCAAACATGGCAGGTATTGGGAAAATTGCACTTATGCAGGAACCAGTTGCTGCAGTAATGAGTGTTATGCGTAGTCGCAATACTGAAGGCATGTTTTTAATCTATGACTTAGGCGGCGGCACACTGGATATTGCTATTGCTGAAAGTCTTGGCGGTAGGGTTAGCCTTCTTTCCAATGGCGGGATTGCTATGTGTGGTGGTAGAGATTTTGACCGATTAATCATGGATAATATTGTTAAGCCTTGGTTATTTGAAACATTTGACCTCCCTGATGATTTCTCTGCCAACCCTAAATTTGAGACCCATAAACGGGTTGCTTTGTGGGTGACAGAAAAGGCTAAAATTGAACTGTCAGCCAAGGAAGAAACAACAATTTTTCTATCAGAGGATGAGATGCGGTGTAAGGATCTTGCTGGTAATGACATATACCTCGAGATCCCGTTTTCAAGAGAGCAGCTGAATAAGCTTATTGATGAAAAAATAAATGAATCATTGGATGCCGCACGTGAGACGCTCTCAAAAGCCGGCCTCACTCCTCACGATTTGGAACGTATAGTATTTGTCGGGGGACCTACCAATTACAAACCACTCCGCGACAAGGTCGCTTTTGAACTTGGCATTCCAGGAAGCACAGAAGTCAATCCTATGACCGCTGTGGCGGAAGGAGCTAGTTTGTTTGCTGAATCCATTGACTGGAGTTCTCAATATCGGTCAAGAAAAAATTCTCGCGGCAAAATTACCTCGGGCGGCGCTATGTCCCTCTCTTTTAACTACATCTCCCGTACACCAGATGTTAGGGCTAAAATTATCGCTCAAATATCAGGGAATGTAAAGGCAGGAAGCGAGTTTCAAATTGATAGCATCGAAACAGGTTGGACTTCCGGTCGATTGCCTCTTAATCACGGAAATACGGTCGAAGTTATGCTTCCAAATAAAGGAGACAATACGTTTAAGGTATTTGTTTTTGATTCAAAAGGGGGTTCGCTACCACTCGATCAAGACAAGATTGTCATTACTCGAACAGCGGCAACCGTTGACGCTATCCCTGCTTCGCACTCGATATTTATTGAAGCATTATCAAAAATAGGTGGTCGCTCTGAGCCTATATATCTCGTAAAGTCAGGTGACCATTTACCACAGAAAGGAAAAGTACTTTTTAAAGCTGCCGAGTCCCTTAAAGCTGGAGCTATTGGGTCCTTAAATTTTAAGGTTTGGCAGGGAGATATTGATGATCCAATAACTGATAACCTTTTTATTGGCACTATGAAGATTAACGGTAATGATTTTGATGATGGGGTTATTCCGGCAGGTGCTGATCTTGAATGTAATTATCAAATCCTTGATTCTGGATGTATTGTTCTTGATGTCTCTATTCCTTGTGTCTGTGTCAATTCAGGAAAGAATTTCTATTCGCGACAGGAAGGTCAGCTTGATTTTTCTTCAGCAGCTGCATTAGTCTCCGAAGAGGGGGAACGCACATTAAACAGGGTAGAAGAAATTCAGGCGGTTATCGATGATCCTAAACTTGATCAAGCGAGACGAAAACTTGATTTAGCAATCTCCCTAGAACCCGACGAATCTGAATCTGAGAAATCACAGGAGGCGATGGCAAAAGTTTCCGAGGCTAAAGGGCTTATAGCCCAGGTTAGAAAAGAACACCTTAAGGCAATCCGGCAGATTGAACTTGACGGGGTTACTTCTTTTTTTGACAGCCATCTTCGGGATCTTGCCCGACCGTCTGAGGTGTCGGCTTTTGATAATCTTGCCAAAACCGCACAAAGCTCTATCGGAAGGCCTGATACGGACTTTGAATATCATCTCTCAGACCTCAAAGGGAAGAATTTTGATATTCTATGGAGACAGGACTGGTTTGTTGTTGAACGGTTTAAATTTTTATCTAATGCTCCGCATCTTTTTTCCGATAAACACCTTTATACTGAACTTATCACTCTCGGCACCCAGTACATGCAGTCTGATGACATCGAAAAACTTCGTCCTATTGTCGGTCAGCTTTCGCAAATGCGGATAGTCAGCGGTACTGATAATGATATGTATGATATCGCCAATATTATAAAGGCCTAACCCATGGCGTTAGATTTATGGCTCCCTAGGGGGTACGGGCTGGATGAGGGCTCCAAAGTCGGCAAGCTCCTCTATTCAGGAGATGACTGGCAAATCTACAAAACATCCAGTGGGGATAATATTTTGCTCGCTATTCCTGAGCTTGAGAAAAAATGGTGTGCTTTTGGTTTTATAGCACCTTCTATTTTTCATGATGTTGTTTTTGGCTCAGCTTTATATAGGGGGTTGTATGTTATTAAAAAGTATACTATTGCTCCAATAGCGAGTCTGGATAGACCCAATAGTAAAGTTGATGCTATTGCCTTCTCGCATTCATTGAAAGCCTCTCGAATAATCTCACATGACGTGTCATTTCATGATGCTCTATACCTTGAACAGTATTCACGGCTTTTGCCAACTTGGTCTTTGACGCCCCGAGTAGATGATGCACTGTTATTAGGAACATGGATTTCTAGTGGAGTTATGGTTTCGACTGAATCATTCCGCAGGCTAAGGTCACTTACTGGCTGGATGCCAAAGGATGATCTGGCAGAAATCATTACTGCAGCTGGTTTATCAGTGCATGCAGAGTTTAGCATACTTACGAAAACAAATCGCCGTCAAGATTCTAAGGCAGATGTCCTGCGAGAAAAAAGCAATGAACTATCAGATGGTAAACCTGTTGATCAAAGACCAAAAACATTCACACTTCCGGGAAGAGAAGCGCTTGAGTCATTTTTCAATGATCATGTGATAGATATCATAACAAATCCTGAAAAATACAGCGCCCTCGGTGTAGGCTTTCCAGCCCCTATCATTTTGCATGGCCCTCCGGGTTGTGGAAAAACTTTTGCCGTCGAGCGTCTTATAGAGTTTATTGATTGGCCAAGTTTTTCTATTGATTCAAATAGCGTCGGTAGTCCATATATCCATGAAACAAGTAAAAAAATCTCAAAAGTATTTGAGCAGGCAATAGAAGCCGCACCTTCTGTTCTTGTTATTGATGAAATGGAGTCGTTTTTGTCGGACAGGCAAAGCGTTAGCGCATCTGGTCTGCATCATGTTGAAGAGGTAGCAGAATTTCTCAGACGAATACCAGAAGCTATAAAGAAAAATGTGCTGATCATCGCTATGACAAATATGATTGAGGTGATTGACCCGGCAATACTTAGGCGCGGTCGTTTTGATCATATCATAGAGGTAAGTATGCCATCAAGGATTGAAGTTGAAGCACTTCTTGAGTCATTATTGAGCAAACTCCCTAAACTTTCCGATTTGAATCTGGCGCCGCTATTAGATGTTATGACCGGCAAGCCACTGTCTGATTCGGCATTTATTGTCAGAGAAGCAGCGCGCATAGCGGCAAAAGCGAATAAACAAGGGCTCGACCAGGAGAGTTTACTATTTGCAATGAAAAGCATCTTGGGGATTCAAGGGAATAAAAAGAACAGTATCGGGTTTGTCTGAAGTTCAATAAAATCGAACCTACTTATATGGACTTGCTGCAAAATCCATTTCATATTCTTCAAGCCACTCCGAGAGATGACAAGCATCGCATCATGGAACTGGCAGATGAACAAGGTTTGCTTTATGATCCTGATGCATGTTTAAAAGCTCGATCTGAAATAACGAATCTCAGAAAAAGACTTTCAGCGGAAATTGCATGGTTGCCGGGCCTTAGCCCAACAAAAGTTAAAGAAGCTTTATTGCTTTTGGAGTCGAATCCAGATGGGCTTCGTGAGATGGACAATCTAAATGGTATTGTTCGACTCAACTTGTTGGTGGCTGGTCTTTCAAGGCTACAAAACCTCAAGCCGGCAAAGATTGCTGAGTGGATTTTAGAGATCTCCAGGTTATTTGATCAGTTGATTGTCACTGAACTCTATAGCACAATAAACGAGGATCGGATTGTTTCAGGATTCTCTAAGGTGACTGATTATTCATGGGTGGAGAGTGAAGTGAATAATCAGCGGCAATATTGTAAGGGGATAATCATAAGTGCACTTGAAAACCTACCCCAAAAAGAGCGCCTTGCCGCCATCATTTTTGTTGTAGTGTCTTCAACTGATGCTGGAAAAGAGCAGGGCCCAATCATAGTAGATATTGTTGATGCCTATGAACTTGAATCACAGGAAGCACTAGAAAAAAGTGAATCTGAGATCAAGGAAAAGATTGAACAAGTGAAAACTTGTGCTGCCTCAGGAGGATCGGATAAAATTCTCTCTAAGATGATTGGAGAGCTTCTTGGACTTGTTCAAGAGTGGGATGATATTGCACAGCCAATCCAGATAAGCAAAAAAAGTCTTGGTCTTGATCATGGTGCAAGTCAGCGGTTGGCCTATACAGTAAGAGGGTTGGCCCTTCACCTTTTTAACGAGCAAGGGAAACTTGATGCTGCGCAACAGATAACGACAGTCCTTCAGAAATTATTTTCAGAAGTTCCGGATGTTGCTGAATTAATAGCAACAGATGCAAATACCCTCCAAGGTCATGAAAAAGCAAAGGATAGAGAAAAGCTTTATGCAGATTTAAAACCAATTTCTGAAGCTCCAAGCTTAAGCGCAATATACGGTATTGGCTTCAGGCTATATGGTTCTTCTGATCCTGACCGAGAGAACGGTTCATTCATGTCCACATATTATTTCACATTTTTCTTTTTTCCTATTATACCCCTATGTCGCTACCGTGTCATCTTAAATCAGACGACATATCATTTCCTCGGTAAAGCAGCACTACGAGATATTGATAAATGGCATAGAGGGATTGCCGTGGCCCTTATAGCTATTTTTGTTATTTATAGTTTTATAGGTAAAAAATCAGGGAGCGGAAGTGCTGATCCATCATATAGTCCAAATGACCAGGCTCCAATATCATCTCAGCAGGAAAATACAAATATCTCTCCATCACAACCCAATAGCAGTGGAGCGGAACCAGTTGTTCCAAGTGAAAACATATTATCGCGTAATTCTTTAAAGACGGAAATCGAAAATGAAAAAAAGCAAGCAAAAGAAATAGAGGGAGAGGTATTGGGGATGAATGACCAGCTGAACTCCTATAAGTTGCAATTGGATACACATCAAGCTGCTGGTGAGTATGATGAATATAATGCGTTAGTACCTTTATACAACTCATTGGTTGCAGAAAAGAAATCAGCCATCGAAAGGTATAATAACCTCATCGATGAAGTCAATCAAAAAGTACATCAATATAATTCTCGTCGGTATTAAAGTGGGGTATAGGGGACGGTCGTCATTCATAATGTGCACTTTCTCCAAACAGACCTTCTTTCAACTCAATCTTTCTTATCCCCAGTACAAAGGGGATGGACTGCTAACTGTATTAATGATAGTTAAAAGTGTGATATGGAAATTCGGGCGCAAATTACCAACTGAAACCCAGGGTTATTGATCTTCCAGAGGGAGGCAATCAAAATCCCAGACCTCATTTTTCTCCCTTGAACAGTGCATACCCCAGCTTTCCCTGCAATACGGTACGGTAAAACACCCGCTCATTTTTCATGACGGTAAGAACACCGTTCAGCCCGTATCTGGCAAATATTCTTTTCAAGGTTGTCAGCTTTTCAGGAATTGTCATCGTGAAAAACCAGTGCTTGACATCCCGATCCTTCCGTATTTTCCAGAACATTTCTGGCTTTGACCACTGCTTGAATTCGGAGACGATATTGTTCACACCGGCTTTGTCGAGCATTGCCCTCCACTCGTCAAACTCAAGGGGCGTAGTGCCATACCGCTCGGCAAAATCATCTTTTTCCTCTTTTGAAAGCTTGACTCGCCAGGTAGATTCATGAATAAGAATCTGGCCACCAGGCTTTACCACTCGGACCATCTCATTCAACACTTTCTGTGAGTCGTCAGGTATGCCAACGGCGCACTCGTTGATAACGACATCAAAACTATTGTCCTCGAATGGCAGGTATTGCGAATCCCCAAGCCTGAAGTGCACCTTATGAGTTAGTCCAGCTTTCTCGGCATTGTCAGCAGCTGTTTTCACCATCTCCTCCGAAATGTCAACCCCCGTTACATCGACGCCGAACTCCTTTGAATAAAATATCGATTGAGTTCCCCGGCCACTTGACACATCAAGCATTTTCAACCCCTCCCTTAATGCTGCAAGCTCCGCCGTTCTTTTCGTAAGGGCAAAACCGCCCGGATGCAATGTTTCAATTCCGCCGATCTCAATGGCATCCTCCACCGTCGGTCTGTAAAGTCCTTTCCGTTTCATTTTTCCTCTCTCCCGTATTTTAACGAACAATGTGTTCGAAAAAATAATAAGCATATCCAATCAACCAGTCAACAATCAATGTTTCGGGAATTGTTCGTTACTGAACGAAAAAGGCTGTTTTGTCAGGCAAAAAAAAAGAATTTATGAGAAGAAAACGGATGGCCGTGATAAAAAGGGGATCGACGATATTCATAACCAGCACTTTCTCCAGACAACTTTTCTCCAAACAAAATCTTTCTCATCCCCAGGACGAAGGGGGTGGACTGATAAAATCATTTTTTTGGTTATACTTATAAAATATCAATGGGCCATCGATCCTGATCGGACGGGTATAGTCGCTATAGAGGAAGAATAAAATGCGTTTGACAACAGAACAAATCAACACTATTGTTAATACCAGTCGTACTGTTGCTGGAGTGGATACGCTCGTTTGGCTATATGGTTCACGGCTTGACGACACGCGACATGGCGGCGATATTGATCTGCTGCTCGAACCAGCACCGGCTGTCAGTTTGCTGGACCGTGCACGTATTAAAATTCTTTTGGAACAGCAACTAAACCTTCCTGTTGATATTCTGGTCAAAAATCCGTTTTCTCAAGACAATCCATTTGTTTCCATGGTACTTGCACAAGCCAAACTATTGGAAATCACATCATAAATCCAATGATGCCGCACAACTTGTTATCGAGAGAAAAACAGCATCTTGCCAATCTGCTTGAGGCGATCCAACGATGCGTTTATTTTCTCAACGCATCTCACGCTGCTATCGAATGGCCGCTGACTGGCTTGGTGTTGACGGCGCAAAAAAAAAATACCGATCTCTTTGAAGCTTTGGCCGCAATCAACGAGCGCTTTGCGAAGCTCCAAGACACTTTGGGCTCAGCCATGCGCCACAGTTTGTTGCTTTCGGGTGAGCAAGCGGACGGATTCCTTAAAGTGCTGGCTATCTTTGAAAAAAACCAGGTAATCAGTTCGATCGAAGACTGGCAAGTCGCCCGAACGGCAAGAAATCTTGCGGCTCATGACTATGAAATCAACTATGACGATGTCGCTGAGCATTTTAATACCTTGAATACCCTGACGCGTAACCTTTACCAAACCGCTCGCCGCTTTGTTGTTTACTGCGAATCGGATCTGGGAGTTTGCCCCGGTAGTCCAGATTTCTCTGAGGAATTTTACCTGATTACAGAATAATATGCCGGGTAACAGTAACGCATTACTGCACTGCTGTCTTCAGTCTGATTATTGTTAGGCGCCATAACAGCACGAGGATAACCTTATGCCCGCAACCAACCTCTTGAGTTCGACTAAACGAATCGGGACCGGCCTATCCTTCGTCATTTTCCCGATAGTGTTTGTCTTTGCATTTTCTGTTCATCCGGGTCTACTGCATCCTCACTTTCTTGCTCCATCTGAACTTATCCTGAGAGCCCGCGGAGCTTCTGGCTTGCTTCATTTTGGGCATGCATTGGTCACGCTCGATACAGCTCTGCTCGTTGTTGTTGCGTTGCATTTCATGAAACTCCTTGATCATACTGCAGTGGCATGGGCGGGATTTCTTGGTGGAGCATTGGCGGTATTGGGTTCTCTGACTCTTGCAGCCGACAAGGGTGCGCTATGCCTCACGATGAGCGCGCTTACAGAACTCTCCGATACCGAGTTCATGAACATGATGCCCGGCCTGCTGGCCATATTTTCCAAACACGGCTGGCTGGTCTTGATCTGGGGAATATTGTTGCTGCCTATCGGGTTTGGAATTCAGGCGATAGCCTTACTGAAGAGCAAAGCCCTTTCAAGCTGGCAGAGCCTTCTTTTTTTTGTCGGAGTTCTCCTGATTGGAACTCCCGATGGAGTTGAAATCGTCAACTTGACAGCGTCAATTCTCATGACCATCGCATTCGTACCCTACGGTATCCAGATTATCCGAACTCCCTTGCAGTGCAGCTGAAGCCCGTCGATTTCTATCCTGGGGCTCGCATATATCTGCATGCCTTACTCAACGGAAGAAAAATGTAAAACATAAAAATATTTGGAATTTTAGTTTTTTTTATTTCTTTAATAATCAGGCACTCAATTAGTTCCTCAGAGTGGCTTAATAAGGTTTTTAGAGCTTGATAAGAAAGGTCAGATGGGTTCGGCAAAAGTGTACATTTTCTTTTGTCTGTAACCAATTAATTACATAGACCTACAAGCTACATCTGGTAGTCCTTTCGATACCCTCATAGTTAATCAGTACATAATAATCAGTTCCAGGCCGTTGGCTTACAGTTGTGCATGCTCTTGTTAATTGCATCATTTCATGGTAGCGATCAGCCGTTTGATGATACAGACGTTTACATCACGTTCATAAATAGAGTTAGGAAATATCATGGTGAGATCAAATACTTTACATGATCAGCCTTTAGAGTTTGAATTCAATCTTTCATCTCGCCTCTATCGTGCATCTACGATAATGGATGAAAGAATGGGAGATGGTTGGCTTCTCTATGCCCCTGATTTTAAAGGCCTTCCCATACTGATTGATGATACTTCGCATGACATCCTTAATCGTTTCAATGACGGTGCTGTTGCTGGAGAAGTCCTGTCGGCATGTGCTAACGAAACAACATCCCCTTTCGATCGTACGTTGGATACGATAAGTTTTCTTGAAGAACATGGTTTTTTGAGAGATCGGCCTGTAAAATCTTCATATGCTGATATTGCATACAGTTTACCGATCTCATCAATGTCTATTTGGCTTCATATAAACAGTGACTGTAACTTGGCGTGTCCGTATTGTTTTGTTGAGTCAAAGCAACATCAGGTCATGGGAAATGAAGTTCAAGATCGTGTTGCGAAGGCTATAGCGCATACCGTACGAGAACATTCTCTCACTGAAGTGAATCTCAAATTGGCTGGTGGTGAACCAACCTTGGATGTAGCCCTCATGGAGTGTATCAGGGAGAAGGTAGCAGCGGAGCTGAAGAGCCTCGATATTCGTTTCATGACTTCGATTTTGAGTAATGGTACCCTTGTATCCGATCGACTGCTTGATTTTCTCAAACATCCCATGACAAGCATTGGTATATCGGTTGATGGTTTCGGCGAAGCACATGATATTCACAGGAAATTCCGAGGGAGTGGTAAGGGTTCTTGGAGCATAATCGAAAAAAACATTCAAAAGCTGCTGGAGAACCAAATTCACCCACATATAATGACAACAACGGGCAAAGAGACTCTGCATACGCTTCCCGAACTATTGGAATGGATATTTGAACAAGGATTGTCAACACGAGTAAGTGTTGTGAGAAATCCGAATTGCAGTTGGGATGATACTCCCCTTGAAGAGGCGACATATGCGGGTTATTGTGACCAGTTAGAGGAATGCTTTGAGCGAGCGCTATGCAGACTGGAGAACTCATCGGTTCCATTTGATTTAGCCAATTCACTCGCAGTTTGTGAACTTTCATTTGAATATCCAGCGTTTTCAGGAGTTACCTGTGGCATAGGGCGAAATCATGTTGTTATTACAACTGCAGGTAATGTTGCATCATGCCCGATGACTGTTCACGAAGGTGGTATACCGATGATGGACAACTTGCTCTCATCCTGTAAGGCAGCTTTTCCATATTCACCTATGGATAGGGCATCTTTGAAAGGGGAGGAAGATTGTAGGGAATGCCAGTGGTATCCTGTTTGTGTTGGTGGGTGTCCGGTTACTAACCTCAGAGTGAATAAGAAACCCTTCTCAAAATCACCCTTTTGCCAATTCTATAAATATTTTATCCCTCGATATATCAGATTTCTTAGCAAAAAACTTCACCAGCAAACAAGCGTTTTAAGTCAAGTGTGAACCCGTAAGACGTTATCCAACATATCTATCAACAACACATTTCAAAATAAGGAGGAATATCTTATGTCATCATTACAGAACAGTGGATCAGATTATGATCTCCTCAAGAAAAATAATAATACCATTATCCTGAAAGCAAAGATCATCGAGCGAGATGATCGCTTCACCATAGCTGAAACCAGTAACTCACTCTTCACCATTCCTAATGATCATATTATCAAGATTACTCGAGATAATGAGGATGTTGAAACTGGATTAGCTGAAATCAGGATACAACAGAACGCAAAAATACTGCGAAAAATAATAGTGAGTGCTTCTGATTTAGCGGGCATCATCTCTATAGGGACTGTTGGAGGCCAAGGAGGTACTGTTCTCTGTACCCAGTGTTGCACCCAATGTTGTACACAATGTTGCACCCAGTGTTGTGAACAGTGCTGTACTCAGTGTGCATCGATTGATTATCCGGGTATTGATGTTACTAACGCATCGAAAATATCGGGAGGAGTATTCAGAAGAGTTACGACTCAGTTCGGGTAAGAATAAATGCTACTGCACCGAATATGAAATAACTGCCGGATTTTTTCAAAAAATACTTGTTATCAACTCTGCGTTTCAAAAAAATGGAGAACGTATCATGTAATCTATGCTGGAAGTCAAACGTTCATGACTAACTGTACTTGTAATAGTTACTTTCCTCAGTTACGTTAGCGGAAGAAGGGGACAGGTGATGATATTCAAGGGTGCCATTTTCCAATTGAAACACACGGTTATTGATCTTCCAGAGGGGGGGGCAAGCAAAATCCAAAACCGTATTTTTCTACCTTTAACAGTGCATAGCCCAACTTCCCCTGCAATACGGTACGGTAAAACACCCGTTCATTTTTCATGACGGTAAGAACACCTGTCAGCCCGTATCTGGCAAATATTCTTTTCAAGGTTGTCAGCTTTTCAGGAATTGTCATCGTGAAAAACCAGTGTTTGACATCGCGATCCTTCCGGATTTTACAGAACATTTCTGGCTTTGACCACTGCTCGAATTCGTAGACGATATTTTTTACACCGGCTTTTTCGAGCATGGTCCGCCATTCGTCAAACTCAAGGGGCGTAGTGCCATACCTTTCGGCAAATTCATCTTTTTCCTCTTTTGAAAGTCTGACACGCCAGGTCGATTCATGAATCAGAATCCGGCCCCCGGTTTTACCACACGGACCATCTCCTGCAACACTTTCTGTGAGTCGTCAGGTATGCCAACGGTACAACTGATCACGACATCAAAAGTATTGTCCTCGAATGGCAGGCATTGCGAATCCCCAAGCATGAATTGCACCTTATGAGACAATCCCGCTTTCTCGGCATTGTCAGCAGCTGTTTTCACCATCTCCTCTGAAATGTCAACCCCCGTTACATCGACGCCGAACTTTTTTGCATAAAATATCGATTGAGTTCCCCGGCCACTCGACACATCAAGCACTTTCAACCCCTCCCTTAACGCTGCAAGCTCCGCTGTTCTTTTCGTAAGGGCAAAACCGCCCGGATGCAATGTTTCAATCCCGCCGATCTCGATGGCATCCTCAACCGTCGGTTTGTAAAGTCCTTTCCGTTTCATTTTTCCTCTCTCCCGTATTTTAACGAACAATATGTTCGAAAAAATAATAAGCATATCCAATCACCCGGTCAACAATCAATGTTTCGGGAATTGTTCGTTACTGAACGAAACAGGCTGTTTTGTCAGGCAAAAAAAAAGAATTTAGGGGGATTGGTGACGACATTCATAACGCACACGTTCTCCAAACAAACTTTCTTCCAATACAATCGTTCTCATCACCAAGAAGAAGTGGGTAAGGTAGTTCACCTCAAAGCCTGAATACACAATGTGTTCTTTCTCTTAGTTGCTTTGTTGCTTTTAACTGGCTCTAAGTTCTATTTTCTTTGCTGTGCCAGACACGAATAATAACCACAGTATCGTTTTCGTCACGCATATAGCGAAGAACAAAAGCTCCAGCGCCAAAAGGCACGACCCATTCGCGTCTTCCAGTGTCATCATCCATTGGGCGCCCTATGTCTGCTATTGATTTTAGAATACTCGCACCGTCCAGAATGGCCTTTGCTGCTCGTGCTGCCGCAGCGGGGCTTTTTTCGTGCAAGAATGTATAAAGTCGCTCTACATCGGCTAATGCCTCTGGAAGCCATTTTATTTGGGGCAAGACGTCACCTTCCCCTTTGCCAGATTTTCAAGCCATGCAACAGCTTTTTCATGGGGTATAGCCTCGCCGGTTAATTGATAACGTTCCCAACGTTCCATATCCTCGCGTTTTTCCCGCTCGTAATTTTCTTCGCGCTCCAGGAATGTTTCGATTGCCTTACACATGAGCCAGTGAGGCGACCTGTCGCGGATGCGAGCCAAAGCTGCAAGCCGTTGCTGGGTGGTGTCGTCTAACTTGACGCCTTTTGTCTGTGTCATAACAAAATCTCCTTTTAGCAAAAGGTACTACTTATTTCAACCTTTGGCAACCTTATGCTTAATGGTTTTCTTTTAGGTAAACTTGGCCATGATGTTCCTCTGGCCTTTTTGTGAATCTTCTCGATAAGATCATCATTCAACGATGCTATCCGTCAATTCGCAGCTTTTTT
>SZXX01000022.1 GCA_005843825.1 Chlorobium sp.
AATCCGACAGGCTGCTAGCACTGGGTTCATTCGTTGCCGGTATGATTATCGCCAGTACGGACGAAAGTCATCAGATAAGTGTTACCATCGATCCGTTTCGTGAAGCCTTCAGCAGCATCTTTTTTATATCCGTAGGGCTTCTGCTCGACGTCAAAATGATTAATCTGCCGCTTTTTGTTTCAATAGCTCTCGTCGTGCTCCTGGTTAAGGGATTGATTGTTGCCGCGGTCTCCCTTTCTCTTGGCAACTCACCGAGGGTCAGCATGATGGCAGGTATGGCGCTCGCTCAGATCGGCGAGTTCTCCTTCGTTCTCGCAGAGACCGGTTTAAAGAACAGCCTTATCAATCACGAGGTTTTTCAGGCTATGCTGGCTATCAGTGTGGTCACCATGATTGTTACGCCCGCAATGATTGCCTTTGCGCCAAAATTTGCCGATCAGATGGCCCCGGCTCTCGGCTTTATTCCGCTCGTCTCAAAGGACTCTTCCGCTCTTCCGGTGCGCCCCCCTGACAGCACCATTATTTGTGCAGGGGAGATTCATGCTGCCATTATAGGTTTTGGTATCAACGGTCAGAATGTCGCCGCTGTGCTTCATGCAACCAATATCTCATACTCTGTGCTTGAAATTGACAGGGTGATGGTAAAAACCATGAGAAAAAAAGGAGAGCCGATTTTTTACGGAGACTGCACTGATAAAAAAGCACTTCTCCGTGCAGGCATAGATCATGCCCGTGCGGTTGTCCTTGGCATTTCAGATGCGAACGCCATTGACAAAAGTATAGCAGAGATTCGCCAGATCAACAAAAAAGCCTTCATTATTGTAAGAGCGCGAACTCTTGATGATGTTGCAGCTCTTTACAAGGCAGGAGCTGATGTTGTCGTCACAGAAAAATTTGAAACATCCATTCAGATTTTTTCGCTCCTGCTTAACCATTTTACTGTAGAACCCGAACTTATCCTCGAGCAGCAGGAAATCATAAGGCGTGAATGTGAAAAAATATTTACCACGACTCCTGTTCCCCTCAAATAAGCATCATTCCCTTGTTTTTCTCACTCAGAAGGGCATCCTTGCCTCATTTTCCTATCATGGTCAATAATTTTGTATATTTATAAAATATAAGACCATATCTCTCTTCACCCACACCCGATATGCGTTATGGCAAACCACCAGTCACCTCCCACACAAAAATTTATTCGTTACCGCGAGGAACTGCTTGAGCTTCAGGCCTCCGGGGACAACGCAGCTGTAAAGCGTGCAACCTATGAGCTTTTCTTAATGGAAAAAAGCTGCTTTATTGAGCTGAATGGCATTGTTCATCATTATCATGATTCCGGTCCGAAAGATGCCGCCCGGACAGTGCTGCTGATTCATGGCTGGGATTGCTGGTGGATGTGGTGGCATCATGTCATCAAGTATCTCAATGACCGTGGGATTCGAACAATAGCCTATGATATGCGCGGCCATGGATGGTCTGACAGCGATCCAAAAAACCACTACCATATTGATTTCTTTGCACATGATCTCAATGAACTTGTTATCAAGCTCGGTCTCGGACAATTTCATATCGCGGCATTCTCTTTCGGCCCGTTTGTTGCCCTTGATTATGCCCGGGTTCATCCCGAACTGATCCGTTCGATGACCTTCTTTAATTTTGGCTACCTGCCCAACAGTGCATTTACTCAGGCAATTGCCACCGGCACCATAACGTTTGTGTTCAATAATCTGTTACGCAAACTCACATGGTGGCTTCCAGCCTATATGTTTGCACGGCTTGTTCTAGCTAAGAATACGGTCATGCTGCATGATATTCTTATCGGGTTTAAAAGTCTCGGGCTCTGTGCGCCGGAGGCTATCGATCAGACAACCCGTCAGATAACTTCTTTTGAGATTACCGAGTCAGTGCCGGATATGGTCAAGGCTGTCGATATACCGATTCTTTTTGTTGCAGGGGAGGGTGATGCCATCATGACCAGCGAAAATACCAAAAAGCTGAAAGAGTATGCCCGGAAAGGAAGCTATGTCTGCGTCCCAGATTGCGGTCACCTTATTACGGTCGAATTGCCCGAAACTGCTTCGGAGTTGATCTTCGGGCAGGTAAATGCCTGCTGAGAAGTTTACTCTCGGCTTTCGTGTACTGCATTGATAAAGGTTTTTATTTTTACGAAATCTTTGATCCCTGGAGCGCTTTCAACGCCACTCGCCGTATCGACAGCGTATGGATGTGTATTTCGAATGGCATCGCCGACGTTTGAATTGTTCAGCCCGCCAGCCAGTATGCCAAAGCATGAGCTATCCAGCTCATTGAAGATGCGCGATGCAAGCGATACCTTTATACGTTGTCCCGTCCCACCCGGCATTTCCGCCTGGTAGGCATCGAACAGAAATGTAGTTATGCCGCTCTCTTTTGCGAAGTCAAGCACCTCTGCAACAGCAAAGTCTTCCTGAGGCCGATAGACCTTTATTACTTTCGCATTTGCAATGGATCGGGCATCTTTGGCGCTGTAGTGTTCATTGTGCAGTTGCGCGACATCCAGCTTGCAGAAGCGGCAGATGGCATTGATATCAGCGGGTGAATGGTCCACGAAAATGCCGGCGCACTGTATAAACGGCGGCAGCTTTTCGATGATCTTCTTTGCCACTTCAGGATCAATCATTCGAGGGCTTATGCTGCTGAAATTAAAACCAAGGCAGTCGACTCCAGCCCGACTTGCTTCAAGAGCATCCTGAAGCCTGGTTATTCCGCAGATTTTTATTTTTGTCATAAACCTCATGGTGTCCGTTTAGCGAATCTCTTTAACGATGCAGCTCAAACAGGTTGTGCTTTTCCAAAGGGGTTGAGTGGAAGATACGTGTTAGAGTGCCTATCAGCAAGCTGTTGGCGGCCTCTTCTCGTGATATTTACTGTTCAGTATCTCATTCTGCGCACTTATGCCTTGAGCTCAAGAGCGCTCCAGGCATCAGCAACACCATTTATGAAGTCTCCCTGAAGAGAGTAACAGCAAGAGCATATACAGGCGGCTTATGGCTCTCTTATGAATTACTAAGAGCATTGTATTGTTATAATTTCATACACAGAGAGAAAGAACAAAGATATTTTTTTCTAACCCTCTTAAATCACTTTAAGGAAGGTGAATAGTATGATTACCAGAAAAATAAACACCCATCCCAGAGAAAAAAGGGGCAATAAAAATTCAAGCCAGGCAACAATCGGGCAGGCTAAAGATGTTCTCCATCGTAACCTGAGTTCCTATATGCAGCATGGGTACGCCTACTACAGGATGATTACCGATGAAGACAACCATGTTGATTTTGTGTATGAGGAGGTTAACGAAAGTTATGCAAAACTGACAGGATTGAGGGATGTTATAGGCAAGAGAATGACGGAAGTTCGACCAGGACTGGCTAAGTCAAGCCCTATGTTTATTGAGAAATATGCAAGGGTAGCTGAAACAGGAATACCTGATAAGTTTGAAATTTTTATCGATACAGAGAACCACTGGTATGATGTCTCACTCTTCAGCCCTCAAAAAGGCTATGTCCTCTCAATGTTTGATGATATCTCTGCACGCAAACTAGCTGAGAATCAACTTCGAAAATTGAGTGTTGCTGTTGAACAAAGTCCCGCTATTGTTGTCATGACTGATCCTCTGGGCAATATCGAATACGTCAACCCGATGTTTACCGAGGTTACCGGATATTCTGCAGATGAGGCAAGAGGTCAAAACCCCCGTATCCTTAAGTCAGGCCTGATGCCTCAATCAGTCTATGAAGAGCTTTGGCGGACGATTCTTTCCGGCGATGTCTGGCATGGAGAACTGCAAAACAAGAAGAAAAACGGTGAGCTTTACTGGGATCAGGGCGTTATATCAGCCATAAGGAATAAAGAGAATGTGATCACCAATTTTGTGGCCGTCAAGGTAGATATCTCTGAACAGAAGAAAATGTTCGCCGAATTGATTGCCGCCAAACAAAAAGCAGAGGAGAGCGACCGGCTGAAGTCAGCATTTCTGGCTAATATCAGCCATGAAATACGTACCCCGATGAATGGCATTCTCGGTTTTGCACAACTCCTGAAATCACCTCATTTGGCCGGAGAGGAACAGGCTGAATATATTGACCTGATAATGCAAAGCGGCGAGCGCATGCTGAATCTCATTAATAACCTTATTAATATTTCGCGTATTGAAGCCGGTGAAACCATGCTGCATGTTATTGAAACTCCGGTAAACGAACTCCTGAGTGATCTCTATGCCTTTTTCAAACCTGAAATCGAAAAAAAAGGGTTGCGGTTAAACTGTAAGACTGGGCTTCCAGACGTTGAAAGCATTGTTGAAACCGACAGTGGAAAGCTCATCCAGATTTTGACAAACCTTATTCAGAATGCCCTGAAATTCACTAGCAAGGGAGAAATTGATTTCGGTTATAATAGAATAGGCGGTGCCCTTGAATTTTATGTTATCGATACAGGCGTTGGTATTGCACCTGACATGAAAGAGAAGATTTTCGATCGTTTTCATCAGGTTGACAACACCATAACCCGCACTCAGGAGGGTTCAGGTCTCGGGTTGAGCATTTCAAAAGCTTATGTTGAACTGCTTGGCGGAACCATTCGGGTTGAATCCAGGGAAGGGTGGGGAAGCGAATTCTATTTTACACTACCCTATAACCCTGAGCACCCCCGTGTCATCCTGGGCGCAGTGAAGGAACCATCCCATCCCATTCCTCAGCTCTCCGCACTCTGCATTCTTATTGCTGAAGATGACGTTATCAGTAGTTTGCTGCTTAAAAAGAACTTGACAGCCGCAAACATCAACATCCTCTTTGCGATTAATGGAGAGGAAGCAGTAGCAATGGTACGGCAGCACCCGGAGATCAATATCGTGCTCATGGACATTAAAATGCCTCTGATGAATGGATACGAAGCAACCAGGCTGATAAAAGAGTTGTATCCCAACCTGCCCGTCATTATCCAGACAGCGTTTACCTCAAAAGAAGAGGAGGAAAAAGCCCACAAAGCCGGATGTGATGGCTATATTACCAAACCCATCAACAAGAGCGAGCTTTTTGAGCTGATTAAAGCCTTGCTTCATCAATAAGCTGGCCTCTATGTTGATTTGCCCTCCAAAAAGCATTTCAAGCTTCTCTATGCCCGTTTACCTCTCCAGCCACTAAGTCCTGTTGGTAACCGGTTGTGATTTTATCATATTGTGCGTATATTCGGCACCGGCAAGATACATCCTGCCCGGTAAGTTACTAATTGTAATGGGGCGTCGCCAAGTGGTAAGGCATCGGCCTTTGGAGCCGACATCCGCAGGTTCGAATCCTGCCGCCCCAGCAAAAAAAATAAACAAAAAAGGCAACCTTTGGGGTTGCCTTTTTTGCATTCAGTAAGTAAACATCCGCAATCAATAGCGGTAATGTTCCGGCTTGTAGGGTCCGTCAAGAGGAATACCGATGTATTCAGACTGCTCTTTGGTCAGTCTGGTGAGTTTTACACCAAGTTGCTCAAGGTGAAGTCTTGCAACCTCTTCATCGAGCTCTTTCGGCAGCCGGTACACACCGATCTCATACTGCTTGGTCCATAGTTCGATCTGGGCAAGCGTCTGGTTGGTAAAGGAGTTGCTCATGACAAACGAAGGGTGGCCTGTGGCGCATCCAAGGTTGACAAGGCGTCCCTCAGCCAGAAGATAGATGGAATTACCGTTTTCAAAAGTGTATTTATCCACCTGAGGTTTGATGTTCAGTCGTTTTGCTCCAGCATAGGCGTAGAGCTGTTCAACCTGAATCTCATTATCAAAGTGACCGATATTGCAGACAATCGCTTCGTCCTTCATCTGCTTCATGTGCTCAAGGGTAATAACATCTTTGTTGCCGGTTGTGGTAACAAAAATATTTCCCTCCTTGACAGCCTCATCCATGGTAGCAACTTCGTAGCCTTCCATGGCAGCCTGCAAAGCGCAGATTGGATCAATTTCCGTAACGATCACTCGTGCACCGTATGCGCGCATCGACCTGGCAGAGCCTTTGCCGACATCGCCATAACCAAGCACAACAACCACTTTACCGGCAACCATGACATCAGTTGCCCGCTTGATGCCGTCAGCAAGTGATTCACGGCATCCGTAGAGATTGTCAAACTTTGATTTGGTGACAGAGTCATTCACGTTGATGGCAGGGAAAAGAAGTTCACCTTTCTCCAGCATCTGATAGAGGCGATGAACACCGGTAGTTGTCTCTTCCGAAACACCCTTCATTTCCCCAGCAACCTTGTGCCAGCGCTGCTTGTCTTCTTCAAAGACCTCCCTGAGCTGCTGGTAGAGAGCTTTCTCTTCAGCATTGCCCGGAGTTTTTTCAAGCAGTTCCGGGTTGTTTTCAATTTTGTAACCCAGTATGATCAAAAGGGTTGCATCTCCTCCATCATCGACAATAAGGTTCGGTCCTTTTCCGCCTTCAAACTCAAGGATCTGGCGTGTACACCACCAGTACTCCTCAAGGGTTTCGCCCTTCCACGCAAAAACCGGAACACCGGATTTTGCGATTGCAGCAGCAGCATGGTCCTGAGTGGAAAAAATGTTACAACTTGCCCACCGAACCTCAGCACCAAGATCCACCAGGGTCTCAATGAGCACGGCAGTCTGGATTGTCATGTGGAGTGATCCGGAAATACGTGCACCCTTCAGCGGGAACTTGCCGGCATATTTCCGTCTCGTAGCCATAAGGCCAGGCATTTCTTTTTCAGCGATCTCAATTTCCTTGCGTCCAAATTCAGCAAGAGAGATATCCGCTACTTTATAATCAAGCACCTCGGCAACTGTCATATCGTTATTTGTAATTTAATAGGTTGATATTGTTCAGGCCAGATTGAGGGCTTTTTTCAGCTCTGCAACCTTTTCAGTTTTTTCCCATGGGAAGATATCGCGGCCGAAATGACCATAGGCCGCAGTATCCTGATACTTCCAGCCCTGAGGTTTGTCCAGGCTGAACCGTTTGATGATAGCTGCAGGACGGAGATCAAAAATCACTTCCGCTTTTTCCTGGATCTGGGCATCACTCAATCCATGCTTGGCCGTATCGTGTGTATTGATATAAATCGATACAGGGCGGGCAACACCTATCGCATAGGAAACCTGAACCGTGCATTTGTCTGCAAGTCCGGCAGCAACTATGTTCTTTGCAACGTGACGGGCAGCATAAGCAGCACTGCGGTCAACCTTTGAAGGATCTTTGCCGCTGAATGCGCCGCCGCCATGAGGAGCTGCACCACCGTAAGTGTCAACAATGATCTTGCGACCGGTAAGGCCGGTATCGCCATGTGGTCCGCCAATAACAAAGCGACCTGTAGGATTGATGTGAAGTTTTGTCTTTTCGTCGATCAGGTTGGCAGGAATAACCACATTGATGACATGCTTGATGATATCGCCTTTGATGACCTCCTGCCATGCAGCTTCGCTCACGCCTTCCGGTTCCGGATCATGCTGGGTCGAAACAACAACCGCATCAACACGGATGACTTTGTCATCTTCATATTCAAGGGTTACTTGGCTTTTTGCATCAGGACGGAGATAGGTTACCGCTGTTCCGGCTTTACGCACCTCAGCAAGCTTTTTAACAAGCTGCTGTGCAAGCTGAATGGCGGCTGGCATAAGCTCAGGAGTCTCAGTGCAGGCATAGCCGAACATCATGCCCTGATCACCGGCACCAACGCGGTCAAACTCGTCAGCAATCTCTTCCTTGCGGTCAACACCACGGTTGATATCGGGTGACTGGCTGTGAAGAGCTGAAAGAACGCCGCATGAATTGGCTTCAAACATGTATTCGCCTTTAGTGTAGCCAATTTCAGTGACCACCTTACGGGCTATTGTCTGGATATCAGCAACACCTTTTGTTGTAACTTCACCGCCGACTATTACCTGGCCAGTTGTAACAAAAGTTTCACAAGCAACGCGTGAACTTGGGTCCTGACGAAGCAAATCATCAAGGACAGCGTCGGAAATCTGATCGGCAACCTTGTCTGGATGCCCTTCTGATACGGATTCTGAGGTAAAGAAATACCTTTTCTGTGACATATTTCAATAAGGTTTTGATTTAACGAATACAGTTAACTACAACAGAAAAAATCTGTATTGATCGAGAGCTTTTTCGGTGAGAGGAATTCACGGAGAATCTACTGGACACGGAAAAGCTTCCGACAAGCTCAGGGCGTAACCCTCTTTACAGCTTGCGGCACCGTGTCCATAGGTAATGGGGATGCCAAAAAAATACAGTCAAAATGTAAGCAATCGTCATCTTCTATGCAAAAAAATCTCTTATCCTAATCGTATTTCCGAGTAATCGCCGATATTTATTTTCCGGGGAGTACCGGTAATAGAGGCATTATTCCCTACAATAGATTGTTCGAGAATGATAAGCTCAACATGCGAGTCATTGCCGATAATGGAATCCTTTACAATGGAATTGATAATCACTGCATGTTCCCCAATCGTCGTATTAGGGCCGATAATCGCGTGCTCAAGAATGGCACTGTCAGCAATAAAAACAGGATTATTAATAATACATCCGGGATATATTTTTGCTGAACTGTGTTCTCTCAGAAGAATTTCATTGGTGGAAAGCAGCGTTTCCGGCTTGCCGCAATCGTACCAGCCTTGCACAGGAAAAGTGGTAAATGTTTCACCCCCCTCTATCAGAAGCTGCAAAGCATCGGTGAGCTGGTATTCCCCTTTTGTCTTTATCTTATTATCAATAAGGTAATCGATACTTTTAAAAAGCGATCCAGCCTGTTTTAGAAAATAAAGCCCGACAATGGCAAGGTTACTGACGGGAGTATCAGGCTTTTCAACCAGTTTAAGAATTTTTTCATCACGGGTTACAGCGACGCCAAACCTTCTGGGGTCCTCAACCTCTTTTACTCCAAGGGTTGAAACAGGGCTTTTCAGAACACTTTCAAGATCAACATCAAAAATGGTGTCGCCCAGAATAATAAACAAAGGCTCGTCATCAGTGACGTAAGGTTTGCACATCCATATGGCATGAGCCAGACCCAGCAGCTCTTTTTGAGTGACAAAGGTGAACTTGATGCTATAGTGCTGCAGAAGCCACTTTTCAATCATATCCCCCATATAACCGACGATGACGATGGCTTCATCGATTCCAGAAGCAATCAGCTTATCCATAATATGACCGATAATGGGCTTGCCTGCCACGTTCAGCAATACTTTAGGATTCGAAAGAGTGTGCGGGCGCAAACGACTGCCCACCCCGGCAACAGGAATGATTGCTTTCATGTTTTTTATTGATGGTTTTTGTTGTGACATCAACCCCTTCTTGTCTCTCTTTTTATGTTACAAAAAAGAGTTATCAAACGAAAGAGACCAATTGCCGACAGAGAGTAATTTTAAATAACAAAATCAGTTGTATTTTACGTTCATGGCAGGCATATTCGTCAACTGATACTATTACGTAACAAGAGATAATGCTTCCGGATCGACATCAAATTTCAGAAGTAAATAAATAGATCCCTCATGGCAGGACGGTTCAAAGGAGTGTTTAAGCAATCAGGCGTTATTCCCGTTCTCGACAACAGACTGGTGCTTATTACCTCCAGAAAGAGTGAACGCTGGATCATTCCCAAGGGATATGTCGAAAAAGGGTTGTCGCCCGCAGACTCAGCCGCAAAAGAAGCTTATGAAGAAGCCGGTTTGATAGGGGTTGTGCACCACAAAGAAGCCGGAAAGTACCGGTACCGCAAGTTTGGCAAATCATTTTCGGTTCTGGTGTATCCGCTTTTCATTGAAACCATGCTTGATGAATGGGATGAAATGCACGATCGCCGCCGAAAGCTTGTCACTCCTGCTGAGGCCATCGAAATGGTCTGTCATGCAGAGCTGAGGCAGATCATTGGCGACTTTTTCCTCAGCCATCGCTGATTCTCTCTCTACAGGCAGCGGTTTGTGGATGAATTTTATAGATTCAATGATTCATATTTTTCTGGATTATTTCTTCTATCCCTTTTTTATGAAAGCGGTTAAGCACGGATGTCCGAGGTAGTGTTTTCTGAAATTATTTTTTGGTAGTTATTGTTCTTGTGGTATATTAGGAGCCTTCTACTGTTATGGAAGACGGGGTGTGGCGCAGTTGGTAGCGTGCCTGGTTTGGGACCAGGAGGCCCCGAGTTCGAGTCTCGGCACCCCGACAGAAAGTGGAGAAGTTCTGATGATTGATGCTGTGCCCGTAGCTCAATGGATAGAGCATCAGCCTTCTAAGCTGAGGGTTACTGGTTCGAGTCCAGTCGGGCGCACAAATGGAAGTCCGTAGTTTTTCCATGGTGATTGTAGCTCAGTTG
>SZXX01000039.1 GCA_005843825.1 Chlorobium sp.
AAAAATCGGGGTCCACTATAGTTATTATATTTGTTAATAGCATAATAATTTACCAACACCCGCCTTAAAAACATGTAACCCTGAATTCAAACTTATATCATAGTATCAATATCCATAATTATTTAAATTTTATAAATCCCATCTTTGCGGTGTATTGTATACCATAAATGAGTTACCACTTGAATAAAAAAACTTTATTCTTTAAACAAATCGATTACTCATAAAAAAACCCGATCAGTCACTATCTACGAAATTTTATACACTACATGTTATCCCTTCATTTTCAGGCATAAACATCCGAGAATCCAATATTGATAATCACAATTTCTATGCTAAAACAGCTGGGAACCCTACCTTAATCATAGCCTCTTTCAGTTGTTGCAGTCCGATTTTGGTATCATCAAAGCATACCGTCACGGTTTTTGACAACAAGTTCACCTTAACTCCGCGAACCTCCGCTATCTCTTCAAGAGCCAGACCGACTATCTCGGCACACTCTTTTGATTCTATTGTCGGCACTTCCCATTCGATCTCCATAAATTCTTTATGCTCACATAAACACGCCATGTTCTTTCTACATTGATATTTTTTGTTGAAAGCTATATCACTGAAATCTTAAGAGGAGGACCATATCCTTTACTGCGATCAAGATATTCAAACTCACTGGTGTTAATTCTGTAGATTACCGCGCTATCCAGATCACCTTTTGCAACACGTTCCCTGAAACGTGGGCTTTTGGCTCCAAGACGTTCAATCGCCTTGTTATAATCTGATGAGCCGACGCTGACCGGCTCCGCATCACCAATTAAAAGAACACTTTTCCAGTTTTCAAGCACCTGGTTATCATGCTCAAAGTAAAATGATATCCGCTTGTTTATATGAATCTCCGCAACTTTTGAACTTTCTTTCCCTGTAGAAAAAAAGAGATCATCTCCATCTGGAGCAAAACTTCCAATCGCCCTTGATACCGGAGTGAGATCACGACGAACATAGTTGAGCACCGCATATCTCGAAGCCAAAATGTATTTCTGAATTTCTGTTTTACTCCCTATTTGACTCATTGCGTCTTCTCCTTGCATCTAAACATTATGGAGTATCCAAAAACACCAGATACCTTTCCTTTGACCGTAAAAGGTGACTCCTTTATAAAATTATCTATATCATCAAGTAGTCTTTCAGCGCAAAAATATTATTGTCTCCATTATTACTGCGAGCTAATAATTATAACCGGTATTCTGTCTATATATTTTTGTTCTTAAATTTAACAATAACTACTACGATGCAAATCCCGTTAAAAGGGCATATTACATACCATAAATGAGTTATTTTGAAAACAGAATTATATTTTCCAGGGAGATTAATCGAAAGGCAGGAAATAAATCGTTCAGGACTCAGCAATAATGCGATCTCGAACCAATGATCCAAAATTGGAAAGCACCTTGCGGGCAAAAGGGGTTGCTGTTACTTCAAGGAACAGATTCTCAACATTGCGTCCTTTTTTTCTTAGGCTTTCAGCCTGGGCAGTCAAGTATGCCTGCATGATTTCGGCTGTGTATTCCGGGTGAAACTGGACTCCCCAGGCAGAGCTGCCGATACGGTATGCGTGATGAGGTTCATGGGCATTACTTGCAAGAAGGAGTGCATCTAAAGGAAGCTTCAGGACACTTTGTGCATGTGTAGTATGAGCCAGGAAAATGGATGGAGTGCATTTGAAAAGCGGATCACTCTTTGAGTCTCCGGTGAGAGAAATCGCAACGGTTCCGATTTCTTTGCCATTCGGATTATACCCTACCTCTCCTCCCATAGCCCGGCCGAGAAGCTGATGACCGTAACAGATACCAAGAAAAGGGACTACTGACGCAACAAGCGATGGAATCCACGATTCGATTTTGAGACTCCAAGGCAGATTATCAGTAACCATGGCATGAGATCCTGTTACGATAACACCACTGCACTCCTCCGGCGAAGGAAGAGGGCAGCCCTGCACCACATCAACAACAGCAACGGGCAGCTCCGGCTGGCAGAGTGCGGTTTTGATCCAGTCATCGAAATCACCGAGGGTTTCAAGGGTTGAGGAGAATGTGGTTCCTGCCTTTATGATGTAAAGCTTTTTCATTCTTTTTAAAAGAGTTAAAGGACCTTCATAGAAGAAGCTATGATTTTCACAGCATTATGGCAATGGCCGTAACTGCCGGACCGATAATAAGTTCTCCGGCGCAGCATTGCTGACGGATTCAAACTGCTGACGAAGAGTGCTTTTTTTTGCTTTATTGTATATATTTGCCGCAATAAGGAAACCAGGAGGTGGAAGTGGCAAAGGTAACCGGAAAGTTTTAACAGCAAACCGTGACGAAGCATCATTCACTCATATTTTTAACCGGGTTCAGCGGATCAGGTAAATCGACGATTGGGCCGCTACTAGCCAATTCGCTCGGCTATGAGTTTATTGACCTTGATCAGAGGATTGAAAAACATGCCGGTAAAACTATCACCCGGATTTTTGCTGAAAGTGGAGAGGAGCATTTCAGGAATCTTGAACATCAGACAATCGAGGAGGTTGTTGAGCAGAACAACCTGGTGATATCACTAGGAGGTGGTGTTCTGGAAAACGACCGTGCTTATGACCTGATTAAAGAGTCCGGAACCCTGGTCTATCTGAAATCTCCCTCGAAAACACTTGCCAGAAGGCTGTACAACAAAACCGATCGGCCACTGCTGAAAGGTAAAAACGGGCAGAAGCTCTCGCGCGAAGAGATTGAGGATAAAATTGCGACGATCCTTTCCAAACGGGAGCCTCGATATGAAAGCGCTGACATCACTGTTCATACTGACATTAACCGCATTGGATCAACAGTCGAGGAACTGACCAGGAAAATAGAGCGGTATGTAAGAAAGGCATCATCCAGCACACCGGATTAATCTTTAAACAACACGATGTGAGTACGATAATTGCAGGAACGCCCGTTACCGCCGGACTTGGTGCATTGTTTGCCACGCATGGCATGACAAAAAAAACGGTGGTGCTCTTTGATGAACATACCCGCAAGCTCTACGGAGACGGGCTTCTTGCTACGCTGACCCAGGAAGGTTTTCAATGGAGAGAGCTGGTTGTGCCTGCAAGGGAAGCTTCAAAAAGTTTCAGCGCGGCTTACCGCCTTTACGGGACTATGATTGAGGCTGATGTTGACCGGAGCTGGAACCTGCTTGCCGTCGGTGGCGGTGTTGTCGGTGATCTCGGCGGGTTTATTGCTGCAAGCTATTACCGCGGCATACCGGTTATTCAGCTTCCAACGACGCTCTTGGCTATGACTGACAGCTCGATTGGCGGGAAGGTTGCCATTAACCACCCGCTCGGCAAAAATCTTATCGGGTTTTTCCATCTGCCGGAACTGGTGCTGATTGATCCTTCATACCTTAAAACCCTGCCACAGAGGGAAATCTATTCCGGAATGGCGGAAGTTGTCAAGTACGGCTTTATTGCCGATGAGGCTTTCCTTTCGTTCCTTGATCTCCATTTCAAAGCAATTACCGAACTTCAGGAGCCATGGCTGACTGAAGCAGTCAAAAAGAGTGCATTCATCAAGAATGATGTTGTTACAAAGGATTTCCGGGAAGAGAATGGCTTGAGAGCAACCCTCAATTTCGGACACACCTTTGCGCACGGTCTTGAAAAACTTGCTGAGTACCGTCACCTTCGTCACGGCGAGGCGGTCACGATCGGCATGGTCTGCGCTCTCTTTTTATCGCACAATCTCGGCTATCTCGATACGGTATCGCTTGAGCGGGGGCTCTCTATCCTGAAGAAATTCCGTTTTCCAAAAGGGGTGCTCAAACGCAGGTTTCTCGATATCGACAGCAAAGTTCTGCTTGAAAACATGTTTTCTGACAAGAAAAAACTTGATAAGAAGCTGCGTTTTGTAGTGCTGAAAAGATTGGGTGAGGCCTTTCTGCTGGAGAAAAACGTTGATGACAAATCTGTGCTGAAAGCGATTGATGACGCCCTGACATTCTTCAGCGGGAAGCGCTTGCGTTGAGCGTAAAGAGGTAGCGGGTACCCCTGAGCACTGCCAGCTCATCAAGCACTGGTGTGGTTGCAAGCAGACCGGCAATGAGCGGCGCATTACCGCCAGTCGCAAGCACATGGATATTCTCTGCGTTATGCTCGTCCTTAAGCCTGGCTGTAATCTTCACAAGAAGCCCCTCTAAACCCGAGACGCAACCCCAGATAATACCGTTGCGGATGCATTCGGATGTGGAAAATCCTGTCAGCGTATCAGGATGATCCATACTGACCAACGGAAGCCGGGCTGTATGTTCTTTCAGAGCTTTGGCCATCAGGTCAAGGCCGGGGAGAATAAGACCTCCGAGATATGCCCTGTCGGAACCAAGGACATCAACGGTAATGGCTGTACCGATATCAAGCGCAATAACAGGCTCTTCAGGGAAGAGTCTGCTGCTCTGGGCACAGAGGGCAATGCGGTCGGCACCAAAGGATTCCGGAGAGTCGTAGCGCAGCATAAACGGCAGCTGCACTGTTGAAGTTACCTCAAGCACCCGGCCTCTCAGATGATCGCGAAGAAAGTTGCTGACAGTGGAGCCTACGGAAGGGACAACACTGCAGAGCGCCGCATCGGCAAGGGCAGGATACCTATGAAGGATCGGAACTACCTGAGCAGTGACATCGTCATATCCGGAGAGCATTATTGAAGGCACCTTGTGCACTTCAAGGCACTCATCTCCTTTAAAAACGGCAAAGGAAGCTGTTGTGTTGCCTATTTCAACAACACATAGCAGCGCATCTTGAAGAGGTTCTTCGCTGGAATAAGGCATGATCTTAGCGCAGCTTTGCTTCAATACCGGTTTTTTTAGACAGGTCTGATAGAAAGCGCCTGTAGTCGGGAAGGTTGGTTTTTACAAATATTGAATCCCTTACAGGGGCTTTTCCTGCGACAATAAATATTTTCGGTGGCGGGTTATAGGTAATACTCTCCTGATAAATAGAGGTAATATCTGTAAGGTTTAGCTTTTTCTCATTCCCTTTTCGATCAAGATAGAGCAGCTTGTCACTGGATATTTTGATTGCATCTCCATCCTGACCATGCTCCCCTACAAAACGGGTATTGTAGTAATTGGGACCACCGAGGGATATGGTGGTCAGCACGAGCAGCAAGGTTGTTTTCCAGAAACAGCCAAGATCAACACCGTAGGTAAACTTGCCGTATCGGAAAAATATGGCCCATCCAGCACTTAGAAAGAGCATTCCAAGACACCAGGTGAGAAGAAAATATGAATCCATCCACCATGCGGGATAGGCTACGGGATAATGAAAAACCTCGGGCATGTCGGCAGTGTTTGTATTTCCGGGAAAATGGGAACAGGTTGGTAAAAATAAGGCATAACTTAACGTTTGCAATAAAAATATTTTCTTTAGTTCTGAAATTGGGAATAGGGCTTATAGGACTTATGGGACTTATATTTTTAGCTGCGGATGAAGAGGATATTCAGTCGGCAGTGGAGAGAGAAGAGCGTTTGGGATGAAATAACTTATCAATTTCTAATAGAGATATATGAAATCGTACCATAAGGAACTCTGGATGGAGGTGCCGGCCCGGATGGATTTTGTGAACATTACCCGGGATGTTGAGCTGGCGCTGAGGGAGAGCGGCATTGAGGAAGGGCTCTGCCTGGTGAATGCCATGCACATTACAGCGTCGGTCTTTATCAATGACGACGAATCCGGATTGAAGCATGACTACAAGCGCTGGCTTGAGGAACTTGCTCCCCATGAACCTCTCAGCCTATACCGCCATAACCTCTCAGGAGAGGATAACGGCGATGCTCATCATAAGCGGCAGATTATGGGCCGGGAAGTTGTGGTTGCCTTGACAAAAGGGAAACTGCATTTTGGACCGTGGGAACAGATTTTTTATGGAGAGTTTGACGGACGGAGGAAGAAGAGGGTGCTGGTGAAGATTATCGGGGAGTGAGAAGAAGTGCTGAGGTTCGAGTGCTGAGTGCTGAGTTGGGGAGAAAAAGCAGTGGGCAGTGGGCAGAAGGAAACAAAAAGGCCCGCTGATGCGGGCCTTTTTGTTGTGTAACACTAGCGGATTAATGCTGGAAGAGCATTTCCGAGTAGGTCGGGAGCTGCCAGCGGCTGCGGTCGACAACACGTTCAAGGCTGTCGGCTACTTCACGCACTTCGCTCATGAACGGAAGGAGTTCATCTGCGCAATAGTCAGCCTTTTCAAACTCGGTTGAGAATGACTCGATTTTTTCAATGGCTTCATCGAGCTCTGCACTGAGGTCGATAAGCGTTGAAAGGTTTTCGGCCACAAGTTTGAAGTTGTCAGCCTGGCTCTTGAGCGCCTTGTCGGAAAGACCGATGGCATCAGCTGCAGAGAGCAGATTGTTGAATGAGTTACCGAGGTCGCCCTGGTATTCGGAAACATCAGGAATAACGAAGGTCTTCAACATAAGCTGCAGTGTACGGGCTTCGATATCAATACCCTTGACATAGCGTTCGAGACGGATATGCAGACGTGAGTCTATTTCCGGAACAGTCAGGACGCCATATTTGACAAATACATCCTGTACATCCTTCTTAAGCAGGGTTCTGAGTGCCTGTGGTGTATTCTTCAGGTTAGGCAGCCCTCTCTCGGAAGCGGCCTTCTGAAGGGCCTCGGCATAGTTGTCACCAGGGTAACGGATAGCCTTGGTAGCAGTAATCTGCTCACGAAGAGTTTCAAGAATTGCAGATTCCTTTTCCTTTCCGGATTTGAGCTTTGACTGAATAGCATCGGAGATCTCATCAAGAGCTTCGGCCATAAGGGTGTTGAGCACCATGTTCGGCACTGAGGCTGCCTGAGAAGAGCCTACAGCCCTGAACTCAAACTTGTTACCGGTGAAGGCAAACGGTGATGTACGGTTACGATCGGTATAGTCCTTGTTGACCACCGGAACCTGTGAAAGGCCGAGGTTCAGAACCTGTTTCTCTGTTTTAAGGTCAACCTTGCCACTCTCGATTGCATCAAGCACTCGTTCCAGCAGCTCGCCAAGGAAGACGGTAACAACAGCAGGAGGAGCTTCGTTGGCACCGAGACGGTGATCGTTGCCCATGCTGGCTATTGACATTCTCAGCACATCAGCTCTCTTATGGACGCCTTTGAGGACGGCAACAAGGAAAACGAGGAACTGAACATTCTTTTCAGGAGTATCACCTGGATCAAGCAGATTAATACCGGTATTGGTGCCGATCGACCAGTTGTTGTGCTTGCCTGAACCGTTGATGCCGGCAAATGGTTTTTCAGCCAGAAGAAGGGCAAAATCCTTTTTGTCTGCAATCTTTTTCATCACTTCCATGACAAGCAGGTTGTGATCGACGGCGATGTTGGCCTCTTCGAAAATAGGAGCAATTTCAAACTGGTGAGGTGCAACCTCGTTGTGACGGGTCTTGGCCGGAATACCGAGCAGGTAGAGTTCATGTTCGACATCCTGCATGAATTCCAGAACACGGTCAGGAATTGATCCAAAATAGTGGTCTTCAAGCTGCTGGCCTTTCGGTGGAAGAGCACCAAGCAGGGTACGACCGCACATGACAAGGTCAGGACGATCGGTATAGAATTTCTTATCGATAAGGAAGTATTCCTGTTCGCAGCCGGCGAAGGTTTTTACCCGTGTTACACCTGTAACGCCAAGTATCTCAAGCAGGCGGATGGCTGATTTGCTGACTGCTTCCATTGAACGCAGCAGCGGAGTTTTGGCATCAAGTGCTTCGCCGTGGTAGGAAATGAAAACGGTTGGAATACAGAGAGTCAGATCTTTGCCGCCCTTCATGAGGAATGCAGGACTGGATGGATCCCATGCGGTGTACCCACGTGCTTCAAAGGTGGTACGCATACCGCCTGATGGGAAGCTTGATGCATCAGGCTCACCCTGGATAAGCTGCTCACCTGAAAAACGCTCTATCGGTGTGCCATCTCGGTCAATCGATAAGAAAGCATCATGTTTTTCTGCTGTGGAACCAGTCATTGGCTGGAACCAGTGGGTGTAATGGGTAGCACCCTGCTCCATTGCCCACTCTTTCATGCCATGGGCTACAACGCCGGCAATTTCCGAAGATATTTTTTTACCTGCCTTGATGGTATCCTGCAAGGCTGCAAACTCTTCTTTTGGAAGTTTTGCACGCATTGCCTTGTGATCAAAGGTCAACGATCCAAAGTAGGTGGAAACCGGAATTTTACTATCGCTCTTCAAACGAACCTCCTTGTTGATTTGCATGATATTGGTGTGTGATGTCTCCGAAAAAATAAATCGCTCTTGTCTTTTTTATTTCCTTGATTTTTTTTCATCAAACGTTATCAGCACCTGACGGTCCTGAAGGTTGGTGCGAACAATATCCGCACTGATTTTTTTATTTTTCTTCAACTGGGAAAGCACAAAGCTGGTATTGGTGGAAAGGACACCGGGCCAACTCTGTATTCTGGAAAGAAACATTTCAAGGGATGCAGTGTTATGAGTCATGACTTTTAATATATGCGAGCCTTCACCGGTAACGGAAAAGCACTCCATAATCTCGTCCTCTTTCATTACATGCTCCATAAATGACTTGTAATGCTTTGAGGAGTCAATTCTGACCCTGACAAACGCATGGATATCAAAACCAAGCTGGCGTTCATCAACCTCCATGGAAAAGCCTTTGATGATACCATTCTTCTGCAGCTTGTCAAGCCGCTCACTGACAGACGGTATTGAAAGGCCAACAACTTCAGCCAGTTCACTCAATCGAACTCTACCGTTTTCGCCAAGAGACTCAATTATTTTAAGGTCAATCAGATCAAGATGGCCCGACATAGCGTGATTTTGTTTAATTCAATTTTGTAGGAAATTAACTAATAATAAGAAAAAAACAATCAGTTTCTTTAGAATTCACCTCTATTCCGGCAAAATTCTTAAATAATTTAGGACCGTTATGTATAAATGCACGTTTAACGGTGATGCCTGAAGCAATTATCAGTCGCTGCAATTTATAGAAATCGCGATAAAGTGCCCAAGAAAAACCTGTTACGCGTTCCACTTCGATGACTCAAAAACAAGTCGCTATTTTTTCAGCATGACTTCATAGATAACGACACTCCTTAAGAGATATTTTCACATAAAAGAGGAATTATTTAACTCATTTTCCTATTATATCACTTATAATGTGAAATAATCTCTTAAACAGAGGCATGTATGCTTATCAATTTCTCTCTTGAAAACTGGGCATCGTTCAGAGACTCAATCTCCTTTTCGATGATTGCAAGCCGGGAGCGGCAGCATAGGGATCGTGTGCCATTAGTAGCAAAATACCAGACAAGAATCCTTCCCATAGCTGCCATTTATGGCGGCAATGCTTCCGGAAAAACAAATTTGTTCAAGGCATTAAGCTTTGCCAAAAACCTTATTATCAAAGGTACAAAACCAGATAGCTTGATTCCGGTCGAGGCTTTTCGTCTTGACGGCAACGGTGCAGGCAAGGCCACACGTTTTTCGTTTGAGTTGCTGATTGATGAAACGATCTATGAATACAGCTTTGCTGTAACAAGAAAAGCGATTCTTGATGAACGCCTTGTTAAAATTACCAGCACCAGCGAAAAAGTCCTGTTTGATCGCCGGGATGGAAAGCCAAATTTTGGGGCTGGACTTGAAGAAAACCCGTTTCTTGCATTTGCTTTTCAAGGGACAAGAGATAATCAGCTCTTCTTGACAAACTCGGTATCTCAAAAAGTTGATGCGTTTCGTCCCGTCTACGACTGGTTCAACAATTGCCTGGAACTCGTTGCACCTGATTCACGGTTTGAGCCTTTTGAGCAGTTTCTGGATGAAGAGCACCCCTTGTATTCCACGATGAATGAAATGCTGCAAAAACTGGACACCGGCATAGCACATCTTGGCGGTGAGAAAATTCTTTTTGAAAACCTCCCTCTTCCTGATGCACTGAAGACAATGCTTAAGGAAGATGTTAGGGAAGGAATGAGTGTCCGTGTAGTTTCAGACCCGTCAGTGGAACGTTATATCGTTACAAGAAAGCAGGGTGAATTGATTGCCAGAAAACTGGTTACGTTCCATCAAAAACCGGATGGCACAGAAACAAAATTCGAGTTGCAGCAGGAGTCGGATGGATCACAAAGGATTATTGATCTATTGCCCGCTTTTCTGGAAATATCTGCAAGGAAGTCAACAAAAATATTTGTCATTGACGAAGTGGATCGCAGCCTTCACTCCCTTTTGACAAGGCGCCTGCTGGAAGGATATCTGGAGAGCTGCACTCCTGAAAGCAGAGCTCAACTGTTGTTTACAACCCATGATGTTTTGCTCATGGATCAGCATTTGTTGCGCCGGGACGAAATGTGGGTGGCAGAACGAGATTCTTCCGGAGCTTCGCAGTTGAGATCTTTCAGCGAATACAAAGATGTACGGTTTGATAAGGATATTCGTAAAAGCTATCTGCAAGGCAGATTGGGTGGTATCCCCAGAATACCGATTACCGGAAAGCTTATTACTTCTGCTTGTGAACCGTCGAATGGAGCGCAGCAATAATGAGGCTAAAAAGAAGGCTATTTAATCGTCCATCGGGTACACGTCGGTACAAAAAGCTGTTCATCATCGCGACCGAAGGAGTTAAAACTGAACCAGAGTACTTTGCTGCACTACAGAGTGAGCAATCGGTCATTCATATTCGCTGCCTGAAAAGCAAAAGCAAAAACAAAAGTGCTCCATTACAGGTACTGAAAAGGATGCAAAATCATATCAAAGAAGAGGGACTGAAAGATTCTGATGAGGCTTGGCTGGTTGCAGACAGGGACTGCTGGGATGAACAGCATATCCAGCAGATGTATGATTGGGCCCAACAAAAGGAAAATTACGGATTGGCCTTGAGTAACCCGAAATTCGAGTACTGGCTGTTGCTGCACTTCGACGATGGCGACGGGATCACATCCTCAAAAAATTGCACTGAACGCCTACGTCGCCATCTCCCTGATTATGACAAGGGAGTAGCCTCAAATCAAATCACCCGCAAGATGGTTGAAACCGCAATCCGAAGAGCATCCCAACGAGATAACAATACAAAATCAGGATGGCCTGTTACGACTGGAACAACAGTATATCGTCTTGTTCGTAATATACTGGCAGCACATCAAAGCTAAAGATTTTTACAGCCAATAAGCACGCGTAAAATCAATTGTTTTGTCAAGGGCACCTGGTATTTATTGCTCTAGATAAAAGATGGAAGGCAAACTTTACCTGCAGGCTGAAAAGAGCTATCCTCTCAGGACAACGTTTGTTTTGTTGGGGTTCAGGAATCACCCCAACCTACATAGGGACGCTTTAGAGATCGTTGGGCGATTTGAATCCCAATCTTTTGATGTCCTCGGGTCATCAAAAAATTCTATCTTCAGATACTTACGGCACGCAGGTATGCTGGCAAGGGGGTTGATAGCAGGAATCAGCGTAAATCATATTGGCTGAGTCGGGAAAGGTATGGAAAGGGCTTAATTAAAAGGTAATAACAATTCACGCTCCCCTGTAAAGTACTTGCTTTATAATAAATACTTATATTAACGCCTTGATTCGGGGCAATCCACATCTCTTGTAATTACAAAATCATAAGTAACGGTGAAAATAGCAATTTTCGGCGCCGGAGTTGCAGGACTCAGCGCAGCAATAGAACTTGTGGATCGGGGACATACTGTTGAGATTTATGAGAAACGCAAAATACTTGGCGGAAAGGTTTCGGTCTGGAAAGACAGTGATGGCGATTCCATAGAGTCGGGGCTGCATATAGTTTTCGGGGGCTACGCACAGCTTCAGAAATACCTCCAGCGAGTCGGTGCCGGAGATAATTATCAGTGGAAAGAGCACTCACTCATCTATGCCGAGACGGACGGCAAGCAATCCTATTTCAAAAAAGCAAAGCTTCCGAGCCCCTGGGCAGAGGTTGTTGGCGGACTGCAGACCGACTTTCTCACCATGTGGGACAAAATCTCTCTGATCAAGGGACTCTTCCCTGCCCTTGCAGGCAATGAGGAGTATTTCCGCAGTCAGGATCATATGACCTATTCGGAATGGCACCGGCGGAGAGGCGCTTCTGAACATTCATTGCAGAAGCTGTGGCGCGCCATCGCACTTGCCATGAATTTCATTGAGCCGAACATAATCAGCGCCAGGCCGATGATCACTATTTTCAAATACTTCGGGACCGATTATGCGGCAACAAAGTTTGCCTTTTTCCGCAAAAACCCAGGCGATTCGATGATTGAGCCAATGCGGCAGTACATCCAGAGCAAGGGTGGACGTATTTTTGTTGATGCCAGGCTGAAGAGCTTTGAACTGAACAGTGACGAAACCATTAAACACGCGGTCCTGCAGGATGGCCATAAAATTGAGGCTGACGCCTATATTTCGGCACTGCCTGTTCATAACATTAAAAAAATAGTCCCCAATGAGTGGCTTGCCCATAAATATTTCCGCAACCTTCACGAGTTTGTCGGCAGCCCCGTTGCAAACTGTCAGCTCTGGTTTGACAGGAAAATAACCGATACCGATAATCTCATGTTTTCGCAGGGCACTATTTTCGCGACCTTTGCCGATGTATCACTCACCTGTCCTGATGATTTCCAGAATGGCACGGGAACGGCTGACGGCGGCAGCGTTATGAGCCTTGTTCTTGCTCCTGCACACCAGCTCATGAATATGCCCAACGAGGTCATCATCGGGCTGGTAATGAAAGACATCCATGACAGATTTCCCAAGTCGCGAGGGGCAAAACTGCTGAAATCAACGATTGTCAAAATTCCCCAGTCTGTGTACAAGGCTGTTCCTGATGTCGATCAATACCGCCCCGACCAGATCAGCCCTGTCAAAAACTTTTTCCTTGCCGGTGATTATACCGATCAGCACTATCTCGCCTCAATGGAAGGAGCCGCACTGAGTGGAAAGCTGGTTGCTGAAAAACTCCTCAGCAAATTCGGTGGCTGAATGAATTTAGCCTGCGCCTGCGATGCAAAATCAACATGAACAACCCAGGAAAAATATGCTGTTTCCAACCGCTGACGCTCAGGTAAAGCTGCTTGAAGAGACTGACTGCGGCATCATTTCGTTCAGTGAAAAGGTTAAAGAATCCGGAAACATTCCACTCTCCGCCACAACTATCAATGTGTTGCAGATCAACACCGGCTACCGCTGCAACCTCCTCTGCCGGCACTGCCATGTTGGTGCCGGACCGGACCGCAGGGAGATGATGACTCGCCAGACAATGCAGCAATGCCTTGACGTTCTTGGTGAAAGCTCCATAAACACCATTGACATTACCGGCGGAGCGCCTGAAATGAACCCTGAATTTCGCTGGTTCATTGAACGTATAAGAGAACGTCTGCCTGATGCAACAATCCTTGTCCGATCGAACCTGACCCTTTTAACTGCTCATGAAAAATACCGTGACATTCCTGAATTTCTGAAGCAGCAACGGGTAACCCTCATCGCCTCACTTCCCTGTTACACAAAGGATGCTGTTGATTCTGTAAGGGGAAAGGGGGTTTTCGACCGATCCATTGCAGCATTGAAACTGCTTAACAACCTTGGATACGGTAAAGAGGAAACCGGTCTCGAGCTCAACCTTGTCTATAATCCCGGAGGGCCTTCACTGCCGGAGGAGCAGCATCAGCTTGAAAGGAGATACCGAAAGCAACTTTTTGAAGAGCATGGCATAGTCTTCAACCACCTTTACACCATTACCAACATGCCGATCAGCCGTTTTCTCAACGATCTGCTTGAAAACGGCCAGTACTGCCAGTATATGACGCTTCTGGCAAAAAGCTACAACCCCCTTGCTGTGAACAACCTGATGTGTCGAACAACGCTGTCTGTCAGGTGGGACGGCGCACTCTACGACTGTGACTTCAACCAGATGCTCAATCTCCCTCTTGATAAAAGGGCCCCGCAGCATATCAGCTCCTTCAATAAGGAGATGCTCCGGAATCGCCTCATAACAGTCGGCCAGCACTGTTACGGATGCACAGCCGGTGCTGGTTCAAGCTGTCAGGGAACTCTTGTATGACCAGCGGGTCGCTGCTTATCATTTTTACCAAAAACCCTGAACCGGGATTGGTAAAAACACGTTTGGCACGTTCGATCGGTGATGAGAAAGCCCTTGAGGTTTATGAGAAACTCCGATGTCATACTGCTCTGATCGCCGAAAAAGCTGCTGTGAACCGGACAGCATGTTACTCTCACTTCCTTCCTGCCACAGACATCTTTCTCACGGAACATTTCAATGCACAACTTCAGGTGGGTGAAGATCTTGGCGAACGTATGCTCAACGCAATAAGCAGAGGGTTTGATGAAGGGTTTCGCCATATCGTGCTTATTGGAACAGACTGTTATGAGTTGAGTACAGCAAACCTTGATTCGGCTTTCCTGGCTCTTGAACGTGCGGATGCTGTTGTGGGACCGGCCCTTGATGGAGGATTTTATCTTATCGGACTGAACAAACCCATACCTGAACTCTTCCTGAAACGAGAGTGGAGCACAAAGGAGGTGCTCAGCGGAACCTTAGACATTCTTCAGTGCCTCTCTCTATCATATGAACTGCTTCCTGAACTGTCGGATATTGATACGTTTGAAGACCTGAAAAAAAGCGGATTATGGACACACGAAGCCTAAGCATTATTATCCCCACCTATAACGAGGAGGCGATCATCGCTGAGTCGCTCAAGGCACTCCTTTCGATAACTGAACGTTATGAAGGAATCGAAATTATTGTCAGTGATGCGAGCACTGACGGCACCCGAAAAATTCTTTCAGAGTTTCCGGTAACCGTTTGCCACAGTGCAAAAGGACGCGCCATTCAAATGAACACGGGAGCCCGTAGTGCCAAAGGAGATATTCTCTATTTTCTGCATGCTGACACCCTCGTTCCGGAAACCTTTATCGACGACATCCGTTCAGCTATAGGAAACGGGAAAAAAGCCGGATGTTTCCGGATGAACTTTAACGACATCGATCCAATCATGAGCCTCTACGGATGGTTCACACAGTTTCCGCTCATGATATGCCGGGGAGGTGACCAGTCGCTCTTTATTGAGAAGTCCCTCTTTCAGGAGATCGGAGGGTTCGACGAAACCCATCTCGTCATGGAAGACATCAATATCATCAATCGCATCGAAAAGCTCGCAGAGTTCCACATTCTTGAAGCAGAGGTCACGACATCGGCCAGAAGGTATCATCAAAACGGTATAATCAGGCTGCAGCTGCTCTTTGGAGCCATTCATCTTATGTATGCGCTTGGTTGTGACCAGGAGACAATTGTCAGGTACTACAGGGAGAATATCAGCGAAGAGTGAAAGAGCCCTACATTGCCAGTATCGACAACAAAGGGGGCAATTATACCTGATAAAAATACCTTTTACAGAGGTGAAGAACTTAGTAAATAGATTGTTATATTGAGCAAAATACGTCTAATTCCTTACCCTTAACCACATACAACTATGGCAGCAGAAGAGCTCAACAAACCGGCTGGCGCCCCTAAACCGGCGGCCCCGACAAATCCGGAATCCAATGTCGGCAATGGAGATATGGCTAATTTGATCGGCAACGTTGGCTACCTGATTGACTCGACTATTGAGTCAGTTCAGGGAATAATAAGCTCAGTAAGTTCCGCTACCGGACAGCTGATTGACGGTGTTACATCAACTATCAATTCCGAACCGGTACAGGGAATAATCCAGAATGTCAACACTGTTTCCGGACAACTGATTGAAGGCGTCACATCAACCACGGGACAGCTGATAGATGGAGTGACCGCTACGATTAATTCAGAGCAGGTTCAAAGTTCTTTTCAGGAACTCGGCAAATTATGGAAAAATCTGCTTGAAAACCTGAACTCAACAGTAAGCTCCGGTCAGGTCCAGAACCTGTTCGCCAATGTAAATTCCGGACTCGGACAGCTGGTGAACAACATCGTTTCATCCGGAATACCAACAGGCCAGGATCGTCACAGAAAGGAGATCACACAAATCCCATTCTCTCAGAAAGAGGTTGTGCAGGAAATAAAAGCTCCAGCACCAGAGTTGAAAGCTCCAGCACCAGAGTTGAAAGCTCCAGCGCCAGAGGTGAAAGCAGCTGCTCCTGCAGTGGCACAGTCTATCCCTGTAGCGAAACCTTCTACACCGGTAGCGACGCCTTCTGCACCTGTAGCGAAACCTAAGTACTGATAATACAAGTAAAAAGCCTGGTTCACATTGCAATTACTGAAATATCAGAACTGTATCGAAGCTTTTTAATTAACCATACAGTTGTTTTATTTCAGTAATTTAGTGATATATCTTTCTGCTATCCCGGCCCCCATAAAAAACAGAGATAAAAGTTGAAAGAGGATAATAAAAGAAACAATCATACCGGCAAGAAAGCGGATGAATTAAGGAAACGGGTAGTTCTTATCGCTGACGACGACAATACCTCCCGCCGGATTCTAACCCATTATGTTCAAAAAATGGGCTATACGGCTGTATCGGCAGAAGATGGTGAGGAGTGCATACAATCCATTTCCGAGCAGACTTTTGACGTTATTCTTCTTGATATCAATATGCCGAAGAAGGATGGCTTTGAAGTGATGCTTCATTTAAAAGCGCACAATATTTCCACCTCTGTCATTATGGTTACCGCCTCCAATGACATCCCGCAGGCAGTAAAATGTATAAAACTTGGCGCATACGAGTACCTGACAAAACCACTGGATGTTGAACGGCTTGAAATTGTCATGCGCAACGCGCTTGCCGAATCAACCCTGAAAAACCAGGTTCAACAGCTGAAGAAAGAACTGAAAAACAAGGAACTGTTTCAGAGTATCATCGGAGAAAGCACTGCACTCAAAGAGACCATGGAACAGGTCCGGCAAGTCATGAATACCGACTTGAACGTGCTTATTCTTGGCGAAAGCGGCACGGGCAAGGAGTTATTTGCACAAGCCATTCATTACGGAAGCATACGGAAGAATGGCCCCTTTGTTTCAGTCAACTGTGCTGCGATTTCAAACAATCTGGCAGACAGTCTGCTTTTCGGTCATGTCAAAGGCTCATTCACCGGTGCAGACAAAGATCATATCGGCTTTTTTGAACAAGCCAACAATGGCACCCTTTTTCTTGATGAAATAGGTGATATGGACTCGGATGTACAGGCAAAAATTCTCCGGGTGATGCAGGAAAGAAAGATTCGAAAAGTCGGGGAAAAAACGGAAAAGGACATCAACATCCGTATCATTTCAGCTACCAACCGGGACTTTTCACTCGCTATAAAAAACAATATCTTCCGCGAAGATCTCTACTACCGGCTGGAAGAATTTCTACTCTTCATACCGACACTTCGCGACAGAGCTGAAGATATCCCCATTCTTGCCCAGCATTTTTTAGACGAGTTTGCGAAATCAAACCACATTGAAGCGCTCCAGTTTGATCCAGAGGCACTCAGGATTCTGGAAAGTTATCAATGGCCAGGCAACATCCGTGAACTTAAAAATGCCGTTCAACGATCAGCAGTTATCCGGAAAGGAAGCATCATTGATACTTTGCGTACAGCTTTTGTGCCCGGGTCAACGCATGCCAACTCTTCCGAGAACACATTGCCTGAAACACTCCCCGAAACAATCACACCTTCACACAAAAAAAGTGACCCGTGCTCTTATTCGCTTGAAGAGAACGAACGGAACGCAATCATCAAAGCGTACAAGGCCTCCCATGGAAATCTCACAAGAACGGCCCGTATGCTCGGCATAGGACGAGCAACCTTATACAGAAAACTCACGAAATTCGGTCTTGAAAATCTGAAAGCGAACTGACCCTGTTTTTCCTGATCGTCCGGGTTATTTCTGCTGTTTGCGGTGGATACCTGTTCCCGTATGACCAAATCCTCCCTCTCCCCGCACTGTCGTACCGAGCTCACCAACTTCTTCGAAGGAAACCTGTTCAACTTTTGCAACCACCATTTGTGCTATACGGTCACCGTGATTGACTGTAAACGGGCTTTTGCCGTGGTTTATAAGAATCACCTTAACCTCACCCCGATAATCGGCATCAATCGTTGCCGGGGTATTGGGAAGTGATATCAGTGAGCGCAGTGCAAGGCCGCTTCTTGGACGAAGTTGAGCCTCATACCCTTCAGGCAGTTCAAGGGCAAACCCGGAGGGGATCAATGCGGTTGCAGATGGCTCTATAGTTACAGGAACGTCAAGACATGCGGAAATATCCATTCCTGCAGCATGGGCAGTTGCATAAACGGGGAGTACCGCTTGTTTGTTAAGGCGAACAATCTTTACTTTCAGCATTGGTGAGGAAATATGATATTTTTCATTTGTTCAAGGAGTTAAATATAAAAGTAATAATGACAAGGCAATTGGAAAGTTCAGCTGAAAAAGTCTATGCGCTTGCGTTTGGCGCTCATCCTGATGACGTTGAACTGGCTTGCGGAGCCACTCTTCTGAAAATCATGAGTGAGGGTAAGGCAGTTGCTGTATGCGATCTGACTAGAGGAGAGATGGGCACACTCGGAACCCCTGAAACAAGGAAAAGCGAGGCCAAAGCTGCTGCTGAAGTTATGGGCTACCGGAGCCGCTCCACCCTTGACCTCGGAGATTCAAAATTATTTTATACCGAAGAAAACCTTGCCGAGATTATACGGGTCATCAGACACTTCAGGCCGGATGTAGTATTTGCCAATCCACCTGATGAACGTCACCCCGACCACTCGAAAGCTTCGAGGCTGGTAACCGATGCATTTTATTATGCCGGTCTTCAAGAGCTTCCGACAACCATGAACGGAGCTGTGCAGAAGCCGCACCGGCCTCAACACCTGCTCTACTATGTACAGTTCAAACACCTTGATCCAGACTTCATTGTTGATGTCTCGGAAACCTTTGAGGCATCCAGAAAGGGAGTGCTTGCATTCGGTTCGCAGTTTTACCGCAAAGGAAGTACGGAAAAGCCTAAAACACTGATTAACCGCAAGGAATTTCTTACCGGGCTTGAAGCGCGTGCAAGGTATTTCGGCGAACAGATCGGCGTTATGTATGGCGAAGGGTTCCTGCTTTCTGGAACCATGGGAATCAGATCATTCAGTGGCGCGTTTGCGGGGAAAGCATAGAGTAGTGGGCAGTTGGCAGTGGGCGGTTGGGGGACTGGTGAATGGGTATGCTGAATGGTATATAGCTGTTGCAACTGAGTTACGTTAAGTGACCTTAATTTCTTCCATATACAATGTGATATCATTATGCCTGATCCATCACTATGGCCCAAGACGATTGATGATGCAGTAGAACGGGTTATCGCATCAATGAGTGAAAAGGAGAAAAGCGAGCTCGGGAATAGTTCAGAGAAGGAGTTGATCAATTTTCATTTTGGTCTGGGGTGGGTAATCCGCAACGAGTTCGGGCTCTATCAAGGCAACGATGCTTTACTGAAAGCTTGTGCCCGTTCAAGGTTTAATACTTTCGAAAGTCTGATTTTCATGAATGACCCGGATGAAGCATCCGGATTTATCATCGAAGAGGTATGGAAACGGCTTAAGAGGGATGCTCAAACCATGAGCCAACGCCTTATTTCCTAAGTTCAACAGAGTGAACCTGTTTCGAAGTGGATACACAAAAAAAACATTCAGAATCAAGGTTAACCCTTATTTTATTAGTGTGTTGTCTCGAAAGTCCACAGCTGTATGCTTTGTTTTAAATGTTCAGTTAATCAATCATGAAGAGTGAAGAAAAAGAGATTAGCACATCAACGATGAATGTACTGGTCGTTGATGACGAGAGCAACATCAGAAAAACCATGATGATGTTCCTCGAGATCAGACACCACAAAGTCACTACGGTATCCAACATTCAGGATGCCTTGGCTGAGGCCCGGCTGCAGATTTTCGATCTTGCTTTCGTTGACATCCGGTTAGGCCTGGAGAGTGGACTTGATCTGGTTTCTTCTCTGCTTGCCCAGTCGCCATGGCTGAAGATTGTTGTCATGACGGCGTTTGCATCGGTGGATACAGCAGTCGAAGCGATGAAACGCGGGGCTGCAGATTATCTACCCAAACCATTTATACCTGATCAGCTCAAACTCGTTCTTGAACGACTTGCTTCAATCAGGACTCTTGAACAGCGAATCACTCTGCTTCAGGACGATCTGAACCGAAAAGATCCCGATGTATCGCTTCGCTCCAGTTACCCGCCAATGCAACGGGTGATAGAACTATCACGACAGGTTTCAGCTTCCGATGCGGTTGTCATGCTTCGGGGACCGAGTGGTACGGGAAAAACCATGATAGCCCGGTTCATCCACTCCTGGAGTCTTCGGTCCGACAAACCATTCGGTGTTATTTCATGCCCTTCACTGAACCAGGAGCTTCTTGAAAGCGAGCTCTTCGGTCATGTCAAGGGAGCGTTTACCGGCGCTCTTCGAGACAATCCCGGGCGTGTGGCAAGTTGCGAGGGTGGAACCCTCTTCCTTGATGAGATAGGTGAACTTCCGCTTCCAATCCAGTCGAAACTGCTGCGTTTCATTCAGGAGCGGGAATATGAGCGTGTCGGCGATCAGCACACCCGAAAAGCCAATGTTCGTATTATCGCAGCCACAAATGCTGATCTCGAGTCGGCGGTCGCTTCTGGACGTTTCCGTGAGGATCTCTATTATCGCCTCAATGTCATTCAGATAACGCTTCCCTCCCTGGCCGAGCGCTCAGGAGATGTCGAAGAGATTGCCGGAAACATGCTTGCATTTTTCAATGCCCAGAACCACAAGGCCATTCAGGGATTCAGCCCTGAGGTATTGCGCATTTTTCGCGATTATGGCTGGCCGGGCAACATCCGCGAGCTTCGAAACGTGGTTGAACGGGCGGTGATCCTCTGTACAACCCCTTTTATTGGTGAAGAACTTCTACCCGAAACTATTGCCTCCACCTTGCCGCCCCAGATTAAAATCGGTGATAGAATAACGCTGGAAACTATCGAAGAGCTGCATATTCGCAGGGTGCTTGCTTCGACCTCCTCAGTACAGGAATCTGCTGAGGTACTGGGCATCGACAAGGCAACACTCTGGAGAAAGCGCAAGCAGTTCGGGCTTTAACCGCACTCCCCTTTTCCCCTCCTGTTTCAAGTTTGACGCTGCCCACCGGCGGACGTTGAATTTTGCACTCTCACGCCCTTGTCGACCGTGCAATTTACACCCCGAATCCCCTCTTTATCGTCCGCATCTACCCGGTTTTCCTTGATTCTGTGTCTGGCACGTTATTTGTGAGAGAGCAGATAAAGATTGAATCATGAAAATCGGAATCAGACAGAAACTTTTGTTCGGATTGAGCGGCATGCTGGTCATCGTTGCAGCAATAAGCTTTGTGACCATCGGCCAGATCGACATGCTCGGCAAATCCCTGGCCATCGTACTGAAGGAGAATTACCAGAGCGTGGTGGCTTCCCAGGATATGAAAGATGCGCTGGACACTATCAACAGTGCGGAACTTAACTCGTTTCTCGGCAATCACGACAAGGATATGCAGATAGTGGTGAACGCTCATAAATCGAAGTTCATCAATGCACTCGATCGCGAACTGCACCTTATCACCTTGCCGGGCGAGCAGGAGCGTGCTGACCGGATTCAGCTTCTGTCAAAAGAATATTTCAGCATCCTTCCCCGGGTTATGGACACTTCAATGAGCGAGCCGGTTCGCCGGACTCTCTACGTCACAAAGCAGGTGCCGGTGTTCAGCGAAATCAAAAAAGTTGCCCAGGAGATTCTCGATATGAATCAGGCAAACATGATCACAGAAAAATATGCGACACAAAACCTTGCGATTTCAGCCCGATGGAGAATGCTTTCCGTCAGTTTGGCCAGCGTTCTGTTCGCCATACTGCTGAGTTATCAAATTCACCGTTGGGTGTTCCATCCTTTACGGCGTTTGATTGAAACGACAGAAGAGATCCGCCGCGGCAATCTTGAAGTTGTTCTGCAGACGGCAGCCAATGATGAAGTAGGCCAGCTCTCCCGTTCGTTCAATGCCATGCTGATTGCTTTACGTCAGAACCGCAACAGTGATATGGCGAATCTGATCAGAAGCCGCAAGTTGACAGAGGATGTTTTTCGTGTATTGCCTGTGCCGGTTGCTGTTCTTGATTCAGAGGGAGAGGTCAGGGTTTCTACCGAAACTGCAGTCCAGCTTTTTGGCCTGAAACCGGGAGTGTCGGCAAAAGAACTTCCATTTCCCTGGATTTCGGGGCTGCTTGACAAGTCTTTTGCTACCCGGCAACCCGCTTCACTTGACGAAAAAGGCTATGTGCAGCAGTTCGTCAGCAACAAGGAATATTTCTTCCAGCCTGAGGCAGTACCAATCATCTCAGCATCAGAACCGGAATCAGGCGATGGCGGCGGCACGATTCTGATAATGACCGATATGACCCAGATGCACGAACAGCAGGAGATGAAGCAGGGAATGCTCTCCACTGTGTCGCATCAACTCAAGACTCCGCTGACCTCGCTTCGCATGTCGATTCACCTGCTGCTTGATGAAGAGGTAGGGGCCCTGAACACGCAGCAGACCGAATTGATGGTTGGAGCCCGGGAAGATTGCGAGCGCCTTGTTGAAATGCTCGATGATTTGCTCGACCTCAACAGGATCGAATCGGGCAAGGCATACCTCGAACCCCGTCCAGTGCAGCCATCCCTTCTTGTTCGGGAAAGCATGGAGCCTTTTTTGAGTGAAGCGAAAGACCGCAACGTCACCATTACGGAAGCCATAGCCGATGACCTGCCGGATGTATTTGCCGATCCAACAGGTATCCGGCATGTTTTTGCAAATCTGCTCTCCAATGCCCTGCGATTTACGAGCCCCGGGGGTACCGTGAGAGCAGGAGCCGAAAAGGAAGGAGAGTTTGTGCGGTTCTTCGTTGAGGATACCGGATCGGGCATTGCTTCTGAACACATGGCTCATCTGTTTGAGCAGTTTTTCAGGGCACCCGGTCAGGATATTCGTTCCGGTGCAGGTCTGGGGCTTTCGATCGTCAAGGAGCTCGTCGAAGCTCAAGGCGGGATGGTCTCTTCACAAAGCCAGCCAGGTAAAGGATCCTTGTTCAGTTTCACGTTGCCGGCCCATAAACAACAGGTTTCTTCCGGTAAGCTTCTTATAAACGGACGGGCATGATGACGATAAACATTCACAAGGGTGTCTATCCGGAGTTACTGATTTTTCTACTGTTGTCTTGATTCATCAATTATTCGGAGGTTGATATGGAGTATTTCGTCTTACCAGTTCTTGTTGCCTGTGCGGTCTATCTCATGATAGCCGTTGTGTCACCCGAAAAATTTTAAAGGAGTTCTTTATGCAAGTACTTATGCTGCTTCTCTTTATTGCCGCGCCTGTTCTGCTTTCATGGCCGCTGGGCCGATTCATGACAGCAGTCATGAATCCTCCGGTCGACTCCAGTGATGGCAGGCTGGCAACCCTTCTGAGAATAACCGGCGGAAGGATGCTCCAGAGGGAACAGGATTGGAAAGGCTACCTGATCTCCATGCTCTTTTTCAATGCCATCATGTTCATTGCTGTTGTCCTCATGCTTGCACTGCAGCAGATGCTTCCGCTCAATCCTGACGGCAAGGGCCCACTTGAAGCAAGCCTGATTTTCAATACGGCAGCTTCATTTGTGACCAACACCAACCTTCAGCATTACGCCGGTGAAGTTTCGATGAGCTATTTCTCCCAGCTTTTCGCTCTGACCTGGCTGCAGTTTGTTTCAGCCGCGACTGGCATCGCCTGCTTTACCGCATTGGCCAGGTCACTGGCAGGCAGCACACTTGTGGGCAATTTTTACCGCGATCTGCTCCGCTCAACCCTCTTCATTCTGCTGCCGCTTTCGATTGTCGTAGCTCTTCTGCTCGTCGCTGGAGGAGTCCCCATGACGTTTGAAGGAGCAGCCGCAGCCCGAACGCTCGAAGGAGCGATGCAGACCATCGCCCGGGGACCGGTAGCGGCCATGGTAGCCATCAAACAGCTCGGTACGAATGGTGGAGGATTTTTCGGTCCCAACTCGACGCATCCTTTCGAAAACCCATCGTTCCTGACCAATTATATCGAATGTATAAGCATTCCTCTGATTGCTATGGCAACAGTATGGATGTTCGGACGCATAACCGGTCGGATGCGCCATGCCGCAGTGATCTTTTCAGTGATGCTGCTACTGCTCATCCTGAAATCGGGCATAGCACTCAATCTTGAAAGCGCTCCTGCTATGGCTTTCAAGGGATTACCAATCGAGACAGTTTCGAATCTCGAAGGTAAAGAGCTGCGTTTCGGACCTTCCGGAACAGCTGCAATGTGGGCTGCCGTCACAACGGCTACCAGCAATGGTTCAGTCAACTGCATGCACGACAGCCTCAATCCGCTGACCGGCCTGGTGCCGCTCGCAGGCATGTGGCTGAATGTGATTTTCGGTGGCGTTGGGGTCGGATTCATCAACATGTTCATCTTCATTATCGTCGGAGTCTTCATCTGCGGCATGATGGTCGGAAGGACACCCGAATACTGTGCCCGAAAGGTGGAAACACATGAAATGAAGCTTGCACTGCTAGCGCTGCTGGTCCATCCGCTACTGATCCTTGTCGGGACCGCCCTGTTCGCATCCACCACCTGGGGAGCAGGCACCGTGCTCAATAAGGGTGCACATGGATTTAGTGAGATTCTCTATGAGTTCAGTTCGGCGGCAGCCAACAACGGCTCGGGATTCGAAGGCCTCGGCGACGGCACAGTGCCATGGAATGTAGCAACCGGCCTGGTCATGCTGCTGGGGCGTTTTATCCCCATCATTCTGCCGCTGGCGATCGCAGGCTCAATGGCTGCAAAAAAACCTGTTCCGGAAACCACGGGGACGCTTCGCATTGATACCCCGCTTTTTGCTGTCGTCATTCTTGGAAGCGTGCTTCTGATCGGTGCACTACTCTTCATGCCTGTCGCAGTGCTTGGACCGGTAGCCGACTACCTTTCGACTTCTATTCAATAAATGAATCCTGAAACAATGATGAATAACCTTAACAGCATAAACCCTGAGAGCATGCAAGAGAGTCTGCCGGGTAAAACAGAACGGAGAAAAGCACGAAATGCCTCGATATTCGAGGGGTCCCTGGTCAGTGCAGCAGTAGTGCAGTCGTTCAGGATGCTCAATCCCGTGGTTATGGCCAAAAACCCTGTCATGTTCATTACCGAAGTCGGGGCGGTTTTGACAACGGCAATTACAGTGTATGACGCCTCGCTCAACAAACCGGGGTTGATCTACAATCTGGCCGTGCTGCTGGTGCTATGGGTGACCGTCCTCTTTTCAAATTTTGCGGAATCGCTGGCCGAGGCTCGTGGAAAGGCTCAGGCAGACAGCCTCAAACGCACACGCCAGAACACGGCGGCAAACAGGTTTCGTGATGGCAAAGTGACGCAAGTCAACTCTGACGAACTTAAGGAAGGCGATCTTGTAGTCGTTTCAGTCGGCGAACTTATCCCAGGTGACGGAGAGGTTGTCGAAGGGGTTGCAATGGTCGATGAATCGGCCATCACAGGAGAATCAGCACCGGTCGTAAGGGACGCTGGTGGTGACCGGTCGGGGGTCGTGGGTGGAACCAGGGTGATCTCCGACCGGATTATTGTAAAGATTACCGTTTCGGCTGGAAACTCGTTCCTCGACCGGATGATCGCGCTTGTTGAAGGAGCCGTGCGACAGAAAACGCCGAACGAACTCGCCTTGACGGTGACGCTTGCCGGATTGACCCTTGCGTTTCTGATGGTGACCGGAACGCTCTGGCCGATCGGCAGATATTTCGGAATCACTCTTTCAGTGCCAACCTTGGTTGCCCTGCTGGTATGCCTCATTCCGACCACCATAGGAGCCTTGCTTTCGGCCATAGGGCTCGCAGGCATGGACAGGGCACTGTCGGCCAATGTCCTTGCCAAAAGCGGCAAGGCCGTCGAGCTTGCTGGCGACATCGATACATTGCTGCTCGATAAAACCGGCACGATTACGATGGGTAATCGCCAGGCAACCAGCTTCATTCCACTGAAGGACGTCGACTCCAGCTATCTTGCCAGAGTAGCCATGGAATCATCATTCAGCGACGAGACTCCTGAAGGACGCTCCATTGTGACACTTGGCGAAAGCATCCTGAAGTCAGAAGCACCCAGGGAAACATTGACTGCCGAAGTCATTCCCTTTTCGGCGCAGACCCGACTGAGCGGCCTTGATTTTCCAGACGGAAGAAAGCTGCGCAAGGGTTCAAGCGATGCGGTAAAAAAATATATCACTGACCAGGGCGGCACCTTTCCCGGGGAGCTTCAGGCGATTGTTGATACTGTTGCCCGTAAAGGTATGACTCCGCTTGCTGTTGTCGATGGCAATCGGGCGCTTGGGGTTATTGAGTTGTCCGATGTGCTTAAGCCCGGTATAACAGACCGCTTCAAGCGGTTGCGCTCCATGGGACTGCGGGTCGTTATGGTGACCGGCGACAATCCGCTGACTGCAGCTGAAATCGCAAGGCAGTCAGGCGTCGACGACTATATAGCAGAAGCGAAACCCGAAGATAAACTCCAGTATATCCGCACCGAGCAGCAGAAGGGACGTCTTGTCGCCATGATGGGTGACGGAACGAACGATGCGCCGGCCCTTGCGCAGGCAGATATCGGGGTAGCCATGAATTCCGGAACACAGGCGGCAAAAGAGGCAGGGAATATGGTCGATCTCGACAGCGATCCTACAAAGCTGATCGAGATCATCGAAATCGGCAAGCAACTCCTGATGACCCGCGGAGCGCTGACCACCTTTTCCATCGCCAACGACGTTGCAAAATACTTCGCCATCATTCCGGCCATGTTTCTGCTGGCCATTCCCGGGCTTCGCATACTGAACATCATGCAGCTCTCGACCCCGGGCAGCGCAATTCTTTCCGCGTTGATTTTCAATGCGATAATCATTCCCATGCTCATTCCGATAGCCATCAAGGGGGTAAAATACCGTCCTCTCGGGGCTGAAGCGCTTTTGCGGAAAAATCTGCTCGTTTATGGTGTCGGCGGTGTCGTGGTGCCTTTTGTCGGCATCAAGCTGATCGACATGATGTTATCAATAACCGGTTTGTTCTGAAGGAGCACCATCACATGAAAACCACACTTATGGAAGATACAGGAGCCAATATTGCGGCATCGCTCAGAATTGCACTTGCGACTATTGTGCTGTGCAGCGGGATCTATCCGCTCTTCATATTCAGCTTTGCCCACTTTGCAGTGCCAGAGGCCGCTTCCGGATCACTGCTTCGAAACCAGGCAGGAAAAGTTGTCGGCAGCAGGCTTATTGCCCAGGCATTTACAAAGCCCGGCTATTTCTGGCCACGTCCATCGGCGGTGAAGTACACCGCAGAAGCAGCAGGGGGAAGCAATCTCTCCCCTGCAGGTCCAGAAGTGCGCGAGCGTGCTGTGCAAACAGTCAAAGCTTATGGCGCAGATTCCCGGCGACCTCTTCCTGCCGATCTTGCAGCTGCCTCCGGCAGCGGACTTGATCCCTTCATTACGCTTAAGGCAGCTCTTTTTCAAGCTTCCAGGGTTGCTCATGCCAGAGGGATGGCTCTTTCAGATGTCGAGGCGGCAATACGTCGCCACGCTGACGGGCAAAAGATCCTGGGGTCAGGAGAGGGCTTGGTCAATGTGCTGGTATTGAATATGGAACTCGATGCAACCGGGAAAACAACTATGGTTCCCCGATAGAAAAAAACTGGAGGCATATCCTATGGAAGAAAACAGGGCGGACAGTTTTCTGCGCTTGATACAACGCTCGCAGCGCGGTCGCCTGAGGATTTACCTCGGGTACTGCGCCGGCGTAGGAAAAACCTACCAGATGCTGCTCGAAGCAAAACGCCTTCTCGGACAAGGGGTCGATGTCGTTGTGGGTATTGTCGAAACACACGGCAGAAAAGAGACGGAAGCCCTGCTCGAAGGCCTTGATATCATTTCCCGGAAAAAGTTGACCTATCGGGGCATCGAAATTACGGAAATGGACATCGATGCCATTATAAAGCGTCATCCGGCAGTTGTAATGGTCGACGAACTTGCCCATACCAATGTTCCTGGTTCCAGGAATGCGAAGCGGTATCAGGATGTCGAAGAGATTCTGGCGGCCGGGATTCATGTGGTTTCCACACTCAACATCCAGCATCTGGAAAGCCTCTATGAAACCGTCGAGCAGGCCACCGGCGTCAAGGTCAAGGAGCGTTTACCCGACCGGATGGTTATTCAGGCTGATCAACTGGTTAATATCGATATCGCAACGGATGACCTCTTGCAGCGCATGAAAGAGGGCAAAGTCTATATGGCAGGCAAGACTGAGTCGGCGCTCCTGAATTTTTTCAGGCAGGAAAATCTTGAACAGCTCAGAGAACTGACGCTTCGTGAGGTGGTTGCCCAAATCGACTCGAAACGCAGCAGCCCCGAGCAGGATGAGCCGTCGACCAGTCCAGATCAGGTCATGGTCTGCCTCAGTTCAAAATCGGAAAACAGCGCGGCCTTGCTGCGATATGCTTCACGAATCGCCGGCCGACTGAACCGCAACTGGTATGCCGTCTATGTCCAGAGCCTTTCAGAAAGCCCAGAAATGATCGATGCAGGCATCCAGCGCAAATTGTCCAATACTCTTGCCCTTGCCCAGCAGCTCGGAGCAACCGTTTTTACCTACAAGGGCAACGATTTTGTTTCAACCGTCCTTCAGTTCGCGAGGGAATACAGGGTTGGCAATATTGTGGTCGGCAATTCAGGAAAACAGGTTCCCCTCTGGCATCGCCTGATCGGAAGGCGCAGTATCACCGAACGACTGATACAGGAGAGTCTCGGGATCACCATAATCGTTCCTGACATTCGCAGCCAGGATACTCTCCAAAAGAAAAAACGCGCCGCCGATTATCTCTCGGGTATACCTTTCAATCTGCCGGGTAAACAGCCGCCGCCGGACGACAGGGAGAGTGCAATTCTTCAGGCTGATGTTCTGCTTTGGAATGAGGTACTCGAAAAGGATGTTGCCATTCGCCAGTTGCTCGAAAAGCTTTGCACAACGCACTCCTCAATTCCGTTCGATTATGCATGGAGAGCGATACTCGAACGTGAAAAACAGGGCGTAACCTTTATCGGCGAAGAAATCGCCATACCCCATGCCCGTCTTGAAGGGATTGAATCAGCCATTCTTGCCATCGGGGTCAGCAAGCTCGGAATTTATGATTCAGGATCCAACAATACGGCAACACTTATGTTTCTCATGCTCTCGCCAGTCACTCAACCTGACAGTCACGTCAAGCTGCTTGGGATGCTCTGCAAAATGGCTGGAGACAGCCAGTGGCGAGCCTCCATGCGTCAAGCCGGCTCAGAAGAGGAGGTTATGCAAATAATTCGATACTGGTTAGCTCAACAGAAAAAGAAATGAAGTAATGATTGTGCTAAAACAATATAAGGGAGGAAGATGACAAAGGAACAGATAATAGCCTGGTGGGATACTCAATCAATTCCAGAACGCTGGTGTGTTGATGTTCTGCAAGAAAATAGCGAAGGCGAGTTTGCGGTGGTACTCAAAAGCGGAAGCCCCGATTTCCCGATCCAGGTCGAGGAGTTTGGGCCGTTTGAGGAGGACACATTAATTTATTCTCTTAAGACCACCTTCCCTTCTGCGGAAATCTATTTGAAGTTTTGAGGTGAGTCCGATACCTGAACTACTGACCGAGATACTTCATCCCGATCAACCCGGCTGCAACTAACTGGTTAGTCAGGAAGAGTAAATTGTTTACCAGTATGAAGCGGAGAAACGCATTATGTTCATGGACATCGCTTTTCCCGATTGCGTTCCCGAATCCATCATCAACGGCATTCTGCATGAAAGAAACGCTGTTTTTGGGATCGCTGTATATCGGTACCTGAATGAAGATGTTCACTGCCAGCGAAGCCAGGGTGAAATACATCAGAACATGAAAGCCCCAACTCCAGGCAAGAATGGCGAAACTGGCGAAAACGAGATCGATAATAATAAATGCTACCAGAAAAGTATTCTTTGACCCTATCATAACGGCGAGTGATTTCATCCCCCCTTTCGCATCCCCTTCTTTGGACTTGAAATCGTTCATCATGATCAGAGCCATTGCCATGAAAAAGTTTAACCCGGCAAGAGCGATTACCTCAGGGCGTATTTCACTGAACAATGCGTTGGCAGAGAGATAGGTGATAAAGCCGTAAGAAAGGCCAACAGCTGGAGCGGACAGGAAAATGTTTTTTTTCAGCTTGAGAGGAGGTGCCGAGTATATGTACCCGACAAATAACCCTGTCAGCAGTGTTCCTGCAAACACCATCCCGCGCTGACCTCCAATGTCGATGCTGAGCCATGTGCTTAGCATCACAGCAACAACCAGCACCACACTCCAGTTCCAGAGCGCCTCCTTTTCAGACAGGCGTCCCGAAGGAATTGGACGGCTCGGCTCATTGACCCTGTCGAGTTCGAGATCATAGTAATCATTGACAGACTGGCTGAAGCCGGTACCAAGCGGTCCATAGAGTATGAAAAGAGCAAAAAGCATCAGGTAGTCGTGGACGTTCGGTTGCATCGCTCCAGATGCCATCACACCTCCTGCCAGGCAGGGAAAAACACTGATCCATGTTACCGGATCCAGAAGTTCCACATGAGCTTTTATCTTTTCGATAAATCCTGAGCGTACAGTTGATGACATAATGAAGAGTTACAGTAATGGCGACCAGGCCGTCAATGGCAAAGTGAACAAACGGTATCTCAAACGCTCGGAAATGACCAGTATCACAGGTAGCTCTCCGGCTTGAGTTTACTGGTAAATCGATGCATCATATAGTTGGCAAGCCATATCCAGTTCATCGGCTTGCCCGACATTCGCTGCATAATCGCACGCCCTTTATAGACCTCTTGCTGAAGTTTGACAAAGTTTGAAAGCAGTTTTTCGCCGCTCATCTTGTTCGGTTCAAACATGTAGTGGTAGGTATCGTACTTGTCCCAGTCGAAATGCCGTATGCGGGGCTTCATCTCATCGAAATACGGTGTTCCCGGAAACGGTGTGACCAGCGAAAAAACGGGAAACTCAATCTTGTTTTTCATGATAAAG
>SZXX01000049.1 GCA_005843825.1 Chlorobium sp.
AATTCCGACAGGCTGCTAGGCTAATTATTGTGAATTTCGGCCATCAGGGACTCTTCAATGACTTGGTTTTTTTGGTATCGGTACTCTGGTTCGGTAGTGTCTTTTGCTATTAGAGGACAGATTTTTTGCTACTTAAGAGCTGGTTCTTTTGAGGGGTTGAGTCTTGTGAGAATTTTGTAGACGATGACGTAGAGTGTGAAAATACTTATTGATGCTGCTATGAGCAGTGGGGTTTCTTTGAAGTATCCAACTGAAATGGTTGCGGAAATTATGACTATGATCCAGCAGAATGGTGAGACCATGCTGTTACGTATATGTTTTGGAATATTTGGGAAGTGCCGGTTAATAACATTGATTTTGATGAGACTGTGCAGGTGGTCAATGTCGGGCTGACTGGGGCTTGATTGTTTTATGACGCGACGACCCATGCTGTAGGTGGTTTCTATGAAGGGGTAGCTGCATATCAGAAATGGTGCCCATGCAGAAACTGTGGGGTTGCGCATTGGAAGCATAACTGCTACCCATGCAAGCATGAAACCAAGGAGATAGGCCCCACTGTCGCCCAAAAATATTTTGCCAAGTGGGAAGTTAATAATGAAAAACCCGCCGGTGACTAAGGTCAAAAGGAGGCATGTGTGCAGCAGGTCTATGTCGCCTACCTGCCATGCAATGATTCCAAGGGCTGAAAAGCAGATCATCATGGTTCCCGAGCTGAGACCGTTAAAACCATCTATAATGTTCGCCGCATTTGATATCCCTGCTACCGCAAAAACAGTAAATGCCAAGGAGATTGGTAGATAAGAGAGTAAAATATCAATCCCTTGAATATCGATATGGTTTAGAGTGTAGCCGGTAAGCCACCAGGCCATTGTGCCACTAAGTATAGTTGCAACGAGGCGTCTATTGACTCCGGCTTTTTTGGTGAGGTCTTCAATAACACCTGCTGCGAAGGCTGGAAGACTGGCAATAAGCATCAGTTTGAGAAGTTTAGTCTCGGGAATGGTGGAGAGAAAACATGCTATTATTAATCCACAAAAGATAGCGATGCCGCCTATACGAGGAGTATGACATTCGTGAAACTTTTGTATACCCTCGGTAGGATCGCTGGTGTGCTTGCCGTGAAATCCTTTAGTTAAGACTAACAATTGGGAGATTATGGCAGTGGCGAGACCAGGGAGGATATAATTACTTATGCCAGTAATCATCAGATTTTCTGTCTAAAGTTCTGTTTTTCTTGCTACTCAGTGAAGAAAGCTAATAAAAGAAAGGGTGAAAGTGCAAAATGGACGGTTGATTTATGGATGGCTTGGCTTAATCTATTGTTTTGGTGATTGTTAGACCTATGGCTGGGTTGGGGTGGATTGTTTTTCCGGCGTCGAGGGCTATTTGTTGTGTCAGGGCCCAGGTTTTGGCTATCGGTGTTGTGTTGGTGATGTCGGTGGCTATTATTGTAGTTGCCTGATTTTCGGGTAAGGGAGAAGAGAAGCTTCCGAAATTCTGGATGCAGGCTATGCGGACTCTTGGGTTGAAAAGTTTGGTGAGGCGCATTATGATGCCGGCGTTGATTACCTGTACCCTGTTGAGTGGAGCGTACCAGTAGTTGTCTGTTTGTATGAATGGTACGAATGGCGTGCCTATTGCGTAGCCCTGGTGAACCCAGCCGCTGTATTCAAAGTTGCTAAAATAGTTGTCTAAATCGCCGGTATGAGAGTTGCCGTCGAAACGGGTGTCGAGGATTTCGAGATTAATCCGGGCAATATGGCTCTGCTTGTCTTTGTTGATCATGGAGACGCCAAGCAGGAAATCGCCGGGGTACCAGAAGCGGAGTCCGCTGCCGTCTTCGAACATGGTTTGCGCATATAGAAACCAGTCGCGATCACTATCTTTTTGTTGCAGTGCGAACTCTATGGTACCGCGATGGTCACCAAGACCATTTTGCTGATCATAAATTGATCCGGTGGTGCCACCCTTTCCTGTAAAGACATTTATAAAGTCTTTAAATCCTGAGGGTTTCCCTTCGCCTCCCCAGGAAGCAATATCGTGAACTCCAACAAAGAAATTTATGCCGTTGTCGCGCTCTGTGCCACCAAGGCGGAGGTAGAAAAACTTTTCGTGGAGGAAGGCGTTCTTTAAGTACTGTTCTTTGCCCATCCATCCGTGAGCGAGGTAGGCGTTGATGGCCAGATTGTCTGTTATTTCAACATATCCGTTTGTTGAAAGGGCTATTTTGGGGATGGTCGGGGCGTTTTGGCTGTAGCATTCGGAGCCGGCTGAGAGCAGGCTGTCGACCAAACCGAAGCTTTCGGCTTTGCGGCCGAGGGTTAGTTTGAACTGCTTGTATGTGAGACCTGTGTATGCGTCGGTAAAAATGAGATCCTGGCTGGAGTTGGTTCGAGCAGTTACGTCTACACCGTAGCACCAGTCGAAGTCTTTTTCATCCGTATCTGAATTCTTGTTCATTCGGATACGAGTGAAAAAAGAAGATGAGGACTGATTTGGGACTCTGCCGTTTTGGTTTGCCCATGCCCAGAATGGGGGCGGGGTTTGTTTTGAGGCTAGGAATCCGGTGGAGACTTGAAGGGTGTCTATTCCTGTCGGGAGAGATGCCTTTGCTGGAACAGCGAAAGAGATGAAAATCATTAAAAATATAGGACTGATTTTCCAAGTGCTGATTCTCTTCGTGCTGAGGGCCGAGGGCCGAGGGCCGAGCGAAGAGAAGTAGATAAGGCTTATAGCGCCGATAGGACTCATAGGAGTTATAGGGATTAGGACTGAATGTCTATAACGTTGGTTTTGTTGGGGTTCAGGAATCACCCCAACCTACAGTAAAGAAAGGGCCGAGGGCCAAGCGAAGATAGTTGGCAGTCGGCTTTCGGCGTTTTCTGAGTGCTGAACTTCATAGTAGTGAAGACAGAAGAGTGTTGACTGACTGAAAATAGTAACGGAAAAAGCTCCGCTCCCTTCAGTCACAGCGGAAGTTTGTGGAGAATTGATCCATTAAAAAAATAAAGAGTTTGTAACTAACAAGAAATAAAGCACTAATAAGAGCTATCTAATACAGTAAGCATACAAAGGAGGTATTCTTAATATTAGATTCTAAAATAAGATCAGTTGCTACATGGAAATCAAACAAACTTTGGCTTTCAGTTTATGATTTTTTTCAGTGAAAAACCAAACCTAGCCACGAAATTTTATAACATTTTTTTAATTACCAAGATAGCGAAAATGGTTTGTCCATCGATAGATCTCGTTGTCACGAATTGGTTGCGTTCACTTTATTTACGATATGAACCAAGAAAGAGCTTGATGAGTTTTGCAGCAAAACCTACAACTTCGCGATCCGTTAAAAGGGATAAGAGTAACCCTGTCATTCGTCCGGGGTTGTTGTGCATCCACTCATTTCTATAGAGCACGCTCATGAGTTTGTCCATAGAGACCCCGCAGGCACACTCGATAAGTTCGTCAAGCTGGATCCGGGGGCCGGTAAAAGTCCGGTTATTTTGCTGCACCGTCATCGTGAGCACCCGATTACCTGAGCGCTCTGAAAGAGAATAATCAATGCTTTTACCTGATGAGTGCACTATCCTGAGAGCGATGGGCTGTTGCAGTGTCTTGCATTTAGCTGTGGCGGGTTGTTCTACAACGCCATGTTCGTGGTCAAGAAACCTAATAAGAGCATTGAACACAAGATCGCTGATCTGTTTGTTTGTAAGGTTCTTGTTGACCCTCATGAGCCAGCTGAGTTGAAAAAGGTCAATCAGGAAGCTGATGAGCACTGCATTGGTGCTGTTGCGCTTCATTGCTGACTTGTAGCGATTGAAGGCAACATTGCAGTACGCCAGCATGGCAATTAAGGTCTCTCTGTCCATGCTGCGGGTTTCAATGACCGGGCAGTAGTTGTTGTAGAGATCCCAGTCAAATGAACGGATTTTCCCTTCGTTTTTATACTCATGGTAGATCCCTGTGCCTGGATAGGGAGTCATGATCATGAAAAGGGCCTGCCGGAGACCAAGCGATTTTGCAAACTCCGGGTAGGCGAGGGTATCCTGAATATTTTCGGTGTAGTGTCCGATGATGAAATACCCTTCGGCACCGATACTGTTTTTGCTGCAAAGCTCTATGGCACGGGCTACGTCACCAAGGCTGTTTTTTTTGTTCATCAGGGCAAGGGTGGCTTCGTTCGGGCTTTCGATACCGAGACCTACTTTGCTTAGTCCTATTCGGCGAAGCTTGTCGAGAATGCGTTCGGCCCGGACAAGGTCTTTTGCTCTGGATTCCGTCATGATGCGGAAATTGGTCAATCCCCTTTCGATCATCATGTCGCAGATTTTTTCCGCCCTGCCGATGTTGGTAAGGAAGTTTGCGTCCCAGATTTTAATGAGCTTTTTATTGTTGGGATCATGCAACAGGGCTATCTCTTCAACTACATTTTCGGCACTTCTGCCTCTCCAGCCTTTATGCATCTGGTCATTGGCGCAGAAGGAGCACGACCACGGGCAACCCCTTGAGGTGTAGATAGTGTCAATTGAGTAGGCATTGCCTTTTTCGCCATATCGGTCCGGACGAAGAGAGCGCATCGGGAAACGAATAGAGTCTATGTTGGCAATAGTCTCCCTCTGACCAGTGTAGACAATGCCGCCACCTTCGCGGTAGGCAAGCCCTTTGACATCACGGGAGGGGCCTTTGAGCACCAGCTCCCTGAAGGTCTCTTCGCCCTCGCCAATGACAACAACATCAACACAGGAAAGCTTAAGGACTTCTTCGGGCAGTGCGGTTGGATGGAACCCGCCCATGACAACGAATTTACCAGCCTCCTTGGCAATTCGGGCAAGTCGTTCCGCCTGGTTGAAGGCTCCGGTCATTGAGGAGATGGCAACCAGGTCTATAGGGCTTTTTTTCAAAAGCGAGCGCAGACTATCGAAAACTCCGTCATTATAGAAACTGTCAGGCATAACCAGACTTTCGACATCATGCTCTACTGCCGCGGCAAGGTAGCAGACACCGATGCAGTCGGTGATAAACCGGGGAAAGGGTATAATAATGGTCTGTGGAGCTTCTACGAGGCAGAGGTGTTTGAAATATGCCATAAGACCTTGATCTTGAACCTTATTTACCAGTAACAATTTTTCTTAAATATACGCATTACAGACGTTTTCACATGGAACTAAGTAGGTGAATACAGAATTGATACAGTGATTTTTCTATACTACCTCAGGGTGTGTATATTGATTGAGAAGTTGGAAATTTTGAGGAAACCGTTATAAAACCGGATAATAAATACTATGCTGCAGCTGAAAACAGCCGGTTTTAAAGCCTTGGGTAATCTGCGTCCTTCGGGGAATTTTTTGGCTGGATTCCTGAATATGGATGATCTGAATCGTAAAGCTGACGAAGCTGTTGCTCATTTTCTTGATGAACGTTTCGCTGCTTCTCAAGAGCTTGGTGGAGTTTTTTTGCTGCTTGAACTTCTTGACACCGCAATTCGCACCTCGGATAAGGAACTTATGGACAAGCCGAACCTGCCCGAAAGCGAAAAACTTGACATGGTGCAGGCTTTGGATCGGCAAAACGTGATGATGCAACTCTACCCCAGATATATCGACACTCTTCTGCCATTAATCACCGAGGTTGCGGAGCACACCAAAAGGGAGGTAAGGGTACTTGAACTGGCAAGCGGTGCCGGAGGTCTTGCTTTCGCACTCGCTGAAACGGCAGAGCAGAAAAATCTCAATGTGCGCATTACCGCTTCGGATATTGTGCCTGCTTTTATTGAGGAGGGAAATGGCATAGCTGCGGAAAAAAAACTTGCTGTCAGCTTCCGGTTGCTCAATGCGTTTTCTATGAACGAGTTGGAGATGGGTGAATTTGATATTGTGGTTATGGCGCAAAGTTTACACCATTTTACTCCGGGGCAACTGGCGGTAATTATAGCCCAGTCGGCCCGGTATGCCACGACTGCGTTTGTCGGAATCGACGGATACCGCAGCATGCTGCTTACCGGCGGTGTTCCTCTTATTGCCAGCCTGCAGGGCATAGGGTCATTTACCCTTGACGGTTTGACTTCTGCGCGAAAATTCTATTCTGAACTTGAACTGGATATGATTGCTGAGTTAGCTACGGGGAGAAGAGAGCATACGCTGGAGTGTTTGTGGCCATTCAGTGTGCTTACTGTAAGATTTTGAGGAGTGGAAAAGCTGGAGAATAGGTCTTATAGGTCTTATAGGTCTTATAGGACCAATAGGACTTATAGGGTTTAATGACTGTAACTTTGGTTTTGTTGGGGTTCAGGAATCACCCCAACCTACAGGGAAAATAGTGGGCAGGGGCAGTGGGCGGTTGAAGATTAGAACGTGCTGAGGGCCGAGTAATGCTGACTGCTGATTGCCGACTGAAGGAAAGAGGGGGATTTGGGAAATTCAATTATATTGATAGAATAATTTTTAAGAAAAAATAAAAAGGAGTCATTACGCATGAAGGTTGTCAAGCTATTAGTTGGCGTTGTCATTGTTCTTGCGGCTATACAGTTTGTGCCTTATGGCCGGGACCACAAGAACCCTCCTGTAACAGGTGAACCTAAATGGGATTCTCCGAAAACGCATGAGCTTTATAACCGTGCCTGCAAGGATTGCCATTCCAACGAAACTGTGTGGCCCTGGTACAGCTCTTATGCTCCGGTATCTTGGCTGACCCAGCTTGACGTCTCTTTTGGACGTAGTGTTTTCAACACGTCTGAATGGGGACGATCTGGGAAAAATGAGGGTGATAAAGCTGCTGCTGAGGTTAGAAAAGGCAAAATGCCCCTCTTTATCTATCTCCCTGCACATCCGGAAGCAAAGTTGAATGCTGATGAAAAAAAGCAACTTGTTGATGGCCTGGTTGCAACATTCGGCGAAAAAAAGAGCAAGAAAAAAGAGTAGTACCACGCTATAAACTACCTGGCATCCAGCTGGGTAGCTTATAGTAATTCCTGACAAAAGCATCCCCTACCTTGCAACTGTTTTCAGCATTGATTTCATGAGTTTTCCCTTTTTTCGTGCACGAACCACGCCTGCTTTACACAACTACCCTCTTCATCTGTCACTTTTTTTTTTAACGGTACTTTCAACACTGTGGGCTGGAGCTTTCTGGGGCGGGAAGGCGACTCTTACCTCAGGCATCACGTACTCTTTCTGCCTGCTTCTCTTTTTAAGCGTTCACGAATTCGGGCATTTTTTTGCAACACTGCACCACCGGGTGCGCGCAACACTCCCGTATTACATTCCCGTTCCTCCCCTGCCGTTTCTCCTCAGCCTTGGGACTATGGGAGCGGTAATCAAAATCAAAGAGAAAATACCGGGCACAAAAGCTCTGTTCGATATCGGTATTGCAGGCCCGTTAAGCGGTTTTGCCGTATGCTCAGGACTTCTCGTCTATGGGTTTTTGAATCTTCCTCCGGCAAATTTCATCTACACTATACATCCTGAATACCTGACACAACCCGGCATGCAAACCTCGGTACCTAAAGGCACTCTAACCCTGGGGAAAAATCTTCTGTGGATAGCTCTGGAATACTTTATAGCTCCGAAAAACCTCCCGCCAATGACTGAGATGTACCACTATCCGTTTCTCTTCACCGGCTGGCTGGGCTCACTCGTCACGGCATTTAATCTGCTTCCTGTAGGTCAGCTTGATGGAGGGCATATCACCTACGCCATGTTTGGCCGGAAAGGTCATGAAAAAGCTGCCAGAACTTTTCTCATATTTATTGTACTTCTTGGCTTTCCATCGTTTCTGGAACTGCTGCTTACCCTTTTCAAACCGGATGCCGTGCGGTTAATTCCTCCTCTAGTGCTGCATTGGTCATGGCCAGGCTGGCTGCTCTGGGCGTTAATTCTTTCAAGGGTCATTGGTTTAAGACATCCTCCGACATGGAATGACCAACCCTTGACAACACCAAGAAAAGTGTTCGGATGGATCGCAATTGTGATATTTTTTCTGACATTTACTCCAGTACCATTTGACATAACATGAAACGCGAGTTGATGAGTGGCGATATAATCAAGGATGGGCGGTTCAGGCTCAACTGCTCTGGCCGTATACTCGATCTCTCTAAAGGTCCGGTCATCATGGGCATTGTGAATACAACTCCCGATTCCTTTTATGACGGAGGAACGTTTCAAAAAAAGGTATGTGAAGTCGATCTGGACCACGCGTTCGACCATGCACTTGCTATGATCAGGGCTGGAGCTTCAATTATCGATATCGGCGGTGAATCGTCACGACCAGGTGCAAAGCTGATTTCAGAGGTTGAAGAGATTGAGCGCACCATGCCGCTTATTGCGCTTTTACACAAAAAAACAGATGTCCTGATTTCTATCGACACTTACAAGGCTGCAGTGGCAGAAAAAGCGTTACAGGCAGGAGCTCATATCGTCAATGATATTTCAGGGTTCACCTTCGACAACAATCTCCCTGCCATCTGCCGCAAGTATCGGGCCGCTGTGATTTTAATGCACACTCCGGTAAAACCGGATTCAATGGAGTGGAGTACCGGAATAGACTCAGGGGAAGAAGATATTATCGCAAGTGTCTGCCACTCTCTTCAACAATCAATTGTGACGGCTGAAAAGCATTCAATCGATGATATTATTATCGATCCCGGTTTCGGATTTGGCAAAAGCGTGGCCGAAAATTTCCGTTTGCTCAACCATCTCAACTCACTTCTCACGCTCGGCAGACCGATTCTGGCCGGTTTATCCAGAAAATCGTTTCTCGGCGATGCCATCACTCGTCCGGGGCATGAAACCCCGCCACCCGGCAAAAGACTTCCTGCATCAATTGCTGCTGGAACTATAGCTCTCTCAAAAGGAGCCAGTATTCTAAGGGTTCACGATGTTGAAGCTGCATGGCAGAGCTTGAAAATCGTGGGTAGTTTGCAGTAGGCAGTGGAAAAGCTGAGTAATAGGGCTTATAGGAGTTATAGGGTTTAGGATTAAATTACTCTAACTTTGGTTTTGTTGGGGTTCAGGAATCACCCCAACCTACATAGGGGCTGAGGGAAAAGAAAGTGGTGAGTAATGCTGACTGCCTACTGCCAACTAATATTTTATTCGCTATGTATCTTTCGAAAATTGAGCTTTTTGGCTTTAAGAGCTTTGCACATAAAGTCAGGATAAAATTTGACAAGGGTCTTACAGCAATCGTTGGACCTAATGGATGTGGCAAGACAAATGTTGTTGATGCCATGCGCTGGGTATTGGGCGAGCAGAAGTCTTCGTTGCTCCGGTCAGCGAAAATGGAAAACATTATATTCAACGGCTCAAAAAACCTCAAGCCCCTCAGTCTTACCGAAGTCTCTCTGACCATTGAGAATACACGAAACATCCTCCCTGTAGAATATACCGAGGTTACCGTCACCCGACGCCTGTACCGCAGCGGGGAGAGCGAGTTTCTTTTAAACCAGGTAAGCTGCCGATTAAAGGATATTCTCGACCTTTTTACCGATACAGGTATGGGAAGCGATGCCTATTCGGTCATTGAGCTTAAGATGATTGAAGAAATTATCAGCAACAAAAGTGAAGAACGACTGAAACTTTTTGAGGAAGCTGCAGGAATAACCCGCTATAAACAAAGACGGAAACAAACGTTCAAGCTGCTTGAAAGTGCTTCAAGAGACCTTTCCCGTGTTGATGATGTTTTGGCCGAAGTTGAAAAAAAGGTGAAAAGCCTCAAAGTGCAGGTCAGAAAAGCCGAAAAGCTCAGAGAGCTGAAAAAAGAAATTCAAGGTATCGATCTTACCCTCTCCTGGCTCGCCATGGAGGAGTTCCATGAAAAGCTTGAACCGATGCAGCAACGTATCCGCGAAGAGGAACTGCTCAACCATGCATGTGCTGCAAAGATTGCCTCTGAAGACAGCACCGCCCAGACTACTGAACTGCTGCTGCTTCAGGAAGAAACGAAACTATCCGAAATACAGAAAAAGCTGAACGAAAGCAATCAGCATATTCATGCTCTTGAAAAGCAGCTTTTGCAATATGAAGAGCATCAGAAAAACCTTGTAACGGAAACTGAACGCTTCAAAATAATCATCAGTGAAAAGGAGCTGAAAATCCGTGAGCAGGAGCTCCTCCATAGCGAACTGACACAGCGCAAAGCACCTTGTGAAGAGGCGTGCACTGCACTGCACTCTGCATTTCAAAACCTGGTTTCTGAACACGAACAGCTCAATACGACACTGAAGGCAGAGAGAACTGCACTTTCTCTGGAGCGCAAGTTAAGCGCTGAAGAACAAAGCGCTTCGAACCAGCTCGCATTAACAAAACGCACGCTTGAATCGAAAAAAGAGTATCTGCGCACAACTGGTGAACGGCTTGAAATCAAGAAACTGGCAATTCTTGAAAAGCTGAACGCATCCCGATCGGATGAAGAGCAGTTATCAAAAGAGATAACCATCAAAACCGCACAAATCGCCGAAGCAAAAAGCAGGGAGAGAGTGTTAAGAGAGCAGCAGGAAGCCGTTTCAACCGAGATCGAGGCAAAAAAAGAATCTCTCCTGTTGCAGAGGTCCAGTCGGGATAAACTCCATAACCAGATTTTTCTGGCTGATGCAGTTCTTGACAATTTTGAAGGAATGCCGGAAGGAATAGGATTTCTTGAAAAGCAGAAAAACGGAAAACATGGACTCGGCTGCATGACTGACCTTCTATCGCTTGAGGGTTCATACAAAAAAGCCGTCAATGCTGCGCTTGGCGAGAGCATGAGCTACTATGTGTGCCGGTCACTCACTGAGGCTAAAGAGGGAATAGAAAATCTTACAAGTTCAAACAAGGGAAAGGTTAATTTTCTTGTACTCGATCTTGTCGCCGGACAGAGTGATAAAGACTATCCAGTGATCAACGGGGCCATAAAAACTCTTGAGGTACTTGCCTACCCACAGGAACTTCATGATGCGCTTCTTTTGATGCTCAACAAAAGTTACATCGTGCCGGATCTCAGAACAGCCGAAACCCTGGCCCTCGTCAACCGCGACTGCTCATTTGTAACCCTGAGTGGAGAAACATTCTCCGGTAAAGGCATTCTCTTTGGCGGAAGCTCCAAAAACAATGAGGGCCTGAGGTTAGGGAAAAAAGCTGAACGCAACAAGTTGCAGAAAGAGCTTGCAAGCCTTGAGAAAATCATCAAAGAGGAGGAGGAGATTCTTCTGCAGTTACGCAATCAACTTGCTTCAATTAAAGTTGCTGAACAACAGAGGGAGATTGAGCAGTTGACGGCAGAACAAGCTGGATTTGAAAAAAGGTTTGCTCGATTTGAGGCTGAACAGAGCGAAAGAAAACGGGACGAAGTGCAGACAGGAGAGGAAATTGCTGCCATTCTTCAACAAAAAAATGCCTGCGAAAATCAACTGAACGAACTGCTTCCGGCTATCAGCACAGGTTTTGCAAAGAGCGCACTTCTAGGAGATAAAATCCGGCAGATGCAGGAAAACCTGATTACCCTTGAGGCACGCCATCACCAGTTCGGCCTGGAAGTTCAAGCCAGCCAGAGCCGCTATAAGGATTCGCTTCTTGAACTTGAAAAACTCCGGATCAACATTACCGCCTGTACAGAAAACAGGCATTCACTTCACGAAGAGATCCAGAAACTGAACACCGACATTGAAACTGCTGAAAAGAAAAAACAGATCAGCTACGAAACGTCAAAAAAAATAAAAGAAGAACTTGATGCACTGCTTATTGTTGCTGCCGAGAACCAGAAAGCAGTTAATGACCTTGAATCGGCATATCGCGAACATCAGGCCAGGCATCATGAAACACAGGCGACGCTGAGGGATCTCCGTCGAAAATACGAGGTTGGACAGCAACTGCTCTCTACACTCAACAGCGAACGTATGCAACTCGAACACTCCCTGGATCATCTCTTTACAGAGGCTCAGCTTAAATACAACTGCGACCTTGCATCGATGACACCTCCAGTTATTGAAGCGTCGTTCGACAGAAAAGCAGCACAGCAGAAACTTGAAATTTTAACCCGGCAACGCGAACAATTTGGTGCCGTCAATGAGCTCGCACTGGACGAGTACGAAGGAGAAAAAGAGCGGTTTGATTTTCTTACTGAACAAAAAGAGGATCTGCTCAGCGCAGAAGCACAGCTTCGTTCGACCATTGATGAAATCAACAAAACCGCGCTTGGAAAATTTGACGAAACTTTCCGTGCAGTGAGAAAAAACTTTATCACTATTTTCCGGGAACTCTTCGATGCAGAAGATGAAGTGGATCTGCTCATTCATCAAAGTGAAGACCCATTGGACGCACATATTGAAATTGTTGCCAAACCGAAAGGGAAAAAACCACTCTCGATCGAGCAGCTCAGCGGTGGAGAAAAGGCTCTGACCGCCCTTTCTCTCCTCTTTGCCATATATCTGGTTAAACCGAGTCCCTTCTGTATCCTTGACGAAGTTGATGCCCCGTTGGACGATGCAAATGTCACCCGTTTTATTAAACTTCTGAAAAAATTTGAGAATAACACCCAATTCATTATTGTTACGCACAACAAAAAAACCATGGCTTCCTGCCAGGCCCTTTATGGTGTCACAATGGAAGAGGAAGGGGTGTCAAAACTGATACCTGTACGACTTGAAAAAATAAAGGGTTGAGAGGTACCGGATCGCGATATGCTGAAAAAACTTGTGTTATTTGATATAGATGGAACGTTGCTGACAGTGAACAGTATCAATCGCCGCATCCTTATGGATGCGTTGCGGGAGGTCTACGGCACTGAAGGAAGTGCGGGCACTCACAATTTCGCAGGGAAAATGGACAGTGTCATTATCTATGAAGTACTGCAGAATACCGGATTGAGTGACGCTGTGATAGCCGAAAAATTCGACAAAGCCAAGAAAACCTATATTGAGATGTTTCGCATGCACGCCAGACATACTGACATCATCCTGATGGAAGGCATCCGCGAACTCCTTGACAAGCTTTCAGCAAGTTCTGAACTTATGCTTGGCCTCCTGACCGGCAATTTCGAGGGATCAGGACGGCATAAATTGCTCCTTCCCGATATAAACCATTACTTTTCATTCGGTGCTTTCGCCGATGATGCAGCGAGTCGCAACGAACTGCCTCAGGTAGCTGTTGATAAAGCATACCAACTCACCGGGAAAAAATTTTCAGAACAGAATATCATCATTATTGGTGACACAGAACACGATATTGCCTGTGCAAAGGTAGTGAACGCAAAATCTATAGCTGTAGCAACAGGTACCTATTCATCGGAGGAACTGAAAAAGCACAATCCGCACATTCTCTATGAAAACTTAACGGCGACCGATATTGTTATCAGTGAGATACTCCAATCCTCAATAAATTAACTGCTCTTTTATGAAGACGTACCGTCGACAAATACGTGAAAAGATTTTACAGGCACTCTATACCATTGAAATAAGAGATACCGACATAGATTCTGCAGCAGGCTGGCTTTTGACCGAAGAGATTCTTGCTGACGGCAATGCAATGAAGTTTTTCAACACGCTCCTGAAAAACATCAAGGAGCATATGGAAGAGATTGATCGTTACATTGTAAAGCACACCTTTAACTGGGATATGAGCCGTATCGCTATCATCGATAAAAATATCATCCGGATGGCCCTGACGGAAATTCTCTTTTGCGAGGATATTCCACCAAAGGTATCGATCAATGAAGCAATTGAAATAGCGAAAAAATTTAACAGCACTGATAAAAGCAGCAAGTTCGTCAATGGAATTCTTGACGCCATCTTTAATGACCTTAAAGCTGAAGGCAAAGTCCACAAAAACGGAAGGGGACTTATAGATCAGTCGGTTCCAAAGCTTCAGAAGAGCGAGAGCGATATTGAGAAGACAGAAATAGATAGCTGACAAGTGAGGCCAGAGGAAAAAATTGTTGTTCTTAACGAGGTGCTTGGGGCCGAGTACCCGAATCCGAAAAGCGAACTGCAATACGACAGCCCGTTTCAGTTGCTTGTCTCCACAATTATGGCGGCTCAGGCAACCGACAGGCAGGTTAATATCATTACCAGGGAACTGTTCAAGAGTGCACCGGATGCCGAAAGTTTGAGCCGGTTGGAGCTTGACACTGTAATCAGCTTTGTTCGCTCGATCAATTATTACAATACGAAGGCGAAAAACATCCTGGAAGCAAGCCGGATACTTGTTACGCGCTATAACGGCAAGGTGCCTGAAACAAGGGAGGAGCTGGAGAGTTTACCGGGGGTGGGAAGAAAAACAGCGAATGTTGTTTTGAGCAGCGCTTTTCATCAGGCGGTGATGCCTGTTGATACGCATGTACACCGGGTTTCAAACAGAATCGGTCTGGTAAGAACTGACAAGGTCGAGCAAACCGAATCCGAACTGATGAAAATCATTCCCGAAGCATGGGTCATTGATTTCCATCACTACCTGCTCCTGCACGGGCGTTACACTTGCAAGGCGAAAAAGCCGGAATGTCCACGTTGTGGTGTACGCATTGTCTGCGATTATCCCGAAAAAAACTAACCAAGTTCTATTTTACGGTCGACCGCATAGATCCACTCGCCTTCCGGCCGCTGCCGATTACCGGCCCACAGTTCAAGCGTCACACCTTTTCCTGACACTACCTGAGAAGTAAATATCTCAACCTGATAGTAGAGTTCATCCAGCAGATCATCCCAGACATTGTTGAGGGTAAGCCCTTCATTGATATAGGCTTGACTGGGCTTTAGCGTAGGGGGTGTATGATCGACGGATTGGAAGTAGTCGCTGATGTAGATAAAACTGTCGGGCATGAGGAAGCCTGTCCTGAAGGTGCCTCGTGGACGCTGAATGCCGGGGACTTCGATCCAGAATTCGAGATGGGTGTGGGGGGTGAGTTTGCCGTCGGCAAAGAGTTTTTCAATCAGCTGCTGAACAGTTTGACGAATGAGTGCCTTGTTTTCATGGGAAAGCTCATTCATTTTGAAGTCAGGAGTGTGGTCACGCATGTTGTTTTGCAGTAAGATTTTGAGTGGATTACTTACAGGAAATATAGTGTTCTTTTATTATAGGACCTATAGGACTTATAAGACCTATAGGTCCTATAAAGAGAGTTGATCTCCGGTAAAAACGGCTTGCCTCAACCCCCGCACCGAGTTCGCAATATAGATCATATCGGCGGAGTGGAGCTCATTGATGGTTATGAGTTTTTCAGAAGCATTGGAGCGAGTGGCAAGAAAGTATTGGCGAAAAATACCGTTCAAAAGCCCGCAACTCAATGGCGGAGTATGAAAATATCGATTTTTACTTATAAAAAGATTGCTGATTGCCCCTTCTGTTAACTCTCCACGCTCATTGAGAAACAGCACTTCGTCATACCCTTTTTCACGGGCCAGTCTGTAATAACGGTCATAAAGAGCCCTCTCCGTTGTTTTGTGATACAGTGAGAGATGTGATGAATCAGTGCGATGGGTGGCAAGGCAGAGGCGAACTGGTGCGCCTGAATTATCTGCCTCTGCCAAAAGAGAGTCGGTAGAAAATGTTCCCTGAAATGAAAGGGTAAGCTTGACTTTAAAGCGATGCCCCCGTCGACGCAACTCCTCTTCAAGCTGAGTCAGGATCTTCATTGCTGCTGCATGGTCATAAGGATACTCCAATGCCCGGGCTGATAATGCAAGACGGTCAAGATGCTCCTCAAGCCAGAGATAACTTCCTGCCCATAGAATGCTTTCAAACAGTTCAAAATGTGAATTGCCACCCTCAGTAAGAATTTTCGTTTTAAGCTGGCACTCCCGATACTCCTCCTGTTGAAGAGAGTCCCACACTATTCCACTGCCCGAGCCATAGAGGCCTTCCTCTTCAGATAACTCAACCGTCCTGATAGCCACGTTAAAGACCATATCGCGGTCAGGAGTGATAAAACCGATGGCCCCGGTATAAACTCCTCTGGGCTCTGTTTCAAGAGCCTGGATGAGTTGCATGGCCTTTATTTTTGGGGCTCCCGTTATCGATCCGGAAGGATAAAGCGCTTTGAACAAATCATACAAGCCGACATTTTCTCTCACTTCTCCCCGGATTGTAGAAACCATCTGATGAAGAGTCGGATAGGTTTCAGTTGCGAACAGCTCTTGCGTGTCGATCGATCCCGGGCGGCATATCCTTCCAAGATCATTGCGCAACAGATCAACAATCATTAGATTTTCAGCAAGGTTTTTTTTGCATTGCGAAAGGCCCTCTCTCAAACGACTGTCCTCTTCGGCACTGCTTCCTCGCGGAGCAGTTCCCTTCATCGGCATAGTTTCAATAACCATTCCGCGTTTTCTAAAGAAAAGCTCAGGCGAAAAAGAAAGAATGGTGCGGTCACCGCTTTTAAGGAAGGCAGTATATGATAAGGGTTGCGCCGCTCTCAATCCACCAAAAAGAGCTGAGGAAGTGTCGTTGAATGTAAACCTGTTACGGCCTGTAAAGTTCACCTGATAAACGTTGCCAGCGGCGATTTCATTTTTAATCGTCCTTATCTTCTCTCCATACTCTTCTATGGAAAGGTTGAACGATAGTGCACCAAGGTGAACCGATAGATGTTCAGAAAACAGCTGTTCGACCACCCTCTCTGAAACATGTTCTGGTTCCCTGTAAACCCCAAACCAGGCAAGTGGTGAAAGGGCATTTTTTGAACCATCAATCGAAAAAAGAGTCGGTTCAAAACCATAGCCGACCTCATAACTCAGCCATCCGGCCAGATAATATCCCTTGGCAAGTTTTTCCTCCAGGGTACAAAAGAAACCCTCCAGTTCAGTAAGAGCTATAAGCGTTACCACCTCCAGTGGATCCGAAAAAAGCAGCGCTCCGGCATTAAGCCCTTTACAGAATGCCGATTCAAACCAAAGTGAGCCGTCCCTTGTAAGGGCATCAGCGATCCTTTCAGCGATTGCCGATCCCTCCATATCAGGCAGCTTCAATGATAATTGTTTTTTGAAGAACAGTTTCTATCAATGATTTCAGCTGTTCTGCTGCCCAGATTTCAATATCGGGTTCAAAACGAGGTGTAACATGCAGGGTAATCACACTCCCTTTCACGGTAACAGTAACGTTCTGGATGTTCTGCCGATGACCACGCTCAAGGCCGTTAGCCAGACGAAGAAGGCCTGACAGCACATCAACAGCCCTTTTTTGCATTGGCTTGAGAATACTGTAGGCTGCATGCTTCTCTGAAGGGGGCGATTTGCGGTGATAGCGGGCGACATGGGCTATAATCTCGATTTCAGTTGGAGAAAAACCGCGAAGTTCGCCATTAAGAATGATATACTGACTGTGTTTGTGATGGGAGGAGATGGAAATAAAAGATCCGATGTTATGCAGTAGTGAGGCATATTCGAGAAGTTCCCGATAGGGTGCTTCAAGATGGTGAAACGGAGCCAGACTGTCGAACAGCTGCAGGGCGAGACTGGCAACATGCTCTCCATGATTCAGATTCCAGTCACAACGACATCCAAGCTCATAAACACTCTCCTTACGGATATCAAGCTCATGCTCCTCGTCATTCGAAGGATTAACCCGATCTTTGAGATAGTGAAGCACCATACCCTCCCGAAGGGCGTAATCTGAGACAACGATTTCTTGGAGATTGAAAATCCTGAAAATCATATCAACAAGAATCAGGCCCGGCACAATCAAATCAACCCTGTTTGCATCAAGACCGGTAAATTTCCTGCGTTCAAGAGAACCAAGAGGAATCAGTGTGGTATAAAGAGCCTGAAACTCCTTTCTGGTAAAAACGCTATTGTTGAGTGATGCTTTGTTCGGCCTGCCATTCATCGACCCTATCATGCGGGCAATATTCTGAGCCGTTCCGGAGGAAGCTATAGCGCGGCAGACCTTCAGCTTTGAGGCTTTAGCAACAGCAGAAACCATCTCTGCCGAAAAGAATTGTTCAAGCATCTTGATTTCAGACGCGGCAATCGGATCTGTAGAGATGAACCGTTCATACATTCTGGCAACGCCTATTTTACGGCTCTCAAGAAGTTGTACTCCCTTATTATTCGCAATAATAAACTCGACCGACCCACCGCCAATATCAAAAAGAAGATCAAACGTTGCACCTATCTTGACAGATTTACGAACTCCGTAATAGATAAACTCCGCCTCCTCCCGTCCTGATATAACTCTGACTTTGAGACCGGTTTCGTCCCGAATCCTCCGGAGAAAATCAAGTCTGTTTTTCGCTTCACGGATAGCACTTGTCGCAAATGCAATAACATTTTCCGGTGCGACGCCATGATGAGCGGCAAGAACAAGAAAGTTCTTTAATGCTACAATACCCGACTGCATCGCCTCTTCATCAAGCATTTTCGTTGAAATACTGCCTCGACCAATACAAATCATATTTTTAACACGGTCAATCTCAACAATACCCTTGCCCCTGCTCTCTTCGACAATTATCATGTGGAAGGAGTTGGTGCCGAGATCAATAGCCGCTACTCTCAATTTTTCAGTGGTCATACAAATAGTCTGATGGGGATTTATCTTCGCGACAGCAAAATACATGTTTGAAACCGAAAAGGAAAAGGATGGGGAAGCTGCCCTTTTCTCTTCCGGAGTTTTCAGTGTATATTTGTATCGATATGAACAGATATCCTGCCATTTCCCGTGGAACATCTTTTTTTTGCGACTCGTACACACTGTTTGTCACCTATGAAAAAAATCGACCGCTTAAAACTTCGCTATGAAGTTGCACGAAAAACAATTCATCTCTCCTCTCTATCAATTCCAGTGATCTACTACTTTATCAGCAGGGATGTCGCACTGCTCTTGCTTGTTCCGCTTTTTGCCGGTTTTTTTCTTGTTGACCTGCTCAAAAATTTTTACAGCCCGGTTTCAAAATGGTATCACAGCACGTTTGACGCTATGCTGAGAACCCATGAACTTGAAAAAAAACCTTATCTGAACGGAGCAACCTACATTACACTTGGTGCTCTTCTACTGGTTATTTTTTTCCCTAAAATTATTGTCATTGCAACCTTTTCCATGGTTTCAATTTCAGATACTTTTGCTGCAGTTATCGGAAAAGCCTTCGGAAAACACCGGTTTGGAGAAAAAAGCATTGAAGGAAGCATTGCATTTTTTCTCTCCGCACTGGTAATTATTGCCGTTGTACCAGAGCTTAATATCGTTATCGGTCTGGTTATGGCTATTGCTGCCACATTGACTGAGACTTTTTTTGTGCGTATCGGAAACTTCAAGGTTGACGATAATCTTTCCATCCCTCTGGTCAGCGCATCGATAGGCATGCTCTGCTATTTCCTTTTTCTTCCTGAACAAATACCATTCCTCTCCATTGTCCGGTAGTTGACAACCGATGCATATCATGCAGACCGCTCTAACCGATTCAGCTAAAGAAGCCGCCTACATCCTTAACTCGGGGGGTGTCGTTGCATTTCCCACAGAAACAGTCTATGGCCTTGGCGCAGGAATAGACAATCCTGAAGCTATCAGACAGCTCTTTCATGCAAAAGGCCGTCCGGGCGACAACCCGTTAATAGTTCATATTTACAGTCTGGAACAGCTGCCTGATGTCGCTGATGACATAAATCAGAGTGCAAGGCTGCTGATTGAACGGTTTTTTCCCGGCCCTCTTACCCTTGTGCTGAAAAAAAATCAACGTGTACCTTATTCTGTTACTGCAGGGCTTGAAACTGTCGGAGTCCGATGCCCGGCAAATCCACTTGCACGGGAATTTCTCAGTTATTGCTCCTCTCCTGTTGCTGCTCCCTCAGCAAATCTTTCAGGGCTGCCAAGCGCTACAAGCTGGGAAACAGTCTATGAGGATCTTCAGGGAAAAATCAACGCTGTCCTCCGAGGAAAGCCTAGTGCTATCGGCCTTGAATCGACCATTGTAGATTGTTCCTGCTCAGTGCCGATACTGCTCAGAGCCGGTGCCATAACCCTTGAACAATTGCAGGCTGTTCTTCCTGCAATCATAGTAAATACGCCAACGGATACGCAGGAAGCGCCAAAAAGTCCTGGTCTGAAATATCCGCACTATGCTCCAAAAGCATCGATTCGTCTATTACAGACCAATGATACGATAACCACCGGTCCCTCTTCGGGATATATCGGTCTTTCCGCACCTCCTGAAGGAGTTTTACTCTTCAAAATCTGCCATGATCTTGAGGAGTACGGCCGGGAACTATTCAGCTTTTTCCGCCACTGTGATGCTCTGGGTATCAACGTAATTTACTGCGAACTGCCTGCAAACAAAGGGATAGGCAGAGCGATCCGGGACAGACTGATAAGGGCGTCGGAAAGCCATTAAACTCCCCATAAATGTTTTCATAATGAAAAAATACAGCCAAGATGGAATGATCCGGGACAACTTGTAGCCCGCTCATCATTACCACTGCCGAAGAGATCTCTGTCGCTATACCAGGCCATATTGTACCGCGCTGCAAGTTTCATCCGCTCCATGGCCTGCCAGGATGCCAGTATAAAAAGGGATTTCCCGCGTCCATTATAAAGCCCGAGTGTCGAGGTCAGTGGCAGGTCATCTTCATAGGCATAGAGTGCAGCATCATAATCATCCGTATTAAAAAGGGTAACCCGCCCTTTCAGAGTGAATTTTCCAACATGGTAACCCGCCTGCTGATAGATCAGCCATCCAAACAATGCGGTATCCCCGGACTGATATTTATTGACAACTTTTTTCACTTCGCCCCGGCTCCTAAAATGAACACGCCCGGAAACGTCTACATCGCAATCCAGCCTGCTTCGATTGGTGATTTTAGGAAGTGCCGTCCAAAGCGGTGTGCCTGTACTCCCCTGATTAGCCTGTTCTTCTTTATATTTATGCTGCAATTGCAGATTCCAGCTTACTCCTGGTGATTGCTTCCATGTCATGAATATCCTGCAATCATTACCCTCAGAAGGGTATGGACAATGATCGTCAAGCAAAGGAAAGGTGAACAGGTCATAATAAGCGCCAACTGAGAGCCTGTCACTTACTTTTGCTGTAATGCCGACATAGTCTCCCCCTTCGTTTGAGGCACCAACTCCCCTTTCAGCAAACGCACCAGCGAACGGTGAAAAATAATTCTCTCCATACCGCCTCAGGGAAGTGATCATGCTGACACCATGAACAATCTCATACTCTGCACCTGCTATCCATGAACTGTCATTGGGCTTTTCTGAAAATGCCGCTTCTGCGAACAGGCTTACTTTTCCATAAGAACAATCCGTTTCTAAACTGTACATGATTGCTGAAGATTGATCTCCCGCTGCCGCATAGGGTGCAAGCTTGTTTAGAGGAGCAGAGTAATGGCAGGAAAGCACAGTACCACCAGCTTTACCACTTAAGAGCCCTGTCTGATACCGGTAAAGCAGATTTGCTCCTGTGACGGTTTCCGTAACATTGTCTTTGCGGCTTGTTTCAAGAGCGGTGCGATGGTTCCCCGATTCATCAAAACTGGTAATGAAGCCACTGGTTTTATTGATGACAGCATCGACATGGTTTGCCGAATAAAATGAAGTCACCTCAACATGATCAAGCTTCATTGTCGTTGCAGCACCTTGCAGAAATCCGCTTTCGGAGCTTGATGTTGAGGAGGATAACTGCTTTGATGAAAGCCTGACACTACTTGTCGGCTCGGAACCTTTAGCAAAATATCGGCTTTGTCCGATAAGCAGGCCTTCTCCAAAATTCAGCCGATAGTTACCGATAACAGCATTTTTTATAACTCCGAAATCATAGGCACGGATGCTCAGTGACGAAAAGTCTGCAATATCAGCCTCTCCGATATCTTTGTCCTGAACAAAACCTGCTTCGAAGTGAGGTGCAGAAAACTGCAGGCGATGATACAGCTTGTAATTATCCCCACTGTATGCTCCGTTTATGATGCCTTTACGCCCGGTTGTTTCCCAACACAGGCGACTGTAGAGAGATAGTGCTGAGTGCTGAGGGCCGAGTGCTGAGGAAGGAGAATTGGGGGCTGAGTTTAGGAGAATGTAGGGGGCAATGGCGGTAACTTTATCCTTGCCGATAACGGGGTCGAGATCCTGGAGGGAGAGGATCGGGCCTTTATCCCGACGATAATCAACAATGGCATGAACATCGAAGGTCGTCAGCCAGGGAAGCTGTCGCAGTTCATCACCATCTGCTTCATTGAGAGAAATCCTATTGTTTTTCAAACTCTCAATCAATTCGACCAACTGCTCAAGATTTGCTTCAGATTCTGCGCTGTCGTACAATTGCTGAAGGTCATTATTTTCAGCATGGAGAAGGAAAGAAGGAAAAAAGAGAGGTGCCAGAAATAATAAAAACGTCATGACTGTTGCCGGTACATGACGTTTGAGAGCAATGAAAAGCTTTCTCATAACCATTCAGGGTTTTGTGCATTAACAAAACCGGAGGATGGCTTATAGGCTTTCCGTCAACTTATAGAGTTCCTGAACCTCATTTCGGCTCAGATACCGCCATTCGCCCCGCCGGAGTTCTCCAGCCTGCAGACCTGCATAAGCAACTCTTTCAAGCCGTTTAACCTCAAAACCGAGGGTTTCGAACATTCTTCTGACCTGATGATTCTTTCCTTCATGAATGCTCAGTAATACCTGCATCCCATCGTCGAGTATTTTTGCCCTGCAGGGACTAACCTTTTCCCCGGTGTCTTTTAAACGCATCCCCCCTGTAAGCTGCTGCAGGAGATTTGGCGTAAATTTTTCATTAAGGACAGCAATATACTCTTTTTTTACATTAGACGAAGGATGCATCAGTTTATGTGCAAGCGTCCCGTCATTAGTCAACAGAATAACACCGGTTGTTTTTCTATCAAGTCGGCCAACAGGAAAAACCCGTTCCTTGACATCGATAAAATCCAGCACCATTTCCCGGTTTTTTTCGTCACTGTTCGTCGTAATAACGTTTCTGGGTTTGTTCAACAGGATATACACCTTCCTTGCTTCTGGCTGGGCAAACCGCTCACCATCGACAATCACCTCATCCCTGGACGGATTAATCATTATCCCCGGCGTTGTAATCACTGTACCGTTGACCATCACCCGCCCGTCCAGCACAAGCTGGTCGGCTGCCCTTCGTGATGCGATGCCGCATGATGCCAGAAACCTGTTGATTCTGACGTCATCACTTTTACTGCTGTTTTTCATTCTCTTGTATCGATTCCTCTTGATAGTTCTCTAGTAATGGTCTCTGGGCTGTCATCCTGCCGGGTCAGGTACTCCTGCTCTTCATGTTCCTGAAGAATTTCCTTGATCTCGCGAAGTTTCGGGAGGTCTTTTAATGACGATAAGTGAAAGAGATCCAAAAATTCCTTTGTGGTTCCATACTGCAAGGGCCGACCGGGAGAATCCGCCCTGCCTCTAACCTCTATGAAGCCGCGAAGCAGAAGCCTGTCGATAGCATAATCAGGGCTGACGCCGCGAATCTGCTGAATCTCCCCTCGCGTAACAGGCTGATTATAGGCAATAACGGCTAGAACTTCAAGTATAGACTGTGAAAGCCTTCTGCGGATGTTAGGGGCAAGAAGTTTTTTAAGGATGTCACTGAATTCCGGTCTGGAAAGAAAACGGTATCCACCGGCAATCCGGTGAATATGAAACGTCCTTCCGGTTTGGGCGTACTCGGCATTGAGTTTCTCAATAATTGACTGAAACTCAGCGGAATCAAGATCCCTGCCGGTAACCTGTCTGACGGTCTGGAGGGTAACAGCTTCTTCAGAAGCAAAAATAACCGCCTCTATATCTTGCTGCAACTGTAGGTCCTGCTTCTGCACATGCTTCCTTTAGATGTTAGAGAAGAGGATTCTCGCCCGCACACCCCGGGTAAAAGAAGGGAGACTATTTTGTTTTGGCAGTAGAGAAATTATGGTCAAGGCAAATGCCCTCTTCATAATTATACCATAGCTGCTGACAGGGAAAATTGTTTTCGTAGAGGGCTTTGCCGATAATGACAGAATCAACACCACAAGACTTAAGCTCATCAAGGCGCTTCAAATCCCCTGAATTGGTGACACCACCCGAAGCTGTAATTTTCAGGCCTGTTTTTTCAGCAAATCTTTTGGTGCTGTTATAACCGAACCCCTGCATCATACCGTCGCGGGTTATGTCTGTATAAATCACCCGCTCGATTCCCATCTCTTTCATCCGGAGTCCAAGATCGAAATCCATCAAGTCACTGCTTTCAGTCCACCCATTAATCTTCGGAACACCATGCTCAGCATCGATACCGACAACAATTTTTGATGGGCGATATATTTTCAGAAGCTCTTCAACCAGTTTTGGATTGGTAACCGCAGCCGAACCAATGACTACACGACCAACGCCAATATCCAGATATTGCTTGACTGCATCGACAGAGCGGATACCCCCTCCGACCTGAACTGGAATATCGAGATTAAGTACAATTTCCCTGATTTTCTCAAAATTGACCATCTCCCCGGTAAGTGCAGCATCGAGGTCAACGACATGCAGCATCTTGGCATTCTGCTTTCGCCAGATAATTGCCATGTCGAGAGGATTGTCGAGATATATTTTTTTCTTGCTGAAATCACCACGGGTCAACCTCACACACTTCCCGTCCTTAATATCTATAGCTGGAATAATCAACATAAAAGAATAACAAAAATCGATTTTAACATTCGGCAAAGTTTTTCAGTACCTGCAACCCGGCATCAGAACTTTTTTCCGGATGAAACTGAACTGCAAAAATACCATTTTTTTCAATAGCCGAACAAAAGTTTTTTCCTGCAAACCAGGTGGTTGCCGCCACGGATTCAGATGATACCGGCTCACAATAATAAGAAT
>SZXX01000047.1 GCA_005843825.1 Chlorobium sp.
AATTCCGACAGGCTGCTAGGCAGGGAATTATGACTTTAGTGTTTGGTAATGAGCTTTAAAATCTTTTCTACACTTTTCGAGTCGTCATGACTCATGCACTCCTTGAGGTTGCGCTGGAGTATCAGTGAAAATGTATTGTCAAGGGCCGCTTTTGCCGCCTGAAATTGCGTAATAATCTGAACACACTCCTCCTCTCTTTCAATCATCCGTATCAATCCCTCTACCTGGCCACCGACCCTTTTCAGCCTGAGAATAACGTCTTTCATTGAACTGCTGCTGCTAACCATCATCGTAATGATAAAAGTGAATCACCCATATTCCCTCCACAGGTGTAATACAACTAAAAAAATGACCGACAAGGAGTTTTATTTCGCCCTGATATATTACCACGCATTGAGAAAAACGGAGAGTTATTTTCCTCCGCTTGTAATCGCCATTTCTGCTGTCGAGCAGCAGATATCTGACTTTACCTGACAGAGCATGCTCTCAGTTGCCTGCTGCATGATCTGCGACATGATCGCGTCGCTCATAAACTTGAGGATCCCTTCCGGCATGAGATTCAATGGAAAAGAGAGGTCGAAATCAAGAGAAATATCAGTGTCAAAATAAACTGACGTCCGGTCATCTTTTTGATGAAGAAGACATATCTCGGAACTGGCCTTTCCTACAAAGGTATTGGGAGTATCTGATTCAAACTCAGGATATTCATGAACAGGACTCCATCTGATCCGTTTTGCTTTACTATGGAAAGGAGTACCATTTTTTATCTTGGCGGAAAACATCTGTCCATAGGTATCAAGAGGATCATCAAGAGAAAAACTCTCTTCCTGTTGACGAACGAAAAAAACCGCAGTAATAGGATGGCTGCGAGGATCGGATACCTGAAAAACCCATTGAAAAATATCCAACTCCATAAAATACTTGACATTAGTGCAATAAGGATTGCACTTGATCAGTTTTTCATGATCTGAAAAATATATGGATGACTCATGTATGCAAGAGTCAAGAATGATATGAGCATTGCTCTTTCCAACAACTTCCATGATGTACAAAAAAATTATACGCTACTGATGACTGTGCCTTTTTTAACAGTTGCAATGTGTTGAGAGTTCCTGTTGGAATCCTTCAAGAAGTTAACCTTTGAACGTTCACAATTTCATCATTCCTTGCGTCTTCAAACCGGCCCCTCAGTATTCAACCCCCAATTTCACCTTTAGCCTCCTCAAGCACGTCACAAGTAATTTCTTTATATCCCATAGCCTTGGCAAACTCTTCAGCCCCGTCCTTGATCTTGCCCTGAAGAAATGAAGGTACGCTATCAAGCCAGTCCTGAGCTTCAAGGGTCCATTTAAGTGAACCAATGCGTGATTTCAACGTTTTACTGTATTCATAAAGAACATCCTGTACAAACGTATCGATAACACTATTCTCATGAAGAACATTGGATGGAAATATTTTTTCTACAAGAATTTTGTTACGGACCAGATGAATTTTTAACTGTGGGAGATAAAGAACCGCCGCCATCGCTTCAGGGCTTCCGCATGTCAAAAACATTGCGATTTTTTTTCTCTTCAGATTTATTTTCAGATTTCCATAATTTAGTGCACCCAGAAGCTGAGAGGCAACAAGGAAATAGTAGACCGGCGCGCCAAGGATGACAAGATCAAACTCCCTGATGAAACTGTAATCCGCCAGTGCTTTACATTTTACCTTTTCCACATACGCACCGCTTTCCGCAAGCTGCAGACCAATGGCATCAATAAGAGCCTCTGTAGATCCGCCTGAGGTTTTACTGTCATATAAAATAACGGCTTTCATTTTATTCTCTTGAGAGGACCCCATTATATCATTATTTTAAAAAAGCTTATAAAAATATAACCTCTTAAAATCAGTCTCAATTTCACAATTTTCAATAATCCCATTTCTGAACCCTATAGACTTTATAAGGAATCGTCTGGGAAATAAAGAGAAGTTAAGAAACTGGATGAATAGTTTTTTGAAGTGTAAAAATATTTGTCACTATCTAAACGGGGCAAACTCCATGCCCGGAAACTGAAACATGCCAAGCAAGAAACGTGCTGATCTGCATAAACGCGCGCTCGTGCTGGGCTCAGAAAAAAAATTTTCAAACATAATACTCCAAGACCATACCCTATTTATGTGACTATGCACTTCCTTTTATGGCGCCTAAAAGATTATCCTGAGCATCTATACGTGTGAAGATAATAGCCTCTTGATCATATTTTTCTATTTGCTATGGAGTGTAAAATGTTTTAACTTGATTAAAAATCGGTAATAATTACCGGAATCAATTTTTACCTGAATACCTTTTCTAAAACTCTAAATACAAAAGCCATGTCAAACGGAACAAATGATGTATCTGGCGCTATCAGCAACCTTTTTGATACCGTAGGCAAACTTGCTCAGCAGCAGGTTGAATTGCTTAACAGCGGAATCAAAACAGCAACATCGCTTATCGAGCCTCTTGGAAAAACAGCTACAGAACTTGCAGGCAACCTGGTAAACGCTCTTTCTCAGGTTTTGCAGACTGTATCTTCAGCTATTGCTAAAAAGTAAAAGCTGCTTTTTATTAAAAAGCACCTTATACCATGGTATAGGGTGCTTTTTTTTTGCTCTCCACAAAGGATTTTTCAATTGAAAGAGTGGAAACTGGCCTCGTATTAAAATGACACCTGCAGAGAAGGCTGCCTGTATGACCATCCAGAAAAAAATCTCCGACCTGTTCAGCGCTCATTACAGTAACAACGCCCTTTCAATCGTAAAAATACAGGGTGATGCCTCAAGCCGTCAATATTTCAGGGTAACTGGCACAGATGGATCCACTATTGCATGTTACGACCCGGCATATGAAACAGCAACACCCGACACATACCCCTTTCTGTTATTGCACAGCCTTTTATCCCGTCATGCCATCCCTGTTCCGGCGCTTATAACCACTGATAGTGAAAACGGTCTTCTGCTTCTTGAAGACTGCGGCGATCTCCTTTTGCAGAACGTATTCGGTTCATCATTAGAGCACACTGTTCCTAACCGCTACCGGGAGATCATTGATATCCTCATACAGCTTCAGTCTCTGCATGGTCAGAACAACCGGATTCCGTTCAGCATCAGTTTTGATCATGAAAAACTCATGTTTGAATTTGATTTTTTTATCAAGCATGGTCTGCTCGACTATTTTTCTCCAGTTTTCGATCGGCAGTCAGTCGGTCAATTACGACATGAATTTGAAACCATTGCAGAGATCCTCGTCAAGCCAAAACATTTCGTTCTGAACCACCGCGATTTTCACAGCCGCAATATTCTTATTTACCATGAAAAGCCGGTGATTATCGACTTTCAGGACGCACGAATGGGCCTGCCGCAATATGATGCCGTCTCTCTCATCAGGGACTCCTATGTCAAGCTCAGCCCCTCGCTGACTGAAGAGCTGAAGAACTATCACTATAATGCTCTCCATAACCATGGGCTGACCACCATGAGTTTAGACGAATATCTTTTTTATTTTGATATTATGGCCTTTCAGCGAAATATCAAGGCCATAGGCACCTTCTGTTACCAGACCATGGTTAAAAAAAACAGTGCGTTCCAGCACTCGATTTCTCCGACACTGAGCTACCTGCCCGATTATATAAACGCAAGAAAAGAACTGAAAACAGCAGGAAAAATTCTTCAGACTCTCCTTGACGACACTGCCTCATGAAAGCATTTATACTTGCAGCTGGCTTCGGTAGCCGATTGCGTCCATTAACCGATCATATACCAAAACCACTTATCCCGATTCTTAATATTCCGAGCATTTTCTATACTTTTTTTCAATTGAAGCAAGCCGGAATTACAGAGATTATCTGCAACATCCACCATCATGCCGTTGCGATTCGTCGCTTTATAGAATCATGCGATCTCCCGGGTCTAACTATCACGTTTTCTGAGGAACCGGTAATTCTCGGCACAGGAGGGGGGCTGAAAAAATGTGAATCCCTTCTGGGATCTGACGATTTTCTTCTGGTCAACAGCGACATTATTACCGATATTGATTTCAGGGCACTTATTCGACACCATCACCAGTCTGGCCGTCCAGGGACCATTGCTTTGTTTGAAACACCGGAAGCTGAAGCCATTGGATATATCGGTGTTGAAGATAGTCTTGTCAAAGACTTCAGAAATACCCGCAATACCGGACTTGTTTCTTCGTATATCTACACCGGCATTGCCGTTCTCACCCCGAAGATTTTCGGGTTTCTGAAAGAGGAGTTTTCAGGGATTGTTGATACAGGATTTACTGGACTTATCGATAATGGCGGCCTAAGCTATTACCCGCATAAAGGGCTATGGGAGGATATCGGCTCCATGCAGAGCTACTGGCAGGCAAATCTTGATACAAACTCATTCATTACCGGCATGTCTCTTAAAATGAACCTTGCAATCGGCATGCATCCGCATTACATCTCTGGGGAAGCTCTCATCAGTAACGATGCTGAAGTGTCCTGCTCCGTAATCGGAAAAGGATGCCACATAGGAGCAGGTTGTACCATCACAAATTCAGTACTGCTGCCGGGAGTAACAGTAACCCCTGGAACAGCCATCATCAATGCCGTTGTCGATCCCTTCAGTACCACTGTAATGGAGCAAAACGCACAAAACAGGACAAACTCATGGTAGCAACAGGACTGGACATCCTGCTCAGAAATACCGACAGGTTTCGTAACAGGAACATAGGTCTCATTGTAAACCAGACATCTGTAACTCCTGAATTGAAATACTCATGGAACGTTCTGAAAGAAAAAGGGCTTCATCTCAGAAGAATTTTTTCCCCTGAACATGGCCTTTTCGCTACCGAACAGGATCAAATTTCCGTCACCTACCAGCCGGAACTGGACTGTGAAATAGTAAGTCTGTACGGCGACACTGCAGAATCTCTTCTTCCTGAAAAAGCGCTGCTTGACAATCTCGACCTTATATTGTTTGACATTCAGGATGTAGGCTCACGTTACTACACCTATGTCAATACCCTGGCACTTTTTATGGAAGCAGTTTCCGGCATGGATATAGAAATCATGGTGCTTGATCGCCCCAATCCTCTTGGAGGAACCATTATCGAAGGCCCAATGCTTGACCCTGCATTCCGTTCTTTTGTAGGTGTCTTTCCCATTCCAGTCCGCCACGGAATGTCCGCCGGTGAGCTGGCTCATCTCTACCGTGACTTCAAAAAAATTGATATCAACCTGAGTGTTATTGCAATGGAAGGATGGACCCGTTCTATGCTCTTCCCTGAAACAGGCCTGCCCTGGATTCCTCCCTCCCCGAACATGCCTACATTTTCAACCGCTGAGGTTTACCCTGGAATGTGCCTGTTCGAAGGACTGAACGTTTCTGAAGGAAGAGGTACAACAACACCGTTTAAGCTCTTTGGAGCACCATTCATAAATCCCCGCGACCTGGCCGACCGTTGCACCGGGTGCGGACTCCAGGGGGTTCTGTTCCGCCCTGTATGGTTCAAACCGACATTTCACAAGTTTTGCGGAGAAGTTATCGGCGGCATCTGGTTGCAGGTTACTGATCACGCACGCTTCCATTCCTTTGCGACAGGGGTTGCCATAACAGCTGCACTCAATGAATTGTACCCCCAACAGTTGAAGTTTCTCAAGGGAGTGTATGAATTCAACGATACCCTTCCGGCTTTCGATCTTCTTGCCGGCAGCAGTCATATCCGCACCATGATACTCGAAGGATGCGATACCGATAGCATTATTAATTCATGGCAAAGTGAGGAGACCGGATTTGCAGAAATCAAGCAAGGCTTTCACCTCTACAATTAATTTACTTGACAGCTCTTCCCGATACCCTTTTATATTAACCTCCCCCGAACAATAGAGACAATGCAGACCATCGATCTTGCCATCATTATTCTGTTTCTTATTGGCAATACGCTCTTTGGTCTATGGCATGGTAAAAGCAACAAAAATTCCAGAGACTATTTTCACGGCGGCCACAATATGCCATGGGTTGTTTCGATGCTCTCCATTGTCGCCTCGGAAACATCAGTGCTTACCTTTGTCAGTGTTCCCGGTCTGGCCTACAGGGGCGACTGGACCTTCCTTCAGCTTGCAATGGGATACATTATCGGCAGGATACTTGTCAGTTTCGTGCTCTTGCCTATGTATTTCAAACATGGTGTCAGCTCTATTTATGAAGTCATCGGCATCCGGTTCGGTCCAGGCATGCAGAAACTGGCCGCTATAGTATTTCTGGTCACCAGAACACTCGGCGACGCCATCAGGTTTCTCGCGGCCGGTGTAGTGGTTCAGGTTGTTACCGGTTGGTCCCTGCCGCTCTCAATCATGATAATTGGGATGGTCACCCTTGTCTATACGCTATCGGGGGGTATTAAAGCAGTTATCTGGCTGGAAAGTTTTCAGTTCGCTCTTTACCTTCTGGGCGGCATTCTCTCGATATTCTTTCTTCTTCATTCAATAGACAAGACTCTTCCTGATATACTGGCGCTGCTTGAAAAAGCCGGAAAATTGAACATTATCAATAAAGACACTCATATTTTAACCAACCCTCTTGCCTTTTTCAGCGCTTTTATCGGTGGCATTCTCCTCTCCCTCTCTTCTCATGGAGTTGACTATATGATGGTACAGCGTGTACTCGGATGCAAAAATCTTGGATCCGCCAGAAAAGCAATGATTGGCAGTGGCTTTTTTGTTTTTTTCCAGTTTTCAGTTTTTCTCCTCGCTGGTTCTCTGATCTCGGTGTTCATGCATGGGGCATCAATGGAAAAAGACCGGGAATTTGCCTTTTTTATTGTTCACTACCTCCCTGCAGGATTGAAGGGATTATTAATTGCCGGAGTGCTCTCAGCCGCCATGTCCACACACAGTTCTGCTATAAATGCCCTGGCATCTTCAACGGTGAATGACATCCTTGGAGGAAAAGCTTCGCTCGGCTTTTCAAAACTGATCAGCTTCATATGGGCAATAGTGCTTATCATCATTGCCCTTATGTTTGATGCCGGCAACAAGGCGATTGTCATGGTAGGCCTTGAAATCGCTTCATTTACATATGGAGGACTCCTGGGACTCTTTCTGTTATCAAAAAGCAAACGGGCGTTTCATCCGGCAAGTCTTGGGATTGGCCTTGTTGCCAGCATGGGCATTGTCTTTGTTCTTAAATTTTTCGGACTTGCATGGACATGGTATATTACCGTCTCTGTTTTAGTCAATCTTTTGGTAAGCCTTGGTATCGATATGACATTCTTTAAAAAAAGAGTTCAGCAGCAGCATTGAACTTTTTATTCTTGAAACTCGTATCTTTACATAGAAAAAAAAATACAATCATAGAAATATAACCTGTCCATCATGAAAATTCTTGTTGTAGAAGATGACGCAGCGGTCAGAAAATTTCTGAGTACGGTACTGAAAAAAGAAAACTATACTGTTTTCGAAGCTGACAATGGTGTAACCGCCCTATTGATCCTGAAGGATCAGAAGGATATTTCTCTGATGATCACCGATCTTATCATGCCCGAAAAAGAGGGTTTTGAAACAATTATCGAGGTAAAAAAACAATATCCATCTATAAACATCATAGCTATTTCAGGTGGAGGACAAGTGGGCCCTGAAAACTTCCTTGTTCTTGCTGATGCCCTCGGAGCTCACACCACACTTAAAAAGCCATTCAGTGGTCAGGAACTGATTCGAGCTATAAAAAACCTTTAACTTCAGGATACAAAGAACCTTTCGCTGGGGGGACTATAGGAAACTTTATAGCATGCTATTCAGGAAGCCTGTCATAGTATTGTTCAAGACCCTGTTGTTCTTCATCAGCTTCATTGATGACTTCAAATGTTTTATTTTTTGCCTTTTCAACCCATAATGCCACAACAAGAAGCTCTGCAACATCTGAGCGATTGATAAACCCGCTCCACAACCTGTCACCAGTATCAACATGGAGCTTATGAAGCAAAGGTTCGCCATCCTTTAACCCCCCGGGCCTCACAATGGTATACGATCGGTTTTCCCCTGAGAATACCGCTCTCAGATGCTCTTCAGCTTCCCATTTTTTAGACAGTACACCGGCAAAGAGATTAAGCGGATGATACCATTTGGTAACAGCCATTGAGCTTACCAGGCCAAAATGTTTTACCCCGGTATTTGCGGCTTCATCGACAAGCCTGATCACGCCATCCCGATCAACATCCGCTGGAGATGATTCACCAGTCACAGAACTTGATCCAAGCGCAGAAATCACAGCATCACACCCCTTAACCGCCTCTCGGATATCGGCGGCACTTTGAATCTTGCCAGTTGCAATTTCAACGCTTTCGCCAAACATACCAACAGCCTTTTCCCTCTCTCTCGAAAACACTTTTACCGGTACCCCGTAATGCAATAGTCTTTTTACTACCCATTGCCCTGTTTTTCCCGTTGCCCCGACAACAAGTACTTTTCCCTTATATCCAGTTTTGGCATCCATGATACAATTGTTTAGAAGATTGGACACAACGTATTATTTAAGAACCTATTAATAGTTAAACCACCTGCAGCTGCAATTAAGTTTCTTTTTCGCAGCAGATATTTCATTACTTTTTCTGAATAAGTATTTTTCTCCCTCCCCCGGAGTTCATGTAAAGCTTTTTTTATGCGTCACTCATCAATCAAACTCCTTATGAAACATCAACACAATCGTATTGCAATGCTCTGTTCCTCTATGACGCTGTTGATGACCCATACTGCAGCAGCATTCGATCCTGATGCACTCACTACCCTAAAAAAAAGCGTTTCGGAATGGAATACCATGCGTCTTGAAAAACCTGGTAAATACATCGACCTGTACAAGGCTCAGCTTGAAAATGCAAACCTGACTGGCGCAAACCTCAGCAGAACGTTACTTGTCAGAGCAGAACTGAGCGGATCAACGCTCAACATTGCCGACATGAAGGCTTCAAACCTCATGATGGCGTACATACAAAGGGCAAATCTGAAAAACACCGACCTCTCCAACGCTTACCTTGTCAAAGCAAATCTCAAGAAGTCATTCATGAAAGGGGCAAATTTTAGTTGCGCTAACCTTCATGGAGCAAACATGAGATGGGCCATACTGGAAAACGCAAACTTCAGCATGGCTGACATGGCAAATACCATTCTTTTTGAGGCAAATCTTGAAAATACAAACTTGAAAGGAACCAACCTCAAAGGCGCCTTATTCATCGAACAGGCTAATCTTTCAGGGGCTATGCTGTCTAATAATACCATCCTTCCATCAGGAGAAAAAGCTTCTTTGTCATGGTGTGCCCGGCACAATGCAAAATTTACCAATGAAGCTGAGAGAAGCATTACCTATGACACTCCTCCAGCTGTTGAGCTTGTAGAGAATGAAAATCCACCACGACCTTCGCCTGCCGGTTCTACGATGTTACCGCAGACCGAAAGAAAAAAACAAGAGTCGCTGATAGCAGGAGATGTTGAATCGTGGAACAAAATGCGCAACTTGAATCCTGAGGTAAGTGTCACTCTAAAAGAAGAAAAGCTGGAAAACTCCCATCTGAAAGGGGTCAATCTTCAGCAGGCGGTTCTTGCCGGTTCGAGCTTTGAAGGAGCTTCTCTCGATAACGCCAACATGGCAGGAGCAGATCTAAACGCAGCCAATTTCCATAAAGCTGACATGAAGTCCGCCCAGCTGCAAGGCGCAAACCTTCATGGAGCAAATCTGGATCGTGCATTTCTCAAGGGAGCAAACCTCAGCAAAGCCAATCTATCCAATGCTGTTCTTTATGGAGCCATACTCGATGGAGCCAATCTGAGCGGAGCTAATCTGGAAGGAGCATCTTTATTTGATGCTGATCTTGAAGGGGCCAATCTGCAAGGAACTAACCTGAAAGGAACAAATATTACAGATACAAATTTCAAGAATGCAACCCTGTCACCGCAAACCGTCCTTCCTTCAGGAATAAATGCAACATCCGGTTGGGCAACTCTGAAAGACGCCATATTTGTAAACAAAACGCAATAGCATGCACTCCAGACTTGAAAAAAGGGGGAATCAACCCCGGATGGCTGTCAGATCACTTCATTCAGGCCAAGAAATCTCTTGCGATACATAAGATGCTGAAGCAGATGTGCTTTCGTGATATTGGGATCACTGGTCTCAAGCCTGTGTTTTTTGCCTGTCCGGGTAACCACATCGAGCGTTCCGTCATTATTGACCTGGACAACTTTCCAAAACTTATCTACCACATAATGATATTCCTCACCATGTTCGAGAGGATATACCTGCTTTGCCCTGGGGCCAGGACAAAAAGATCTTTTGGGCTTATGGTAAACAATTTTATCACCGACCCTGAACTGTTGTATCATCTCGACCTCCTTTCCGGCTGAATAACCGAAGTTTATTTATTAATGCGACTTACTGCTATATAAAAAATAAAAGTATAAAAACCCTATTTTTTTACAGCTCTCAGGAACTTATTGACTCCACGATAGTTATCCGATAATGAGACAATCATTATCCGTCCCGTTGCCCTTTGTTTTGAGGAATGCCGGCACCTGAAGAAGAACCATGTCGCGCCTGCAGTAAGCTCGTCACAACTTTTACCGGGTTCTTTCGGATTTTTTGGAATTCCCAGCAATAAAACTCGAATAATATAAAGGTGAGGGACAGCCTTATAAAACACGCTGTATAAAAGCAGGATCTTGGAGGCAGGGAATGAATCTATGCCATTAGCTTCCGGAACGTCTTAGAATAATGGCATATTCATGAAGCTCTGACATCGGTTTACTCTTAATATACAAACACCACTCTACGTTAATATAAGCACCTGTGGCTGTTTTAAATCGGGAATGAAATGAAAAAATATCATCTCCCACCCCTTCCTGTTGCAAGGTACTATGCATAGAAGCATAATCTTCCGGATGGACCACACTGGCCAAACCAACTCCCGATAACGCATTTTTCTCATACCCTAAAAATGCTTCAATAGAGCCAGTCAAATCCACAAAACGTTCATCATGATCAACAACCGCATAAGCATCAATCTCAGGTTTATATATATCGGAACCTTTGCCTGAGCGAAGACGAACCTGCCTGAAAAGATTATCTATTTCTACGCGATACCGTGATAACGCCATGGCATTACTGAGTGGAGCCAGTGCATCGCCTTTAGAATAGCCGCTCTGCAGCCATTGAATATCAGCACCATCTTTTTGCAGGCGCTCAATCATTTTCTTCCCTGGCTGGCATTTCCCCTTAAGATAAGGGGTCATTTGGGCCGGATATTTTATCCCTGTGGCTCTGCAAAACGAGTTTACGGAACCATGTTTTTTCAGAATGTATTCCCTGAGCCGCTGGCTGAATCCCTTATTTAAAGCGGTAGGGGTAGGTGATTCGTTCATCGATACCATTGTAACCAAAGAAGCTTGATGGATATATTACATGTAAAGTTCAATATAAAGCTAATTGATTGACTTTTCTACGCAGTTTTATATATACGCTTTTGGTTGTTCTGCCACGTTGCATCCAAAAAGAAAACCAGCATAGCAACGGCAGAAGAGAATCTTTCATATCTGCACCAAAAGACCTATCTCGATCACCTGACCCGCAGGAAGATTGTAGTATGCTGTTGCACTTAGCGCATTACGAGCCATAATAGCAAAAAGTTTTTTTCGCCATACTACCATTTTAGACTTGAGCCCTGTAACAATTTTTTCCCTGCTCAGGAAAAAGCTGATCGATTCCGGTTTAAAATGAAGACCCTGAAGATTTGCCATTTCAATAACCTGGCTGATATTTGGATATTCAAGGAATCCGTATCGCGCTACAACCTTAAAAAAACCGTCACTCAATTTTGTAACCTCAACTCTCTTACTGCCAAGAACCCTCGGAACCCTTTCCAGACTGAAATGAAAAAGGGCCACTTCCGAATGCAACACTTTGTTATGTCGAAGATTATGAAGCATTGCCATAGGAATGGTGTCAGGATTTGCTGTCAGATATATGGCCTGACCACTCACTCGTTGAGGCTGCTGCAATAAAATGCTCTGCATAAACTCTTCGACTGTCAATGTTCTATCCTTCAGCTGTTTGAGCAAAAGCATACGGCCTTCATTCCAGATAAGCATAAGTGTAAACACCACAAGACCGATAAACAAAGGAAACCACGCGCCATGAAAGAGTTTTGTCATACTTGCACCGAAAAAAGAAAGGTCAATAATCGCAAAGAAACTGATCATGAGATTGAGTATCGTCCTGTTCCATTTCCAGATATCGCTTGCAACGTAATAAAATAAAATTGTGGAAATCAGCATGGTTGCTGTTACCGCAACACCATAAGCCGCAGCAAGCTGACTGGACGAACCAAAACCGGCAACCAAACTAATTGTAGCAATCATCAGCGACCAGTTTGCTGCTGGAACGTATATCTGCCCCATGTGCCTTGCCGACGTATGCGTCACCGTCAGGCGAGGGAGATAGCCGAGCTGGATCGCCTGCTGGGTCAATGAAAAAACGCCGGTGATCAGCGCCTGAGAAGCGATAATAGTTGCGGATGTCGCAAGAAGCACCATTGGAATCATGCCCCATGAAGGTACAAGACCATAAAAAGGATTATGGGACTCTTGCGGAAAATTAAGCAGTAGCGCACCTTGACCGAAATAGTTCAGAAGCAATGCTGGAAGTACCAGCAGTGCCCAGGTAATGCGGATAGGATTTTTGCCGAAATGACCCATGTCGGCGTAAAGCGCCTCAGCTCCCGTAACAGAAAGGAAAACTGCCCCCAATACCATAAAGCCCTGAATATGGTTGCTGAGTAAAAACGAAATACCGTACCATGGCAGTATCGCCTGCAGCACCTCCGGGTATCGTTGAATTTCAACTATACCCAGTATGCCGATAACTGTAAACCACAAAAATATAATCGGTCCGAAAAGGGCACCGACTTTGGCTGTGCCATGATGCTGAAACAGAAAAAGACCGGCAAGAACCAGAATAGTGACAGGTATAACAATATCCTTGAATGCCGGGGCAATAATCTGGACACCTTCCACAGCGCTGAGAACTGAAATTGCCGGAGTAATCATGCCATCACCATAAAGCAGTGCAGCTCCAAACAAGCCGATAGCTACCAGAAACCAACGCTCATAACCATTTTTTTTGCTATGCGTGATAATCAATGCCGTAAGTGCCAGAATCCCTCCTTCGCCATCGTTATCAGCTTTCATAATAAAGGTGAGATATTTCAGGCTGACAATCACAATAAGAGACCAAACCAGCAATGAAAGAACGCCAAGCACATTGGCATGTGAAACGGGAATGCCATATTCACCGTGAAAGCACTCTCGAAGAGCATAAAGAGGGCTGGTACCTATATCACCGAATACCACCCCAAGAGCGGCAAGAGAAAGCCCGGCGAACCGTTTAAGGCCGGATCCCCCTGAATGGATTGTTGAATCAGTCTCTTCAGAGTGAGTTGACATGGTCGATTAAGAAAATAAATGAAGGGAAAAAAGTGGCTAATGCTACACAACACGGAGTAAATCCGACCTTTCTCGAAAAAGAGGAGCTGGTACATCTTTGGGAAGATGAAAACACACAAAAAAAGCTATAAAGCCTTTGCATTCAAGGGAATTGCATTACTGAGCATATAAAAAGTACGGGGTAATATAGCTAATAGTTAATAAAATAAACCAAATATCCCATCATACAGAACCCGCCTCAGCATACCCGGCGACAACCCGATTATCAATACAACTCGACTAACTTGGTGTTGTAACTATGATACTATTATAATAGTCCAGGAAAAACTTGACGACAGCACGCAGAGAAAAGTCACAAAGCAAATGCGAATATTATCCACAATAATGAATAATAAACCACCCACTCGACATCAATAACCAGAAAAGAACAATAATGCATATCCAATAAATATTGGTAAGTATTATGATAATTGGCTCGTAAAACAGGTGATAAACCCTTTAAAACTAGGCTTTTCGGTATAAATTGCTTGTTTTATAATATTTTCATTATATTAATACCTATGGCAAGACTGGATAGTCGATTAGTTTTTATTCATTTTGCCAGCTCTTTTCATGTGTACTGTTTAATTAACAGCACCGTAAACCCATGAGCCTATGAGGCATGACAAACATTTTTTTTCTCTAGCATTTTTTGCAATCCTGATTGCGATTGGTTTCTCATTAGACCAGAACGGAATGCAGGTTTCAGGCATAACCGGGCATTTTAACCCATTCTATAATACCGCTGAAGCAGCCCAGTTGGCAAGCAAAGTCACACCAGGCTCGCCTTCAGATAAAAACAAAGGCACCACTCTTGTTGGAGAGGGTAAAGCCTCCTATTACTCCGATCAGTTTCACGGACGAAAAACTGCAAACGGCGAAACCTTCAATATGAATAAACTGACGGCAGCCCACCCTTCGCTACCGTTCGGCACCTGGGTAAGAGTCACAAACCTGAGTAATGGCAAAGATGTGGTTGTACGCATCAATGATAGAGGACCATTTGTCAAAGGAAGAATCATCGACCTCTCTGTTCATGCAGCTACTGAACTCGGAATCATACAGTCCGGAACCGTAAAGGTAAAACTTGAAGCTCTCGGTTCAGGTCGCTTGGCATCATCCGCAGGGTGAAGTGCATCATTTCCTGTAACCGAAACTATCTAGGGATACATCACTCTCAGGATATGGTCTGTCGTACAGAGGTTTTGCTATCTTCAAAGTTCACGATTTCATCGACAGTAGAAACATTTTAGCACCCGCAAAAAGAGTACAGGAAAAAAAGAATTTATTGAGCCGCAACTAAAGCATAAATAGAGCTACCTTCGGGATACCGCCGTAATGGCAACCGTTTGAGGACGCGCGCATACCCTTTAGCATTATGACGAAAATAAAACAATTCAGTCAAGTACTCCTCTTTCTCCTGATTTGTTCAGCGGCAATGAACATAGGCACACTCCAGGCGACAGAAACAAACAATATTATTGAAACAGTCACCCCAAGTGTTCAATGGTTGCCCGAAAACAGTAACATTAATCCTGCATCGTCTACAAGTGGACAAACGATGCTCTCTGAAGAAAGTTATCTTGTTGCCGAAGGGAAAGCCTCTTACTACTCCAGCCATTTCCATGGAAGAAAAACCGCCAGCGGCGAGTCATTTGACCATCGCCATTTCACCGCTGCCCACCGCTCACTTCCATTCGGTACCAGCGTCAGGGTTATTAATCTTGAAAACGGAAAAAATGTTGTAGTGCGCATCAATGACCGTGGCCCGCACCTGAAGGGAAGAATTATTGACGTTTCACCTGCTGCAGCTAAAGAGATTGAGCTTTTTGGCAATGGCACAGCAAACGTCCGTATTGAAGCATTCAATTAAGGACCTTTCCATTAAGGATCCCCTACCCCTTTTGATAAACCATCACAAGCCCAGAATAACGATCCTTCCGGAATGTTGATGTATCAAACCCGGCATAAACACCTGCAAGAGAGAACCCCGCTGCCTGATGCAACTGAAGAAGAAGGTCTGAAGTAAACGGGTAGAGATATGATTGGTCGTTAAACACTGGTTTCCCTTCTACACTAAGTTGCACTTCAAAAATAACCCCTTCGGGCGATATCTGAGAGTAACATCGATGAAAGGCAGCTTCTCCGCCAGAAAAAGTTTTTACCGGGAACGTATAATCCTTGAGTGTCAACAGATAGTCCCAGTTCACCATCTGAACTATCCAGAAGCCCCCCGATTCAAGAGAGGCATAAACATCGGCAAGAAAAGCTTCCATCTTTTCAAATGGAAGATGGGCCAGCACATTTCCAATTGAATAAACAAGCTGAAAAGAACTCTGAAGAGAAGCAATCCCCTCAATATCCATACATCGGAATACTCCCTGCGGATAGGCTGATGATGCCTCCTCAATCATCATACGGTCGAGATCAATCCCTGTAACCCGAAATCCGTCACGCAAAAACATTCCACAATAGTGACCAGGTCCGCATCCCGCATCAAGCACTGATCCCCGGTACCTGGCGGCGCGTTCTCTTAGAAAAGAATATACCTCCTCCCGGAAGGGAAACACCAGTTCGTAATAAGGCGCAAAATCAGAATAAAAAGACATGTTCACCTTTACCGTCTTTAGACCACTGTTTAACGATCCTTCAAATACCTGGTAAGATGATCAACAAAACTATGGGCATCAAGGATACCCACAACTCTGCTTTCAGGAATTTCCTTTCCTGTTTTATCAAAGAAAATTATTCCTGGAGGGCCGAACAGGCCAAAGCGCTTCATTAACGCACGGTCATCTTCAGTATTGGCAGTAACATCTACCTGCAGCAGCTTCACGCCATTGAGCTGTTCAATAACTTTATTGTCATGAAAGGTAAACCGATCCATCTCCTTGCATGCTACGCACCACTCTGCAAAGAAATCAAGCATAACAGGTTTGTTCGCTGATTGAAGCGCTCGGTCAAGTTCCGCTCCTGATCTGATACGGGTAAAAGTAACTTTTTTCTCATCCCCTGAACCGCTAGTCGATTGCGATACAGAATGGAATTGAGCAAGTGGTTCAAGAGCATTAGTGCCACCTGAGGCTGCGCCGACAAGCTCAAATAACCCGATAATCAACAGGACGATACCAAATGTTTTTCCAAAACGTTGCGCTATGGAAAGCTTTTCAGAAGAGGCCTTGAAAACATTGAGAAACACAGCACACAGAATTGCAAAAGCACCCCAGAAAATCATGACAACCTGAGTCGGAAGAACTGGTGAAACCATCCAGATGGCGACGGCGATCAACAAAAGTCCAAACACATATTTAACACCTATCATCCACGCTCCGGCCTTCGGCAGCAGACTGCCGGCTGACAGGCCGACAAGAAGCAGGGGAACGCTCATTCCCATCGCCATCGAAAAAAGAGCAAGTCCACCGAGAAAGACATCACGGGTCTGACTGATATAAACCAGGGTCCCTGCAAGTGGGGCTGCAACGCATGGTCCAACAATAAGCGCCGATAAAGCACCCATAATAAAGACTCCGGCAAACCGTCCACCCTTTAAATTTCGCGAGGTGTTGTTCAGTTTGTTTTGCATGGCAACCGGCATTTGCAACTGATAAACATCAAACATCGACAGGGAAAGAAACACGAGCAGCACAGCAAACAGTGCAAGTACCCAGGGCTTTTGCAGTGCACCGGCAAGCCCTTCACCAGCGAGTCCAGCTGCAACACCAAGGCTTGTATAGACTAATGCCATACCAAGACAGTACGCGATGGCCATGAACAAACTGCGGCGCTTGTTCACATCCCCCTCTCCCACAATGATAGAAGAAAGAATAGGAATCATCGGCAGAACACAAGGCGTAAACGATAACAACAACCCGAAGGCAAGAAAAGCCAGAGAGATTTTCCACAAGCTCCCGCCTGCAAGAGTGGCTTTGGCAAGAGAAAGATCATTATCAGCCGAACGCTGTTGCGGCGACGCCTGAGAAGTCTTGTTCTCAGCACCAGGAGCACCAGGAGCACCGGCTACCGCATTGTCACTAGCCGGAGAGAGCACTCCCGGCTTGTTCGGATCAACCTTGAACAAACGGGTCATAGGCGGATAACAGAGGCCATCCTCAGCACACCCCTGATACTCAACGCTTAGCGTAAATAATCCATCTGTCTTCACCAGAGGCACCTCAACCGTCAAGCTATCATGATATATCTCAACTGATTCACCACTTGTTGGATCAGTAACCTTTATGCTTTTCGGCAATAAAGGAGGCTGCAACTGAGCTTTACCGCTTTCAACGCCAACCTTCACCCTGTCGCGATATAATTTATACCCCTTGGCTATATCCCAATGTACAACTACTGATTTAGCATTGTTCAGTTCAGCCCTGACTTTGAAAGCCTGTTCAGGATCAAGAAAATCAGTCGCAAAACAGGCAGTTGCACGAAGGACAAGTGCAACTAAAAAGACAATGAATGAAGCGTAACGCGTAAAAAATTTATAATTCATAGAGCAGTGAAGGAAAAAATTTATCAAGTACTTCATCATCAACATTACCTGTTCTTGTAAAACATCTCTCCAAGCTGGTCAACAGCCAGGTACCTCATCCCTGAGTTTTCAAGAAAGGCTAATCCATCCGCCCCTTTCAGCATTGCTATTGTGGAGTAACTGCCTGCTGTAATGGCTAACGGGGCTATAACCGTTACTGATCGCCAGTAAGTGACTGGATACCCAGATCGAGGATGAATAATATGACAGTAGCGATGACCGTCCACTTCAAAAAAACGCTCATAGTCGCCGCTGGTCGCCAGCGCTCCAGTAAAAAGAGGAATAGAAGCAATCGTTCTGCTTTTATGACGAGGATCCTGAATCCCGATCAACCAGGGACTCTTGTCAGGCTTTGGACCAACAACCCGGATATCTCCGGCAAGGTTTACGTACCCATTCCTGACCCCTTTACCATGAATCAAAGCCGCAGCCCTGTCAGCAGCATACTCTTTGCCGAATCCGCCAAAATCGAGCTCCATGCCGGCAAGAGGCATCCGAACGGAATTTCCCTGACGCTCAACACTTTGCCAATTAATCAGACTGCATTGCCTTGTCAATACCCCATTATCGGGAACAACTGCACTGCCGAAATCCCAGGCATGGCGCAAAACGCCTGCAGTAATATCAAACAGTCCGGCACTACTTTCGAACAACGTATCAGCATACTGGAACAAAGAGAGCGTCTCTTCATCACACTCAACCCAGTCCAGACCAGCTGCGGCATTTATCCGCGAAACGATACTATCACTCCGGTAGCGGGAGAACTTGCGTTCAATTCTCGAAACTTCTTCAATTGCACACCCTGCAATTGACTGGGCATCCTTTTTAGTTTCAGCAACGATAACAACCTCACAGCCACTTCCCATGGCATCAAATCGAAAATGAAAGCTATGCATTCCACTCTTCATTATATGTTGTCAACCATTACTACCCAAAGCCCTGCTTCTGAAGAAATGATTGCGACTTCAGAACTCCAGTGCAATTCTGATCCCATACTCTGTACTATTGTTTTTAGGCTCTACAACCAAGTATGACCCACTGACAACCATCTCTGAAACGTCGATATTCCAGTATCGGATAAATGGCTCGAATGAAAGAATGGATGAATTATCTAACTGCTTCCTGATTTTAGCTGCAGCTCTTACGCCATAGCCCTTCTTCTGATCGTTGAAAATGTACCCGCCGGTTACCTGGGTACCGTGCCATAAGTGATCGTATTCCAGCGAACCACCGATAGACCATCCCTTTTTAAGATCAGAAGAGATATCAATACCAATGGGTGAGTAATAGTAATTTGACAGCCTGCTGTAACCCAGCTTTCCCAATGAGGAAATCATCCCCTCTGAATTATCGGTAAGCCTCCTATAGCCTAATCCTGCATAGGGCGTAAACACCGTCGAGCCTTCACGGGGAAAATTGGTACCCAGAAGTAATCTGGTTTCAAACATTGAATCAGGGACCCCTTTAATAGTGCCGGAACTATTGGATGAATAATCAACAGAACCCCAGGTTGCCTCGCTCTCAACTTTAATCATGCCGATAGGCCCCAGTGCATCCCCATGCCAGAGGTATGAAGACGAAAGTCCATACATGACCCCTTTATCCTCCATGTAGCCCGGCTCCTTATAGGTAATCTGCGATAACGAGGGCCCTATTGCAAAGGAGTTCACCTTATCAGAAGGTGCCGCATGGAGAGTAGTGCAAACACAGATCTGCAGGCTGAGGATGCACACAATGGTTTTGGAAATAGTTCTGGTCATCCAGGTCTCCCGTTTATTATTTTACATACGATAACCCATTCATTGAATGGATTCTTCGCTTTGCACAGAATGACAATCCACTGACAATATACTCAGAATGAGCATAGTCAACAGTAGAGTTCATCCTGCGCAAAGCGGTAAAGAATCAAATACGACAATACCTTAGAACTCTCGGGAGATACCGAGCTGAATGCTTCTTGCACTGAACGGTGCCAGAGCTGTATCTGCTTTACCACTCAAAGCCCACTGACTGCGCTGCTCGTAAAATTCAACTTTTGCATCAACAAGCCAATCATGATTCAATTGCTTGCTGACCTTAAGCCCCACAGTCAGCGCCCCCATAGCTGAAAGTCGCTGATCTTCTGAATAATATGTAGCTGACAGCGGTGGCGCAGTTATGACCGTTGGATCGGCCTTCTCTGCTGCGCCGGTAGCAATATAAAAATCAGCCTCGTTTTGAGTATAGAGCCTGAGTAGTGGCGTCACCGCCCATCCATTCTGAAGGGGCTGCACATATTCAGTATCAAGAGTATGCGCTCTGATACCAAAGGTGTCGGAGTAATATCGGTAAGAAAGATGAACGGTGCCATCGGTACCTTCAAAATGGTGGTTCCATCTGGCCAGCGCTGTTGTATTGTTTCGATGTCCAGGTCTGTTATCATAGTACTTATAGGGATCAGAGTAGTACCCTTCCCCTTCAGAGTACCCAAGATTGAACTGAACAATATCATTCTTGGTTAGAACTCTCGTAATACCTATCAAACCGGCATGAGTAGTCTTTTTGGCATTAAGATTCGGCATGGTGCTGGGATTGATGGTATCATCGGTCAGACTGCCTCCAAGAGTAAATATTGTGTTTTTATCTTCCGTTGAAAGACTTCCCTGAAGAGAGTAACTACGGGAGAGATAATCGGACTCCTTGGAATAGCTGGTTCCGGCACTCACATTGCCACTGGAAAAGTATCTGGTAAGCTGGGCGTCGACGGATTGCCGTGCATCATGCATCGTTGTCAATCCGGAGGTATGGTAGGTAGGAGATGCACCGGAAACGGAGTCGGAAATATAGGTTGTACCGAACGACCAGACACCTGCAATCGGCACCAGTGCCATAACTGAATAGGCATTGACTGATATGCGGTCGTGAGCCGTTGAAGATGTCGTGGTAGATAACGTTTTCGGCGTGACTACGGTTGGAGTTGTTGCTGTAGAAGTTGCTACTGCCGTCGCCCCGGAGATGGTATCTATCCAGATCGCATGATTGTCGTTATCATTCTCGCTATGCACCTTTCCAGATGACGAAGTGGATGACGATGATGATGATGAGGATGATGAGGAATACTGACTTAGCGAACCCTGACTTTCCTGATAGTTGAGATATTTAAAACTCACAATACCTCGTTCAGGAGCAGTATCGGCACAGGCAAACTGAAGCGATGGCAATGCCATGGCAGCGGTTACAATGGCTGCACTCACAACATTTGAAGTTGTTTTAGTAATGGATGTCATAATTGGAATGGTTAACTTTAAAATTAATTGCAGCCACAACCACCACCGCCAACTCCAGCTCCGCCGGATGCGGCCTCTTTACTGCTGTAGATATGCTCGGTGTAGCCGGTATCAAGCTTATCCCCGCCGAAGGTCATCTCTGGCCTGGCCAGGGTCTCCTTTTCCCAGGGCTGAACTGCAGGGCCCATTGAACATCCCGACATGGCAAGTACAATCAAAAATATCAGCGCATGAAGCGATTTGATGAAGAGATTTTTTTTCATTTTTTTGCCTCCACTGCAGCCTTGATTTGTTTTTCAAGATTCTCACGATCAGCCTCTTTAAATCCCAAATGCTGAAAAATAACCTTTCCATCACGACCTATGAGAAAGCTGGTGGGCATACCCTTTACACCGTAAATCTTTGGAGTCACACCTTTTGAATCAAACGCTACTGTAAAATGAGCTGGGATCTGCGACAAAAACTTTCTTGCATCCTCATTTTTACCGTCAAGATTAACACCAATAATCTTTAGGCCCTGAGAGCGGTATTTTTCCTGCATTGCATTCATCCAGGAAAAAGACTGCCTGCAAGGTCCGCACCACGATGCCCAGAAATCAACATAGACGACTGAACCTGCTGTACTTGAAAGTTTTACTGGACCCTGCTCTCCCTGTAGTTCAAAATCAGGGGCCTTGCTACCAGGGTCTAAAGCGTACATGTTTCCTGTGAAGCTGATACAAAAAAACATTGAAAGCAGGAATACCTTCAATTTTTTTCTTTTTAACTCTTCCATAGCTGTAATGTTTGATTTATGAAAAAAGAAATTCGGAATAAGAAATACAGTAAACACCCCAGGCGGTAAGCCTGCCGTGAAGGCAAATGATAGAGTTCAACGAAATACTATGGCAGATCAACGCGTAACCGTAGTTAAAAATCCAGGAGTGAAATGAAACAAGCTTCGACAGGCAACATTGGATGCCTCAAGAATGCGTCAATACACTGCGTAGCTGATCATTACAGAAATAAGGTACCGAACATGAACTTAAACCATCATTAAGAGACTCTTAAAAAAGGCTTAAAATCGGCTGATAATTAATAATTTTGCGGGAAGTGAGTTGTTATATAAAAACAAAAAAGGGGCCCTGATAATAATCATGTCCCCTTTTTTGTAATACAGAAGCGAGAAGTGGATCAGTTATTTTGCCAGCTTGACGGTAACAGTAGCAGTTTTTCCATCAGCGACGGTCACTGTGCCTTCCGTGGCTTTGAGTTTTTCGCTCCAGGCAGTGATCTTGTATGTTCCGGCTGGAACGTTGCTGATTGTGAATTTACCATCATGTTCGGACACTGCGGCATACTGATTTTCAGTTACAACAACCCATCCTGACATTTCAGAGTGAACATTGCAAAGCAAGTTAACAGCACCTGGCTTATCAAAGGTAACTGGCTTGGACATACCTGGGTTGTATGTGCCCAGATTGAATTTCTTGGCAGCACTTGCCGAGAAAATGTTGTGGTTAACTTTATCGTTATTCTTGAAGTCAACGGTGGATCCAACAGGCACAGCAGTGACATGTGGAACAAATACAAGGCTTTTCTGATCAACTACCGCCTGCTTTGTGGCAACAGGTCCCTTAACGCCTAAAAGGTAGACAACTGCATCCCCTTTATACTTTGGATTGCTTGCATCAACAGTACCTGTAATTGTCCCTGCTGAGAACGCATTCGACGCCATAAAACCGAAAGCGGTCATCAACAGTGCGGTTTTCAAAAACTTGCTTGTAGATTTCATAATTTTGTGCTCCATTACATTTTGGTTTTTAATAAAACAGCCCTCTAATAAATCAAAAAAAACACAACAAAAAGAATTACCGGAAAGTTCAGTTGCTGGCTAGCGTTCT
>SZXX01000021.1 GCA_005843825.1 Chlorobium sp.
TCAGCCATCGTCCGTTGGGGGAGGCGCTTACTCTGAAGCCAATGGATGGCATAACCCGCGCTTGAGCTTCGGTTCGCGCAAGTAAGCCCCCTCTGTTTTTGCCTGAAAAGACAGACGGGTGACACAAAGAAGGATAGTGAATCGGACTTTACAGGTGTAGCAACGATTCGCGAAACACTAAACACCTGAGATGAGTGTGGTAGCTTTATCGAGCAATGTTTTGGACGCGGGTTCGACTCCCGCCATCTCCACCAAAAAGCCCGTTCAAACGAACGGGCTTTTTTTTACCCTCCATCCTGATGTATAACTCCTATTAGCCCTATTAGCCCTATAAGTCATATAGGCCCTATAGGTCCTATTCCCCAACAGTGTCCTCTGCCAACTCAATCGTTTCCTTCCAATTATTTCATTAAATTAGCGGCTGTAGCATTAAAACCAAAAAAAGGGCGGTAAGTGATGGGTCAGGATTTTTTTCGTGAAAAGATTATCGCTGCTATGCTTTATGGATTTCGTGCCATAAAAAAACCCGCAACAGTAACCGTTCATCCTGAATTAATGGTGCAGATAAGAGCTCAGTTCAAGGATACGCAGCTTGCACCCAAAAACATTGGTGGTACAGAAATGTTTTTCGGTCTCCCGGTAACCGAAGACCCCACCAAAGACAAAGATTACCTCGTCGTAGCCTAACACACGGCTTTACTTCACAGCCCTAAGCACTACACTCTTTCATGTCATTTCGAAACGCAGTGAGAAATCTCTTTTCACTGCCAACTGTCTTCACTCACTCCTCAGCATCCAGCCCTTTTCTCTCTTCACTGCCCACAGCCGATTTCCGACTTCCGACTGCCAACTGTCCACCGCCAACTAACTTCCCGATCACCGGGACGGCTACAGCAACGGTTACAGCGGCACCAGCGGCAGCCAGTCCCACTCCGCCGATAATAGTAGTCGTAAGGGCACCTAATGCCAGGGGAGGCCCGAGTAGGGGAGCGAGCAGGGTTATAACCGTCACCCCCTTTTGGATGGCTTCTATTGTATCAGGTTCAAGGTTTATCTTTTCTTGACTCATTGTGTTACTGTGCGGGTTGTATTTGTAAAGAATTGAGTACTTCCAATACATCTCAGATCAAAAGGAGATAACAGAATGCTGGTAAAGGTAATCTGTTATAATGTAAGAGTATAGATATTTTAACAAACTACAGCAATAGGCTTTCCGGCAAAAAGTGTTTGCCCTTCAATTCGGTCGGTAATAAAAAAACCCCTTAAAATAAAAAGGGGCTTTGCGTCTGGAATACTGGTAGCTGGCTTTATGGTTTCATCGGGTCATCATCATCAGCATTACAAGCCATCAGTATATATCAGGCGTTTTATGAGCTTTCTTAGTCTTTTTGTTTTTCATCCTTCGCCTCATAATCCAGGCTCCCCATGCAGCAATAACGGCACCGGCAAGCCAAAGGGGAGTTTTAAAGCTTTCAAGTGTATCCTTCATACGAAGACAAAGTAATCATGCTCATGATGGTATGCTCTCATCATGAGCAATTGCTTGGATTAAGAAAGAATTACTTTTTGGAATGAACCCTGTGAGAATGATGATGAGTCGAGCATGCAAAAGATTCGTTGCCGAATGCTACGGTCATAACCAGTATCATAAGACCCATAAATGCTTTATGATGTTCATAATTGTTTTAATTTTAATCATTAACGGTAAATGCCCTCAATGAGCCAACACACACAAATACACAACCACACATCTATTCTGACGTTGATATGAGCATCTTCTTGCACAAAATTCTTAACTCTCTGAGAATTATTTCGACATTCCTTTTCCCCCCCTCATTCCGAGCTTCAGCGAGGAATCTCGCTGATCTCTCCCGTAAAAGCCCCATAAGTCCTATCAGTCCTATAAGACCTATTTCCCAAGAAAAGCCCGCCCCCTTGACAATGAAACTTGCGGAATGAGTGAGTCGGTGTGTTGTATTTTTCTTGCGATATCTTATATTAACGATTGTGAATTTGTTCTTTATAAGTTTGCTGGTCATCAAGAAAGGCTGAGGGAATAGACCCGGTGAAGCCTTGACAACCGATTCTGTTGTAATAACTGAACACGGTGCCACATTCTACTTCTGCGCTCTATACATCTGTTTTATTTCGGATGAAGCTGAAGAACGATGAGTGAAAAAGAGCTTTTATTCAGCCTCTCTTTTCAAAACAGGTATGCCACCGATGGCACTCCCATAAGAAACAGAGTTATGATATTTAACCTCTTCCAGGCTCATCAGGGAAGGGGTTTTTTGTTTTTGCATTTTCAATTATTCAATCGAGGTACCAATGAGTTTTCAGACAGACACTATTCACGCAGGTGTAGGCCCCGACAAGGCATACGGCGCCATTATGACACCGATTTACCAATCGTCAACCTTTGTGTTCGAGGATATCGGCAAGCACAGGGGATTCGATTATACAAGAAGCGGTAACCCGACTCGCAAGGCACTTGAAGACAGTCTCTGCGCACTTGAAGGATGTTCCTCAGCTGTTGCTGTAACAACCGGAATGGCGGCGATTACTTCGACATTGAACCTCTTCAAGTCAGGTGATGAGATTATCTGTACCGACGACTGTTATGGCGGCACCTCAAGGCTTATGAAGACCGTTGAAGAGCATTTTGGCATCAAGGTGCATTTTGTCAACCTTCAGGACGCAACCAATCTTCTTCCGTTTGTCAATGCCAACACCAGGGCGGTATGGGTTGAAACCCCTTCCAATCCGCTGTTGAACCTGGTTGATATTCCAGCGGTTTCAGCTCTTGCAAAAGAGAAGGGCCTTTTGACCATAGTTGACAATACCTTCCTCTCTCCTTATGGCCAGAAGCCATTTGAACTTGGGGCCGACATTGTGGTTCATTCCACCACCAAGTACCTCAATGGCCACTCCGATGTGGTTGGAGGTGCAGTATTGTCGAACAGTGAGGATCTGGACGCCAGAATCAAGTTTCTTGTCAACTGCCTTGGTACCTGTGCCCAGCCGTTCGATTGCTGGCTGGTACTTCGCGGTATCAAAACTCTTGTTGTCCGGATGCGTGAGCATGAGCGCAATGCACTCGCAGTTGCAGAGTTTCTCGAGAACCATCCAAAAGTCAAGAGAGTCTTTTACCCAGGCCTGCCTACCCATCCTCAACACGAGCTTGCAAAAAAACAGCAGCGCAGTTTCGGCGGCATGGTCTCCTTTGAGCTTGACGGACCAATTGAAGAGCTTTACAGGGTGCTTAAGGCTACAAAGCTTTTTTCTCTTGCTGAAAGCCTTGGCGGTGTAGAATCGCTGATTGAGCATCCGGCCACCATGAGCCATGCGTCAATGGATATCGAGCACAGGCTGGCAGCAGGGATAACTGATTCCATTATAAGGCTCTCTGTAGGCATAGAGGATCGCGATGACCTTATTGCAGATCTCGAGAGTGCGATTGGCTGAGAGGGATATCCCCGGAGCAGCTCTGCCGGTTAACGGTTGAGCAGCTCCGGAATCAATTCAAGTAGCTCGTTCTTGTTGATTGGTTTAAGAATCACGCAGTCACATCCTGCTTTTTCAGCTTTTTCCCTGTCCTCTTTGGAGGTAAAAGCCGTTTGCGCAATAACCGGCAGCTCAGGCCGGAGTTTTTTGATCAGTCGGGTTGCATCAAAGCCATTCATCACCGGCATTTTAATGTCAATAAGGACGAGATTTATCTCGGGATGCTGTTTAACCAGCTCTACGGCTTCGTGACCATTAACGGCCGAAAGGATGGTAATGGCATCGCTTCTCAGATACATTTTTAGCACTAAACTGCAAACCCTGTCATCTTCCGCTATAAGAATTGTTATATCTGGACCGGATGCAGCAAGTTTTTTGGTGACGGGAGTAGGTTGTCTTTTAGTTGAAGAGGATGGCAGGTTATAGGGCAGTGTAAAAAAGAATGCGGTTCCCCTGCCCTCCACCGATTCAACACGGATAGTTCCACCAAGCAAGGTAACATAAGCCTTGGAAATGCTTAATCCGAGACCGGATCCCTCATGATGTCGTGTTAAAGAGTTGTCAACCTGGTGGAACCGATCGAAAATCTTCTCTTTCATCTCTACAGGAATACCGATGCCTGAATCGATGACATAAAATTCAAGGGAGCGATCTGTTCTTGTATAGCCAACATCAATGCCACCAGAACTTGTAAATTTCAAGGCATTCTGAACAAGGTTTGTCAAAATCTGGCTTAGCTTTGAGCTGTCGGTTTCGATGATGCTTTTGTTGTCAGGCAGCCCTGTGGAAAAACTCAAATACAAGCCTTTTTTGTCTGCTTCAGGTTTGAAAAAATCATTGAGATCATGCAAAACCCCGTTAACTGTTGTTTCGCTTATTTGCAGTATTGTTTCTCCAGCCTCAATACGTGAAATATCAATGAGATCATTGATAAGATTCAGCATGCGTAAGCCGCTTTGCTGAATAAGGTCTATATATCCGCTCTGTTCCTCTCCTGATAAATGAGGCTCCTTCAACAGTTCTGAAAAACCGAGTATGCCATTCATAGGGGTGCGTATTTCATGGCTGATATTTGCCAGAAACGCTGATTTCAAGCGGTCGCTCTCTTCTGCTTTTTCTTTTGCTGCAATCAATTCATCCAGATATTGCTTCTGTTCAGTGATATCCTCCTTGACTGCCACAAAATTTGTTATAACACCTTCATTCAGAATTGCAGAGATAACTGCTGTTTCCCAGAAAAGTTCACCATTTTTCTTTCTGTTCTGGAATTCTCCACGCCAAATCTCTCCAGAAAGAATTGTTTGCCAGAGATCTTCATAGATCTCACTCGGCAACAGTCCTGATTGCAGAATGCGGGGATTTTTTCCTTTTACCTCTTCAGCCGAATACCCTGTGAGCTGGGTAAACATCGGGTTGATATATTCAATATCACCATGAAGGTCGGTAATGACGACAACAGCTGGACTTTGCTCTACAGCAGCACTCAGCTTTTTAAGCTTGTTCTCAGCCAGTTTGAGTTCGGCGATATCGTTTATAGTGAAATAGAAAACTATTTTTTGCTCAATCTCAATCGTATTGTTTACGACCTCAACGTCACGAGTGGAGCCATCTGCCCTTTTGTGGGTACTCTTGAATCTGTTTAATTTCGATGTCCTGAATTGTAACAGGTCGTTGTTTATTTTTTCAGGTGACCTCGTGGAGATATTGCTGATATGCATCTGGCAAAGTTGTTCGGCCGGCCATCCGTAAAACTCAGAAGCAGAAGGATTCGCGTCAATGATATTGCCCATATCATCAAGAACCAGCATGACTGAGGAGTGTCCTTCAAACAACCTTTTGAAGCGATCTTCGCTATTTTTCAGTGCATTTTCTTCAGCCTTCTTTCGTTCTGTAATATCGGAGCCGACACCTATGATGAATGACTCTTCATTCAATATTATTTTCTTGCCGGATATCCGAAACCATCGAAATTCAGGCCCTCCGTGTAAAAGGATTTTTACGTCTTCAGAATCTTCAATTCCGGTTTTCAGGATATTCGCCATTTTTTCAGCTACCACTTCCTTGTGATCCGGATGAATGGTATCCAGGGCATGGACAATGCCCATATCACTGTCTGGTTTTCCAACAACAAAATCCCGCTGATAAGCATTCCAGAAAGTATAATATCCCTCAGCATTGACCATATAAACAGCACCGGGAATCGACTCGATAAGAGCACTGTTGAATATTTTCTGGTTTGTCGACTCCCTTTCTGCAAGCTTAAGTTGTGTAATATCCTGCGCAACGATATAAAGCGTTGTCATTTCACCGTCTTGGTCAGCAATAGGAGCAATAGAAAGACGAATAAAACGACCATACCGTTCATCTTCATAAATGACCAGTTTTGATGTACTCAGGGCCTCTTCAATTTTGATTTTGCGCTTTGCCGCAACTTCAGGAGGGAGTAAATCATACGCGTTCATCAGTAAACACTCTTCTACCTCTTTGCCAAACGCTGCAGCAAAAGCTTTATTGGCATCAAGAATCGTGCCCTTACGATCCATAATAAACGCAGGTTCACTTGTATCGAATACTACATGAAGGGAGTTATAGCGTTGTTCAAAATCACTGTTGCAGTCCGTTGTGTTATCGCAATTGTTCTGCATGAAACTTCGTTGAAGTATTGAACCAAACCAGCAGTATTCGAGATGTTAAACCTATTGCATACTGTATATTATATCAATAAGGTTCTGAAAAGAAAAATTTCCTTTCGTAAGTTCTCTTCCCTGTAATTGGCTGATAGCATTAAATGGGGGTTATGGTTGTTGAGTTATCTCCTTGCCGGTTTGGAACCATATATGCTGAAACATGTTCTCTTCTTTTTTTACTCATAATCATTCCGTGCCCGAGAGCCCCCCTTTTCCCTATACCGTTAAAGTAAGTACAAGGGCAAAGAGTGTACGCTTAAAGATGACGCCCCATGGAGGTCTTCTGGTTGTCCTTCCGGTAGGCTTTAACAAAAAGCATATACCTGATCTTCTTCATCGACACGAAGCATGGATAAAAAAAGCCGCCGGCCGCTTTGACCAGCATCGCCCTGAACCTCTTCCTCTCACAGAAAACGGTCTTCCCTGTACTATTCGCTTTTTCTGCCTCGATGAAGAGTGGAGTGTTGTATACAATAATAAAGGCAGGACGGTTGTTGATGTTTCAGATGCCTCACAGAAAAGGCTCCTTCTCTCAGCTGATGTTGACGATGCTGATCGTTGTCGTCGGCAATTGCTCTCATGGCTCAAGCGACAGGCCGCAAGTCACCTTATTCCCTCATTTGAAAAACTTGCTGCATCCCATGACTTCAAGTATTCAGAGGCATTGGTCTGGTTACAGCACTCCCGGTGGGGGAGTTGTTCATCGGGGGGTATAATAACGCTGAACACCAAACTGCTGTTTTTGCCCGACTATCTGGTTCGCTATATCATGATTCATGAGCTCTGCCACACGGTTCACATGAACCACTCCAAAGCCTTCTGGGCTCTGGTATCCCGCCACGATCCCCTCTGGCGCAGTAATAACAGGGAGATGAAAAGTGCCTGGAAATATGTGCCGCCGTGGGTGTCCGTTTCTCCGTGATGTAGTACTGTTTAACAGGGAATGCGGCAATATGAATGGAATCGTTATATTGGAAGAAAGGTACCCTTAGTGATGTATTCCGCCTCAACAAGCCCCCTATACGGCTGACCGATAAAGAACTCCTGCCTTTTACACGCCTTAACCCCGATTGTCCCCTCACGAAAAACAGGGATATTTCAACCGAGGACGGTAACGGTGTTTATGCGTGAAGAAAGAGAACGTCTAAGGGCGTTCATTTGTTCTCATAACTAACTATACAATAATTACATACTATATGCTATTCGACTCATTGAACATTATCGATCCGATTTTAAAAGCACTTAAGGAAGAAGGGTATACAACTCCGACACCGATACAGGCACAAGCCATACCGATTATCTTGGAGGGAACTGATCTGCTAGGCTGCGCACAGACCGGTACAGGCAAAACGGCCGCCTTTGCCATTCCTATCCTGCAGCTTCTCAGTGCCACCAGGGTAAATGATAAAAAAAGGAAAATAAGAAGCCTGATCGTGACACCAACCCGTGAACTGGCCATTCAGATCGGTGACAGTTTTAAAGCCTATGGCCGCCATACAGGACTTACCAATACGGTTATTTTCGGAGGTGTCAATCAAAATCCGCAGGCATCTTCCTTGCTTCGAGGCGTTGACATTGTTATCGCCACACCTGGCCGGCTTCTGGATCTCATGAATCAGGGCCACCTGAGTTTACGTGATGTTGAAATACTTGTTCTCGACGAAGCTGATCGTATGCTCGATATGGGATTCATACACGATGTCAAAAAGATCATTGCGGCACTTCCAAAAAAGAAGCAGTCGCTTTTCTTTTCCGCTACCATGCCGGCCGAAATTGTCAAGCTTGCCGCATCCATATTGCATCACCCATCACAGGTCTCGGTCACTCCGGTCTCCTCAACGGTAGAAATAATTAATCAATATGTTTATTTTGTCGACAAGGGAAATAAAAATGCCTTGCTGGTCGACATTTTAAGAGATCCGAAGATCAAAACAGCTCTTGTGTTTACTCGCACAAAGCATGGTGCCGATAAAGTGGTTAAAATCATGCAGAAGCACCATATCACTGCTGAGGCAATACACGGCAACAAAGCACAGAATGCTCGTCAAAGGGCGTTGAAAAATTTCAAGGCACAAGAGACCCGTGTTCTTGTGGCAACCGATATAGCAGCTCGAGGCATTGATGTCGACGATCTGGAATATGTGATCAATTTTGATCTTCCCAATATTGCCGAAACCTATGTGCATCGCATTGGACGAACAGGAAGAGCAGGAGCAAAAGGTACTGCATTCTCCTTTTGTGACGCTGAAGAGAAAGAGTACCTGCGGGATATTGAAAAACTGATAGCCAAAAAAATTCCTGTTATAGACACGCACTCTTTTCCGCTGATCGATCATCATCCGGTGAAAGTGCCCAAGCAGCAGGGACGTGGAAACTCAGGACACCCTGCACCAAAACCCTTTGCCAAGGGAGCTCCTAAGCGCTGGTCAGACAAGCCGAGAGCTACACGATAGTTGATCCGTCTGTAACGTTGTTCGTTTGAGAATATCATTCAACGCTAAGAGCAAAGGTCATGCATATAGGTATTCCAGTTGAAATCAAGTCCGGGGAGAACAGGGTTTCCTGTACTCCCTCCGGAGTCCGTCATCTCGTTTCTGCAGGCCATAGAGTTGTTGTTGAAGCAGACGCGGGGGTTGGAAGCGGGTTCAGTGACGATAAGTACCGTCGTGCCGGAGCTGTTATAACCTCATCAGCCGAAAAGGTCTGGAAGAGCGATCTTGTCGTAAAGGTCAAAGAACCTCTCCCCGAGGAGTACTGCTTTTTTCGCGAAGAGCTGATGCTCTTCACCTTTCTGCATCTTGCTGGAGTTCCTGAATTGACCTCAAGGTTGCTTGATTCAGGTGTTACAGCATTGGCCTATGAAACTGTTCAGGATGGTGGTCGTCTCCCGTTGCTTGCACCTATGAGTGAAATTGCCGGGAAAATGAGTGTCCTGATGGGCGCTTTTTATCTGGCCCGTCATCATGGCGGTGAAGGTAAACTGCTTGGTGGAGTTCCTGGCGTTCTACCAGGAAAAGTGACCATTCTTGGCGGTGGATCTGCTGGACAGCATGCAGCCAAAACGGCAGCCGGCCTTGGTGCTGATGTCACTGTGCTTGAAGTTGATCAGGAAAAAATGCGATTTCTTGAGTCAGCCCTTCCTCCTCAGGTTCATACTCTCTATTCGACGGAGCAGCATATTGAAGAGCAGCTCACAACCACTGATCTTCTTATCGGGGCAGTGCTTGTACCCGGAGCTGTGGCCCCAAAGCTGGTAACGAGGGCAATGCTCCGCAAGATGAAGCAGGGTGCAGTTCTTGTCGACATAGCAGTTGATCAGGGAGGCTGTATTGAAACCTGCAGGCCAACCACGCATGAAGACCCTGTCTTTATTGAAGAGGGGATCGTTCATTACTGTGTGGCCAACATGCCTGCCGCATATCCTCAAACCTCAACCGAAGCCCTTACCGGCGTGACGCTTCCCTATATCCGAAGAATTGCCGATTTCGGCCTTGAAAGTGCCATGGTTATGATGCCCGGTCTTTCAAGCGGGTTGAACATCTGGAAAGGCAACGTTACCCACGAAGCACTGGCAAAATCTCTGGGGAAGCCCTTTCATGAAAATCCCTTTGCCTGATTGCAGATACCTTTTTTCTGGTTCTATCTCCTCTCTAACCTTGCGTAGTAAAGATGAGAAATATGGAAACACTCCCGAAAAAGTCTAATATTATCCCAACCAACCCGTCACCGGATAATTACTTCCGGTTTCATCTTCCACATCTTCATCTTGGCTCTGTTTTCGGTGATGACTGGTTCTCTCTGAAGGCCGAGGCGTTTGCCCGTTTTTTCGGCACACCTGTTTTTCTTGTAGGGCAGACGGCCATCGTGGCTATCTGGATTGCCTTGAACGCCTTTGGGTATACTAAATTTGATGTTTATCCCTTTATCCTCCTCAACCTTGCTTTCAGTCTGCAGGCGGCTTATGCAGCTCCGCTTATCCTCCTTGCTCAAACCCGACAGGCCGACCGTGATAAGGCGCATGCCGACGCTGATGCACAGCATCGGGAAGCCTTGGCTTTGGCGAGCGAGCAGCGCGAGTCCTATGCTGCCAGTCAGACCGACCAGCTTCTGGTCCTGCTCAAGCAGAATACACAACTGACCGAACTCGTAAAAGAGCTGAGTCAGCGTATTGAGGCGCTTACCAGCGACGTACACAGCAAAGTCATTCAAGACGGTACGAAATCGTAAGCTTCGACACCATTCCCGATTGACCGCAGTACAGGCTTTCTTTTTTTCTGAGCCATTCTTTCCTTGGCCCTCACTGCACTTTTTGGAGCTGTTGTTCTATTATGCGTATACTTAATCACTCAACCTCTTTTCCTCATCATCAACCCTAACAAGAGATGCCCATGCTCAACAGAATAGTTATATCCGTTTTTTGCTCGGTACTGTTTTTCAGTACAGCAAAAGCTCTTTCGCCTGCCGAGGTTCAAGCATACCGTCTTGCTGCCGACAGGGGAGATGCTGCAGCTCAGTCAACTCTCGGCACGCTCTATGAAAAGGGACAAAATGTCCGGCAGGACTACGCTGAGGCCATTAAATGGTATCATCTTGCTGCTGATAAGGGAAATGTTTCAGCGCTATACAATCTCGGGATGTTGCACGCAGACGGCAAAGGTGTTCCGCAGAGTTATGTTGAAGCGGCCAAATGGTTTCGCCTTGCTGCCGACAAAGGCGATGCCGCGTCTCAGTCCAATCTTGGCAAGTTGTATGAAAAGGGTAAAGGAGTAAGGCAGGACAATACGGAAGCGGTAAAATGGTATACTCTTGCTGCCAATCAGGGATATGCAGCAGCTCAGTATATCCTCGGTTCATTGTATGCTAACGGTAAAGGTGTCAGGCAGGATAAAAGTGTGGCAAAAGAGTGGTACGGCAAATCCTGCGACAATGGAATTCAGGAAGGCTGCGACAAATATCGTGAACTGAAAGAGAAGGGGTTTTAAGAGTACCCATTTGAGCAAAAAAAGCTGGAGAAAGCGGGGCAAGATTACTCTGAGCCTCCTCCAGCTATTTTCAATGATCAGCGATCCCAGCGATCACGCTCATGCCGATGCCGGTCTTCCCAGTAGCCGCGATCATGACGGCGAAACTCCGCATCCCGCAAGTCTCTTATTTCACTCCAACGGTATTTACTGACTCTGTGGGGCAGATCACGTTCTGAGATTAAACTCCATGGTCCACGGTAGTGTGACGCACGAAACCATTCCCCATGACGGTGGATATAATACACGTCCTCGACTAATATCATATCATAAGGTCCCCGCAAAGCGATAGAAAACCTTTGCTCCGGCAGATAGACAAAGTCAGGGCGGGAATGAATTTCAAATCGAGGTTCTGCCTGAGCACTGCCTTGTGGAATACCAAGAAGCATTCCGGCTATTCCAGCAATTGCTACAAACAACCAGATCGTTTTTTTCATGATCAGTCTCCTCTTCTTACGAAGTTATAAAAAACATTCAAATACAGGTCATGCTCTAATTTATTGAAAATTCAAACATTTGTGAAAACTCTTCATTCCCTTACGGTTCATTCAATAATATTCCTGCCTTAGCCAGAGATGAAGGTCATACTTCTGCACCAGAGCGTTCCAGTGTGACCAACCCCAGCCATCAAGCTTTCCATCCATTATAACCAGGGGAGTCAACTCCTCGTCAGTAATAGCATCATGATAGGAGTTTTCATCGGTGTAATACAGTAAAAGCTCAAACTCGTGACGTGGTGTACGGTAAAGTTTCGTACGGTAAGGATTGCTGATAAGTCGGCCTTCAGCACTTCTTATGGTGTTTGTTCCCATGACAGACAACACATCACGCCTTGACATTCCAGTGGAAAGGCCAGCCATACGATGCCTGTTTTCAGTTCTTATCGAGTCCATCGAGGAGCATCCAGCAAGAGTGAGACTCGCAATAACTGCAATAATCGCAACTCTCATGGTTCAACAATGATATAGTTATTCTGAGGACGCAGTCGTTCATTTCGTAACTCCCGCTCCCTGAGCCTTATATCCTCCCGGTCTAATCGCAATCGCTCCTGTTCGGTTTTTTCCTCTTCCAGTCGAAGCTTGGCATCCGCTTTTGCATCCATGATTTCAAGCTTCTGTTCATGCTGCTTTTCTTGTGTCGCCGCCTCTTCTCGATCTTTCTCTTTCCAGAAAGCGGCATCAGCATACGACACGTTTATATTTGAAGCCATGATCCCTAAAAAGGTTACTGCAGCTATCGCAAATTTTTTATTCATAAGAAGCAGTTCAATTAATTATACCCCAAGATTGGACGCCGCTTTATTTGCCTCCGTTACATCCACCTTATTGGCTGATAAATATTTTAAAAGCTTTCCTGTCGTAGAAACTGCATTTGAAACCACAGGAGGCACATGATTAACCAGATACAAAACCGGCCCGATATCAGCAAAGCCGAGAGATGAAGTGTCAAGACTTGTAAGACCTCCAACCATTTTTTTTGTCTCAATGGTAGCTTGAACATATTCTAAAGCAGCAACAGCCGCCAGTTTTTTATGCTCAGCATCCATACTTTTATTTGATTCAATACGCGGCCTGATCACGTCACTACAGGCATCAGACTCCGCTATCAAATCTTCATCCGACTGTTCAGCACTGCCTTTCTCTGCAAATTTAAGAGTGGCCTTTCTTGCCGCTAATTCCGCTTTCAGGTCCAATGCATCAATAAGGAGATATTGCGACTCAAGATACTTATGCAACGCTCTTTTGCAGTCATGGACAACCTCTCTGACATTTGTCTTCCCTCCATGTGAAGAGCTTCCCCCGACTATATCTGAGAGTCCGAATGCCGCCACTGAGGATGTCGCGACTAGTAGCGATGCTCCAACAAGAACGAATGCTCTAAACTTCATAATGAGTTCCAGTTTTGTTGTTACAAAAATTTATCGGACACCTTTTGCATTCAATTGATCAACCAGGCTGAGTGCAGTCTCTTTTGCCGCAATGATAAGTGCATTACGGCTTGCTACGCTTTGATCAGGTCCCAACCCCGAAAACTGGACAGGGCCGACTGAACCAACCTTTCTCGGAAGAGTTGTACTGATATCCCACAGGTTAGCCCTTACTGAAACATAAACACGTCTGTTGCCTGAAACCGGATCCACATCATTAACACCTATGTCGATAGTTCCAGTCGCTAAATAACGCACGTCGCATTTCCGTGCAGCGGCGATTATTTTCGCTCTTGTCTGTGCACTCAAATCATCCTTATGAACAAATTCCGGCTTGATTACTGCTGGATCAGGACCATGGCCATTGATCATCACATCATCATAAGCAGCGTACTCAATACCTGCAGTTGTCAATACCTCTCCCATTGCAGAATCGATATCCTGCGAGCTTGTTACCTCATAGGTGACAGCATCTGCCTTTCGTTGTGTGCTGCCCCCAGTCTGCTCCATCTGGGTTCCCGACACAAAACCTACGCTGCCGGGTGTTGTATTGACCCGAACACGGACATCAGTTCTCCTTTCATCAAATTGAGTGATTGATGTCGCCTTTCTCGCCATAAATAAAAAGGTAAACAGAGAATCTTTTGACCTCATACGCTCAGCCATAGACGGTTCAGTGATGAGAAGCGATAGAGTGATAAAAACCAGTAATGATTTAAATTTCATGGTGTTATGCAGGTTATTTGAGTTGATCAATAATGTGTGATGCATCACGGAATGTGTCAATCGCATCAGAACCCCTGGATGCATGTTCTCTAATCCAGCCTGAGTTTACATTTGAAAACTGTTTCGAAGTTTCATAAAGCAACTCGTTTAATGTTTTCTTGTATTGCTCCCAGTCTCCAACTTTTGCATCATAAGCTCTGGCAAGGGTTACAATTTGAGTGTTATAGATATTCTCATTCAAATAATACTTCTTGATGTCACTCTGCAAAATTTTGATTGTTCCCAGAACCCTATAGACCTTTTGTTTTGAGTACGATCCTTCAACGTCTGCGCCACGAAAAGCACGAAGTGAAAAATCAACCTCAAAATCAGGATTCGGCATATTTAACATAAACGTATTGCCATCACAGAACCGCAATGCCATAACCCTTCCGACCACTTCTCCGGGGCTCCATGGTATAATCGGAATATTGTTTGTTGAAGCAATTGAGGTTTCTAACTCATTGGCGATAAGATTCTTTAGCGCTTTAGGGTTTTGATTATTGGCACTTATAAATGTCAAGGCCTCAGGTTCAATGGTAATGTTTTTTACCTGCAGATACTTTGTATAACGGCCTTTAAAACTTATTTGAGCAAACCTGTTCAGCCACTCGTCAAAAGGATTGATTCCTAATTCGTTGGTTAAATAGAGTCTTTTAAACAGGGCCACAACCTCTTCATTGCTCAGCCTGTGAGTGACGGTGTCATGATATCGTATCCGAAGAGGATAAGCAGCAATCAACTGTTTTGTTGCTCTGTCAAAAGCCAGAACATTGGCGTTTATACCAAGAAACAAAAGAAGATGGCCGTCCAGCTCCATATATTCAACTGTTTCATAGGTAAGGGCAAACGCAACTGTGATTTGATTGCCTTGACCAATCCTGCCAAGCTCTGTCGTTAATCGTGCATCATCACTCGGTCGGCTTCTTATTTTCTCATAAAAAACCTTGTTGAGTAATGGTTGCCCATTATCACTTTTCAAAAGTTCAATCTGAGAAGAATAAGGATAGAGCTCCTTCCTGTTTTCAAAGTTGCCTGAAAAAGCAAACCCGGAAAAAAGCAGTTTATCCTGAGCGGAGGCTATTGATGATATGAACGTTAACGCTATGAATATCAGTGTGATGATTTTCAAATTGTAATAACGCATAAGTGTAGTTGCTGGTCTTCAAATCATTGTACAATCCACTTAAAAACTCAACGATTGAGGGAGATAACTATCTTTTGCCGACATTGTTAACTTGGAGGACTTGTCGAGCTACAATGCGGAGATGAAACTGGATGTCATAGTGTACTTCCAGCTTTATTGGGCATTCTGGGGGGATTATGGTTTCACAAAACAATAGGGACTTCGTTCAGGCCACTCGAGAAGTATACGAAAATTTTTTCAAGAAGATAAAGACTGAGTAACTATCGATGATGTAGAACCCATAATGCTGGTTGTATAGCTTCATTAAGGTGGACTACATCATCGATAGTTACTCAGTCTTTGACCAACACCAGTACCTGTATCTCTAACTAAATGAATGCAATTAACCTATAGCCTGATACTGGAGGCCATAAATATATCTTCCCTCAGCATCCAACTCTTTGTCGGCAAAAATCATAGGGTTGCTGTTGGGTATTACAAAAGAACCTTCGATTCTTGCTATATGCTCTTTGGTTGCCATATAATTACCAGGCAGGCACTTATCTGTAAGGATATCCCACACCATATAGTTGAAAACTTTAGCCATAACAATATCTCCGCATTTTGGGGGTTAACTTGTCCATGATTAATTATCGGTATAATGAAAAGTGTTTTACTTCATTGAGATCAGGCACTTACTTTTTCTCTGGCTTAATTAGAACTCTCCTTTCATTTGATACAGTTATTTTAACAACTATCATGCCAAAAATGAAAATATACACATCATGAAGCTGGTACTGAGAGCGCTTTTTTTTCGTTAACTAACGTTATTTGTGTCGAATAACTTTCTTATACCGTTGATATAGCTATTGTATATCAGGTTTTCATTTATCATGCTGAAATTTCGACGTTATTATTGTTGTCTCAAGGACGCACAATTTGTGTCTTAGCGGATCAGTTATCTTGATTTTATTCGACGTATTATAAATGTTATAAAATAATAGTCCAGGCGTATTGACTTATTGAGGTATAGGCTTTGGGAGGCTTCTTGAAGCTGTAATTGATAGATTGCGGCGAAGATTTATCGGAGGATCAAAATGAGTGCGGTTTTCATGAGAAGTAACTCTCATTGAAAAGGGGGCTTTTTCATTTTTGCAATGAAAGCTAAACCCATTCAAAAAGTGAAGGAGCTCCCGGCACTTTGTTTAAGGAGGGAAATGCCGGGAACCGCCGATCAATTTTTTGGTATTCAGTTGTCGAAAAACTCTATCTGCAGGTTTTCATCAGGTTGCTCAGTGATGTTGAAGCGCCCTTTTTTGATAATCGAAAGGCCTTTTTTATCGCCGGCAGGTATAATACTCTGCTCAACGTTATCCACTTCTTTCTTAGGGCAGTTCTGGTTGAAAAAGAGGTTCAATACAGAGCCTGTATTCTCAAACTGAAGAAGAAAGCCGTTATGATTGACAAATACCAGGTCGTCATAAGCATAGCTTACTTCATGCCCAAGCTCTTCAAGAAGCTGCATAACGGTTCCAAGAGGCCTAACCGTAGTTGTTTCCATAGTCATAGTTTCATTACTCCTTATTTATGCATGATGCGTTGTTGTTGTGGTGGCATGAATTAAGATCGTTCATGCCGGACGATTCTACTCTATGTTCACTATCCTCATCTGGTTTCAGATTGATCAGATTCTGCAGTACAGCTCTGTCAAAACCCTGGATGTAATGGTTTTCGATTTTCAAGAGCGGCCGCCTGATAAGTAAGGGCTCCTTGATCATCATCTCAAGAGCCTCCTCTTTCGTAAATGCAGATGGGTTGACATCGCCCGATTTTATGGCTGGTGCCGCCATATTGAAGCACTCTGCAACCGGCTTCACTCCCAGGTAAGCGCTAAGCTCCTTTTTTGTCCAAGGGTGCCGAAGCAGATTCACCGATTCAACCGCGTGTCCTGAAAGCTCAAGAATATTCTTTTGCCTGATATTGTTCTGGCAGCCAGGTTTTTCGTAAAAGAGTATTGTTCCCATATTTTTAAACACAAAGTCAGTAGACAATCTTTTGTTTTATTTTAAGGAAAAAATTCTTATTATTCTAAATAAATAAGACAATTGTTGTTTTTTAGTATAAAAAGTAAGGTTAATCAACAGTAACTCAACAATAATCCATTAAGACTATGGCTGAAAATAACTTGCAGGCGTGGGAAAAAGTTCTTGAGTATTCCTCAGTTCCATTGCACGGAACCATGTCAAGAAAAATTCGAAAAGGGGTAAAGCTCCAGATCAACGAGGGTAAAATCTATGAAGATGCGGTCCTCTTTATTAGTGATCTTTTTTTGAGGGTGACGGAGGAGTCAAAAGATGGTGCCAGTGTCAACACCTATTATGATATAAAAGCGATTGCCAGCATTCGCACCTACAGCAGCAAAGGAGAGTAACCCGTCTATTCCTGATTGTGTTTGAGAGAGGCAGAGGTAATGATCCTGCCCTCTCTCAAACACAGCTTTACAACCCCCTCTATAATGGAAGTCATTACTTTTCCCTTTCAACCGTAGGCACAAAGTCAAGTTGCCTGCCCATTTTTGGTATACCGAGAATCTCTCTGGCATGGTCGAGCGCATCATCAATATTACCGAAAATGTTTTCCTCACCGATCTCATCGTAGAGACCGTATTGCTGAAGAGCAAATAGCGGTTGGGCATGAACGCCCGACAATATCAGTCTGGTTTCTGCTTTATTACAATCTTTGAGCAGGTCTTTCATCATATTCAGGCCGGTTGCATCAATTGAAAGAACGTTGCGCATTCTGATGATGCGGATTTTAGGTGACTTTTCAACGATGTGCATGGCTTCCCTGAACTTGCTTGCCGCCCCAAAGAAAAATGGACCGTTAAACTCAAAAACCTCCACACCCTCAGGCACTTTCCTCGTCACGATAGTGTTGGGATCCTCCTCTTCATCACTGTCCTTCAGATCCTTTGTAATGACCCCTACATTTGAGAGTTGCGCCATTCGCTGCATGAAAAGAACCACTGAAAGCAGCATGCCGATCTCTATGGCGAGAGTCAGGTCAAATACAACAGTGAGGCCAAATGTTGTCAATAGCACGATAACATCACTTCTCGGGCTTTTCAGGAGCTCGCGGAACACCTTGATTTCGCTCATGTTCCATGCAACAATTATAAGGATTGCCGCCAGAGCAGGCATAGGGATGAGCTTTGCCCACTTGCCGAACAGAAGCATGATCAAGAGAAGGGTAATGGCATGAACCATACCGGCGATGGGAGTCCTCCCGCCATTTTTGACATTGGTCGCAGTTCGTGCTATTGCTCCGGTAACTGGTAAGCCTCCGAAAAGCGGGGTTATAATATTGGCAGCACCCTGTGCGATCAATTCCATATTTGATTTATGTCGGCTTCCGATCATACCATCAGCAACAACTGCTGAAAGCAGCGCTTCAATTGCTCCAAGCAAGGCAATGGTGGTAGCCGGCATGATGAGTTGCCGGATAGTTGCAAAATCAAAAAAGGGGAGCGACGGTGGGGGAATCATCGATGGTATTTCACCAAAGCGTGACTCAATAGTAGCTACATGAAGTTGAAAGTACTGCACACAAGCCGTTGTAACAATGATGGCAATAAGTGAGCCGGGGATTTTTCTGGAAATTTTCGGCCAGAAAATAATAATCAGGAGGGCCAGCATCCCTATCATTAAACTTGAAAGGTCAAGTGTTCCGACATTCTGGCCGTAGGCACTCCACTTCCCGATAAAATCCGCAGGTACCGTTGCGATGTTCAGGCCAAAAAAGTCTTTTACCTGACTGGAAAAAATAATGACGGCAATACCGCTTGTGAACCCCACAATCACCGGATAGGGAATAAACTTTATCAGTGAGCCGAACTGTGCGAAGCCCATGATCATGAGGATAATGCCCGACATGATTGTCGCAAGCATCAAACCATTGATGCCGTATTGCTGGACGATTCCATAAAGAATCACAATAAAGGCACCAGTAGGCCCGCCTATCTGGACTCTGCTTCCACCAAGAAAAGAGACAAGAAATCCTCCAACAACAGCACTTATAAGGCCCTTTTCAGGTGAGACCCCCGACGCAATTGCAAATGCTATCGCCAGAGGTAAAGCAACAATGCCCACCATGACGCCCGCTACGACATCCTTCAGTATCCGGTCAGGGGTGAGCTCCGGTAAAATTGAAAATAATTTTGGTTTAAACATGATACGCGTCTGAAAAAGAAAAATGAACAGTGTAGCCTTCGGCCTGCATGGCTATCTATATATATATTTTCTTCCTGTATACCAACGTCGCCTGAATTCCTGTAACGTATTATTTTCTCATACCCGATTAAAACTCCCTTGCCATTGCGTATTTTAGAAAAAGGCTGATCAACCATCAGGAGTCTCTATATGGACAATATTGAATTTCACAAAGATTTGGTTGCTGTGTGTCACAAGCACGGGAAGCAAATAAAAAAAATCAATGAATACGCTTACGGCGTGTTTATCGAATATGATATTATCGACGAACAGGAACTCTTAAGGCAAAAAAAAGAAAGGCTGAAACAAATAGAGGAAATTCAAAGACAATGGGCATAATAGCATTTCACTAAAAACTGGTTGGACCTCTCAAAACGGCGAAAAGATATCTGACTTTTCTGGTAATGGACTGGATGTGGGAAATCTTTTATTATAGCCCCTTATAAAACAATACAATAGCATAACTACACGCCAAATAACATGAACACATCCACTAGCCTGCAATCCCCGCTCTCTGTTGAAGAGTCCGCACTGCTGCGAAGCTTCCTTCTGTCTGACGTGAGGCCCGAAGAGTCGTTCTCTTCAATTGAAATGCTTGATGGTTATTTGACAGCACTGACTGTAGGTCCTGAGGTTATAGAGCCTGATATCTGGATTCCCTATATCTGGAATCAGCAAAAGAGCGAGGAACCCTGTTTTTCCTCGGCAGAAGAAGCTACAGTAATAGGGGAGTTGCTTGTCCGTTATATGCACACCACGGAGCAGCAGTTTCATGGTGATCCAGATGGATTTAAACCGCTGTTTGAGCGGGTCAAATATTCCAATAAGCAGCAAAAAGAGCAAGCCATTGAAGACTGGTCTCTTGGATTCACAATGGGAATAGAGTTGAACCATGAGTCATGGAAGCCGCTCTTTACCAATGAAGAAACCGGGATGCTGGGAATGCCGATGTTAATACTCAGTAAAGTCACCGACGATTATAAGGCTCTCAAAAAAGAAGAAGTTTCCGACATGGTTTCTCTGCTGCCCGACTTTGTCGTCAAAATATATCACTACTGGAAGCAGCATAAAGGGTAACCCGTTTTCCTGCATCTGTTGTCAGCCGTCGTTAACTCAACTATTGTGAAAACACCATTCAGCTATAATACGATAACGGATTTCCTGATTTCCCAGCCCTTGACCATCGATGTTGAAATTGATGATCAGTACTCTGGCTGTTTTTCAGTAAAGGGAATTGAGCTTGAAGCTACGGTGCTTTATGCTGGTATTTCGGACTTTGCCCGGCTCTCCGTTGATCTCTCTCCCGCCGAAATGCTCATCTATCTGAACATGTTTCTTGTCTGGATGCGTGAATCATCTCTTATTGAGAGTTTCTGTGTTATTGAGAGGTTTCTTGATAATGCCCTCGTGCTGCTTTTTTCAAAACGATTTGGTTCCGAAGATCCATTTCTCGATGCCCTGCAGGTTGCCCGATGGATGGGGGATCATGATGCGATGAAGTTCTGCCCTGATATTGGTATTGCCAGTGGTACTGTTATGGCTGGCTTTACCGGAACGCCAAAAGAGTACTCGACCTCGGTTTTTGGCAGTCCATTGATTCTTGCTGCCGGATGTGCGAGGCTTAATTCGAAGGGAAATGTTGCCTCAATGATAACCTTTCCTGCTGATGAGTGGCGAGAACGCTCTCTTGATGAGGTGTTTCATCCCATCGAGTCTGATCACCCTGAAAAAGGAAAGGTGAAGCAGCCGCAGTCATGGATTCTTGGAGATCCAAGAGAGGTTGAATTTCCTGGAACCGGCAAGCTGGCCTTAAGGGATATAGCCAATGTTATTCACTCGATGCCATCAATTTCAGCCGAAACTAAGGCAAAGGAGTGGGTTCAGCTTATCCGGGCAAAAGGGTTTTATAAAAAAAACGATTAGTTCTTTTATGCTGTTGGATTATTGCCGAACCATGATTACTTGATTACTATTTTTTTCGTAACCATAACTTGTCCATTTTAAATAAAATAAAAGGAGAAAAAACGTTTATGTCTAAAACGAATGAGAATCTGAAGGAAGCTTTTGCCGGTGAGAGTCAGGCAAACCAGAAGTATCTTGCTTTTGCCAAAGAAGCGGAAAAAGCGGGGTTTAGTAATATCGCGAAGTTGTTCCGTACAACAGCTCAGGCTGAATCGATTCATGCCGAAGGGCATCTGGCGGCTCTTGGTGGGGTAGGCTCAACAGCCGACAATCTTCAGGCTGCCATTGGCGGCGAAACCTTTGAGCATACCGAAATGTATCCTCCGATGCTGGATCAGGCTGAAGCTGATAATCATCCGGCTAAAAAGATGTTTGCTTTTGCGCTCAAGGCTGAACGTCAGCACGCTGCACTCTATAAACAAGCACTGGAAGCGGTTCGTAACGGTAAGGATATAACGGCTACAGAAGTTTGGCTTTGTCCCTTCTGCGGTCACATTGAGCTCGCTAAGCCACCGGCAATTTGCCCGATTTGCGGCGCAACAGCTTCGCAGTTTGTTCAGGTCTGACCGATTCGCAATTGTTATAAGAAGGGCGGCCTTGTGTGCCGCCTTTTTTACTGATACTCTTCCTGCAGTTGCTCTTCTATTCTGCAATATGATTTTTTGTAGCGAGCAGGATTACTAAAGCAACAAGGTCAATCGGTATCCAGAACTCCCTCGCCAGATTAATTTCCATAATCGGATTAAACACAATGGCGAAAATCGAATATACCACGGGAAGTAAGAACAGTTTTTTTCCGAAATTCCTGTAAGCTCCCCATGCAAATGTACCCCCGGCAACAACTCTCAGAAATGAATAAAATTCCAGAGGGAGCGGAAATATGGCGACAAAAAGAAGGATGGCAGTAATATAGACAACTTGAACGGGCATAAAAGCTCCATCGTAAACGTTATGAGGAATTCAGAGACGATTCTGGTAATAAAAAAAGCCAGACAAAAACATCTATTCTGTCTGGCCTGTATCAATCAACCATTGGCTGATTTCCGTATCAAGTTTAACGTAATAAATGATCATTATCAAACATTTTAATGCCAGGTTTGATTACTGCACGCTATTGTCTTATCCCTGCAGACTCTATTTTTATACTTTTCACCCGACTATTCTTAAAAAATACTTTTCAGTATGTTTTTATTTCCTTATAAATATATATACCGTAAGGACATAAAGTTTCTTCACAGGTAGAGCACTACTCAGTACTCAATACTTTCTTATCTATGCATGAATTTGATTTTCTTGGTGAACTGGTACTTATAGGTGCTCTTGCAGTTGCCATCATTCTGGTGTTCCAGAAGCTGAAGATCCCCTCGGTCATCGGGTTGATTTTTACGGGTATTCTTATTGGTCCGTCAGGTATTGGCGCAGTGTATGACCAGAAACTGATTGCAACGCTTGCAGAGCTGGGCGTTATTCTTCTCTTGTTCACCATCGGCCTGGAGTTTTCGCTCGATGATCTTAAAAAACTGAAAAACATTGTTCTTGTCGGTGGTGCCGTTCAGGTTCTTTTCACCGGGTTGTCTATCAGTGCGATTTCCTACTGGTTCATGTTTGCCATTGGCAGAGGTATCTCGTTTTCCTCTGCTGTGTTTCTTGGATTTACCTTTTCAGTCAGCAGTACGGCAATCTGTCTGAAAATTCTTGCCGACCGCGATGAGCTGGCGTTACCGTATGGTCGAATTGCATTGGGGATTCTGATTTTTCAGGATATTGCGATTGTCCCTCTGCTGATCGGTATTAATCTATTAAACCCCCAGGCGACCCTCTCATTGGCTTTGCTTGCTCAAAAAATCGGCATCATCGTCTTTTTTGCAGGCGTCATATTTATCAGTTTCAGGCTTCTCATGCCTAAAATGGTTCGTCTTATTGCCTCTCTTCATGCCCGCGAGGTTCTTGTGATCGGGGCTCTTGTCATTTGTTTCGGTGCGGCATATCTGACCTCTCTTGTCGGCCTCTCGCTAGCAGCCTGTCGGAATT
>SZXX01000038.1 GCA_005843825.1 Chlorobium sp.
AATTCCGACAGGCTGCTAGAACAGGAACAATCGAAAGCAGTGTCTGAAAAGCCAGAGAACCTGCACCAAGAAAGATCCTGTCATGAATAAAGTTTTTCCAGAAAAAAGGCACAAAAGCCCTCAGATACTGCGAGAGATCTGCACAGGTGCTTAATCCCGGTTTTTTTATTTTTTCCGCAGATGCCATTGGTCTCTTTTTTTCTTCACTTTTCAGGGGAATATCCGCTTCCAACTGAACGGACTCTGGTCATAAGCAGCAAACCAATAGTGAAAAACATCAGCAGCGATGCAAGAGCTGCTTTCTGACTGCCGGCCTGGGCTGACACGATACCAAACACAAGAGGACCGACTATGGCTGAAGCCTTTCCAAACGTGCCATCATAAAAACCGAAAAATTCGGTCACATGCTCTCGAGGTGTCAGTCTTGCCATCATAGATCTCGATGCTGCCTGGGATGAACCCATTGACAGGCCGGCAAGCATGCCGGTGTAAAAAAACAACTCTTTCCTGTCTGCAAAAATAGCAGCTATAACAACAACAAACCAAATCAGGAGCGTAATAACAATGGTTTTTTTGGGACCGATTTTATCAGTAACAAAGCCGAAAATAATGGAGCCGGCAATTGCTGTTGTCTGTACCAGCATAAAAAAGACAATCAGTTCGCCTGTAGTAAAACCAAGGGTATTCTGTGCATAAATCGACGAGAACGCAATCACGGTTAAAATCGCGTCATTGTAAAAAAAATAAGCCAGAAGAAAACGCACAAGATCGGGATAGTTCATGATATGCCGTACCGTATGCTTTACCTCCTTGATTGAACTGCCAAGTGAGGCAAAAGAGATGGCTGGTCCCTCCTTTTTTTTCTGATCACGAAGCGCAAGAAAAATCGGTACAGAAAAGAGGGCAAAAAAAACTGATGCGGCCAAAAAGCTTAACTGCACATTAGGTGCATTGGAGAGAACGATTCCTTTGCTCAGCAATGGCTTCGTAAGGAGAAGAATGGCTAGTGCTCCAAGATACCCCATGGCAAAACCATAGCCGGAGACTCTGCCGACACTTTTGTCAGTAGCAAGTTCTTTGAGGTAGGCATCATAAAAAACAAGTCCGCCCTCAAAACCTATGTTTGCAAGAATAAAAAGAGCTATCGCAGTAACAGCCATTCCAGGTCCTGAAAATGAAAGCAGAGCCGTAGCAATTACAGAAATCAGGGTAAAGACGAAAAGAAAGCGTTTTCGTTTGCCGGAATAATCGGCTGCAGCACCAAGGACAGGCGATATAAGAGCGACAAGCAGCATCGACAAGCTGATGCTGAACCCCCACAAAGCATCTCCCGATGGTTCGCCGTTACAGATAACGTTTTTAAAGTAAAGGGGAAAAACAAAGGTAACCATTATAACGCTGAAGGAAGTGTTGGCAAAATCAAAGAGCAGCCAGGAAAACACCTTAGATTTTTGCGTTACACTCATAACCTGTTTATATAAAAAGGTATACAGTAATAAAAAAAGCCCCCAAGGTCAATTCGGAGGCTTTTTTGATAAATCTCCCGAAAACGAAGGCACGAAAACAGGAGCCTTGAAAATAAGGTACATATTCCCGTTTGCTTCGACAAATCGTTTCTGAAATAACCGTCTTCGATAAGGTCTGCTGTTACCGGTATGGTGCTTGGCCGGTGAAGGGAAAATGTACCAGAAGAATATCAAATTTGAATCTGACCTCCAAAATGGAGACATATGCAGCAGTTGGGAGAACAATTGCAGAAGCGATGCAGCTCTTGATGCCGAAAACCTATTCAGAGGAAATCCCTGCATCCACTGTGAAAGAAATTAAGCAACAAGTCGGCATGGTAATCGTTATTCCACTTTATCCCCATAGCCTAGCAGCTGGGACTCCTTCCAATTCATTCAGTCGAGCTGATATCAGTATTTTGATCTACCGGCGCATATGATCAAGCACCTCGAAGAAACCTATGCTGTCAAAGTATTAGGTGATAGTATGATAGGGCTTGGTGTTTGTGTGGAGATTTCAAGTTGTGCTGGATGGGGGAAATTCGGAGACCAAATGAAGTATGATGTGGGTTACTGGGCAGATGTTTGCAACCTGAGTGGGGTGGAGGAAGCAAACGAAGAAAAGAGAATGAAAATGAGATGGCTTTAGTAGCAAATGATTTTTACTATTCATCACCCCAATTTTGTTCTATGTCTCCGAAATCAACAGTAGAAAGCGTCTCTATAACTTCAACATTAGATACAAATACCTGTTTCAGTCCTTGCGAAAAATCTCCCGATAATGAAACAAGAACCTCTGACAGATACGTTTCTTCTTGCTCTCTAATAACCTCAGAGATTTTTATATCTTCATGGTCTATCGTGTCTCGGAAGTACAGCGAAAACTCACAAGAAACCTCACAAGTAATACTTACTAATAATTGAATAACAAGACTACCATCCCCAATTCGAATGACATTGATTTCAGGCTTGCCTGACTGTTCTATATATTTATGACTTAAATATGTTGCATAAACTGTATCCCCCTCAAGGTTGTAAAAGGATGAGGCCTCAGGAAATATATCAGTATTTTCTATGCTATTTTTAATCGCATCTTCAATTTTATCAAGTATAATATTAGCAGTTTGTCGAATAATTGCAGTCTGAAGCTCTTCAATAATTGTATTTGCTGCATTATGTGGCTGAAAATGCGATATAGCAGTTCTAAGATTTTCAATAACATCAATATACAAAGAAGATTCAGCAAATTTTTTCCATCCCTGATCAGAAGTGACCACCAATATCTTCGATTTGTTTTTTTTAGCCCATGACTCTAAAGTAAGTAAGGCAAACGCATCCGGAAACTCATGTTTCTTTTTACTCTGATTCTCAAAAGGTGGCTTAACCGAAAAATACATTTTTATCAAATCATTTAAACAGACATAACTATCTGCGCAAACCATTTTAGCCCCAGTATTGGCGTAAAAATTCAAAATACGATTTTCAGCTATTACGTCATCTGCTCCATTACCAATGAGAAGTTCATTGGCTTTTTTGTTTTGTAATTGATCTGATAGTTTAAGTTCTAAAGAGATGTCAAGTCCTTTCGATATTACATCTCTTGCATCATGTATTTTTTTAGTTAAGTGCGATTTAAGTTCATTATGAATAATATCGGAAATAATAAATTTAACAGGGCTATTAAGAAATTGTTCTAACTGTTTTAATAATCCGCCACCAAAATCTATATTGTAATTATCAAAAATACATGTGTCGATAGTAAATGCATCATAGTCATATTTATTATTTATCATGGATGTAATATTTTTTTTCTTTCATCGTTCTCTTAAGAATATGTATTACCAACAATATTACTAACATTTAATCTTTAACTTTCAAGGCCTAAATACCTTACACTGCACATAGCCCACCTTAATAGCATCCTCTCTTCTCTTGAACACCACAGTGCAATGCGAGCAATCTTAGTATCTGCAACCTAGCCTATGAAACTTGTGGCTATTCGAGTTACCATGATACCTGTTCAGCATATACTGCACTGGTGATGTTTAATGAAGGAAACTGATAGAATGATCAGCAGGATCTGCCAAGGGCAAAAATGCCACCGATGGTTACAGGTTAGTTTGGTGTAAAGTGCCATGAAGTTCGTCAGATAGGATTCTGAATCGGACTCTAAAATTTACTAGAAGCTACGTAATTTATGCGAATGTGGCAAGAGAGGGGGGAACAACAGAGTGAGCTGCATTTTTATTAAAAATGAACAAATCGCTGTTTTTTGCATTTAATACAATTTCTTTATAGTTTTATGCGCAAAATAAACTTTTACACAAGGAATTAGATTATTATGCAAGATGAGTGGGAGGTGGACTTTTCCTTGGTAAGCGTTAATGCCCTTCACAGATTCCAAAGAAACCATGTGCAGGAATATGCATCATGCTTACGAAATCTTGACAAGATAATCATGCTTCTTGAAGATGGCCACCCTTTGAGCCGTCTTGATCGTAATCCGGGTTTTTTCAGGTCTGAAAGAAAAGGAGTATTTCGGATTGGTCAGACCGCTTTAGTTGGAGCGAAAGAAACCCGTCTGTATGTTTATCCTGTCGAGCGAGAAAAGGTCATGTATGTTCTTGGGATAGGAACAAAAGAAAGCCAGGCATCAGACATAAACGAAGCTCATAAAGTGGTAAAGAATTTCAAGAAATAGAATACTTGAACAATCGAATATACGGGGGACAATTATAATGGCTGAGAAACTAAGATTTAAATCGGTAGCGGATGCTGCAGCTTTTCTTGCCGTGGATGATACTGTTAAAAATCTTATAGAGGAAGAAATTGATAACAGTCAGATTGTAAATAATCTTTTACGGCACAGACTGAGAAAAGGGATTTCTCAAAAAGAGTTATCAAAAAGCATGGGGTGTGATTCGAGCAAGATTTCAAGAATGGAGGCGGGAAACGATTTGCAGCTTAAAGTTGGTGATATCATGCAGTACGCCTCAGCACTCGGTATTGATATGAATGTTGTTTTTGAAGACAAAACACTTCCTGTCGCAGAACAGATAAAAAGTCATGTCTTTTCGATCCACGAACAACTTGAGCAATTAGTAGTAATTGCACAACAGGTGGATGGAGATAAACCCATTATCGATAAGATCAAGGTGTTCTATGGAGAGGTCCTTCTTAATTTTCTGTTAAGATTCACGGATAGCCATAAAAAGCTGCGTATTGTTTCTGAGCATGACAACCCTGAACAGCATGCACAAGGAAAAAGTATTCTTGAAAAAGAGATTCCCAAAGAGCATTCATCCTGCTGATCACTTAACGCCAATCAGTTCAATCCCAGGGAGTAGCTTAGAAAAATTACTATAGCGTTTCCGGAATATATGGAGCAGCTGCAGCTGCCGTTTGGGAAGGAGTATGAGTTTGCGCTGGATTTAGCGGGCATGAGTATTACAGTGTACCATGCCGTTATACATGAAAACAACTCAGAAATATGATGAACACCAGCATTAAGGACGCTCAAATGAGCTTCAAAACGAATAAACGTATCAAAGAACGTGTTGAGGCTCTTGCTGTAGCAACAAGAAGAAGTAAAACATTTGTTCTTGAAGAAGCCGTTACTGCTTACCTGGACTATAATGAGTGGCAGATTAAAAGTATTATGGAAGGTATTGAAGATGCCAAAGCAGGCAGGGTAACTCCTATTGAAGATGTTATTGCTGAATGGGAGGGAGAACTTGAAAATTGTCCTGACTGAAACAGCAAAGGCTTCTCTTCGTGGCATAGAAACCTATATCAGCCAAGCCCGGCAAAATAACCGATACCAGGGAGCTGTACTTTTCTGATATCCCCTACTGCGTTGTCTATACTTCCGATAACCAGACGATAAACATTCTCTCTATTTTTCACACCGCCCAGAATAGATAAAAAGCCAACAATGCCACGCCCTGTTCGGTGAAGGCGTATGAAAAGGATGACGAGTGTTTGAGATTAGCGAACCGGTCACAGTTTGTGACCAGTTCTGTTTTTTCAGTGCCAGTTTACTTTCCAGTTTACAACCGACATCATCTACATATTTCATGAAGGTGGTGCGAGACAGTAGCATATTGTCGGTGTTTGATTTTGCAAAAACCTTGGATATAAACCAGAAAGATGTATTATATTGATAATAAGTAATATTTATTACTGTAATTTCTTAATAATTGCATAAGACGCTGAAAGCATAGCACGTTCATGGAACTCTTGAATGATCAATACGACAGCCCGTGGAAAGAAGCCATTGAGCACTATTTCCCGGAGTTTATGACGTTTTATTTCCCTGATGCAAATGCTGAGATCGATTGGACAAAGGAGCATGTATTTCTCGATCAGGAGTTGCGGGCCGTGGTGCAGGATGCCGAGTTAGGTACCCGTTTTGTTGACAAGTTAGTCCGCGTCACTGAACTCAGTGGCACCGAGAGCTGGATATATATTCATATTGAAGTGCAAGGCACCATGCAGGCTGAATTTGCCAAAAGGATGTTTGTCTATAACTATCGGATTTTTGATCGATACGAAAAACCCGTAGCAAGTCTGGCGGTGCTGGCCGATGAACACAAACAGTGGAAACCGACCTCTTATGGCTACAACGTTCTGGGCTGCATGCACACACTGGAGTTCCCCATAGCCAAACTGACCGATTACGACGAAAAACTCGATGAACTCCTTGCTTCGGATAATGCATTTGGTTTAATTACAGCAGCACATATCCTGACCCGGCAAACCCGAAAGGAGCATCAGGAGCGCTATGAAGCCAAACTCAGTTTAGTACGAATACTCTATAACCGACACTGGGATAAACAACGAGTCATCGACCTGTTTAAGGTCATAGATTGGTTAATGACATTGCCGGTATGGTTGGAAACACATATCTGGCAAGCAATAGAAACAATTGAGGAGCATAAAAAAATGCAATACATCACCAGCGTTGAAAGAATCGCTATAGCCAAAGGTAGAGTTGAGGGCCAAGTAGAAGGCATAGCCAAAGGCCGAATAGAAGGTGAATCAAAGCTTCTGAAAAGACTTTTGGAGCGTCGCTTTGGTGTATTGCCTGCATGGGCAACAGAGAAGTTGAGCAATGCTTCCGAATCGGCATTAGAAGCTTGGGGCGAAGCCATTCTTACTGCACCAACTCTGGACGCGGTTTTCCAAACAGAAGCGACTCCCAAGAAAAGTAAAGAGTAGGCAGGGCCACCTTCCTATTAGACTCCGGAGATATGATTGTAAAGGGACTGGAATAGCGGTCTGCCGTCAAGAGATCCCAGCAGCTTTTCACTGGCTCTCTCCGGATGAGGCATCAGACCAAGCACATTCCCCTGCCGGTTGATGATACCTGCAATATTTTTCAGTGAACCGTTAGGATTAGCCTCTTCTGTTACGCCACCCAGTGCGTCAGTGTATTTAAAAACAATCTGATTGTGCTCTTCGAGGCTTTCGATTACTTCAGCCGGGGCGAAGTAGTTCCCTTCCCCATGAGCGATTGGAATGCTGAGCACGTCATCCTCTTTATAAAGTGAGGTGAAAATAGTAGAGCAGTTAACAGGCCTGATGTTTGTCTGGGTGCAAAGAAACTTTTTATCTCTGTTCCTCGAAAGCGCTCCTTCAAGAAGTCCGCTTTCAAGCAATACCTGAAACCCGTTGCAGATGCCAAGCACAGGAAATCCCTTGCGGGCGAACTCTATAACCTCCTGCATGATTGGTGAAAACCGGGCAATTGATCCAGCACGAAGATAATCGCCATAGGAAAAACCTCCGGGAAGGATAATTGCCTTTGCTCCTTTCAGATCGTGCTCATTATGCCAGAGCATAACCGGCTTTACACCCTCAAACGAAGCAACAGCATATTCAGTATCATGATCACAGTTTGAACCGGGAAATACAACAACACCTACAAGTACATCAGCCATAGTTGAATGCTATTTATTTAACGTGCTCCAGCTCAAAGGAATAATTTTCCATGACCGGATTCGATAACAGTTTCTGGGAGATCTCATTGGCGATGCGTTCAGCTTGAAGAGAATCCTGTTCATTGATAGTCACTTCGATATATTTGCCGATTCTGGCTGACTCCACGGTACCGTACCCAAGATTTTTCAAAGCATGCTCTACGGCTTTTCCTTGAACATCAAGAATCGACTGCCGCAGGGTAACCTTTATTTTTGCAGTATAGGGCATTATCACACGTATAGTTGAATGGAAGAAAAATTCAAAGCTGCCATTGACGGCACATCAAAGTGAACGACCTTACAATTCCGAGCAGAATATACAACAACATGGCAAGAAAAAAAGCCTTGGCATGAAAGAGAAGGACACAGAAAATGGCCACAATATAGAGCGACATTTGCAGAGGCTTCTGCCGGAAAGATTCAACCGTAGGCTTGGGAAGAGTATCATAATTCACCTTGCTGACCATAAGTATGGCAAGCCCTGTAGAGAGCCATGCCAGAACAGCCTGCATGGACTTGGCCGGAAAAACCGGATCAACGCTCATCCAGAGAATAAATCCGGCAATGGTTAACGCCTGGGCTGGAGTCGGAAGACCGGAAAATGAGTCTTTGGTATAGCCGATCATACTGATATTAAAGCGCGCGAGTCTCAGTCCGCTGCCAATCATAAGCAGAGAGCTGACTAAAATACCGGTAATACCGGGTAACCCTTCAAGACCGAATTTGTAAACAAGATACGCAGGGGCAGCTCCGAAAGAGACAAGATCTGAAAGGGAGTCAAGCTCAAAGCCGAAATCAGAAATACCATTGGTCATTCTGGCAACAAAACCATCTATGGTATCAAAAAAAGCTGCAAGAATAATAAACCAGCATGCCGTCATAAAACTCCCCTCTCCCGCCATAACAATTGCGATATAGCCGGAAACCATGTTCATCACTGTAAAAACGGAGGGGACGAATGAACGCGATACACGCGGAAACAGTTGGGGGCGATCCTGAGAACTGTTTTTCAGAAAAGGAGGATAGCGTTTTTGAACCTTTTTTTTGCCGGCATCATCCATATAAAAAAATATTCTACATCAGAAAAAGGTTATGCGGTCAGGCACACGAATGCCGTTTTTGAGTACATCTCCGAAAAGTACAATCTTTTCAGCAAGTTATTAAACAGAAAAAAGCGAGAGACCCCGAACCTCAGTAACTTTCATCAGCTGAAGGGAACTCCTTTTCCCTTACATCATGAACATACTGACGGACTGCATTTTCTATAACAGTATTTAAATCCGCGTACTGCCGGACGAAACGGGGATGAAATTCCCGGTTCAGCCCAAGGATGTCGTTGATAACAAGAACCTGACCATCACATTCAGGCCCGGCACCGATACCGATGGTGGGAATGGTCAGTGAACGTGTCACTTCGGCGGCGAGAGCAGATGGAATTTTTTCAAGCACGATGGCAAACGCTCCTGCTTCTTCCAGAATTCTTGCGTCATCAAGCAGCTCTTGTGCCTCCACTCCTTCCTGGGCTCTTACCTTGTAACTCCCGTACTTATAGATCGACTGCGGCATAAGACCGAGATGGCCCATAACCGGAATACCGACATCGGTAATTCTTTTGACGGTTTCGGCAATAATCCTTCCTCCTTCCAGCTTTACTCCATCGCACTCATGCTCCTTCATGATCTTTCCTGCATTGCGCAGTGCCTCTTCACCTGAAAGCTGATAGCTCATAAACGGCATGTCGGTAACTACCATCGCCCGATTGCTCTCGTCCTTCACTCCCCTGACAACCGCTTTTGCATGATAGATCATCTCATCAATCGTGATAGGAAGGGTGGTGCTGTGACCTGAAAATACATTGCTTGCTGAATCGCCTACAAGAAGAACATCAACACCTGCACGATCAAGAATTCTTGCTGTCGTATAGTCGTAGGCTGTCAATACCGATATTTTCTCGCCGACCTGTTTCATGTCGAGCAGTCGTCTTGTTGTGACATGAGCGGCTTTCTGCTGGGCGCTTCTGTTCATAGTCCCTCTCGCTTGATTGATTTAATAGTGATGACATTCTTCCACAATATCTGATAACTGATCCGGATGAAGTACCTCAACCTTGCTGCCATGCAATGTTTTGAGTGCATTTCGCATAAGTTCCGTCAAAACGTCGTATTGCGGAACGTAGCCGAGAATCTCTTCAAGAGAGATGGTCTTTCGCTCCATTTCAGCACTGATACTTTCCGGATCACTCTCTTCTGAAAAAGTAATAAAACGGCATAGATCCTTGTGGCGAACCGAAAGTGGAAGCGAGCCATGTTGCAAAAGGACATTCCTGGTCTTGCGCTGAGCTGAACCAACCAGTTTTCTTCCCTCAACCTGTAATTCATATTTGGCAGATGCAGTAAAACAGCTTACAGAACCGGCATTTTGTCCTCCCTCCGACCTCTGAAGAGTGGAACGGCAGAACTCTGCATGAATCCCCAAAGGTTCGAGGGCTCGCCGGATCATTTCATGCACCATCCTGTATATCTCAGAATTCTGTTCAGAAGAGTCTGAAAAAAAACTGTAGGTAAACTCATCAGCATGAAAAACCGCACGTCCACCAGTAGGTCTTCTGACAACATCAACACCAGCCTGCCGGCATTTTTCGGCATCAATCCCCGAAGATGCCTGATTGTACCCTAAAGTAATTGCAAAAGGTCGCCAGGCATAAAAGCGCCAGAGACAACTCTCCTGACCGAATTTCAGTTGAAACCTGCCATCAAGAAATGCAGCCAAGATCCTCCGGTCGAACTCCATATTCTCTTCGCCGGTATGAGAACCGGTATCAACACAATAAACCTTGGAAAAAGGGGCATTCACCAGAAAAATCCTTACGAATACATGAAACTGCCAAATGATAACAGGTAAAGATAGCTGAAAAGGATATCGTAACAAAAATAGAGAACACTCATAGCAATGATACCCCTGAACGGCATCACTCTATGGAAAGCTGAACACTGATTTTCTGATTATTTTTCTCTGTTACATTGTTTCTATCCTTCGATACGGGTATTTTGCGAAAAACAGAACATTGATAATCACCTGCAGCCTCTTTATGGACATCATGGACTCAACGACCATAAAGGAAATCCTTACCTCATTCCGTAATATTGCCGTTGTCGGCATATCTGAAAAACCGGAACGCCCAAGCAACATGGTCGCACGTTACCTGTTACAACAGGGGTTCACTGTTTATCCGGTCAATCCGGTTCTTAAAGAGGTACTGGGCATACCCTGTTTTCCTGCTCTCTCTTCAATACCTCCGGAGCAGAGAAAAAAAATTGAAATTGTCACTGTTTTCCGCAAATCTGCGGATGTTCCGCCCGTTGTTGATGAAGCTATCGCCATCGGAGCAAAAGTCATCTGGATGCAGAGTGGCATCACCAATGAAGATGCCGCAAAAAAAGCAAGAAACGCTGGACTTCTTGTTGTGGAAAACCGCTGTATCGCGGTCGAACACCAGCTCCTTTATCATTAATTACAGCTTGCCATCATTAACCGTCACCAAAGCACTCATGCCACTTATAACTGTTGCTCTCATTTTTGGAGGCAAGTCAGCTGAACATGAAATATCGATTATTTCTGCAAAATCAATAGCAGCGAACATCAGCACCCAGCGTTTCAGGGTTATACCGGTCTATATCACCCCTGATGGCGTATGGCTCTCGGAAGGAATAGCTCGTGATATTCTGAACCTAGATCTGTCGGCTCTCTTGAGAGCGTCATCGCAGGCCGCAGTTTCCTCTTCTCTCAGGAACATGGTACAACAGGCCCTTCAAAAGCCCTTCGACCTTGATTTCAAGGCAGCAGGAATTGACGTCGCATTTATCGCTCTCCATGGCTCGTATGGAGAAGATGGCCGCATACAGGGCTTTCTTGATACCTGCGGCATTCCTTATACAGGGTGCGGTGTTCTCGCCTCGTCACTCACCATGGACAAGGCTCTCACGAAACTGTGTGCTGCTGATGCCGGCCTTGTTGTAGCGCCATCAATAACGCTTTTCAGCGCTGACTACCATGCTGACCCCGAGGCGGCTCATAAGAAAATTGAAAAACAATTCGAATACCCGTTTTTCGTCAAACCGGCAAGTCTCGGTTCTTCAGTAGGAATATCAAAAGTGCACAGCGTCGAAGAACTGCCGCAAGCTCTTCATAGCGCCTGTTCTCTGGACTCAAAAGTACTTGTTGAAAAAGCTGTTAAAGGAAGGGAGATCGAAGTTGCCATACTCGGTAATGAGCAGCCGCTAGCTTCAATATGCGGCGAAATCGAGCCTGGAGGCGATTTTTATGACTATGAGGACAAATACATTCACAACACAGCAAAGCTCTTCATCCCTGCCCGCATTCCCGACGACCTTCAAAAAGAGGTACAAAGTGCAGCACTCAAGACATACAAAGCACTGGGATGCACTGGTATGTCAAGAATTGATTTTTTTGTTGACGAACAAAGTAGAAACATCGTCCTCAACGAAGTCAATACCATTCCCGGCTTCACCGATATCAGTATGTTTCCGAGACTCATGGATGCTACCGGCATAAGTTTTTCTGAACTTGTTGAGCGACTGATCCAACTCGCACAGGAAAACAGCAAGACATTCAACAGTAAAGATCTATGATCACGACCATTATACCCGCTGATCCCGATCTTGAAGATGGTACTACCATGATCAGTAAACCGCACCTTTTTTTTGCGGAGGTTTCGCTTGACCTTTCCCGGGGAGAATTCCAGTCCGGTCTTGATAAACTCATGTTGGTTTCAGACTATTTTCCGGACTCATATCTTTTTCACCTGTTGTGTGCAAAAGCCTTCCAGGGCCTTAACATGCACTCTCGTACGGGAGAATATTTAAGAAAGTGCTGCACCATTGCTCCTGCCAACCAGGTTGCATGGAAAGAGCTCCTTGACCTTCAAGCTTCAGGAAAGGGCGACGAACACTCTCCCCCATTGCCCTTGTTTGACCCAATTTCCGACGAACTTGAACAGCTCACAGCGGCACTTATGCAGTTTAATCCGGTTCAAACGACGGAGAACTCCGACCCGACATCCCTCCTTGAACAAAAACAGCCTTTTTCAGACGATACAACCATTGCTGTTCCCACTGAAAGCCTTGCCAGCCTTTTCACCGCGCAGGGTGCCTATAAAAAAGCCATAAAAATCTACACGCTTCTCATACAGCTGAAGCCACAGAATGCTGATCACTACCAGAAAGAGATTGACACTCTTCTGAACCTCCTTTAAACCTGCAGTATCGAGATGAGAACTTCAATCAATGGAACTATTTAACCTCTCTTAACGTATAGAAGTCATTATATTACCATTTGTGACAATGGACAATCTAAACGGTTAGAATAGAGTATTTTGGTTTCACGGTTTTTTCTATTCCTCATTATATCCGCGCTTTTTCTTGCGCAGCCTTGCTCCGGTGTTGGTTCCGAAGTGAAGGAGAGAACGCTCTCTCTCTCTGATTGCATAGAGTTGGCGCTGAACAATGCAACTACAGCAAAAAAAGCAAAAGCAAACCTGAAACTTCAGGGTTCTGACGTCCTGAGAAGTTACGGCAATTTTCTTCCGAAGGTTTCTGTTTCAGCGACCTATACCCCCTCTTCGCTAAGCCAGTCATACGTTCAATACTACCCCGATGCTCCTCCATTGAAAATAAAGAGTGAGAGCGGATCGGCTAATCTCGCACTGACGACTTCCCTGAATCTTTTCAACGGGTTCAGTGATTACGCATCTCTGCAATCAGCACTCAATAAAGAACAGGCAGCCGGATACACCCTTTCACGGGCACTGCAGACAATCGTCTATGATGTTACCCAGTATTATTATCAGGTTCTTATGAACCGTGAACTCCTTGATATTGCCAAAGAAAATCTTCTTTCGATTAAAAATCAGCTTACTCTTACTGATCGTCAATTTCAAATCGGCCTTAAATCCCGGACCGATCTCTTTCAGCAACAGGCTGCTGCTGCAGAAAGCAGCATGACTGTTATTCAGGCTGAAACTCGAATGCAGCGCAGCACACTCGAATTGCTCCGCCGCCTGCAGATCGATCCCAGGACCAGAATTACTCTTGACTCTAACCCGAAAGAACTGAACAGAGCACTTTCATCGAAACCTGATATCGATGCTCTTGTCACCATTGCTCTTGAACGACGAAGCGACCTGAAAAGCAAAGAGCTTGAAACCAGGGCGGCGAAATGGCAGATAACGCAATCAAGGTCTGCCTGGTATCCGCATCTGGCTCTTAACGCCAATGCAAGCACGGCAGGCACAGACTACCTCCGCCAGAGCTATAGCGGATCCACCATAGATTACTCCTATCCATCGGTTTCAGATCAGCTTCGAAACTCAATAGGATATTCGGTTGGACTGAACCTCAGTTGGTCTATCTTTGATGGTTTTCAAACAAGCTATAATGTCCAATCCGCTAAAGTCAACCATCTCAACCAGAAGTTTGATTATGATGATCTGAAAAATAATATCGCACTTGATCTTCAACAGGCGGCAAATGACTATGCATCAGCTTTAATGCAGATCGAAACATCAAAAGTGAGTCTTACTGCTTCAAGCTCTGCATTTGAAGACATCAAAAGAAAGTATGAACTCGGAGCAACCGGATTTGTTGAACTCAGCACTGCGCGGGCATCTCTTTTCAATGCACGCTCCAATCTGTCGCAGGCCACCTACAATCTTGCGCTCCAAAAAAACGTTCTTGATTATGCGACAGGCACCATACCCATTACAATAGACACAAAAATCCAGTAAGCCATCCATGAGCAAACAAACATCCCTGCTGAACCGCAAAACGATATTGATCACCCTTGCTGCACTTCTCGTTGCCGGCGGAGCAATCTTTACGTTTCTAACCCTCAGGGAAAAACCCGTTGAGGTTACCACCGAGAAGGTGTCCGTAAAAGAAGTTATCCATATTGTTACAGCAACAGGAAAAATAGAACCTGTTCTTGTCGTTGCCATCTCACCGGACGTCTCAGGTGAAATTCTCGAACTGCCCATCCAGGATGGACAAAACGTAAAAAAAGGAGATCTGCTGCTTAAAATTCAGCCTGACCTCTACATCAACCAGGTAGAACAGAGCCTGGCTCAGCTGAATTCAGCTAAATCGCAAAGCCAGGAATCTCTATCAAAAAAAATGAAGTCGGAAGATGATTTCAGGAAAGCCCAACTCCTGTTCAAAGATAAACTGATCTCCGAATCAGATTATATTGCATCTAAAAGCAATGCTCAATCTGCTCGAGCATCCTACCAAGCCTCACTTCATGCCATTGAACAGAATAAAAGTCTGCTCGATCAGAATCAGGACCGTCTTAAAAAGACCGTGGTCCGTGCTCCGATCAGCGGCTCCATCATCGTTCTGAACAACAAGCTTGGAGAACGTGTTGTCGGTACAGGGCAATTCCCCGGTACCGAAGTCCTCCGCCTTGCCAACCTCGACAGTATGCAGGTCAAAGTAGATGTCAATGAAAACGATATAATCAATGTCAAGCCAGGTAATCCAGTCTCTATCAAAGTCGATGCTTTCGGCGATCGAATATTCCAGGGAGTGGTTCATGAAATATCGAATTCAGCAATCTCCAAGGCTAGCGGAACACAGGAGGAGGTAACAAATTTTTCGGTCAAGATTCACATCCTGAACCATCATCGCCTGCTTAAACCCGGCATGAGCGCTACTGCAGATATTGAATCGCAACGGGTAAAAAATGCTCTTGTTGTCCCTATTCAAAGTGTAACCATCAGAAGTTCAACCAAAACCCCGGAAAGCGAAAGTCCTGACAAATCCGTCACAATCGCAGCTAAACCCAAAGCACCCGACAGCCGGCAAGGGGTATTTGTCATCAAATCAGGCAAAGCATCATTCCGGCCGGTTAAAACAGGAACAACAGACAACACCCATATTATCGTCACAGAAGGACTCACAAAAGGAGAAGAGGTTGTTTCAGGAAGCTACACAGCCATTACCAGCCAGCTCAAAGAAGGATCCAGTGTCAAGCAGCAGCAACGATAGCCCTGCAGTGCAGTCGCCAGCTATCATCATCATGAAGTCGCTCTGTAAATTCTACACTATGGGCGATCAGGAGGTCAGGGCACTCGACTCGATCAACCTTGATTTCAAGCGCAATGACTATGCTGCAATCATGGGACCATCCGGCAGCGGTAAATCAACGCTCATGAATATTATCGGCTGTCTTGATACCCCGACTTCTGGTATTTATGAGCTCAACGGACAGCATGTTGCTGAAATGGATGAAGATGAGCTTGCCCGTATCAGGAATAAGGAAATCGGCTTTGTGTTTCAAACCTTCAACCTGCTGCCCCGCCTCAACTGCCTTCGAAATGTTGAACTGCCTTTAATCTATGCAGGCGTTCCGCCAGAAGAGCGGGAACAAAGAGCTGCCGAAGCGCTTGTTAAAGTAGGTCTCGGTGACAGGATTACTCATAAACCGGCTGAACTCTCCGGGGGTCAGATTCAGAGAGTGGCCATAGCAAGGGCACTGATCAATAAACCTTCGATCATTCTTGCCGACGAACCGACAGGAAACCTCGACACTGCGACCAGTCATGATATCATGGATATTTTCGGAGCACTGTCTGATGCAGGAAATACGATCATCCTTATTACACATGAAGAGGATATTGCCCGCTACACCCGCAGAGTCATCCGGCTCAGGGATGGAAAAATAGAAAGCGACAACAAGCAATGAAACTGACTTACCGACAGTTTCGCTATGAAACCACAGAGAGCCTGAAAATGGCTCTCTTCCAGATCAAGGCCAATAAAATCCGTTCGTTTCTTACCGCACTGGGGGTCATTATCGGTATTGTTGCCATTACCATGATGGGGACAGCGATCAATGGTATTGACCGGGGATTTGATAAAAGCCTTGCCATGCTCGGTTACGATGTCATCTATGTCCAGAAATCCTCGTGGACCACGATGGGACAATGGTGGCTCTACCGCAACCGCCCGGACCTGAAAACAGAGTATGCCGATCAGCTGAACAGAATTATTGCAGCCAATTCTCGATCAGAACTTCTCCTCGCGGTTCCTCAAATGTCCACCTATCAGGCATCTGCAAAATACAGGGATCGAATCCTTGAACAGGTATTTTCTCTCGGAACAAACAATGACTACCTGCAGACGGCATCAGGGGGACTCACCTCCGGCCGTTTCTTTACAGCTGTGGAATCCGCCAGCAGTGCGATGGTTTGCGTCATCGGCGATGATATTGCCACCGGACTCTTTCCAAATGAGCCTGCACTCGATAAATCAATCCAGCTGAAAAACGGCAAATGCAGAATTATCGGCATATTCAAAAAACAGGGGAAGTTCCTCGGCCTTTTCAGTTTTGACAATCAGATCATCATGCCGCTCGGTGCTTTTGAAAAAGTCTACGGCAAAAAAATGTTCACAACTATCAGGGTTAAAATCAAAGAGCAGACACATGTTTCAGAAGCAAAGGAGGAACTGCTTGGCCTGATGAGAAGAATCCGCAGGATTCCGGCAGGAAAAGACGAAGACTTCTCGATCAATGAACAGAGAGCATTCAAAAGTCAGCTCGATCCCATCAAAAACGGAATTGCAATAGCAGGCATCTTCATTACAGGAATGTCGCTTTTTGTCGGAGCTATCGGCATTATGAACATCACATTCGTCAGTGTAAAGGAACGCACAAGAGAGATCGGACTTCGCAAGGCACTCGGTGCGAGACGGCAGACCATTCTCCTTCAATTTCTTATTGAATCGGTGATGATCTGCATTATCGGCGGATTTACCGGGCTCTTGACTGCTCTCCTTATTACGCTCTCTATCGAAAAAATAGTACCTGATTTTCCGATACAATTCTCTCTGGACCTTGTTCTGGCAAGTCTCGCTGTTTCAGTGATTACCGGTATTGTTTCAGGCCTTGCTCCTGCCGTAACGGCCTCGAAGCTAGACCCTGCAGACTCGTTGCGTTATGAATAGGAGTACGTATGCAGCTGCGTGAAATCATCATCCAGGCGGTTTATTCGCTGACGGTAAACAAGCTACGCTCGTGGCTCACCATTATGGGCGTCGCTGTAGGCGTCTTCTCCATCATTGCAGTGATGACAGCTCTTGATGCCGTTGACAAAAGCGTTGAATCGGGTCTTACAAGCCTTGGTGCCAACACGTTCCAGATACAGAAAAATCCTGCGACAGTTTTCGGCAGCGGCCACAAACGGAACGTCTATGCCAACAGGAAGGATATCACCTACGCACAGGCGCTGTTATTTAAAAAAAGCATGGGGACTCACGCCCGAAATATCGGCTTCACCATTTCCAGCCAGGCCAACCTTGCAAAATATGCCAATCGCACGACCAATCCTGATGTAACGTTGACCGGCGGTGATGAAAACTTTTCCGCATCAAACGGTTACAATGTCGTGATTGGTCGTAATCTGTCACAAAACGATATCAAGTCGGCAAGAAACACTGCAGTGCTTGGCAGTGAGCTTGCCGAAACACTCTTTCCTGCAGGCGAAACCCCATTGAACAAATTCATCAAGGTCAATGGAGAGGTCTATACCGTTACGGGTGTTTTTGATAAAAAGGGTGCGGCATTCGGTCAAAGCCAGGATAATTTTCTGCTCATTCCCATTACCCGCTATCTGGATCATGTCAATGAAAAGAGCAGCCTGAACATCACCGTTGAGGCACTCTCACGCAAAGACTATCCCCATGCGATTGACCGTGCAATCGGAGCCATGAGACTCGCAAGGGGATTGACGGTAAAGGATATCAACGATTTTGAAATCAGAACAAACGAATCTCTCATCGACTCGTTCAGAGATATACAGCGAGCCATCAGTACCGGCGCCTTCATTATCAGCTTTATGGCTCTCCTGACGGCAGGAGTTGGCATCATGAACATCATGCTGGTCAGCGTGACTGAAAGAACCAGGGAGATCGGCATCAGAAAATCGATCGGGGCACCTAACAGCAGCATTCTTCGTCAGTTCCTTTTTGAATCGCTTTTTCTCTCAATAGTCGGAGGTGTCATCGGCATTTCGGTGGGTATTGTGGCGGGCAATATCGTTGCCTTGAAATTTAATCTGCCCCCAATATTTCCCTGGCTCTGGATAACGGTCTCCATGATAGTCTGCTCTACAATCGGCATGACCTTCGGGCTCTTCCCTGCATGGAAAGCCGCAAATCTCAATCCTGTGGAAGCGCTTAGACCCAAGTAAGCCTCCGCACGCTACATTACTCTGGAATACATCGAGGTCCCCTGTAGGTTGGGGTGATTCCTGAACCCCAACAAAACTAAAGCTGTCCAGAGAGAAAACAGTTTATTGTCTGGCGTTGGTGACTGTTTCATCTCCCTTAAGGGCATCACCGAGCATGGGAGAGAAGGGATCGTAATGCTGGAGGGCTTTGCATGCTTTTGCATGAGAGGAAACGGCATAACAATAGAGGCAACCGTGTGTGCAGGTATCGTAGCTGCCGATATCACGGCTTTCGACGCATCCACAGGTCGATCGTTGCCGGCTGTCTTTTTTCCGACCAGTCATCTGCCTTCCTGTAATACGCCCGACAAGATCACTATCGATACAGCTGCTGTGCATGATACCGTATTGCGACATGTCAACATCCTGGCTGCAGGTATAAAGCGAGATTCCATTCCGGTTAGCTGAATCAGCGAACATTCCGGCAATCTCCTCCATCAACACCTTGTCGGGTATGGTATAGCCAATAGTGCGCATCCGGGTTCTGACCTTACGGTAGTCATCAAAAAAACTGATAATACAGCGTTCAGTATAGCCGGAAAGTTCTTCCGCAAGCCGGTCAAACGAGACCCGGTGCCACGCAGGAGTATAAAGATCACTGATAATGACTGGATCATAGCGCCAGACAACTTTTTCCGGTCCGATATGGCGCGAAAGCTGCTTGAAAACCTCAATAACCAACCGCTTATCTTCAACTCCGGGCTCAATCGCAACATCATAAGGATTGAGTGTAAAAAGGAAATAGTAGGCATATCCCAGCCGGTCAATCTCAGGCAGACGGGAGAGAAAGTTTGCAGGATTTTTTGTCCAGAAAACAATGGCGTCAACATTATCCTGAGAGAGCGAAATCCTGCTTACCTGTTTTGGCTGCATGGGGTTGCGCACAAGCACTTCACCTGCATGCAGACGATGGACAAACCACTCACCAAAAAAGGCAGGAATATCACTCCTTCTGCTTGCGCTGATAATCATTCAATGATTCACACTCTTAACCCTTTGTGACGCTTTTTTTGACAGTTTCCAGTAACTGGTTGACTTCAAGAAGCTCTTTGTTCATTTCAATGACAGCGTTCTGCAGATGAATGACCTTTTCGGTGCACAGGAAAAGCAGATCGCTCAGTTCCTGTCCTGCACCCGGTTTAGGTTTTTCTGCCTCCGTTCTTTTCCCGTAAAGGATATAGTTGACATCGACACCCACTGCTTCAAGTTTTTCACGCAGGATATTGCCGATGCGATTGTTGCCTGTGACGTAGCCTGTAACATAAGAGCCGTCTTTTGCGCCTATGGCATGACAGAGGGCTATCTGAGTCTTGAATTTCTTCTTTATCTCTTCGCGAAACCGGACAGCTTCGTTTTTATATGGGCCGGATATAGGCATGTATTTATATTTTTTCCGCTATCGCCGATAAATCGGCGAACATTGAGGGGTAATACGTGAAAAAATGAAAGAAATTATAACAATTTTTGCATAAGAATGCGAATGAAAACATATCCGCATCAGCAGTAATTTTCGCAGAAAACCTATTGGGCTGAAGAGTCGCTTGCGGGGTTTTCGAGGCTCAGGATACCTGATCCCTCTTCGTAGGCGAAAAGTTCAGCATAACGACCCCACTCAATAGCTACCTGCAGCACTCTTTCGGCCTCTTCTTCGCTGAAGAAATCTTCGAGCTCTCGGAGGAAGCGGTCTTCGGGCGCACGATTACCGGGACGTTCATCGATAACATGACGGATATGGGCTGCCAGGGCGACATGGCGGATGACATCTTCTGCAAAGATCACCTTGCGTTGCAGGATGTCTGAATCGACATAGCTTTTCCCTGATGGAGTCAGTTCAACGTCACCACCCTCGGTACGGGCAAACGAAAGGATTTCCAATGCCTCGAGAAGCGGGAAAAGCTCTTCAACGTCAAATCCCATCTGATCTGCAAGTTCCGGCAGATCGGCTCTTCCATTATAGGGTTCTGCAGCCAGGGCTTCCATGAAACCTGCAAGCTGATTGATGGACGCACTGGGAAGACGGTACGACAATGGAACTGCTTCGACCTTGCCTGCGGCACTTCGAGGACGTTTGGTCATGAGTTCATAGACACGGTCAACAAGCTGCCGGAATGTGGGAGCTTCTCGATCGCGGGGATGCTGGAGGGGAATTTTGATTTCGGCCAGAATTCGCCCCGGATTTGTTCCAAGAATGACAATACGATCGGCAAGAAGAACAGCTTCCTCGATATTATGGGATACCAGAAGAATTCCCTTGGTTGGAATCCGCCTCTCAAGCCAAAGCTCAATCAGATCGGTACGGAGGGTTTCAGCAGTAAGCACATCAAGGGCCGAGAATGCCTCGTCCATCAAGAGCAATGTGGGTTCAACCACCAGAGCACGGGCAAAGCCCACACGCTGCCGCATACCGCCGGAAAGCTCTTTTGGATAAGCCGATTCAAAACCATCAAGGCCGATGAGGTCAATTGCGGCGAGCGCACGCCGCCTGCGTTCTTCTTTATGCACACCCAGGGCATCGAGCCCGAGTTCAACATTTTCAAGGACGGTAAACCAGGGAAAAAGGGCAAAGGTCTGAAACACCATGGCCAGCCCTTTTACGGGACCGGTCACCGGTTTACCGGAGTACAGGACTTCCCCGCTGCCTGGACGGGCAAGGCCTGAAATGATACGGAGCAGAGTTGACTTGCCAGAACCTGATCGCCCAAGGAGAGCAACAATTTCGCCCTCTTTGATGGTGAGGCTTACTCCGTCAAGAACAAGATGCTCTTCACCTCCTGACTTTTTGAATGATTTGCTGACATTCTTCAGATTCAGCAGGTCAGTTTCGGGATGCAATGTTTTCATACGTATACAGTTCTAATCCAGACGAAAACGGGTCTGGGACATGTTATAAAGCCGCCTCCAGAAAAAGCGGTTGAAAAACACAACGTAAAGGCTCATGACAGCGATACCGAGAACAATATGCGGATAGTCGCCTTTTTCGGTCCACTGGGCAATGTATGAGCCAAGGCCTGTAGCTGTAATGGTTGTGCTTCCCCAACTGACGACTTCAGCAACAATGCTGGCGTTCCAGGTTCCTCCTGAAGCAGTGATCAGACCGGTAATCAGTGAAGGGATTATGCCCGGCAGGAGCAGGTGCTTCCATAACCGCCATCCGGAAAGACCGAGGTTTTTGGCTGCCTCGCGAAGATCAGTTGGAATTGCAGCGGCTCCGGCAATAACATTGAACAGAATATACCACTGGGTACCGAGGATCATAAGTGGTGCAGTCCATATTTCCGGTGAAAGACGGTATCGTACCAGAAAGAAAACCGCAACAGGAAAAAAAAGGTTTGCCGGAAAGGCTGCCAGAAACTGCGCCAGTGGCTGAACCTTTGTAGCCAGCCTGGGATTGAGGCCAATGATGACTCCCAGTGGAACCCAGACCAGACTTGCAAGAAGCAGTAAAACCATTACCCGGGTGAGCGTTATAAGGCCCAGCATGAAAACCTTTACAATTTCCGTATGATCAACACCGCTCATGACAAAGCTCATCAGCATCCAGACGCCGACACTCATTCCAGAGATCAGGATACCATACCATGTGTACCCCTGTATCTTTATCACCAGAATAGAGTTTTCCTTGAACTCATGAGTGCGACGGGGCAGTTTCGGGAGTCGTTCTATGAGGTTAACCCATTTGTCAGCAACTCCTTTTACAAGATTACGGAGTACATGGGCTCGCTGAAACAGGGTGAGAATCCATGATTCAGCTGCATCCTGACTTTCGGTCAGTTCAAACTTGAACTTTTCGGCCCATGCGACCAGCGGACGGAAGAGCAGTTGATCGTATACAAGAATGACAATCAGCATGGTAAGAAGCGCAAAGCCGATTGCTGAGAGGTTTTTACTCTGGATAGCCTGTGCCACATAAGAGCCGATACCGGGTAACGTAACAGCAGTCTTGCCGACGGTGATAGCTTCCGATGCCACCACGAAAAACCAGCCGCCGGAAACCGACATCATGGTATTCCAGATCAGGTTCGGTGTGGCAAAGGGAGCTTCAAGTTTCCAGAACTTCTGCCAGGAAGAGAGCCCAAAGAGATTTGAGGCCTCCTGAAGTTCCTTTGGAACGGTTTTCAAGGACTGATAAAAGCTGAAGGCCATATTCCAGGCCTGAGAGGTGAAAATGGCAAATATGGCCGCCATTTCAACACCGAGAAGGTTGCCGGGAAAAAGAGCTATAAAACCGGTAACGGTAATAGAGAGAAAACCAAGAATCGGTACGGATTGGAGGATATCGAGTAAAGGCACCAGAATACTTTCTGCCCGACGACTTTTTGCCGCGACAGTTGCATAGATGAAGGTAAACGCAAAAGAGAGTATGAGCGCAGCAACCATCCGGAGCACAGTCCGCAAAGCATACAATGGGAGATGGACCGGGTCAAGGGAAAGAGGGATCTGCTCGCCGGGGATGTATGGGACTGCCATTTGATGACTCCCCCACGCCAGAAGGGTGATGAGACCCATGACAAGGGCAAATGCAACAACGTCCCAGAAATATGGCAGGTTTTTTTTAATGTTTTTTTCCACCATGCTCATGGCAACAATCCATTATCAACAGAACTCTCCATAACAACATAAATAATGGCGAATATACCCATTTCATGGTCGATTTTACCCTTTTATCGAAGGGCTTTCAAGCTTTATTCGGCCTTACTGACTCACAATACAGATCACTGCGCCCTCTTCCATCAACAATCGAAAAAGGTAGTTCAAAAAATGAGATACTATTGTTACGATACTGTTAAAGAATAGAAAATATCACACCCTATCGTCAACGGGCACAGACCACTTTCCCAAAATTGTTTATACTTATTTATACCTATACCGTAAAAGGGAAAAGCAGTATGAAGTACAGGGAAATTATGGTTCTCTAATTTGTAATCTTCAGATACTATGTCGGATCCTATGCTTCTTGTTATTGAGGATGACCAGAACCTCTCGAAACTGCTGGAGTATAATCTCGAACGGGCCGGCTTTTCATGTCATCTTGCATATTCCGGAGAAGATGGTCTTGAACAGCTCTCTCGAAAAAGCTTTGATCTTGTTCTGCTCGACATCATGCTGCCGGGAATGGATGGATTTGAAATCTGCAGGAGAATCAGGCAGAACCAGCTTTACAAAGATCTTCCCATCATCATGCTTACCGCAAAGGGGGAGGAGATCGACAGGATTCTCGGCTTTGAACTCGGGATTGATGATTATGTCATCAAGCCGTTCAGTCCCCGTGAGCTGACACTCAGAATAAGGGCAATCATGAAACGGGATCGCCGGCAGGGGGGCAAAACTCAGGAACTGCTTAAGGCTGGTGACCTTGAAGTTGATTTAACGCGTCATATTGTTACACTTGAAGGCAAAGAGCTTGTTCTTACGCTGATGGAGTTCAAACTTCTCGTTGCTTTGCTCAAAAGAAAGGGTGAGGCCCAATCACGGGAAATACTGCTCAGCGATGTATGGGATGTCGATAAGTCGATTAACACGAGAACCATTGATACCCACATCACCAGAATCCGTGAAAAACTCGGGAGTACCGGCAATATGATAAAAACCGTAAGAGGATTAGGGTACAAACTTGATGAGCATAAGGATATCGATTAGGCGGGCTAAGGTTGCATTCCTCTCTTTTTTTGTTTGTTCTCCGTCACAAAAAAAGCTTACATTTCCGGCCTGAACCTGTAAAAATGATTATGCTGATAGAGTTCTATCAGTAACAACGATAACAAGCGCACCATTATGTTTTTCAAAAATGCTGAAGAGGTTCTTTTTCAATGGGTTTCACGTGTCTGCAGTGGAAGTCCGGATGACATTGCAGCACTTTATCATGAATCTGCTGTTCTTGTCCCTACGTTTTCGCCTCATACTGTCGTAAACACCGAAGGGGTCAGAAACTACTTCGGCCAGCTTGCCTCACGAGACGGGCTCGGGGTTCGACTGCACAACAAGGCACTCAGAAAGCAGTCGTTCAGCGATACCCTCCATACCCTGAGTGGAATCTATTCTTTTGAATTCGAGGTTGATCAGGTACTGCTCTCCTTCCCTTCACGGTTTTCATTTATGGTTGACATCTCACTTGAAAGACCTATTCTTCACCACCACTCCTCACAGGTACCAAGAAACCTCTCGTAACCTTCATTTCAAGCATCCCCGGAACAACATATCAGGAATGTGTTGTTCCGGGGGAATTCGTTATTATTTCTGATAGAGCTTTTCAGTTTTTTTGTTTAAAAAAAACAGGGATTCAGAAATGTACCGTCGCATTGCCGATTACGGACTGATCGGAGATCTCCATTCAGCCGCTCTGGTATCGAAAGACGGCTCTATTGATTACTGTTCCCTGCCCTGGCTTGACTCACCGACAATTTTCGCAGCGCTTCTTGATGATGAAAAAGGAGGCTTTTTCTCTCTGCAGCCGGCAGAATTCTTCACCTCTGAACAGGAATATATCCCGAACACCAACATCCTCTCCTGCAGATTCAAGACTCAACACGCTGAAGCACTCCTTCACGATTTCATGCCGGTGGACAATGCAGAGGCCGGAACGAATAAAATTCACCGTATCCACCGCTGTCTCAAGATAATCCGTGGCAGTATGGCTTTTACGCTGACACTGATGCCAAGACCTGATTATGGAAGGGTAACTCAGGGCTCTATTGAAGAGAGTGAAAACCGCTTTATCATCAGATACGGTAGTGAAACCCTTACGCTTGCTCTGGATTGCCGCAGCACGACCACTGTCAGTGCTGCCAATGGGCAACTCACGCTTGGATTGCATCTTGAGGCGATGGAGGAAGCTCACATTGATTTCCTGTATGGCTCCCTTGATACATCTGATCAATTGTCTTGTCCTTTTGAAGAAAACAGGGTGTTCTGGCAGGAATGGGTGAATTATTGCGTGGGAGAACGATGTGCATTCCTTGGAGAGTTCACCCAGATGATACATCGCTCGCTTCTTTTGCTGAAGCTTCTCACCTTTCAGCCAACCGGAGCTATTGCCGCTGCACCGACAACCTCCATTCCGGAAACCCTGGGGGGGGAAAGAAACTGGGATTACCGTTTCAGCTGGCTGAGAGATGCTGCGTTTACCCTGAAGGCCCTCTTTGCTGTAGGTCATGTCAATGAAGCTTACAATTACATGCGCTGGCTGAATACCACCTACCGGAAATATGGAAGCCGCAACCTCCAGATCATGTATACCCTGCAAGGCAATGACCGGCTTGAGGAAGTTGAACTTGGTCATCTGAAAGGATATCGAAATTCACGTCCGGTCAGAATAGGCAACGAAGCGCATCGGCAGAACCAGTGGGATGTCTATGGTGAAGTTATGGATTCAGCACTCCGGCTTTCGGATTATGCGGGGAGAATTGATGAGGAGCTCTGGCCGTTTTTAAGGGGTATTTGCGGTCTGGCTATAGAAAACTGGCAAAAACCTGATGACGGCATCTGGGAGGTACGCAATGGGCCTCATCATTTTGTCTATTCAAAAGTCATGTGCTGGGTTGCTTTGGACAGAGGAATCTCCATTGCACGGCGTTATGGGTTTGAAGCTCCTCTAGAGATCTGGATGGAGGAACGTGACCGGATCAAGGAGGATGTTCTTGCAAAAGGGTTTGATGAAAAACTGAACAGTTTTGTCCAGAAATACGGATCGTGCGAACTCGATGCGAGCCTTTTGCTGCTGCCGCTCAATGGATTTCTCCCTGCTGATGATCCAAGAATACTGGGAACAATCGAGGCCTGTGAAAAGCAGTTGATGCATCGGGGATTTCTGCTTCGCTACAAGGCTGATGATGGCCTGAAGGGCGAGGAGGGAGGGTTTGTGCTTTGTAATTTCTGGCTGGTGGAGTGCCTGGCACTGTCGGGAAAAAGTGAAGAGGCTCTTTTTCTTCTGAACAAAACGTTGACAGCATCAAATCATCTGGGACTTTTTTCGGAAGAATTCAACAGCGACACCCTTGAAATGCTTGGAAACTTTCCTCAGGCTTTCAGTCATATCGGCTATATCAATGCAGTATCAGCAATTCTGGCGGAACAGCATCTCTCGTCCAAAACAGAACAAGAGCCATCAATCACTACCTGGCTGCGAAATCTCATCCCTCTGCAGATAACGCTGAACAAAAGCGAAAACAATCCCCTGAAAACGACTCAAGACATTGGCGCCGAGTTAAAGAAAACACTCGGCCTTTTGCAGGGAGGATTTTTCAATGTGGAGAAAGGGACAGTCAATTACGAGGCAATGAAACAATCCGATGGGTTCAGCCGGTACCTTAAGCTTGCGGGCTCTCTGAACAACTTCAATCCTGAAATGCTGCAGACTGATGATGAAAAAAAAGCTTTCTGGATCAACATTTATAACATTCTTATCATTCACGGAGTTATTGAATTCAATATTCGCGGTTCAGTACTTGATGTCACCAATTTTTTTGGCCGCGTCAGCTACAATATCGGAGGGTTCGTTTTTACTCCGGATGATATCGAGCATGGTATCCTGAGGCGAAACCGTCCACATCCATTCTTTCCTTTCAAGCCTTTTTCAAAGTCTGATCCTCGCAGACGTTTCATTGTCGAGGCATTCGACTGCCGTATTCATTTTGCTCTGGTGTGTGCAGCCGCATCCTGTCCTCCCGTTGAATTCTATAATGCGGCAATCATCAACCAGCAGCTTGATACTGCGGCGAGAAGCTTTATGAACCGAAAAGGAATGGAAATCGACCGCCGAAACAATACGCTCTGGCTGTCATCAATCTTCAGTTGGTACAAGACTGATTTTGGCAGCAGCACTCTCGACACCGTCCGTCCACTTCTTCCTTTTCTCTCCTCTGAAAAAAAAGAGTGGATTGAAGAGAATCTCTCCACCATGCTCGTCCGCTTCCTTCCCTATAACTGGCACCTCAACAGTACTCTCCAGTAGTCCACAGAGGAAACACGTACTGAATCCGTCAAAACCGGACAAATCGGACACCTATAAAAAAGGGGCTGCGAATCCAGGCTGATGCATTGACTGAGCGAAAGCATGGTTGCGCAAATGGAGCATAAAAGACGAAGTGGAGCGCTGGAAATCTCTACTATTGGCCAAAAAAGTTCAGCGCCTGCAAGTTATGCTCGGTAGCACTCGTGGTTATATTTAGTTTTTATAAAACCTCTTGGTCATTTTTAGTTCTTCTTTAATCATTTTCCGCAATTCTAAAGGCTCCAATACTTCGACCTCTCTGCCATACCGCAGAACCCAATGCATAACAGCGTCCAATGCCCCAACTCTCATTTTCAGAATAACTGACCCATCTTTCTGTTCCTCAATCTCTTGGCTGGAATGCCATCGGTGCTCTTTGATCCATTGAGCCTGATAAGGCGTGAAGCGGATTACCACATTATGAATTTCGTCTTCATGAATCTGGTCGAAGGTCTCATCAAGATATCGTTCCAGTGAAAATGATGCGGATATGGTAAAATGTGTTTTGGTTAGCGAGACGTTCTTGATTCGGCTGACCACAAATGATCTTATCTCGTTTCGGAGTTCGCAGTAGCCAAAGAGCGACCAGTTCTCCTTGGTGTGTGAATAATGAAGCCGGTATGGCTGCAGAACTCGTTCCGTCTCCTGGCTGTTCCAGAATGCCCGATAATAGAGATTGATCTTCAATTTATTGCGAATGGCATCCTCGATAATAGTGAAGAAACGGGGATCAATTGCCGAGGGTGAAAAAGTTTCAAAGGAGTATATCTCTGCAAGCTGGCTCGTCAATAATTTACCCGGTAGATATTGCAGCACCTTGTCGAGCGCACGGCTTACCTCGGTATAGTAGGGCGTACCTTGATATTGTGACAGCACCTTTTTGGTGATAATCAACGCATCGGCTTCCTGGCGGTCAAGAGTGGTTGAAGGCAGGAATGTCCAGTCTCTCTTTGAGTAGAAGAACCCGTTTCTCTTGCTGTCGAAAGCTATAGGAGCATTCAAAAGATCGCGCATATAATCTACATCGCGCTGAATGCTTTTACTTGAAACCTCAAAGTGCCTGGCAATCCTGCTGCAGTTGGGATAGGTATTCTCGCGTAACTGCTGATCGATATACTGCATGCGGACAAGCGGCGGTCTCGTCTGTTTCATGGTATCAGATTTACTGGTTGGCAATAAAATAATATCAGGAAAAAAAGTTTCAACCTGCAACCCTATGACGGGGATTGTCCTACCATCGAGTGTATACTACAAGGAAATAGATAGACTAATAAAATTCCGTTATGGTCGATAGAGAATTATCCCTTGAGACGTTGGGTGCACTTATTGAAACTGCAGTAATGCCAGTTATCCTCCTTGAGGGTCGGCGCTCAATTCCTCCGGATGAGTATGGAAATGCTTTTGCCGTTGCTGAATTTTTAGCGACCAGGTTTCAGAACGCTCTTTTCCGTTCTGGCAATGCGACTGGTTCCGATGAGGCATTCTCGGAAGGGATTGCAGGAGTTGATGCAAGCCGACTGCAAGCGATTGCTCCTTACAAGACACACCGCCTGAAAGCAAGGTTTGAAGGCGCAACCTATGCCTACCCCGATGCACTGACGCTCGATCAGCGGCATCAGCTTGTGGCTAAAACAGTCAGTGCCTCTCCGAAAACATCATCACTCATGGGGCAACTTGGCAAGAAAGGTCCGGTTGCAGCCAAGGCCGACTATCTGCTTCGCGATACCATGAAAGTTGTCGGTTTTTCACAAGAGTTTCCCAAAGCAACAGCAGCACTGTTTTATGTTGACCTTGACTCTCCGATGGACGGTGGAACGGGCCACACTATCCGTGTCTGCCAGAAGGAAGGTATCCCTGTGTTTTTTCAGAGCGAATGGAAGCAATGGATTGAGGCGTGATTAGCAGGCATACAAGAGTAAACAACATGCCGCGTAGTGCTTTGGCTGTATTTAATCTATATTGAAATAGTGTAATTGACGAATTTTTTCGACTATTATAACCACCCACCCCACTTCAAATGCTACGATCATTGAGTTTTACAGTGCTATCGGCTGTTAGTCGTGAAATGCCTATATAAAAAGAGGTTCAAGCTTCATCGCCATAAAACATAACGGGAGTAAGAAATCAATGGCAATAGCGAACGTGGTGCAGAGAGGGTCGTTCATCTATGTCTACGACGACAAAGGTAAGCAGCTCTGCTCAATATCAGCAGGTCACGGCCCGAATGACGGGCTCAAAGGCTATACTTCATCTACCGTAAACGTTGAAAGGGCAGGCTGGATAATCACCCACAACGAAAAGGGCGACCAACTCACCAGAACACCAGCCAGGCGTAACTAACTGAAAAAAGGATGGGCTCTCATGAACAACAATGGACTTGCATATAGTGGACCCCGATTTTT
>SZXX01000045.1 GCA_005843825.1 Chlorobium sp.
TGATGGGACTCGAACCCGCAACCTGCTGATTACAAATCAGCTGCTCTACCAGTTGAGCTACACCAGCGGCTCAAAACTCAAAAAACAGGGCTGGTAATATAATGACAGGTTTCAAAAATACAAAGAAAAAAGGATTATTATATTAATTAATCCTTAACCGCTGCAAAATACCCGGCAAGCCTTATTACCACACTTCTCGTCACAAGTCGTTGCGAAAAAACCAGTATATTGTCTATCAAGGTAGGGAATATACGTATACGATTATGCCTCAATCCCCTTATTGCCGCTTTGACAACAACATCTGTTCCGGAAATCGGCAGCCTGAGATTGGCGGCACTATGACCGGAATGCTTAAAAAAACCGGTATTGATAAAACCGGGACAAACTGCGATAACTTTTACCCCCGTTTCCTTAAGTTCTTCATGAAGCGCTTCGCTTAACGTCATCACAAAAGACTTTGTCGCTGAATAGAGTCCAAGACCGGGAACCCCCTGAAGCCCCCCTAAAGATGCAATATTAATTATGCTTCCCTGTTTCCTAGCAACCATATCGGAGAGAAACATGCGTGTAAGCCTCGCAGTTGCCATCACATTGACCATGACTATCTCTTCGAGCTTTTTTTGTGGTATTTCAGCAAAATCACCGGCACATGATATTCCCGCACAATTAACAAGAGTAGCAACATCAACTCTCTTTAACCGGCAAAACTCATAAATTCGTCCCGGACTTTCAGTGTCGCACAGGTTTTCAGCACAAACTTCAACCTTTACACCCCTCTTTTGTTGAAGCTCCTCACCGAGAGCCTGCAATATCTCACGAGAGCGGGCAACGAGTACAAGGTTGTGACCTCTTCTGGCAAATTCTCTGGCAAAAGCCTCGCCAATCCCCATGGAAGCCCCGGTTATCAATGTATAAGTCATAACAATATCAAAGGGCTGTCGAAACCGTATCGATTCTTTATGCCTGATCAATCCATTTCCCGCGCTCTTTAATAAGCCCTATGAGGCGTTCTACGGCATCCTTTTCAGAAATATTTTCTTCCACACACTCCCTGCCGACATAGAGGCTGATTCTGTTTTTTCCTGCGCCAACATAGCCGAAATCAGCATCAGCCATCTCTCCGGGGCCATTAACAATACAGCCCATGATTCCAATCTTCAAACCCTTCAGGTGACCTGTCCGCTCTTTTATTGCTGCTGTTGCCTTTTCCAGATCAAAATAGGTTCTGCCACAGCCGGGGCAGGAAATAAATTCAGTTTTGGACATTCTGATTCTTGCTCCCTGAAGAATATTGAATGCCAGATTAACCTCATCATCAACTGAAAGTCTTGTATGAAGCGCAAGAATGTCACCTATGCCGTCACAAAAAAGTGTACCAGCCTGAACCGAACTGCTTATTATACATTCAAGCCGATCTGAAGTATCTCCCTTGAAGCGAACAACAAGGGGATAGTCGAGGGATCGGCTGTTGAATGCCTGAACAAGCCTGCGATAGGCAAAAACAGTATTCTCTGTAATGATTGAAAACAATAGTCGCTTAACACCCTGCTTCCTGAGTTTTTCGGCAAGATGGGCAAGAACCTCAGCAGGAACAGATTGCCCCGCATCTTCATGCAAAAAACAGAGTTCCAATACCCCGGGACGATCATTGCCAAGATGCTTCAAAAAATCCTTTCCAAGCTGTTCTCCCTCAACAATATCAAGCCTTACTTTTGAAACTTTATCAAGCAGCTTGACAGCAAGTGAAACGTCGCTTGTGGAGACAACAATACAGTGAGCGGCACCACCAAGTTGCAGGAGAAGATTGTCGAGCCCTTCAATATCTTCAGGACTGTTAACCCGGACAGAAACAAACTCGGAGCGTATGGCATCATGAGACTTTGCCGGTGCAAGCCTCTGCACTGCCTCTTTTAAGGCCGCATCAACTTCTGAAAGTGACGCATGCACTTCAGTTTCAACTTTTGGCAGATTGTCTCCCCCAATCTCCAGACCGGCAATTGAAATCGGGGAAGATCCCCTGCGCTGATAGCTGAACGGATTGAAGGGCAAGGAATCGGGGTGCGTAAGATTGCGACCATTTTGCTGATTGCGGCTATCAACAATATGCTTCAGAGGAAGATGCCCTTTTTCACCTTTAACAAGATGAAAGTCATTATATTTTTTTACGATAGCAAACCCCACAGGAACTTCATGAACAGGATCCTCAGTCAGGGAGACTCTTATCGTATCCCCAAGGCCATCTTCAAGAAGAGCCCCAATGCCCATTGCTGATTTAACTCGACCCTCGTCGCCATCCCCGGCTTCAGTTACTCCCAGATGAAGAGGATAGGCATGAATAAGCTCGGCATCGGCCTTCTCGACAAGAAGCCGGTAGGCCTGAATCATCACCCGGACATTAGAGGATTTCATTGAAAAAAGAATATCGTGATATCCAACACCTTCACATATCCGGGCAAACTCAAGAGCCGCTTCAACCATACCTTCAGGCGAATTGCCATATCGGCTTACCGTCCTGTCCGACAAAGATCCATGATTGGTGCCTATTCTCATCGACACACCATTCTTGCGGGCTTTTTCAACAAGCGGCAGAAATTCAAGACGGACATGCTCAAGCTCCTCTTGATATTCGTCTTCGGTATATTCACTGGTTGAAAACTTCTGGCGGGCAGCATAGTTGCCCGGGTTGATGCGAATATTTTCAACAAATTCAACCGCCTTCAGCGCAGCCCGGGCAGAAAAATGAATATCGGCCACAAGCGGTGTATCAATGCCATCACGACGGAGCTGGTCGCGTATGTTCCTGAGATTTTCAGCATCCTTCTCGGTTGGAACAGTGAGGCGGATAATTTCACACCCGGCTTCATACAGCCTCCTGCACTGCTCAACGGTTCCTGCAGTATCCATGGTGTGCGTATTTGTCATGGACTCTACCCTTATCGGCTGATACCCTCCTAACAAAATGGATCCGAAAGAAACTTCACGGGTTAAACGACGGCGGTACTGATACATTTGATGGTATTACTGTTGAATAAAACACTAATGTGACCGAATGATAAACAGGGTTTCTCCCGGTTTTCGATAATTATATTTCTCCCTTGCTGCTTTTTCTATACTGTCGGGCTCATGGGCATGCTGGATGCGCAGCTCGTTATCAATGATCTTCTTTTGCTCAATTTTCTGCTGCTCAAGAAGCGAGCGATGTTCGGCTTCCATACGGATTCTTTTTACGACACCATAATCGTCGAAAAATATCCAGAGTATGAACAGAGCAAACGCTACCCGGAAAAAAAACTTTTTCGGGTTTGAACGAATGTACTCCCAGATTCTATCGATAAATTTTTTCACGCATCATAACGCTTTGGGTTGCCAAGTGCCGCTGATAATACAGCCGATGCTGCGCAACGAGAGAAACCCTTTGTGAAAAGGGTTCCCTGTAGAATTTCATTATACCCGTAATGTGTTTTTTCCGGGGTATCGGGCCTGATCGCCAAGCTCCTGCTCAATACGGAGCAGTTCATTGTACTTTGCCATACGGTCCGAACGCGAAAGACTGCCGGTCTTGATTTGGCCGGCATTGGTTGCTACCGCAATCTGGGCAATGGTACTGTCCTCGGTTTCACCGCTTCGATGGCTGATGACAGAAGTGTATCCATTCGATTTTGCAAGACTGATTGCCTGAAGTGTTTCGGTCAACGTACCGATCTGGTTGACCTTGATAAGAATGGAATTGGCAACCTTTCGTTCAATACCTTCAGCCAGTCTTTTGCTGTTGGTAACAAACAGGTCATCGCCAACAAGCTGGACCCGTGAACCGATTTTGTCTGTCAATATTTTCCAGCCCTCCCAGTCATCTTCAGCCATACCGTCCTCGATGGAAATAATCGGGTAGTCACTGGCCCATTTTTCCCAGTATTCAGCCATCTGCAAAGATGAAAGCTCCTGTTTTGATGACTTCTTGAATACATACTTTTTCTTTTGACCATCATAAAATTCCGAGCTTGCCGGATCAAGAGCAATCATGACCTGTGCGTCACCGAGGCCTCCTTTATCAGTAGGTGAACCAACTTTATAACCGGCTTTGCCAACTGCCTCGATAACAAGTTCAATTGCCTCTTCGTTTGATCGCAGGTTAGGGGCAAAACCGCCTTCATCTCCCACAGATGTACTCAACCCCTTGCTTTTCAGCAAAGCCTTAAGGGCATGAAATATTTCAGCACCGGAACGCAGTGCATCAGAAAAGGAGCTGAACCCTGCAGGCATGATCATGAATTCCTGAAAATCAACGGTATTGTCGGCATGCGCGCCACCGTTAAGGACGTTCATCATCGGCACAGGTAGGGTGTTCGCCAGGGTTCCGCCGATATATCGGAAAAGAGAAAGTCCGGAGTATTCTGCACCAGCCTTTGCACAAGCCAGCGACACACCGAGAATGGCATTTGCGCCAAGCCGCGATTTGTTAGGTGTTCCGTCCAGAGCAATCAAAGCTTCGTCAATTTCCTGCTGTTCGGTCACCAGCATCCCGGTAAGCGCTTCATTTATAACAGTATTAACGTTTTCAACAGCCTTCAGAACGCCCTTGCCAAGGTAGACACTTGCATCACCGTCTCTGAGCTCAGAAGCTTCATGGATACCTGTCGAAGCACCGCTGGGCACGGCAGCACGACCAAATGAGCTTTCGGAGTATACATCAACCTCTACAGTTGGATTTCCTCTTGAATCAAGAATCTGGCGGGCAAGAATCTTATTGATAATAGGCATAACGAAATAAATTTATTGTTGTTACATGCTTTTATCGCACAACGGAACCGGCGAGCACTTGTTGCTCAACGATAACTAGAAAATATATCTTTTTTTCCCATCCATTTCATTGTTGAGTCAACAGCAAATAAGAATTTTTTTTTGTTAATTACATTTCAGTCTGAAGCAGATCAAAGGAATCAACAGTCATGTCCTTTGTTTTCGAGTGTCCTGCAAGACCATTATTTAATTCAACAAAGGAGTCCTGATATGCAAGCCATCCTACCGGATCAATTGCGAAACATTGTCATTACTGGTCATGCCGGCAGTGGCAAAACCATGCTCACTGAATCACTTGCCTTGACAATGGGCGTTATTAACCGCCTTGGCAGTATTGACGAAGGAAACACCCTCTCTGATTACTCTGCAGATGAAATTCAAAGAAAACACAGCCTCAACACAAGCCTCATCCATGGCTTCTGGAACGATTGTAAAATAAATATAATAGATACACCTGGCCTGCTTGACTTTCACGGAGATGTCAAATCAGCCATGCGTGTTGCCGATACCGTTTTGATTACTGTAAATTCAGCATCAGGTGTCGAGGTAGGAACTGATACAATTTGGGAGTATACCAGGGAGTATTACAAGCCAACGATATTTATTTTAACCAAACTTGATGCCGACCGGACCAACTTCAATGCTACCGTTCAGGGTCTCAGAGATCATTTCGGCAATCTTGTTACTCCAATACAGTTTCCTGCCGAAGAAGGCATCGGGCACCATACCCTCATCGATGTCCTTCTTATGAAGCAGCTTACTTTCAGCCCCGACAAAACCGGAGGCATGACAATCTCCGATATACCAGACCTTCATCTGAAACAGGCTGAAGATCTTCATCAGCAGCTTGTTGAAGCGATTGCAGAAACAGATGAGGAGCTGATGAACAAGTTCTTCGAAGCAGGAACCCTTAGCGAAGATGAATTGAGGGATGGCATTAAATCCGCACTGGTCAGCAGAACTTTTTTCCCTGTTTTCTGTACCTCACCCCTTCACCTCATAGGATCAGAACGCCTGCTTAACGCAATCGTCAACCTCTGTCCATCTCCTATTGAACGCGGACCGGAACAGTCTATTTCTACGATTGATGGATCGAATAACCTTATTCAGCCAAACCCGGAAGGTCCGACTGTCGCCTTTATTTTCAAAACGATGTCTGAACCCCGTGTCGGTGAAATTTCCTTTCTCAGGGTTTATTCAGGTCATCTGGAAACAGGACATGAACTCATTGATGTTCAGACGGGACAGCTTGAAAAACCCGGTCAGGTCTACACCATAATCGGACAGAAAAAAACTCCGGTTGACAAACTGCTTGCCGGAGATATCGGCATGGTCGTCAAGCTGAAGGATGCGCATACCAATGATACCCTTGCCGACAAAGGTACCAGCTGCAAGATAAGTCCGATTATTTTCCCCGAACCAATGCTGGCAACAGCTATTATTCCTCTTACCCAGGGTGACGAAGATAAAATCTCAGCTGGCCTTCACCATCTGCATGAAGAGGATCCAAGCTTTACCATCAATCACGATGTTGAGTTCAACCAGACCATTCTTAAAACTCTTGGTGAGACTCACCTTGATATAATTATCAGCCGCTTACAGACGAAGTTTAATGTCAAGGTTGATATTGCTCCGATTAAAATTCCTTACCGCGAAACAATTCGCGTCGCCTCATCCGCCCAGGGAAAATATAAAAAGCAATCGGGAGGACGAGGTCAGTATGGCGATGTATGGGTTAGAATTGAACCAACAGCGCGCGATACAGGCTTTGTATTTGCAAGTGAGGTTGTCGGTGGCGTTGTCCCGACCCGCTATCTCCCTGCTGTTGAAAAGGGATTGCATGACACAATAGAAAAAGGTATTCTTGCCGGATACCCTATCGTCGATCTCAAGGCTGTTGCGTATGACGGATCATTCCATCCTGTAGACAGCTCTGAATTTGCCTTTAAAATCGCAGCCAGCATGGCCTTCAAGAATGCTTATGAAAAGGCAAGAGCACTGCTGCTTGAACCGATATACTCCTTGACGGTCTACGCTCCGGAACAATATACGGGAGAAATTGTCGGTGATATTTCAAGCAGGCGGGGGAAGATTCTTGGCATGGATTCTGATGTGAGGTTGCAGATTATCCGGGCACTGATTCCGCAAGCTGCACTGACTGCATTCCATCATGCGCTTACTCGACTGACACAGAGCAGAGCACGATACTCATACACTTTCAGCCATTACGAGGAAGCGCCTCCAGACATTGCTCAGCAGATCATCGCAGCAAAAGATTCAAAAGAAGCCTAAAATAGTTTTCAACAAAAGCCCCGAATCTTCGGGGCTTTCCTTTTTTACTCCCATCGTGCCAGGCTATACTGCTTTACAAATATCCGAAAACAGATTTGATTTTAAGCCACCACACAATCCAGATTGCTTCACGGATGTTTTTTCTGGTCATTTTTGATTTCCCCACCGATCGATCTACAAAGACAATTGGTATTTCTTTTATCGTAAACCCTTTCTTCCATACCCTGAAATTCATCTCAATCTGAAACGAATACCCCTGCGAGTTAATAGAATCTAGATCAAGCGCTCGTAACACATCAGCATTAAAGCATTTAAATCCACTTGTCGGATCATCAACAGGCAATCCGGTAATAAACTGAGTATAAATGCTTGCCAGTTTTGACAGGATTAACCTTCCTAAAGGCCAATTGACCACATTAACAGTATTGTTCATATATCGGGATCCAATAACCAGATCAGCTCCCTTAATTGCATCAAGCAAGCTGCTCACTTCTCCAGGATCATGAGAATAATCTGCATCCATCTCTATTATATATCGGTAACCCTGATCCAATGCATAGTGAAAGCCGGTAAGATATGCTGTACCAAGCCCCAGTTTTTTCTCGCGCTTAATAACACTAAGCCCTCTTATCCCAGGTTGCATTGAACGGACAATATCAATGGTTCCATCCGGGGAGTTGTCGTCAATAACAAGAATATCAGCATCGGACTGATAAAGTTCTGAGAGCCTGTTCAATAACCGGGCAATATTTTCAGCCTCATTGAAAGTGGGTATAATAATCAACGCCAGAGACTCAGGCCTTGTTTCATCACAAAGCCTTACATCTGAATTTTTCAATGTCGTGTCAGTTTGCTCCAGCATAAGAGATTACGATCTTCAAAAAAAAAGCACTGCTTCCACCGAAGCAATGCTTTTAAAAAGATATTGATAACAAGATGGCAGAACCTGCCTGACCTATCGCGCTTCCCTGTGAAATCTGTGCAGAAACCTTAGATCAAAATCAAGTCTCTCAGGTGGCGTATAGGTAAAGTCCAGCACCTCACCATCAGGCAGCACTTCAATTAATGCTCCCGAAGGACATTCATCAGCAGAGAAACATGCAGAACAGGAAATACAGGCATCCTGATCAACATAACACCTGAATCCGCCTTCCTGAACGTCTCCGTAAAACTTGTAACCAATAGCATTGACTTTCGGGGGGCACTTATCAAGACAAAGACCACATCCAACACAGAGGTTTTCAATTATAAAATAGTGTGATTTTGCTCTTGGTGCCGCCTTTTTTGCAACTGGCTGTGGCGCAACAGCAGGTGCCGGTGCTGCAGAGGCAGTTGCTTCGCCTGGTGCTCCCTTTGCTGCTGGCGCTGCAGGCTTCGCACCTGGTACCGGTTTTGCGCCTGGTGCGGGCTTAGCCCCCGGGGCTGGTTTTGGAGCGGCTTTTTTAACAGGAAGAGCGGATTCCTGACGTACACCGCTTCTCCCGAGATTTGTATTCAGTGGTTCAAGCCGAGGTTTTCCCGATGATTTCGGGGCCGCCTCCTTTGGTTTTGCCTGTCCAAGCTTTGCTCCCGGAGCTACCGCTTTCGGTGCAGCAGGTGGAACCTTTGCGGCAGGTGGTGACACGATATCTGGCTGTTGTACAGGATCGGCCATAAAAACCCTCCTCTTTAATTACAGGTAAACTTTAATAGCAAACTTCATACATGAAGGAGCATTGAAGCTCCTTCATGTATGACCGGTGATTTAAGCAATCAGTTTCATCAGATAATCAACAACCTGGGTCAGCATTACCTGTCCGGATATAGCTGCATCACTGACTGTTGGCTTAAGCGGGGCATCTGTCTGATAAAAGCCGTTGGCAATAAAGAGAAATACGAGCATAAAGGTTCCGCCGAAGTAAAGGAATGTACCGGCCATCTTGGAATCTGATATGGTCAATACAGGGAACCTGAACTCAACATCACGGTTAAGGAACTTCTTGCCAAACCAACGGATGGTTCTGGTCTGGATGTCAGCACCTTCAAGACGTGAACCGCGATCTTCAAACCATACAGCAAAGCTGATAAACCAAATCAAATGGCCAAGCATCAGAATGGTCGAAAGGTGTGAACTCGAGAAAATAGTCACGGTTTCAGTCCAGAAATAGTAGAAAATACCGGCTGAATAATGATGGTGAAGACCTGCAACGGAATCCCATGCCTTTGCATCAGCAGCAGGGACACCATACATCATGGAAGCAATCCAGGCACCATCAATGTACCAGCAGACAGCGGAAAGACCCTTGACTCCCCACAGCATGGCAAACCAGAGCTGATCCTGAATCGAGACACCGCAAGTTCCACCGTATACAGGGCCGAGACATGGGAAGGAATAGGAGTTCTTCTTGAGACCAAGATCATCCCACAATGGTGAAGTGTGCGCAAAGAATGCAATACGGACAAGCGCAATAAGAGAGAAGAGCGAACCAGCTGTAATAACATGAGCCATTACCCAGTCATTGATGCTTGGATCGGTAAACATCCACTGGAAAATTGGAAGAGGTTTCAGCCAGTAGAAGGACATCATGATATTCGTGCCGAAAATATTCAGCTCGCAGATTGTATTCCAAACAATAACAGCATAAACCGAAAGCATAGTGGCAAAACAAAGTGCCATTACTGTACCGAGAATCTTGACCTGAACTTCCTGATCACGACCTTTGGTAATCCAGATAGACTTGATCTGGTTGTAGATGCCGTTGAGCTGGATTTTAAGAAGATACTGACCACCATGATAGACACCGGCGAAAACATAAAGTACGCCGCAGATGATATGGTTGAAAGTAATCAGGTTAATAACAACCCTTGACATACCGAAAGAGGCGCCGTTCTTGGGAAGAATTGCATATGGAGCAAAATCAGCAAACTCTTTAGAGCCTGAAATAATTTTACCGCCTTCCTGCACGAAATTATAGCTTACCCTGTTGAATGGCTCACCATAAAGGTAAAAGACGAGGTTGTCAAGTTCTTTGTAATAAGCGGCAAATGAAGGCTGCTGAAACGCGACGAAAGCTATGACACCCAATGCGATATTAATGTAGCCGATTGCTGTCAGGTGAACAGAAAAAGCGGCTTTCATATCATCATTCAAGTGGATCGCAGCATTCGGCGGATTGTTCCACCAGTAAATACCAAGAGCAAAAAAGATGACAAAAAAGACAAAAGACATGAAGGTCTCTGAATTGATGGTCTGGAAATCGGGAATCGGTTCAAAACCGAGTATAAACCACATCAGCAAACCCCACCCAAGAAACAGCAGCGACATGTAAATAGTGTGTGGCCCAAGTGCGTCCTTGTAAGTCTTTGCACTCGTTCCGCTGAAGACTAAATCACCAAACTTGCCAAGGAACCTGAAATCACGGAAGTTACCGGCACGTCCGGTAAATGGATTCGTAAGATTGTGGGTCCAGTGACGCCATCCGCCAAAAAGAAGAATAGAGCCGGAAAGCAGGTGAAATAATGCCCAGCCAATAAGTTTGGTGGCCGCAAATTCAAGGTCCTCTGTTTTCGTACTGTAGGTATCAATACCAAGAGAAACCATTCGAGGTTTGATAGTCAGATAGAACCAGTTGTCGTGGAAACCGGGTGCACCCCAGGGAAATACCTGAATGCCTGAGATGTAGTAGATTGCCATAAGAAAACCCAGTACTCCAAGCAGTGCGAGATGACCTCCGACGACCTGTTCGTCATCAATCTTCTCGGTATCAAAAATCTGATACCACTTGGTGGAACGTGTTTCTGTTCTCTGAAACAGAAATCTCCTCATTTTAGCGGCATCCTGCTCCTTGATAACCGATGGTGCACCAGGAGCACCATTCGCCTTCGGAGAAGGAGCATTCCCCTTGGGAGGTGGGACAGTGCCCTTT
>SZXX01000055.1 GCA_005843825.1 Chlorobium sp.
CAGCAGCGTCATAAAGTACTTCGGACGAAAACTGATATTGTCGTCCATGAAGGAGAAATTGACCTTCTTCTTGCCAAGCCGTTCCTGATGATAACGCATTTCATCAAGTACCAGATCTAACTCGCGGTATCGGTAGCTTTTTCCATAGACCGTCGGTGTCGTGCAGAAGTTGCATCCAACCGGGCAGCCTTTCGTAGCAAGAAGCGGAATACGGGAACTGTATTTTTTCGCATTTTTTGATGAAAGGGCATAGCTGAAATCAGGGTGGATCATGGCACTCATCGGCTTAAGCTCCTTCGTCCTGTAAATGCTCTGCATCCTGCCCGACATTACATCTTGTGCAAGCTCCGTCCATATAGACTCTATTTCACCGTAAACCACGCTGGTACAGTGTGCTGCGGCCTCATCATGCAGCATTGTTGGATGAACGCCTCCAAGGATTACAATTCGTCCTTGAGCGAGAGCTGCATCTCCAATCTGGTAAGCACGTGATGCATTGAGCGTTCTTGAAGTGATGGCAACGACGTCAAACCCGGAAAAATCCTCAGGGACTTTACTGCCAAGCCGTTCGTCAATAAAGGTGACATCAAACTGTTTGCCGACCATGGAGGCAACCATGATCAGGTTTAAAGGCATGCTGACCGTCCCGGAATCCACCATCATGCTGGTGTTGCTCACCGGTTGGATCAAGAGCCACCTCTTCTTTGATTTTAGCACAACAGGAAACTGATGGAGGGGTTTTTCTGATAAATCGGCGGTTAAATCAAGTGGAGACGAAAAATTGTCTGATGGTGATGTTGACATACCCGGAAATCTGAAAAAGTGATAAAAACCGTTACAACAAAAAGAAAAAAGTGGAAAAATATCTTTTTGGAGCTTGTAAGAATATTTAATATTTATGACATTTATAAGAAATAAATAATAAATCCGATAAGAATTATGACGTTTATGCCTGAGTCAGAGCATAACTGTTTATAGCACCAGATTTTCCGGAACTTATCAGCACCAGGTAAAAGCATGAACTTTATCCTATCAGAGAACGAGATGTGCAATCTCACCGGGTATTCACGCCGGCAGTTGCAGGATATGCGAGAGGGCAGCAGAAAGAGTCATAAAGGCTTGATACTCAGAAGTAACCCAGTATTGACAAAAGGCAAAGACTGGGAGAGGTACGGGTGGGCGATATTGTATGCTCAGCATGTATCAGAAAAGCTCGTATCGCAAAAACCAACAAACAATCCTCTTCACGATCAAAAGGCAGCAGGTAGTTAATCCAAGAACGTTTGACCCTATGAAGTTTACTGTTACTGAGAACGAGATGTGCGATCTCACAGGATATACAAGAAGGCACCTGCAAAACATGCGTTTGGGCAGCAGGCAGATACAGAGAGGAGTGATCTACAAGTCCGATCCATTGTTGAAAAAAGGGAGAGACTGGGAGCGGTATGGATGGGTGATATTATATGCGGTGCATGTATCGGACAAACTTGTATCGCGAAAAAATAAAATGTTCAACGATATCCCTCAATCGAGGATGCGCAGCAAAGTCACTCAACCTCAACTTCAACCTCAATAAAGGAACATGATGCACAATACACAACAGCCTGCAGGCTTGGATAAAAGAACAGTCGGTCGTGGCTTTACACTCTTCTTTGCAGGGACCTTTGTCTGTCTGATCATCTATTACTGGCCGTTGTTTAAAACGCTGTTACATGACCACATGCATTACCAGCTTCCATTTTAAATTCTTTAGAACAGAGAAGCACAATCTCTTCAGGATTCTTAAAGCCTCATAGAACAGTAACAAAAGGAGATAGTTACCATGGATCCGTTAAATCCGAATAATTTGACGAAAGCTGCAATAGGCATAGGTGGAGCTGCGCTCGTCTCTCCAGCCCTACCAGTTGCCCTTCCACTTGCAATCCCTCTCCTTCACGGCCTTGCCGGCATTGCAGTGGTAGGTCTTGGACTTTTTTCTGCAGGTTCGCTTGTCGGCAAAGCAGTTGGAGTACTCAACAGCAAAGAAAACCCGTTCAACCGAAAAGAGGAGTAGAGCAAAACGAGTTGACCAGCTGGTTATTTTTATAATTGAGGATTCTCTATAACTTGTAAGCCAGTAGTATGATCGAGGGACGTAACCAGATCTTCCCTAATACCGGTGCTTATGAAAAGAAATATTTCTTCTGAAAAAAGCCGTGTCGACGATACGGTTTCCGCACTGCTTGAATCCCTTCCTGATGCGGTTTATCTCATAGACCTAAAAGGCGTTATTCTCAATACCAATACCCTGTTTGCCTCACATATCGGTATGACGACGCAGAAGTGCATTGGTGCCAATATTTATGATCTGCTCATAAATGTGGTGCAATTGCCTGAACTTGCAGACTACCACAGAGAGAAATGTCAAGAAGTTCTCCGCACTGGTAAACGGGTTGTTTTTGCAGATGAAAGGGATGTCAGAAAAGTCACTATCAGTCCGGTTGTGATTGCAGAAGGTGAAATTACCAGACTTCTCATCACCATTCAGAATATTTCCGAGCAGAAACATATTGACAAGGAATTGCATCAAGAGCGTGCTCTAAAAACAGCCCTTCTCGATTCAATCCCATGTTCTGCCATAATTTTTGATGCAAATCTTCGCATTATCGTCAGGAACAAGTATGCACAGGATTTGCTTTCCATTGCAACAGACTCCGCAAGGATTAGCGTTAAAGCCAATGATTTTTTTGGCTCTGAGGATATGGGTTTTCTTAGAAAGAAATATATGGAAACCATCACTTCCGGGATTGACTATTCGAGAGAAATAAAAGTTTATCCTCAAGGCGATACAGAGCCGATGTGGTTGCTGACTAAAACCAGCAGGATTTTCATCGAGGGCAAGCCCTGTGGAGTTTCAATCGGGGTTGACATAACAGAACGCAAAAAAATGGAGCTGGATCTCATTGAAAGCAAACAGAGATACACGTATGCTCTCAATGCTGCGAGTTCCGGTATTTGGGAATGGGATGTAACAACCGATACACTGAGCTGGTCGGAACAGGTATGGAAATTATACGGTATAAAAGTGAACAGTGTTCCTTTGAACAACCAGCTCTGTATAGATACCATTCACCCCGAAGACCGTGAGATGGCATCCCGGATCATACGTGATGCTGTCAGCAACGGAATCGCTGCATCTCTCGAATATCGCACCATTCACCCCGACGGCTCAGTTCACTGGCTCACATCACGAGGTATGCCAATGCACGACGCTGATGGACGAGTGATACGTTATATCGGCGCGATCATCGACATTACCGAACGCAAACAGATTGAAACCGAGCTTCTGGAGAATAAAACGAGATTGACGTTTGCTTTGGACGCAACAAAAACAGGCGTCTGGGAGTGGGATGTAAGTGCTGATAATGTCAAATGGACCGACAATGTGTGGGAATTATACGGATTGGAAAAAAACAGTCTTCCGCACACTCATAGACTTTGTGAAAGCAACATTCATCCAGACGACCGCGATTTGCTATTTGAAAAAGTCATGGCGGCAGCAAGCAAAGAGATTGAGATAAATATTGAATATCGGGTGTGTCATAAGGACGGTTCCATTCACTGGCTGATGTGTCGGGGTTTACCGAAATACAATGCTGACGGCCAGTTGAAATCTTATATCGGAACGGTCTCTGATATTACACCCCGAAAGGAGCTGATGAACCAACTCCTTGATAGCAAGACAAGACTTTCCCTGGCTTTGGATGCAGCTCGTGCCGGTGTCTGGGAGTGGAACCTTAAAACAGGTGCGAACGTCTGGTCGGACGAAACATGGGTGCTTTACGGTATGGAAAAGAGTGACAAAATTCCATCCTTCGAACTTTGGACTCAAACCATTCATCCTGATGATCGGGAGCAGGTAATCAAGACTGTTTCAGTGGCCACAGAAAATGAAGAAGAGCTTTACGTTGAATATCGGCTCTCAAATTATCCCGGGTCTCAACGTTGGGCGTTGTCCCGCGGCAAACCATTGTATGACCGGCATGGAAACCTAGAGCGGTATATCGGAACAATTATTGATATAACCGAAAGGAAAATAGCAGAAGAAAACTCTAGAATGAACAGGGAACGGCTGGATTTTATTCTTGAAAAAAGTCATGTCGGGGTATGGGATTTGAAAATGCAGGATGACACCACTGCGACATCGCTTGAACATGCCCGTATTTTCGGCTATGACACAATTCCGCCCTTTTGGTCACTTGAGAAGTTTTTCGATCACATCATTCCCGAAGATCGTGCCGGCATAGAGACTCTTATCAGGAGCGCGATCAAAAATAAGGAAAGCTATGCTTTCGAGTGTCGGATTCACACTGCCAAGGGTGAGTTGCGATGGGTTAATGTTACCGGCGCATTCAAGTTTGACGACGCAAGCAAAACAAGTCATGTTTTAGGCATAGTTCAGGATATAACCGACAAAAAAAAGGTTGAGTCTGAACTCAATGAAAGTGAAGCCAAATTCAGAACTATTTTTGAATATTCTCCTATTGCAATCGGTATCGGAGATATTTCGGCAGGTGTTTTGCACGATGTCAACCAAGCATGGCTGGATCTTTTCGGGTTTGCAAAAGAAGAGGTCATAGGCCGAAATATCAGAGATCTTGACCTGTTTGTACAGCTTGATGATCAGAACAATATTCTCAGTAAACTCGAAGAGCGACGTAAAATTCTCAACAGTAAGTTTCATCTCAGAAAAAAATCTGGAGAAACAGCAACCATTCTTTTTTCATCCGAGTTTATTTTGCTGAATCAAAAACCGGCCCTTCTGGTGATGATGACGGATATCTCGGTACAGGAATTACAACAGTACAGTATAGAAAGGTTGGAGCAGACTGTCGCAGATCGAACGCAGCAGCTGAACTTGGAGGTGAAGCGCCTGAAAGGCTTTTTACACATGATTTCTCATGAATACCGTACCCCTCTGGCAATTATCCGTGGGAATATTGATCTTATCCAACTGAAAAATAAACACGCTGACTTTGTCAAACCGGTCGAAATAACCAAAATACAACGAGCAATCGACCGTCTTGTAGAGGTGATGGATGAATCGATGCATGAAAGTCGCTTTTTGGAATCCAGAAAGGTACCGTTAAAGCCTGTTCAACTTGTTCCCGTCATTACTTCACAGGTAGAATCTTTCCTTGCCTTGTGGCCTGATCAGGAGATTGAGTAATCAGGTAACCTTAAAGGGGGTGAAATTTTTGGAGATCCTTCACAGCTCAAAATAGCCATTTTTAATCTTCTTGATAATGCACGCAAATATTCTCCGCCAGACTCACTTATCGAACTGGAATGTTGTCAGGAAGGAGATGAAGCGGTCATACGGATCCGTAACCAAAGCACCCCGATTACAAAGGGAGAGGCAGAGGTGTTATTTGAAAAATACCATCGAGGCAGGAACTCCATGAATACCGGGGGCGCAGGTCTCGGGTTATGGATGGTTAAAAACATCATAGAAGAACATAAGGGGCAGATCTGCCTTGAAGGCATTGCATCAGGAGTCGAAATATCAATTCGCCTGCCTCTTTTTCATAAGGTTGGTTGAATGTGCTTCTATAGCCCGACGGTGGTTATCAGTCGAGATTCGTATAAAATTTTCAGTATATTATTATAAAATTATTTGATTAAATCAGTTAGCTCTCCTATGACCGCCTCCAGACAAGTGATTGTTGTTGAAGATGATCGCGATTTCCGTGAAAGTATGGTGGAATACCTTGTCCTGAATGGACTTGACGTTACCGGCGTAAAATCGGCATTGGAGTTCTATCAAAATATGTCTCAGCACAAATATGACCTGGCAATTCTTGATATCGGACTGCCGGACCAGAACGGTCTGGTGCTGGCCGAATATATTCGAAACAATACCGGCATGCGCATTATTATGCTCACTGCGCAGTCATCACTGGAAAGCAAAATAAATGCCTATAAAGTCGGGGCAGATCTCTATCTGGTCAAGCCGATAGACTTTTCTGAATTGTCTGCATCGATTTTCAGTATGCTCGGACGTCTTGAGGTGAACCAATCCCTCCTTCAATCGCAAAAGATAGACGAACCGGCCCTTGAGAATAAACAGCCTCAATGGAAGCTTTTAAGAAATAACAGGAGGCTATATTTACCAACAGGAGAAGAGGTAAAACTTACGTCGAAGGAATTTGATCTGATTGAACGGCTGGCACTATCCTCAAATACGAGTATGTAAGATAAAGTGTGTAAACGGTCATAGTTTCCTATCATTAAAAAAGGAATACAACTATGGCCAAAAAGAAAGAGCAAATTCCCGACAGCCAGAAGGCACTGATCGACCAACTCATCCGCGAAAGTGGCGGGCCACAATCCTTGTTTGACAAGGGCGGTCTGCTGGACACTCTCAAGAAGCGATTTATCGAACAGGCCCTTGAAGCCGAAATGGACGAGCATCTCGGCTATCCAAAACATGCCCCGTTCGGCACAAACACCGGCAATTCACGAAACGGAAGTGGCAGCAAAACCATCATCGTTGACAACGATCAGTTGGAAATCAGTCCGCCCCGAGACCGAAACAGCACCTTTGAACCACAGTTGATCCCGAAACGCCAGAAGCGGTTCAATGGCTTCGATGAGAAAATACTTGCCATGTATTCCCGAGGCATGAGCGTCCGGGATATGCAGGCCATGCTACTGGAACTCTATGAGATCGAAGTCTCTGAAGCCCTGATCAGTAGCGTTACCGATGCTGTGCTCGATGATGTCCGTACATGGCAGAGCCGCCCGCTTGACCTGGTCTATCCAATTGTTTATTTCGACTGTATTGTCGTCAAAAGCCGTCAGGACGGCAAGGTCAGCAACAAAGCGGTCTATCTTGCGTTGGCAGTGACCATGGAAGGCCAGAAAGAACTGCTGGGACTCTGGATATCGCAGAACGAAGGAGCAAAGTTCTGGCTCGGTGTCATGACTGAACTGAAGAACCGAGGTGTCCAGGATATCCTTATCGCTGCCGTTGACGGGCTTGTCGGTTTCCCTGATGCTATTGGTGCTATCTACCCGGAAACGGAAGTCCAGCTCTGCATCGTCCACATGGTTCGCAACTCCACGAAATACGTCTCATGGAAAGATCGCAAGATGCTTTGTGCCGATCTGAAAACCATTTACGGCTCGAAGACCCTGGAAGAAGCAGAACTGAGTCTGCAAGCCTTTGAAGAGAAATGGGATAGCAAATATCCCACCGTCAGCCAGCTCTGGCATCGGCATTGGGATAACATTATTCCGTTTTTCGCCTATTCCGCAGAAATCCGGAAAGTCATCTATACGACTAATGCTATTGAGTCCCTGAACCGGTCACTGCGGAAAGTCTTGAAAACTAAGGGCTCTTTTCCAAATGATGAATCAATCATGAAGTTGATATATCTGGCGATGAAGAATATCTCGAAAAAATGGACGATGGCAATCCAGAACTGGGGTTCGGTTATCAATCAGCTTTCCATTAAATTTGAGGGTAGAATTCCGTTATGACAAATGGCCGTTTACACAGTTTTCTGTACAAACCCTCAAATACCGTTGTTCTCCGTTCTGTTCTTGTGTCATGCCTTGGTTATGAAAACAATGAGCAGGGCAATCGTTCCCTTGATGCGTTAGTCCATCGTTTGCGTTTAAAAAAGGATGGCCTCGAATACGACATACCTGTTAAAACCGTTCATGGATCAGGCTACATCTTTTCAGCCCCCATTACTATCGTTTGAAACCCCTGAGATTTTATTACTTGAGCAATAAGCTTTGCACAAGTTCAAGCAGTTCCCTTTTCTTGATAGGCATGGTGATGAAGCTTGTGCAGCCTGCCTCTAATGCTTTTTCTTTGTCTTCTCTTGAGCTAAATGCTGTATGAGCTATGACAGGTAACTCTGGCCTGAGCTGTTTGATCTGCCTTGTTGCATCGTAACCATTCATCACGGGCATCTCAATGTCCATAAGCACAAGATTTATTTCCGGGTGGTTTTCAACCATGCTAACGGCTTCCTGGCCATTATTTGCAAAGCAGGTGCTCAGATTTTCTTTTTTCAAAATTCTTTCCATCAAGCTGAGGTTCACATAGTCATCTTCGGCTATAAGAACAGTAGGAGCGTTGTTGCTATGATGCATTGAAAACTTTCCTTATGGTTGAAATGTTTTACCCCTCAGAGTATGTACTCTCAATCCTTGAACCGTTTCTCAATCTCCTTGCTTGGTTTGGCATAACCTGCAGTGTGAGGAGAAGAGCCTTTAAGCAGTAACGTTTCATTGTCGCAACCAGAGTGGCTCTCATCACTCTTATCCATGTCATCCTCCACTATATTCCACTCGGCATAATGCATCTCTTCCAGTGCGCAGCATAACACCTCCGAAAAAATAAGCTCCATGCGCTCGGCAACATCCTCTTTAGCCATTAATTCAGCGCGAAACCCAGCATCGGCTTTCATTCTCTCAATGAGAGCTTCCAATGGCTCCTGAGGCATAATAGTAGTTGTCTTTAATCCTTGAATCGTGTTTCAATTTCTTTGGTAGGCATTGCAACGCCACCGACCTTCGGTGAAGATCCTTTGAAGAGTGATGATGATGAGCCGCCATAAAGAAAAGGGTAGGCATTCACGAGTAAGCGCTTGGTTCCTTTTCCGACATTTTCGAGATAATCACCAACAGTCCACCATGTGCCATCAACGTAGGTTTCAACTAATCTTCCGTATGCTTCTCCCCAGTTGGTAAAGAGACCTGATAATTTACTCATGGTCAGTATGTTTTTTGCTTACAAATACGTTATGGCAGCATTGGCCTGAAGATCATCCAACAGATTTCCCAAATTTAAAACTAATTCTTACAAATATCATAAAAAAATATAATATTTGTAATATTAGTAAGGCGATTAATGGACCCAATAAAATGAAGATGATTATGCTCTTTAATCTGCTCAATAGAAAAACAGAAAACCCATTATCAGGATGTCGTTTACCGCTGTCAATCACTGCAGATGCAATGGAGGAAACAGCTTGTGTGGTTACTTGCAGGGCAAGTATTGATGAACGTCTGCTAGCAGAAAAGATGAAACAGGTCAAAGAAAATTCAGCTCCCGGCTACGAGTTTATTTCCGGGCATAGAAGAGGCTATTGTGGATTCGCTACAGGAATAGAAGTTGACGTCTGGACAATGTCAACATAGCTCAATGAACTTTTGTGTTCTCGTATTGTCATCAACTTCGGCGTTTTAATCAGGCTAAACAAGGATGTAACATGATGTTTCAAGAGTCTATGATAATACCCTCCCTCTATACAGAGGACGATCAGCAGGTCATTGAGCGCTGGATAAAGCATTCCGAGATGGGTACGGAAGATAATGACCTTAATGATGCGAACAGAGTTGCAGAAATTGCTCTTTGTTCAGTTCAGGGCCGCCTTCCACAAGGCATTGCAATCAGGGAAGATGGTTCACCGGTCATTTGTCGTAAAACCTGGCATTGTCAAGTTCCCATGCGCAATGATCTTCTTTTTCCGACACATCTTCTTGACATTAACTGGGATGATTCTCAGCCCGGATTTTCATGGCCTGAATCATATTACGCAACAGTTTTTCCGGGCTATAATGTCTATGCAGTCACTATCTCTCAGGGTTCAGGCGACTCTCACGGATATTACGATCTTGCCATTGGCTGTTTCATGGCTGACGAACCCGGAGAGATAACGGCAAAGGCGTCCCTGGTTATACAGGCATGGTGGGAATCATGCCACCAGACAGTAAAAAAATTCGCATGGAAGGAGTTGCTGAAATCCGGTCAGATTGATGCTGTAACTGCTTTGCGGCTTCGCGATGAGGTTTGGAACAAGGTGGTAAACCATTAAACAATAAAACATACCAAGCCATGTCAAACGAAACAATTGATGATATCTCAGGCGGCATCAACGCCATCGGCGGATCCGCAGGCAGAATTGTCACGCAGCAGGTTGAACTGGTCACACTCGCTATTGAATCAGTCGCACAGCTGTTTACGCCCGTTCTCAAAACAGCTGCCGATATAGTTACAGGAGCAGTAAACGGCGTTAATCAAGTGTTTGAGGGCGCATCATCGGCAATTGAACAGAAAAAGTAAATCACTTTTTTTAAAATCAATAAGACCACATTTCCATGTCTGAAGAGCATGCAATTGTAAATCCGACACAGACTATCACTCCGCCAGGGATGTCCGGACTTTTAAAACTGGTTCCCTTCGCTTTACCCTTGGCACTCCCTCTTGCACTTCCACTATTGCTGCACGCAGTACACGGTATTGCTGTTGGGGGTATAGGAGTTGTGGCTGCGACCCTTGCACTGGGACCAAAAGGGAAGGACCTGATAAAATCTTCTGGTGAAGCGCTCTTCAACATGTTACCAGTACCTGAAAAGAGAGAGTCGGGACAAGGAAAAAAAGAGGAAATCAATCAGCCACTGGAAGCGTAATAGTCAAAGTTGGCATTACAATGTTTCGTGATAACTTCCATGTTGATTCGAGGGTAACTGCGGGTGTTAAATACAGTGCAATGCTGTTGCCATTTTTTTGAGCGCCTTTGGCATTTGATGAAATGACCTCATAAGGCGAGTTCCAGGGTTCTTAAGAACTCGCCTCATAATATAGGATTCCTAACGTTGACCAGCTGCTGATGATTCATGGTAATCATATGCATGTAATGAAGAGTCTTTGATGAAAAGTGACTCATCACCGCTTTCACCAGTCCTGATTCTGTAGGCTGCTGTAATCTCCGACACGAAGATCTTGCCGTCTCCGACCTCTCCGGTCTGAGCATGCTTTAAAATACACTTGATAGTTTCCTCCAATTTAATGTCACGCACAACGATTGATAGTAATCGCCTGGAAATGAGCGACGTTTCTCTCATATCCCCCCGAAAGATTGCTTTTTTGAATTTCGTGTCATTACCCTGTCCGGTAACGTCCCACCACGAAAAGAAATCAACATCAATCTCATGCAGAGATTGTTTCAACTCGTCATACTTGCTTGCCCGAATGATTGCCTCAATTTTTTTCATGGCTTTAATTTTGGTTTGGTTGTAACTACACGATTTGGTCCTGAACAAAAACATTTTAAAAAAGCGGCATGCCTTCGCTTCAACAATCGCTCCTGGCATTCTCCCCTATTCAAGTTCAATTTTGATTTGAGAATGGGGGAATTCAGCTCTCAGTGCATTGAGTAAAAGGTCCTCCTGAATTGGCCCGAATTGATCAACTTTTACGGGGAAGTAGGGACTCTCACTTCCGTAGACAAACTCATATTTACCGCCGGGGCTTTTTTTCAGATACTCAACACTCCACCCTTCCCTATTCCCAAGAGTTCCCCACCGAACAAGAATCAAATCATCTGTCATATTGCCTCCTTGTTTCACCGATTCTTTATCTGAAGCCAAATGTAATTGTGCAACTCTCATGCCAATGCAATTTTTGTTGAATAACAAGCACTTGGCAGCAATCAATAAGCCCCAGTGACTGCATATTTCAATGTTCAGCTATTTGGCAGGGTGCATTATTCAATGCAGCCATAGAGAGCTTTTTAATATCCAGGAGGGATAAGAGGATGAAAAACTCACTTGACTATGGATATATTTTGTTATAACATGTGGTATAACAAAACAGGGAGGAAGTGTTATGCGTGCTACGGTAACAAAGATTGGTAATTCTACAGGCGTTATCCTGCCCAAGGCAGCGGCTGATCGACTTAAGGTAAAGCAAGGGGACGTCGTATTTTTAACGGAAACGCCGACAGGGTATACGGTAACCCCCTACGATCCGGAATTTGCAGAGCAAATGGAGGCTGCCCGTCGAGGGATGACAGAGTACCGGAACGCTCTCCATGAGCTTGCCAAATGACCTGGCGCTGGCTTCTTGATGAGGTAGTCCTTGCCATACATGACGAACAAATTGCTGTGCACGGCGGAAGCCCCGGCATTCGCGATGCCGGGCTTGTTTCCTCAGCCCTTTCCCGCCCGAAACACAAGGCAAATTATACTGACTCGTCCGTTTTTGATTTGGCCACCGCCTATGCCTTTGGCATTATTCGTAACCATCCTTTTGTGGACGGCAACAAACGCACTGGGTTTCTTGCTGCCTATGTGTCTCTGAATATTAACGGATGGGAGCTGAGATCAACAGAAGTCGAAGCTGTTAACGCGGTTATTGATTTGGCTGCAGGCGAAATGGATGAACCCGGTTTTTCGGACTGGCTTAAAAACAAGTCCTTTATGCGGGCCGCACGGAAATAATAAGGAAACGATTGAAAACACCTTGTTGTTGCAGAGGTGTAGAAGCTCATCGAGGCTACCAAAATCAACTGGAATGCCGCGTTTGAATGGTTTTTCCTTTTGCTGGACTATCAACCACTCACCCGCCAGGGTCTGATGAAATCAAGGCAATCAAAGCATGGCTGACAATCCGCACAAAGATGAAGGTGGACAGCGTTTTCTGAAGTGAATCCAATTGAGATTGGCAGGAGTGAATACTGATTTTTTAAAACTGTTTGGAAATTTCTTAATTATTTCTTAATAATCAACAAGCATTAATTGCAGTCTTAAATATTTCTCTCAGGGACTGTTATAATGTGGCAGTCTGTTTGATACCCCATCATATCGTTCAGAGTAGTCCCCTATATGTCTTTATTATAAAAAAATTTATACGACTTGGCACTGGTTGTGGTAATCGCAATATTTTAATCGTAATGCGATTTTTCACGTTACTGTGACAACATCAGTATGTGAAGCATAATTCTGATTGGTTTCCCTTCGTTAAGATAAACGTCAAACATCATCGGGTGGCCGAGTGGCCTTTCCGAACTGAAATAGTCTGAGACACAAAGAATAGGAGCACTCCTCATGTCCCTTACGGATTCTCTCAAAGCGGTGATTGAGTCATCTCTAAGCAAAGATGAGCGGGAACACGCAGTTGTGTATGTGGACGACAGAGTCTTGCCTCCAGGCACCTTCACACTGGGCGAACGCGAGTGCCAGATCGACTATCCCTACGTAACTGTATTTATTGACGACGCTCCAGGAGGGAACTGGATGCACTCCTGTCGTTACCTCCTGATCCATCCAGATGGGGATGCAGTTACCTCTATCGACAGTGACCGTCCTCCGCTCTTTGGCATCCTTCCCTCAAGCTGGCGGGTGCTGATATGCCCTGCCGGTTTGGAAGAATGGAAACTCATCCCAATCGAAGTTCCACCAAAACCACAAACCACATAAAGGAGAATCAATATGCCAGTCAATTCATCCGTTGCCGCAAGAATTCGGCAGACCGCCATTGCCGGATTGGCCTCGAAAGAGGTCAATTTGACTCATCTTTCCATGTCGTTAGAGATCATCCCTGCCGGACATGTTTTTAATCTTTTTGGAAGCACGGTTACTGCGCGCTATGCTTCGGTGCTTCTCTTTGTGGATCACAACCCGGGCGCGAACTGGGGACATGCGTGTACGTACAGGTTTTTCGATCCGACAACTGCGCGTTTTCTGCATGAAGAAACCGCCCTCTTTCCACCTACTCTAAGCGGAATCTCATCGCTGGAACTTTTCCATGCTCCCGCGATTCCATCTGCAACGGCGGCGCAACTGGCGATTTTGCCAGGTGCCCGTTCGATTCAGAATGGCCCCCCGCCGTTCAATAACAACGAGCAACGTTATGCAATTCTGTGGACCAGCCAGATATCGAATCGGCGGCACGTGGAAGATTTAGAATTCCTGTGGCGCACGCTGGTTCATGTCTGCGGGTTTACGGCGGCCAATATCTATGTGCTTTGCTATAACGGAACCATCAGTGCAACAGATGTGACAGGATCGATTGGTTCATGGGCAGGTAACAATACGCCTTACCAGATGAATGTTTTCGGCGCTGCGACAGTGGCCAATCTGCAGTCAGTCTTCAATACCCTGAAGGGCAAGCTGCAGGCCAATGATCTGCTTTTCGTCCACACGAACAATCATGGATCGCCGACCGGATTGTGCGTAGATTCCTCTTCAGTTCTGGTACCTTCCCAACTGGGTAACATGCTGTCGCTTCTTCCGGTCTTCGACAAGCTGGTCGTCACCATGGAGCAGTGCTTCTCCGGCGCATTTCAGGGAACTGTGATACAGAAAAGTACGGCGAAGAACACTGTTTTTGCCTCGGCCGTTCCGTCGGACAAGACCTCTGCGGGTGCTGCACACTTCGACCCGTGGGCGCTGGATCTGATTGAAGCCATCAACGGTGCAACGCCTTCCGGTGGTGCATTACCCTCCAAACCGACCCTCAGCAGCAATGGCCTGGTTTCCATCAAAGCCGCCTGCGACTGGGCAAAGTCTACCGATACCGGTGTGGGCGATGATCCGCAGTATGGCGACAACCCGGCAGGCTGCGGCAATCTGATCTTCCTCAGCGCTTCCGCTGGCTGGCGCTACAACGATCTGACGGCGGCATCAGGCGGTGCTCCGCTTGCAGCCAGCGATCCACGCGGCTACACTTGGGATGTCGACAAGACAGAGCATGCGCTCTATCAAGGCACGGACAATCACATTCATGAACTGTGGTTCAATGGCGCTTGGCACCACAACGATCTGACCGTTGCCGCGGGCAATGCGCCGCTCTCCGCGAGCGAACCATTCGGTTATACGTGGGACGTGGACAAGACCGAACATGCCATCTATCGCAGCGCAGACGGCCATGTTCATGAGCTGTGGTTCAACGGCGCGTGGCACCACAACGATCTGACCGTCGCAGCAGCAAATGCGCCTGTGGCGGCGAGCAATCCGTTTGGGTATACCTGGAGCGTGGACAAGACGCAGCATGTCATCTATCGCGGCACGGACAATCACATCCATGAACTCTGGTTCAATGGCGCCTGGCACCACAACGATCTGAGCGTCGCAGCAGCAAATGCGCCTGTGGCGGCGAGCAATCCCTGCGGTTATACCTGGGATGTGGACAAGACGCAGCATGTCATCTATCGCGGCACAGACAATCACATCCATGAACTGTGGTTCAATGGTGCCTGGCACCACAACGATCTGACCGTCGCAGCAGCAAATGCGCCGGTGGCGGCGAGCGATCCCTGCGGTTATACGTGGGATGTGGACAAGACGCAGCATGTCATCTATCGTGGCACGGACAATCACATTCATGAACTGTGGTTCAATGGTGCCTGGCACCACAACGATCTGACTGTCGCAGCAGGCAATGCGCCAATTGCTGCTAAAGACCCCGGTGGCTACACTTGGAGTGTAGATAAGACGCAACATGTGGTCTACCTTGGAACCGATGAGCACATTCACGAACTATGGTTTAACGGTGCCTGGCATCACAACGATCTGACCGTAGCTTCAGGCGAGTCGACGCTGGCTGCAGGTGAGCCGCGCGGCTACACCTGGGACGTGGACAAGACCGAACACGTGATTTTTCGCGGCAAGGACGGCCGCATCTATGAGCTGTGGCTGTAGTTGTGATGCGGGTCGGAGAGGTGACCCCGTTTGATTGGACAGGAGTTCCACCGAGATAAGTCGAGCCTTTCGGTTTAGCGTTTCCAAAGCGTCGCTGCCGACTTGCAGCCGAATAGTATCAGTGGTTTAGGGGCATTATGTGAGCTTACCAGCTTCCATAATGTCCTGTATTTTTTCCGTACAGAAGCGTCCATCACACACTCGTTACCAGTATTTTACATAAATATGTAACTGGAAAATTGACGGATGTAAGCAAAAAAAATTTCACCTGATATCACGCTGAACAGAATTTGCAGTTCAAATGGAGGCAGCCCGTCGCGGCATGTCAAAAAAGTCTATTATTCGGGTCGCACGGGAATAAGAAGGAAACGACGGTAGTGTGACAATCCTCTGCAATTTTTTGAATCTCTTAACGATCTCTTTTTGATTCGTTTCCTGAAAAAAGGTGAAATCCAAGAACGGGGATTTGCGGAGTTCATTTCGCTTACGGCGATGATGATGTCGCTGGTTGCACTCTCCGTCGATACAATGCTGCCCGCCCTCTCAGAGATAGGCCGCGATCTTGGAGTCATCGACAACAACAGCTCACAGCTCATCATCTCCCTGTTTTTTTTCGGAATGGCTTCCGGACAACTGCTCTACGGGCCGGTGTCAGACAATACCGGGCGCAAACAGGCTATTTATCTGGGTTACGGCCTTTTCATAACCGGCTGCCTACTTTCGCTCGTCGCCACTACCCTGCCTGTCATGCTGGCAGGAAGATTACTGCAGGGATTTGGAGCGGCAGGCCCCCGCATCGTCTCGGTCGCAATTGTCCGCGACCAATACGAAGGCAGAGCCATGGCCCGTGTCATGTCATTCGTGATGACGGTTTTCATCATTGTACCCATTATAGCCCCGACCCTCGGACAGGGTATGCTCTATCTTGCAGGATGGCGAGCCATTTTCGCTGCATTTCTCATTCTGGCCCTGCTCACGCTTGTCTGGTTTGCCCTCCGTCAGCCCGAAACCCTGTCGAAAGAACAAAGAATCCCGTTCTCGTTCAACCGGATCACCGGTACCATGATGACAATTTTGGGCAACCGCAACGCAATCGGCTATACAATAACCGCCGGTCTTGTATTTGGATTTTTTCTAGGCTACCTGAATTCAGCCCAGCAGATTTTTCAGGAATTGTATGCGCTCGGAGCAGCATTCCCCTACTATTTCGCCTTCCTTGCCCTCTCGATAGGCTGCGCATCACTGTTCAACGCACGGGTTGTGCTTCACCACACCATGCAGTCCCTTTCAAAACGCGCCCTCATTTCCATCAGCGCACTCTCAGCAGGATTCTTTCTACTAGCCCTCTTGAACCATGGACATCCCCCGCTATGGACGCTCATGGCATACCTCTTCGCAACGTTTTTCGGCACCGGAATACTCTTCGGCAACCTCAACGCCCTCGCAATGGAGTCCCTCGGAAAAATCGCCGGTATAGGAGCCGGTGTCGTAGGCTCCCTCTCAACCTTCATCTCCCTCATAGCAGGAACCGCAATCGGTCAATGCTACAACGGAACGGTCCTCCCTCTCACAACTGGATTTTTCATACTCAGCCTGGCATCGCTTGCCGCAATGCGATGGGCAGAAAAATAAACTGACAACACCCCAACTGCTTACCGTCGAAATAAATTACGATAGTAATGGGCTTTTTCTGAAATGAAGAAAAAAACAACATCTTGAAACATTGTATCCCAGCAGAAAGTATACCAAAGACTATAAATTAAGAGGGAAGTTATGAGCGACTATAATGATAAAGAACTTCTGGACTCAATTGAAGCTGGAGAATGGAAGTCAGTAAATAACCTTGATGACATTAAAGCAACATTAATGACGGCTGCATCAGAAACAGCCTTAAAAGATTACAGGATTAATGTCAGGATTTCTAAACGAGATGTTGAGGTATTAAAAACTAAGGCATTGGAAGAAGGGATCCCATATCACACACTCGTTACCAGTATTTTACATAAATATGTAACTGGAAAATTGACGGATGTGAGCAAAAAAAATCTTACCTGATTTCCCGCTGAACAGAATTTGCAGAGCAAATGGAGGCAGCCCATCGCGGCATGTCAAAAAAATCTATTATTCGGGTCGCACGGGAATAAGAAGGAAACGACAGTACCTTGTGATACACGTCCACAATAAGCAATGACTTGTTGTCTTATACGGAAACCATATAAACATTGTTGGCGCAAAGCTGATCATTAAAACCACATCATGGAGAAGGGAACGAAAATGGACGAAGAGTTTCTATCCAAGATAAAGGGGTCCGAAAGTACTTTCGTGATCCACTCCGATGCAGGTGCTTGTGCTGCTGCGGCTGTCATGGGAAATATTGCTGTTCGCAGTCAAGAAGATGGTTCGTATTTTCGCTTATCAGACAATTTCATCCCAATGGTTGATGACTTTGCCAGCGAGGAGTTCGACGCAAATACTGCCCCCGACCAGATCGATGCGGATTTCAAGATTGATTGGGTCGGATACCTACGAACTACCGGCCTTCCAGCCTGCGGTCTCCAATACAAGGACAGACGCACGCCTGAAGAGAACACCATGCGTTATCTTCAGGTGTACAGACGCATTCCGGCAATGAAGCCTAGGATGGTTCATGAGTCGCGGGAACTTTCGGTACCAGATGAGTATAGACTGGACTATGAAAAACTTGTGGCTCTCATCAAGGCTGGTGGAGATCTCAAACCATATCTTAGCCGTGACATTGACAAAAAGAATCGCCCTGATAAAAATGACGCCTTGCTCAACTCTTGGGGGATACAACATCTGCACTTCCGCACAAAGGGAACCGATCAACTATTATTCTGCGTAATAGCAGAATCAGATGTGTTCGTTATCCAGACGTTGTCTCATAACGAGGAATATCTATGGGTAAATACTCAGCTTGTTGAGATTTTGCACAGGAATTGGCCAAAGCTGATTCTTCGTGCAAAACATAATGGTCTTCGAGCAGAAGCTATTTCGGCAGACAAACGTTACACTCTTCGTAGCTACAATACAAATTTTGTGGTTACCGTTGCTGATGGAACTGTTTATCTTCCACTTGCAGGGGGCACAATGGCGTCTGGTGACTCTATGGAAGATAGGGTAAACTGCCGTAAGATTTTTTCAGAACTTGAACATTATAAAAATATCGTTGTGCAGAATGCACACGCTATTCGGACTGCACTCAATATTCCTGCTTCACAAAAGCTAGTAGTTCGGATGGCTTTCGATAACCGTGACTGTTGCCTTTATGAACCGACGAGAGCAACACGAATTGGTGGTTTTGCTCCAACTCGTAGTAGTAGTTGGGCTGACGAAGGAAGCCCAATTAAAAACAATCATTAACAACTTAATTTTTGTACAAAATTGCCAACCAGCCGCTCAAGCCGACCAGCGGCAAAAGGCGTTATCGCTTTTGGTTGGTTTGGTGGGCTGGGCAGGCCGCTTACCACAACGTTCAAAGTCTGATGACTACTCTTGCCAAAAAGATTTGTTACATAATCAACGTTAAGTAGAGTAACCCATTTTCAGAAGATTCGTTAGCAATTAGCAACAGACCCCACACTCGTCTTCCACCTCTTGCATGAGCATCGCTCAGTATTGCATTTTATCGGACATCTAAGTTCTGGCTTGTCAACTCTGGTGTTGATTGTTAATGCTTGAAATCAAATAAATGCCAGTAATCTTGGTTTACTGGCCAATATTTGCTATCTATTACGGATAGTTAATAGCTCGATTATGTAACAAGACAGCCGCCGTGCCTACAGATATCAGCATAGAACACCTCAAAAAGCGGTTTGCTCATCATCCTCACATTACCCGTGAAGAGTTGCTGGGCTTTTACAGGTCAGTTGAGCCTGATTTAAAAGAGTCAACTTTTGCCTGGCGGATCTATTCGCTTAAAGAAAAAAGCCAGCTTAAGCCTATAAGGAGAGGTGTGTACACCTTCTCAACAAAGCCTCAGTTTCACCCACAGGTAGAGCCCAAACTAAACGAGATAGCTCTAAAGCTTAACAAGGCGTTTCCTGTCGCTCGAAAGTGTGTGTGGAACACACAATGGCTGAACGAGTGGATGATTCACCAGCCCGGTCGATTCTTGCTGTTGGTTGAGGTTGAAGTGGTGGCAATGGAATCAGTTTTTTATTTTCTGAAGGACGAGAAATATAAAAACGTCTATTTAAACCCTGATGAAAACCTTCTTGAGCGTTACATCTATGAGGAGAGCGAGTCCATCATTGTTAAACCGCTGGTAACAAAAGCTCCTCTTGAAAAAGAACAGCAAATATCCACGCCCTCACTTGAAAAAATATTGGTAGACATTTTTGTTGACCGTAAACTGTTCAGCGCTTTTCAAGGCAGTGAACTTGTGCATATTTTCAACACGCTCTACAGTACTTATGCGCTTAACATCACCAAAATGACGGCTTATGCCAAACGGAGAGCCAAAGATCAGGAACTGATTGATTTTATGACAAAAAACACCCTTCTCTCGGAGTTACTCAGCAAATGATCTTACCAGAGTCATATACACCAGACTGGATCAGGAGAAAAAGGAAAAACTACCGTAATAACGCCCCTAACCCTTCCATTATGGAAAAGGTTATTTATGCCCTTTCCTTAGTCGAGCAGTTGGCGCAAACCGACATGTCTTTTACCTTCAAAGGAGGAACAAGTCTCCTTCTGATTTTACCCGAACCTAAACGGTTCTCCATTGATGTAGATATTGTTACCACCGAAAGCAGAGAAAATATCGAAGCCGTTTTAACCGGCATTTGTTCGGGAGGTATATTCAGTAAATTCGAATTGGACGAACGGAGAAGCTATAAACCCGGCATACCCAAGGCTCACTACAAACTCACTTTCTTTTCGCAGTCTGACAAGAAAGAGCTATGGATCTTGTTGGATATTCTGTTTGAAGAGCATGGATACCCGGCCTTGGTGCAAGCGCCGATTATAAACGAGTGGATTCAAACAGACGATACACTGGTTACCGTTCAAATACCTTCCGCTGATTCCATCACAGGTGATAAACTCACTGCTTTTGCCCCCAATACCGTTGGAATTCGATTCAGAGTTGAGGATACCGATGGAGGCATTACCGAAAAACAAATGGAAGTGATGAAACAACTCTTCGACATTGGTATTTTATTCGACAGGATATCCAATCTCGATCATCTCAAGCAATCCTTTTCTACAGCATCACAAAAAGAGATTTCTTACAGAGGGGAGGCAAACATTACAACCGAGTCGGTGTTGAACGATATTATCTCCACATCATTGATGATTGGCTCGCTGGGCAAGTTCTTTGATCCGAATCAAGAGTTTCAGTACATAGCAAAAGGCCTGACACAATTAAAGTCCTACATCTACAATGGGTCATTCCGTATCGATGATGCGGTATTAGCATCTTCCAAGGCAGCTTATCTGGCCGCTATGATCCTGACAGATTATGATGGAGAAATATTACGATGGGCGGCGGGCAATGATATTACGAATTACAGCATAGCTCCCATAGAGTACCAGTTTCTCAACAAACGAAGAAACATCCCCGGAGCACCTTTGTTTTATTGGTATCAAACGTTGAGCTTGTTAGGGAAATTATAGCCAGACACAATTGAAACTAAAGCTCTCCGATCATCGGGCGCAATGTAGCATAACAAACATTATGCGAGATTACCTGTTTACATAATATCCTGTGTTTTTTCCGCACATAAGTCCTGACAAAACAACAATATTTGGCAATTTCTCGTCAAAGCCTTACAATGATGGAGCTTGATCCGCAGGATTACATTCGTTAAGACACATACAACATAATCGGGGGATAGAGATGATTCCAGAGAAATTAACGGAAGTATTGAAGCATGATGGTGTGGTTGCGATAGCAACGTTGGGGCAGGATGGACCTCATATGGTTAATACCTGGAACAGCTATGTACGCATTACTGATGCTGAACGCATTTTGATTCCTGTAGGGTATATGCACCGTACAGAAGCGAACATTGCTTTTAACAATCAGGTGTTGATTACACTCGGCAGCCGCAAGGTCGCTGGAAATATGGGCCCTGGCACCGGCTTCCTGATCAAAGGAACCGCGAACATTGAAACCTCAGGCGTTGACTTTGACGGAACCAAAGCAAAATTTGCATGGGCACGTGCAGTCATGGCAGTAACTCCCAACTCCATTGAACAGACATTGTAAGAGAGCCCTCCATCCCTTGCAATCTCATATGATAGTTTAATTCGCCTCTTGCAGCATGGCATTGCGCCACTGAGTGTCAGATGCCATGTTGCTGATGACTCCAAGTATCTTGATGTGACCGTTCGGATCTGAAATCGGGGTAAGCACAAGGAAAATAATACGGGCTCTGTTTCCGGATTCCTTGTCATGCAAACCGTTTTTGCTCACTCCAATAATAACAGCAGCTTCTTTCATGCCATCGAGTCTGGCATGGGGTATTCCAATCTCCGACCCAGCATAGGTTCCACCCTGTTTTTCACGCTCCAATAATCTCTTCCATGCCTCCTCTTCATCGATATCGGGTCGAGCCATGCAACACTCATGAAGCAACAGCCTGAAAGCTTTTTTTTGCTCAACAACACCACCCAGTACAACCACCTTTGCATTCCTGACCAGCTCTTTCCATTCATTGTGCGGCAATTTATCGAACCCTGGCATCTTCTTCCTGATCAGAAGCGGCTCTTCATTGACCTGAGATGAACCGGAAGCACCGCCCTGCCGGGTATCAAAGACCGTTACACTTATATCCCGACATTCATCTATCAATCGTTCAACAACGCTCTTTTTCCCTTGCATGCGCTGCCACAAGGAAAGTGTTCCTCCTGAATTACCGATAATGATATGTCCGACCCGGTATTCCCGGGCAAACTGCAGAATTGTTTTTACCGCATCATCACCTTTATAGTTAAACACTGCCGCGCCAAGCTCCCTGGCAAGAGCCATAGTATCAGAAAACTGGCGATTCGATCCTTCATCCGGCACGGGTGAGGTTTCGGCAAGATTCTGTACATAGACGGCATACCAGTTTTTATTCAATCGTCCTGCTATTCTCGATGCATGGCGAATAAGTGCCTCACAGTTCAAGCTGTTTGAACTGAGGCATACCATTATCTGATCAGGATTCGATGGAAATTCATCAGCAAGTTGGGTTCGCCGTTTCAAATCGATTTGTGAAGCGAGTTCACGAAGAGTCAGCTCTCGAAGCTGTTCCAGACTTTCAGGTTTGAAAAAGTCAGATACAAGAGTTCCCGGGTGTCCGGGTAAAAAGAGCTTGCCCTCAATCAGACGCTGCCGCAAGTCATCAGGGGTAATATCAACATTGACGAGCTGTTCGGCCTGCGACAAAAGCCGATCAGGCACACGCTCTTTCACCTTTATACCGGTTACCTGTTCTACTGTTTCATAGAGACTTTCAAGATGCTGGATATTAAGTGTCGAAATTACATGGATACCGGCAGCGAGAATCTCCTCAACATCTTCATAACGTTTGGCATTTTTGCTTCCCGGTACATTAGTATGCTGAAGTTCATCAACCAGAACAACCGATGGCTGCCGCTTCAGGATGGCGTCAATATCCATCTCTGAAATTTCGATCCCTCTGTAGATCTGTTTTTTACGGGGGATAAGCTCAAGCTTCGAAAACAAGGAGGCGAACTCCTCCCGTTCATGAGTCTCAACAAAACCTGCAACAATATCAATACCGTTTTCATGGAGACGTTCCGCCTCCTGAAGCATCGCAAGGGTTTTGCCAACCCCTGGAGAGTACCCGAGATAAATTTTGAGCTTCCCTTTTTGCGAGCGCTGGATGAGACGCAAAAAACTGTCGGTAGTGTTAGTTGCCACGGGTTCTCATTTGTTGAAGATGGGATAACCGGTTATTCATCCATGCGTTCAGTGATGCAACAAGATACCTATCACTCCAGCAGCTCCTGCGAGAATAAAAAAGATAAGTATTCCCAGAAACAAGTAATGATAAACGTTCATGATTCTCGATCCTCCTTATTCACCAATATCGGTGGCTGTCAGACTATCCTTTTGTGCAAGGGAAGAATGAAGTGAAAAACAGAACCTTTTGTATAGACGCTCTCTGCGCTTACCTTGCCGCCATGAGCCTCAACAATCTCTTTGACGATGGAGAGCCCCAGTCCTATCCCGCTTTTCTGCTGCTGACCGGGAACCCTGTAAAACTGTTCAAAAAGGTGCTCCATGTGTTCGGGGGATATACCCTCACCGGTATCTGCAACGGAAAAGCGTATGTTGTTCTGATCCTCAACCGCGCTTATCGTTACTGTTCCACCAGGAGAAGTAAAGCGCAGGGCATTCGACAAAAGATTGGCAAAAACATATCGGATGCTGTCGGAATCAGCCATAACATCAGGCAACCCATCCGGGATATTGTTTACAATGCTCACACCCTGATCTTTGGCCGGAACAAGAAACGACTCAACTCCTTCAATGCCCAGATGCGAGGGTGAAACAGCTTTAATGTCCAAATGAGCCATTCCGGACTCAATACGGTTAATATCAAGCAGATCGTCAATAATGTGCACCAGTCGCTCACTTTCATCCCGAGCTGCCAAAAGCAGATCAGCCTGTTTTTCATTCAGCTTCCCTATACGTTCTTCGAGCAGGAGATGGATCGACATTCTCAAAGATGTCAGTGGTGTTCTCAACTGATGGGATACCGTAGAGATCACACTTCGTTTCAACTCCAGTTGTTCATGCTCTTTGGTAACATCCTTGAAAATCAAGGCTGTTCCTGCATACCCGAGACTCTCATCTCCTGCTGGAATAGGTACCGCCATAGGTTGAAAGAAATGCTCCTGGTTGTCAGCAAAATGCTGGATAAAACCATTGCCCTCTGCAGATTCTGCCAGAGAACCCTGTCGGAGAGCTTTTTGCCACAACTGAAGCAACCATTCTCGACCAAGATCACTGACATTTACTCCCGGTTTCAATCCGAAATAGTGCTCAGCAGATTCGGTTGAAACTTCAACTTTCCCGTCACTATCGAGCACAGCTATTGGCGAAGGGAGCACCTTGAATACTTCCTGTGTAGCTTTCCTTGTCAGAACAAGAGCTTCCTTGTCACTTTTACGGATTTTACGCAGAGTCGCGGCCATTTCGTTGAACGATCTGGAAAGCTGTCCGATTTCATCGTTTGATGTGGTATCAAGCACAAGATCAAGGTTACCCTTCCGGATCTCCTCCGCCGATGCAATAAGCTTCTTTATCGGCATAAGAATCCATTGATGCGACCGATAGCTGAACAGCAGGGCGATAAAAGCGCTGGCAATGATGGCGACAAGCACATTGTTATGGGCTGAAGCCGCCATCTTCCATGCAGTATTGTTTGCCCGCTGCATATTGGACTGGTTCATTTCAAGCACTTCGCCGGCAAGCAGCTTCATGCGCTGAACCAGGGGCAGGAGATCGGAAAAATAACGGTTCTGTCTTTCTGAAAGCGATACAGTCGGGTCAGTAACCCTGGAAATAACTCTGGTATATTCCGTAAAGAGTGCCTTTATCTGTATGGCTTTCTGATGTTCACCCGGCAGGGTGATATTGCCAAGTTCGAGCTGCAGTGCATGGAGGAATTCCTCGTTGTGCTGCCGGATATTTGCCATGCCCTGATCATAATGCCCGGTAAAGGTAAAAAGCACTCCGCTGTCAATATGGTCAAGGGATTCAGACATTTCCTGACACGCAAGAACACTTCTGTAGTTCTGCCTGAGGATAACATCAATAGCACCGCCAAGTGAGTCGATCTGACGGATAGTTACGAAACCCATTGCCGCAACAATCAGGAGCAGACCGCCAAACCCGAGCAAAAGTTTTTGTCGTATGCTGATCATAAGTATCCTTTATGCATATATGTCAGAAAGAGCATCAACAAAAACTATACCTTAACCGGCAGAATCACAAAGGGAATACCGTGTACATAGAGATTCTGCTGCACGGCAAATACGGTGTAGTTGTGCAGCCAGCGATCCATAATGGTTTCGTTGGTAAAAACAAGCTGCCCGC
>SZXX01000014.1 GCA_005843825.1 Chlorobium sp.
GGTTCTTAATTTCCGTTTACACCATTCGCATAATTGAGCAATATGATCAGAGAGAGGGAATGAAAGCGTAAGAGTTCAGTGCCATGCTTTGCTGTGGATTTGATGAGCGTTGAGAGGTGTTTTTGCCGTCCTAAAAATATTTGTATATTTGACGTAATATAAGGTGCTCGGCAGGGTCCTTTCTGAAGTCCCATATCAGGAGTTCGGATATGACAATTCGTAACAAAATTTAAGGCTTGTTACTATCACCTAATCCGCTTTTTATTCCAAATCAGAATATTTCTTGGACTATTTGCTGAAATTTAGTGTTTTTTATATAAATATATTCTCATATTGAATATGAAGAGGGTCTGGGGAATTCAGGAATCTGATTTTTTTGAAAAAAAATTCAGCCGATTCAGAAAGAAAAACAAAGGTATTGACCAGCTTCTTCTTGATAACCTCGATACCTATTTTAATACTCTAAAATCAGGTTCACTGCCTATTAACATTAAGGCTGGGTTTATTCATTCAGAGCCTAATGGCATAAAGGCGATTGACCAAAAAGGCCGGAAAGGGGAAGGTATGGGAACACCGAAGGAAGCCCGATTGTATATTTTCCCAGATACTGAAACCTTCATCCTTCACTTGATTACGGTTGGGGATAAGAATTCCCAAACACCTGACATTAAAGACTGTATTAGTTTTGTGACAGATTTACAGAAAAATAAAGGAGTTTGACAATGGCTGCCGGAAAAACGTATAGCAGCGTGAGTGAACTTTATGCCAAGCATGCGAGCGCTGAAGAGTGCGACAGTTTTGTGAAGTCTTTGAACTCCAGAAAGCTTGCGAAAACATTATTTGCACTTCGTAGTAAGGCCGGATTAACCCAAAAGGAACTGGCCGAAAAAATAGGGATAACACAGAGCAAGGTTTCGAAAATTGAACATGCGCAGGATGTAACCCTTACGGTTGGTGACATTTTACAATATTGTGACGCGCTTGACCTTCAGTTACATGTTGGTTTAATGCCTGATGGTATGACTCTTGTTAACCAAGTCAAGTTTCACTGGAACGAACTCCAGAGACATCTTGAAAAAATTCAGGAAATCAGTAGAGGGGACGCGGGGATGGAGAAGGCAGCAAGAGACTTCACCTTTGAGGCAGCGCATAATATTACTGACGGATTGCTCGCGTCGCTTGGAAACGTTATGCCAAAACAGGAAAATGAAGAGCTATTAACTGTTTCCGCTCCATCTGACTCTAAAGAACTTCCTGAGGACTGTAGCCCGGCAACTCTCTCCAAACAGTTATGTCATCACGAGAAGTAATCTGATGAAAATGAAATAATCATGAGTAATTGCCCGGTGAGCAGCCGGGTTTTTTGTGTGTAGTGTGTGTATGTTTTATACCCTTTTAGAACAGTAAATAAATTAAACATTACAGATTCGCTATCCCTTGTTATCTTTTTCATTTCGGTATCTTCCTCTTGAAAATAGAGAGGTTGAAAAAATCCTGACTGCGGGGTTTGTTACTTGATGCGCCAGGTTTTCCGGTTATACAGGGCGGTATTTTTCTTGCAACTTGTTATAAAATAAATATTTAATAGGGTTTATATGGCACAGAAGACGGTTAAGGTTATGTTTATAGGTGATGTTGTTGGTACTCCGGGTTTGCAGATGGTTGGCAAGATGCTGAAGAGTTTTATCAGCAAGTATAATGTTGATTTTGTGATCTGTAATGGCGAGAATGCGCATCATGGGAAGGGGATGAGTCTTGACGCATTGAATCAGCTTCTTGAGGCTGGTGTTAATGTTGTGACCGGTGGAAACCATACCTGGAGCAATTTCAACTTTTTTGATACGCTGAAGACTCATAGTCAGGTTTTACGTCCCTTGAACTATCCGAAAGGTACCTACGGAAAAGGGTATGGGGTATACAAGCTTCCGAATGGACTGGGTGATATTGCTGTGGTCAACCTTCAGGGGAGAACCTTTATGTACTCAATTGATTGCCCGTTTAGAACGGCGGACTGGGTGATCAAGCAGATTAAAGAGCAGGTCAAGGAGAATGTCCGATTAATATTTGTTGATATTCATGCAGAGGCCACGGCTGAAAAGATTGCCCTTGGCTGGTATCTGGATGGCAGGGTTTCAGCGGTTATTGGTACGCATACTCATGTTCCAACCTCTGATGAACGTATTCTGCCTAAAGGCACCGGGTATTGCACTGATGCCGGAATGACCGGACCTCATAATTCAGTTATTGGCATGCAGATCAAGTCGGCAACTGACAGGATGCTCTATCAGACCCCGCACAAATATGAGTGTGCCGAAGATGATGTGCATTTTTCCGGTGTAGTCTTGTCGCTTGACCTTGCAACAGGAAAAACAGTTGGGATCGAAAGGATATTTTATCCTGAATTTGATCGTGGAGTGATGTAAAAGTACAGCTTGTAACAAAAAAGCCTCCTTGACGGGGGCTTTTTTGTTTCAGTTCATTATCGTGTTTAAGCCTCTTTTGTTATCGCAGCCCCTGTTCAAATTCTTCTGCTACAATAACATCATCGGTACTTCCGATATAAAGCGGTGTACGCTGATGCAGTTCGGCTGGTTGAATATCAAGAATACGGCTTCTTCCATTTGTTGCCCGTCCACCTGCCTGTTCGCAGATAAATGCGAGAGGATTGGCTTCATACATGAGCCTGAGTTTTCCGCTGAGGTGTTTTGTTGTCGGGGGGTAAACAAACACTCCACCCGTTAACAGGTTGCGGTGGAAGTCCGCTACCAGAGAACCGATGTAACGGGTGCTGTATGGTCGTCCTGTTGCAGGGTCTTCCTCTTTGATATAGTCGAGATACTTTTTTGTTCCATCGTTGAATTGAGCATAAGAGCCTTCGTTGATGGAGTAATATTTACCGCTTTTCGGAGTGGTGATGTTTTCATGGGAAAGGAGGAACTCGCCAATGGTAGGGTCGTAGGTAAACCCGTGTACCCCGTGGCCGGTGGTATAGACCATGACGACCGATGAACCGTAAATGACATACCCTGCCGCTACCTGTTCAGATCCTTTCTGCAAGCAGTCGTTTATGCTTGCTTTGCAGGGATCATTTCCTTTGAGCTTATAGATTGAGAAGATGGTTCCGACGCTGACATTGACGTCAATATTCGAAGAACCATCAAGCGGATCAAAGAGAAGGGCATAGCTGCCGGTCTCATTTTTCGGCGGGA
>SZXX01000035.1 GCA_005843825.1 Chlorobium sp.
TTTTAACCGGACAGTAGTGAAAAAACTAAATTCTTTATGAACTTCCATTAAGATTATTGGAGATATCTCTCAAAAACAGCCTACACAGTCTCGTCCAATTCAGGCATCCAGACTATTCAATTCACGACAGAAAAAGTTTATGCAAGAAGATGAAGTCGCGAAAATACATAATCAAGAGAGTCTTCGTTGAGCACAATCCTTGAAAAGCCTGTTGAGCCGAGTTCTGTGGGGCGGTTATCACGATCACTGGTAAATTTACGGCTCTGCTTCCCGTTATACCAATAGACAAGGCGTATTTTGTTCCCTTCAATTTCAAGGGCTGTGATGCCTCGTTTCCCTATGGCACAGCCGGAATTGAAAACACTTGGGATGGTAAGGCTGTTATAGAGGCCACTGCGGAGACCGATTTTTTTACCCCGTTTGTAGCAGGTGGCGAGCTCAATCTTCATTGCTGAAATTTTCTTCTCGATTGAAGCGCGTTTTTCTGCGTCAGCTGAAGGATAAGCCCTGCAGAGCTCTTCGATTCGGAAGTTCAGAAAATCCACTTTTGAGAGAGATTCAAACAACGGGCGATGGGTGTGACCTATGATGGAAACAATTTTCGCCTGGTTTGAAAACTCATAAATTGATTTTTCAATTGCAAACCTGCGACGGCTGTTGTACGCCGTTGAAAAGTTCCGTATACCTGCCGGCTTTGCTATATAACGGAGAAAAAAGACAACAGAGCGACTGACTATGGGGTATGTCTCCCACAACAGTACCGATGCCTGATGGCCGTGAAGAACAAGTATGGTTTCATCGCCGTAGTGAAATTTCAGGGATTTGACCATCGATGAGGCAAGAGGGTACGATTTTTCTTCAAGCAATTCGGCATCATGATTACCGTAGGTTTTCCAAAAAAAACCGTTACGCTCGAATTTGAGAAACAGATCATACATATCTCCCCACTCATCCACAATGCTTTCAAGAGGAAATTTGAACAGTTCCTCTATATCGCCATTAAGGACTAGACTATATTTTTCGGGCAGATAATAACTCCCAAGCATGGCTTTGACCAGCTCGGCATTGCGGCGAAAATCATCACGCCTGCCGCCATTGCCCATGTGCAGATCGCTGAGAATAAGGACTTTTGATGATTGACCTAGAGTAACCGGCTTCGCTTTCTGAAGCAGTCGTTCAAGCTGGGGATGTTTTTTTGTACTTAGACTCATAATGTTACTACAGTAGCGCCTCCCTCTCAACATATTACTTGGGCTCCAAAAAAAAGAGTAATTATGATATACTTAAAATATTTCACCCTCGCAATATCGAAACAAGTTGAGCCTGCCCTGGAGATTAAGGAAAAAGAGAAAAAATAGCTTTCTTATGGACTCTCTCTTAGTTCGTATTGATTTATTAATATTCTTTCAAGATTTTGATTACTCCCCTGCGATTTAAAAAAATCCGTGAGATGCTTCTTCATCGCCAGCCTGATCTTACGGTTGTTATGGACAATGTGAATAAGGCTCACAATCTGTCGGCGATTCTTCGCAGTTGTGATGTTGTAGGCATCGGTCATGTCCAGGCAGTTTCCTACCGAAAATACATTCATGCCAGACAGAATAATGCTGGTGCCGGGGCAAGTAAGTGGACAAAGCTGCATCTCTATCATGACATTGCGACGGTCTATGAAAAATTGGCCGGAGAGGGCATGCAGATCCTTGTTGCAACGAACAAGGAGGGATGTGTTGATTTCAGAGATGTCGATTATACCGTTCCGACTGCAGTTGTGGTTGGGGCTGAATGGGACGGGATTTCGGATGAGGCTGTCAATGGCGCAGATCATACTATTTCGGTACCGATGCTGGGGATGGTTGAGTCGCTGAATGTTTCTGTAGCGACAGGTGTTATTCTTTTTGAAGCTCAGCGCCAGAGGGAGAAAAAGGGGATGTATACTACACAGCAGCTTGACCCTGAGCTTTTTGAACAGTTGCTTTTTGAAGCTACCTATCCGCGCCTCAGCCATGAGTTAAGGGTGAACGGCACTCCTTATCCAGCGCTTGATGAGTATGGCAATATCATTCAATAATACAATCCGGTTATGAGACACGTTGGCACGAGCATTATTTTCCACAACAGCCGGCACGAAGTTATGCTGGTACTAAGAGATGATAAGCCCTCAATTGTCTGCCCTAACATGTGGGATCTGCCGGGAGGACATGTTGAAAGCGATGAAACACCTGCGGAGTGCATTGTGCGTGAAATGCTTGAAGAGATTGAAGTGAATGTTGAGGGGTGTGCTCTTTTCAAGGTCTATGAATTTTCAGACCGGACAGAGCACGTGTTTATCAAGAGTGCTGAGTTTGATGTAGAAAGCATGGTGCTGCATGAGGGGCAGATGCTGCGGTGGTTTTCGCGGGAAGAGGCGGAAATGACTGAACTTGCTTATGGGTTTAATGAGGTATTGGAAGAGTTTTTCGACAGTTTGAAGGGCTGAAAAGAGATGGAATAGGTCCTATAGGTCTTATGGGACTTATAGGACCTATACTCGAGGGACTATCGGGGAAGAGCTGTAAATGCCACGCCTACTGCCCACTGCTGACTGCCCTTTAGACTTTCACTTCGATGATATCGTTCCAGCTGGTGGTGCGGTTTGGGGAGAGGTTTGCCTGGTTGGGCTTCCAGCTGTTGTTGTTTTCGGAGGCAAGGTGTACGGCGCTTCGACCATAGCGCTGGTTGATGGCATCCATGACTTGCATAAGGCTGGCATCACGCTCATTTGCAACCGGCTCTTCTTCAGGGAAGAGTGAGAGCGTTGTGCTGCAAGATGCTCTTGGCACAAGCCCGCTCACAATAACGCCTGCCTTTTTATAGACCATTCCATCTTGAAATATACCGGCAAGAATTGTCTCAGCGGCCCTGAGAATTATAATGGAATTCTGCGTGGGATACGGCAAGGCTGCTGTGCGGGTTCCCCAGTAGCGATTGCCCGACTCATCGAACGGGCTGGCAGCAATAAAGACCGTCAGCATTGAAGCAAGGGCATTTTCCTGGCGCAGCTTGACGGCGCATTTGCCTGCAAATGTAGCCACAGCCTGTTGCAACTCTGCCAGAGAGCTTACGCTGCGGCCAAATGAGCGCGAGGTGCAGATGCTTTGCTTGGCGGGTCTCACCAGCTCCATCTCCAGGCATGATGTGCCCTGCAGTTCAGACTGTATTCTTGCGCCGACAATGTGCAAGTTCTTGCGCACCCATGCGGGGGAAGCAACAACCAAATCAGCTGCGGTCTCAATTCTTTTTGCCTGAAGCTGCTTGCTCCATTGCCGACCGATTCCCCAGATATCTTCTACCTTCGTTCGCTCAAGAGCAGAGTAAATCTCCTCATGGCTTTTAAGGATACAGACACCCTGATTCTCCTGGTTCTTTTTCGCTATACGATTGGCAATCTTGGCAAGTGTCTTCGTAGGGGCAATGCCGACGCAGACCGGAATGCCGGTATGCTGACGAACAGTCTTTCGCATGTGCCGGGCGTAATCCGTAAGGTCAAAGCGAGTGAAGCTCGACATATCGAGAAAGGCCTCATCGATGGAATAGACTTCGATTTCAGGAGCAAGTTTGCCCAGAAGCCGCATCACACGGGAGGACATATCGCCGTACAAGGAATAGTTCGAGGAGAAGACTGACACATTATGCTTTTTGAGAAGATCACGGCACTTGAATTCCGGCGTGCCCATCTTGATGCCAAGCGCTTTAGCTTCTTCGGAGCGGGCAATGATACAACCATCGTTATTCGAGAGAACAACTACAGGGCGCAGGCGAAGCTCTGGCCTGAAGGTGCGCTCACATGAAGCGTAGAAATTATTGCAGTCAACAAGGGCAAACATGGTGGGTGGTCTCCAGCCTCGATTATCTCGGCTTGTGAATAATATAGGCAAGCATTCCCCAGACGAGAAAATCATTTTCTTCGGTGGGACGTGCCCCCGTTTATAAG